>CALHNS010000111.1 GCA_938035125.1 uncultured Granulosicoccaceae bacterium | reverse complement strand
CACCGCTGTTAAAGACCCAATTTGCTGAGCTAAGGTTATTTTCTTTGCATCTAGTGGGTTTACTTGCACGGTGATGGTTGAGAACACACGCTGACCCACATGGCTTGCCTTATCCACCATGGTTTGAACACCGGTTGCGATAATTTTTAGATTTTGAATCAGTGGACGTATTTTTTTCTTATCTCCACTTCCATGAGTGAACAACAAATCAATTCGATCTTTAGGCTGTAAAAACCCTGATACGCTATTGATCTCATCAACTTGCACCGTTAAAGCGCGCATTCCATCTGGAACTTTGCCAGAAAATGTTGGTGTGGTTCCGCCCTCTAAATGCGCCCAAAGCAAAGCCGATCCAGCATCGATATCAAAATCTAATCGCTGCCCATCGGCTTGGCTGAAGGTATTCGCTGTAACGCTGTTGGTATCAACGTACTGCTCTGGTATTTGCCTAACCGACATCATCGAACTATCGACAGTGTCGCCACGCCTCATATTCATTGCTGGCACCACAACATCTACCATAGGCTCTGTTTTTTCGAATTGTTGCCGAATGCCTGCCACTTCACTTCGAATGTAATCGTTCGCAAAGTAGACCCCTACACCTCCTAATCCAACAGAGGATAAAAATAAAACGATACGTCCAATTCGTTTATTTTTTTGATCCGATTTTTTATTCACTATTGGCATTCCCTGCCCTCCTTTTCACAACGTTAATGGGTTACGGCATTGACAACATAACAACCGAATGTGCCTGAAATTCATTCAACGCTCGTATCACCAAATCGATGGCTGATTCACCCAACCCTGGTATCGGTACAAACAGTGCAACAACGATTATTCCTGTTGTTATTGTGTATTCGGTTAAAACGCTTCCGCATTGGCGTTTTACGGCTCGTTGGTTATTAGTTTTCACGATGAAGCACCTCGTTGAAAAATACTAATGTTTTATTTCCTTCGTGGGCCACTAGTGCCACATCTATCTGACGTTTGGCTTTTTCGAATCGCTGAGTAAACGCCCCTTGATGCTTATACTCATCTTGCAATGACCACCCTGTCGATACCATGTGTGTTTTAAACTGATTCGCCACGCGATTAGGTCTGTTTGGGTATAAATGCATTTGCGTTCGAGCAGGACTAGGCTCAGTTGATTCAGTGGATGACAACAAATCACCGCCTCGAAGCGATTCGGTAAACTTCTTTCGTCGCAAGTGTTTATTTGAGCCCCCACTTTTTAACTTCATTGCCGACAACATACCCTCGCTGCCAGATCCAGTAGATGACGGCTTAATCTGAACCACCCATTGATAAACAGGTTTTAAGTGACTGATGAACAACCAACCCTCTTGTTCGTTTTGCATATAACCTGGCACATCAGAATCTGTACGCCATTCATGACGATAAAAATCGGCTACGGCATCGGCGTTTAACGAGCTTTTAAAACGTTTTATGTACACCACTTGCCCATTGTGCACATTCCCTTTGGAAACCCACCAAGATTGAGTGCGAGGCGGTTCGGGAAATTTTTCCATCGTATTAGCTAACACTGTGTTCGGTAACCAACACAGCAATAGGAGCACAGCCGTGTTAACACGCATGAGGCACCCCTTCCGTGGCAGATATCTCGCCAGTCAGTTCTTTAGTGGGCAAAAGTGTTGAATTAACACACCCAAAACTGTCGTCCATATGCTTGAATTCTTTTAGCAGTGGCACCACCGATAGCGCGTCCAGCACCTCACCCAATGGATCGAGTAACTTTGTTGGCACCATCGCCTTCGCACCTTCTTCAATCGCTGCGTTGTTTTTAGCTTCCCAACCGTCTACCAAAATAGCGTTGCTTGCCGAAAAACAACCATCAGCAGCACCGCCTATTCCAGAACATTGCACACGTTGATTATTGCCCTGCTCGCCCTCGCCCAAACCCACAGAAAGTGCCGTTTGTACAATTCCTCTGTTGGCTGCAATGACGTTAGAACCACCCGTCCAATCGCTCACCGTTCGAATGGTTCTAGTGATCGTATCTGGAATAGCGCCAGCATCAGCCGCTTGCTCGAATACTTCCAAATTTATCGAGTTAAGATTCACCAACGATTCACCCGTATTAATATTTCTTGTTAAACGCTCGTCGCTACTAACAGATGAAAAGGCCTCTTCGCGTACTAAGGGTGTGTTCTGATCACGCCAAAACACATTATCATCCAGCTCCGCTTGAACACTTCTTATAGAGGCATCAGGTTCTGCAAAAAATCGATCAATGACTAGCTCTCGATCCGCTGCGTTTGATACCGTCATCTGCCAGGTGGTGTAACGGCTTGCATCCACAGTAGATTGGCGAATGTCTTGTCGCTTTGCTATTGATGGAATGGCAACCAGCAGTCCAATCATTACCGATATGATGAGAATCGACTCAACCAAAGCAGCACCCGATTGCGTGTGTTTACTCATTTTCGTCATCCTCAAAATCTATTGCATTAAAAAGGTTTGATACATCTGCTCCAGAATTTAGATACTCGTCAACAACATACAATGCATCTCGGCTACTGATAGGCCAATCTGGTAGTTCTTGACTAACCATTTCCACAAGTTCTGCCGCTAAATTTTCTCTGAATTCTTCATCAAGGCCAATGTGGTTACCTGTCCCATCGCGTTCCGCGATCAAAGCTTGTATTTCTCGATGAATTTCCTCATCTCGATCGGTTCCTGCCCCCCGACTTTGCTCTTCTTCTAGCGCGTCAATGAGTTGATTAATTTCCAGCAGTCGGGAATCAAGCTCAGCCCTTAATGATTCAGCTCGGGTAGAGAATTCTTGAGAAATCGATTCGCGAGCGGCTTCGTAACGAGCGGTCAGTTCTTCAATCTCTTCATTGACTTCATCCACCGTGGTAATAATTTCGTCTATATCAACGCCGCCTAAAGCTTGCTCACCAACATTAACCGCAGTTTGAATTCCACCGGACAACACACTTTGTAGAATTCTTGAAAGCACATCATCTAGTACATCGGTTAGCACCTCTTCCATTAAGTCACCAGAACCCTGGATGTCAGATGCCGTAGTGCCAACAGAATTAGGCGACCATGCTAGAAGATCGGCTCCAGAACCTATGTTTTGCGGTAGTTCAATCGATTCGTTACCTTCGTATACGGCTAAATTTGCACCCACAGCCATTACATTTGGTGCACTACCACGAAGCGTCATAGCGGCAACACGCGCCTCATTGGTTGTAGGTGCTAGGCGCACGGTCCAAAAAGGGTTGTAACCGGAGGCATACTCTTCGCGTGCATCGTCTTCAGGTCGATTGAAAAATACTTCAGCAGAACTGAGTGATGACAACATCGATTCATTCGATTGATTCACCGATGCGATTGTGGACGGAGCAACCCCAATGGATTTTGCATCGTTTATATCACTTGTATCTAATTGCAGCTCAGTACGCATTAACAGGCGTGGTGCATTCTCTTTTCTTATTTCATTAGACAAAGAACGATAAGCTCTGACACCTTTATAGGTAGTTGTTGTTTTGGGTTCGTAAGTGGTGCCAGATAAATCGAAATTAACGTTTCGAGCCCACCGTTGCCCCCTTTGATTTCTTCCAAACCAATCGTTACACAGACCAGTTCGGGAAGAGTTACACTTCTCAATACTCTCTTCTTGGTCGTTAGCGTATTTAAGCGCATAACCTATGGGGGCTTCAACGCGTTTGTACCGACGAAACCAATAGTAGAGCTTACTGTTCAGCGACAAGGTATCAATAGCTTTCCATTCGGTATCGCCAGTTTCTTCATCTCTTAACAATCGGGTAGCACCACTTCGTTCAGCCCGCAGCCAAACCAACAATCCAACCGGTAAATAGGATTTAAAAAAGTTCCAAGATCGATCGTTAGTAAAGGGGTCGGTGGAGGCATTTATCATGGCCACCCGCTCATCCATGGCGTCATCATCGGTAGGTTCAAATTGGTCGGTAAAATTGCTCCATTCATGTAAGTTGTTACCCATATAGCCCAGACTAAACGCCGAATCGGTTTTTATTCTTGGATCGTTCGCTTCAGCTACTGAGTTAACTATTTGTGGGCTTGCAACAAAGGCAGACATGAACATGGCTTCTTGCGCCGTTGATAACGCAGAGTTGATAGGATCTACCACAGCAAGAATGCCCGTACCTAAGCCGCTCACAAGCGGCTCTATCGTAGACATAACTTGATTTACCACATGCGCAATTTGCCCAACAACAGGCACGCTTCCTAACACCGCACTTAAGTTACCAGTCGATGTTCGAGCGTATTCAGCCCAAGATTGTAAACTGACGGCTTGGGCCATAGCCACTTGGTTAGCAACCATGGCACGATTGGTATACGCATTGAAATTCAGCGCCCTTGCTTGCCAGGTAATACCGCTATAAACCGCTGCATCAGCGGCATTGGCAAGGCGTGTTTTTTCATCCACAACCTCACCAGTATTGAACAAGACAATGCCCATAAGTGCACCCGCTAATAGCAGTGCGATACCCAAAGGAAGGGCTTGACCAGATTCACGTGAATTCATTTTGGCATCCTTACCTGTTCATTTAATAAATGCCGAGGCACTTTCTTGTGCCTCGGCCACATCACTTACTAGTGACTACTGGTTATACGTTCCTAAGTTAACCTGTTTGGCTTCAGGCTTCGTAATGGCACCTGTTTGGTCACCGTCTTCGCCCGATATCTCAGCACCCATAGCAATAAACTGTGCCTGCACGCGAGCCCCAAAAAAACTGGATGCTGTTACGGCACCGATAGCGATTATTGCAACGATGATGATGTATTCGGTCATACCTTGACCTTGTGCACGTGGATGAGCTTGTGAGGCAGAAGACCTCTTGTTTAAAACGTGTTGCATGCGTACAGACTCCTTGTGTTATGCATGTATTAGTTGTGCTGAGATAGAACACAAACCGCGACTTCCTTATCGGTTGCCACGAGCATTTCACCCCGGCCAACAAACGTTATCGTTTTACGTAGGCTCATACAATCAGAGTTTTCTGACTTTTAAGCAGGAATTTTTTGATATTTGCCTCTATTGTTATTTTTTTGTTGTGTAAGTCATACTTTCTCGATACCGTTCCAACTTAAGAGAACCTCACCGAAAAGGAATTTGGTGCATGATCAGAAAATGTTGTTATATCCACACGCACGTTAGCTGGTTAATCATTGGTGTTTTGTTCAACACGTTAAGCGTTATTAACTTTGCAAATAGTTCAGAACCATTACACAGCGCAATTAATCCAATAGCTAAAATTGCTAATAACGAATTTCATAGTGAACAATTAAGCGAACAACTAAGCGAACAACTTAGTGATCAATTAAACATAAGACTGTACGCACAAAACGAAAACCTGCTACTTCGTTTTCCTAGCGGCAACCGCGTCACGTTTACTCCTAAAGGCAATCAGTTTGCTCATCGACTGTTTAAAAATAAAACTCATGTTCATTCACTACTGGGGCACATTGAGACCAATATTCCAAAAAGAATCTGGCATTCAAACCATGGCGTGAGAATTGAATTTCTAGGTTCGTATCCTATTGCGATTATTAACGAAGGGTATCGCATGGATTTAAACTATAATCAGCAAGAACGGGTCAGAGCCAGCTTCTCATCATCCAAACTCTCATCTTCAACAATGACGCAAACTGACGTCGCATCAGAAATATACTCACTACTTAATCGCGCAGAATACGAAGCCTGCTCAATAGAAGAAACCGACACAACTGACGCGGCAACTGATGAGCCGTGCGAAGACTCAAATAGCCCCTTACCCGTAGGGTTTAATGAACCGGCGGCATCGAACCACATTCATATCAATGTTCGCCCTTATGATTGCCAAAGCTTCTTCACCTCTTATCCAAGCATTGAGCGCGGGACCCAGATTGAAGCAGCGCTTAACGATCAAACACCTTATTCAGGCAGTGTGTCGGGGTCGCATTCTTTCCCTGTGGCCGATTTTTGGAACAACGGCAGTGTGCATGTTGTGATCAGTCGAGATCTAACCGCTATTAGCTACGACCCGGCAGTAAACGCCGACGGTCTTTATCAGCAACTGATGGCCGATGGCGAGCATGTTCAAGAAAATTTGATTCAGCCTTTAGCCGAAAGTGGTCAGATTAGCCACACCTCGCAAGGGGAGACAACCACGCTTTACGAAGCGGATGCGCAAGTCATTTATTTAGACGTAGTGGTGCAATACGGGGTCATGACACCGGCACAGCACGCGATGTTTGAGCAGGCCTCTCATGATTTATTAAGCCAATATGGTGTAACTCTGAGGCTCGTCATGATTCCTTGAGGTGGCCCCCTCATGTGTATCGGTGCAAATACAACAAGATATTTTTGCTCATTATTTCAATTCAAGCTATACCAAAGTCACACTAATACTGCAATATAAAGCGCATTCACAAGGAGTTTTACAGAACGATTAAAAGCACTAAAAGCTTGACTTGCCAAGGATCCAAGGCTATCTAAAGGATATCAGCTAACTTTATGGTAGTTGTATACCAGCGTTAAGGAGTGCTGTTGCACTAAATCTCGACTTAATCACAGAGTGTGGTAAAGTTGATACAGCAGTTGGTATGTTTTATAGCG
>CALHNS010000110.1 GCA_938035125.1 uncultured Granulosicoccaceae bacterium | reverse complement strand
GGTGCTTTGGGTGCTTTGGGCTTAGGCTGCTTTTTCACCGGCGCCTTATACTTAGCGATGTCCACATCCACAATGACCGAGGGAGCCGTTGCTGATTTAGACGTTTGCTCTGTTGTGCGATGTTGATTTACTGAAGGCTCTGTCCAATCTTTTGGCAACGTAAAATCTAACGGAGGTTGCGATTGGCTTTCATTGGGTTTCACAACAGGGTTCGGCGATCGACTTTTCAAACTGTCTACAAATTCTGGAAAAGAATCTGCAATAGGAATCGCACCCCACATTAAGGATGATTTTTTTGCTACCGATTCATTCCGTTGTGAAGGCGCTGACTTCCCTTTGTCGCGAGTACTTTCAGTAGGCTGCTTTGGAGACAATTTTGTTTCAGACATAGCGGATGGTTCACCGATAAATCTTTCAACTTCACGCCCAGGGATAACGCTCAATGAGCGCGCGCGAGCTAGCGGCGATCGCTGCTGGGCGGCACGCGAATCGCTTCTATCCTTTAGGTGAGTCGCAAATCCCTGCGAAGCGTCTCTCTGTCTAGCTATTCAATGCAGTGTTTCACCGGCACTGGGTACATCACCCGTGAACGTATCTGACAAGACATCAATCGAGGCGGCCGATGCATCAATTGCATCACCAAGTGAATCAGCTTGGGATGATTCGGAAAGTTCCTGTTCATCGGATTCCGCGGTTACCAGTTCAACTTCCCTGCTCGTATTACCATCTTGCGGATTAAGATCAGCTGATTCGCTGTCCTTCGAATCTATATAGCGGGTTTCAAGTTGACTTTCCAGTTCATCTCGCACTTGAACATCTTTTTGATGCTCTTCTGCGAAATCTGAAATCTTAGAAAGAAGTTTCTGTTGCTCTTCATCAACAGTCTCTGCTGAATGTTCTGCCTGTTGTTGCTGCTCGTTATTTAGTTGTTCATCATTAATTGATTCTGCATCGGTATTTTCAACGACGTGTTCGTCAGTCTCATTACGAACTGCATTGTCATCATCGTTAAGCTCATCTTCTGCTTGCGATTGCAGTGGAGGTAAATCAGAAACAAGCCCTGCAAAGGTTACTGGTGCATCCTTGTCATCGGTTGCCACTACATCCATTGTCGCTTCTGATTTTGGCTCAACAACTTCATCAGCACTGACATCTTGATGTTCTTCAGCACTGACATCTTGATTCTCTTCAACATTAACACCATCAGCATTAGCACTTTGATGTTCCCCAGCATTCGCCTCTTGATGCTCTTCTGACATTTCACCATCGTTAGCCGCTTGTGAATCCTGTGCAGGTGCAATACCTGCAGCTTCCATGAACGCAGCATCCATTTCGTCTAAATTTTTAACATCAGCTAGTGGTGGTAAATCGTCTAGGCGTTTCAAATTAAAGTAATCAAGAAATTGCCGTGTGGTACCTAATAAAGCAGGTTTACCAGGAACATCTTTGAATCCAACTTCTTTAACCCACTCGCGCTCTTGCAACGTTTTTACAATGTTGCTACTAACAGCCACGCCGCGAATTTCTTCGATTTCGCCGCGCGTAATGGGTTGACGATAAGCCACCAGCACCAACGTTTCTAACAACGCGCGTGAATAGCGCGGAGGTTTTTCTGGAAACAGTCTGGCAACCCATTCAGAGACTTCAGTGCGTGATTGCAATCGATAACCACTGGCAACCTGAACTAACTCAATGCCACGACCTTCATAGTCAGTTTGCAATTCTTCAAGGCAAGCTTTAATGGTTTCTTTGTCGGGGCGATGTTCATCGCCTTCAAACAAATTATCAATTTGCCGTACTGACATCGCCTTACCGGCTACGAGCAAGCAAGCTTCGATAATATTCTTAACTTGTTTTGCGTCCATCATGGAGCGGGCTCCGTTGAGTTATCGTCAAGCGGGCCAAAATCAACGCGTTCGGCGTCGTCATGGCTTGCAATTCTGGGTGTAAGATAAATCGGTGCAAAAGGTTCGCTTTGTTGAATAGAGATAAGCGACTCTTTACACAGTTCAAGCACAGCAAGAAAAGTAACAACCACACCCATTCGCCCTTCTTCCGGGTTGAACAGCGTACTGAACTCGCAATGATCACCAATTTTTATGACCGATAAAACTTGCGTCATGCGAGCGCGAACCGACAAGGTTTCTCGGGCGATGTTGTGGTGTTCTGCCAACTTCGCTCTATCGGCCACATCTTTTAATGCCAACAGCAATTCTTTCAACGTTAAATCGGGTAAGGGTACTTCACGCTTTATTTTTGGGGCATCAATTTGCAGCACGTGATGATCGCGTTCCATACGCGGCATGGATTCTAAATTTTCCGCACCTTCTTTAATCCGTTCGTACTCTTGCAAACGTCTTATCAATTCAGCGCGTGGATCATCTTCATCGTCGCCATCTTCATCCACTCGCGGAAGCAACATGCGTGATTTGATTTCAGCCAACATGGCCGCCATTAACAAATACTCGGCCGCCAATTCAAATTTCATCACGTCCATCATGGCGATGTATTTCATGTACTGCGCCGTGATGGAGGCGATTGGAATATCGAGAATGTCGATATTTTGACGCCGTATGAGGTAGAGCAAGAGATCAAGAGGCCCTTCGAAGGCTTCTAGAAAAACTTCGAGCGCATCGGGCGGGATGTACAAGTCTTCTGGCACTTGCACAAGAGGCTCACCGGCTACTTTCGCAATCGGTATGGATTCAGTCGGATTCTGTTCAGAAACCGATGGCTGGTTAGCTTGCATTAGGCGGCTACCGCTGGGTTTCTTCGATTATACGCGTTCATTGTAAAAACGACAGGTCGCCACGACCTTCTCGTAGCACTGACATGGCACCATCTTGATCAATGTTGATCACCGAGGTAGGTTCTAAGCCACAAGCACCGCCGTCGATAATAAGATCAACTGCGTGTTCAAGCTTACTGCGAATGTCGTGTGCATCATTTTCTGCCTCATCTTGTTCAGGCAAAATTAACGTGCTACTCATCATGGGTTCACCCAACGTATCCAGCAGAGCCTGACAAATCGCGTTGTCCGGTACGCGCACCCCAATCGTTTTGCGCTTGGAATTTTGTAACCTACGTGGCACCTCATGGGTGGCACGCATAATAAAAGTGTAAGGCCCAGGCGTTAGCGACTTCAACGTTCGATAGGTTTGGTTGTCGACATGGGCGTAGGTGGCAATTTCTGAAAGATCACGACAAACCAACGTGAAATTATGTTTCGCATCAATTCTTCGAATTCTGGCAATCCGATCCATCGCTTGCTTATCACCCACCAAGCAACCCAATGCGTAACAAGAATCCGTTGGGTAGGCTATGACACCACCTTTGCGAATGATAGCGACAGCTTGCGCGAGCAAACGCTTTTGTGGATTATCCGGATGAATTTCGAAAAACTGGCTCATTCAGTGCAACTCACTGCTCTACAGCCTCTAATTGTACGCGTATCAGGTCATCAGACACCAAGGCAGCTCTACAAATGCTTGAATTAAATCAATCTTCTACGCCATTTTTTCGCCTTTTCCTGTGTATTTTGAGCATCGGGTTCAGTGGTATGTGTCACACCGCGTCAGCACAGGATGGCAGCAAGCTTCCTGCAGACATCGCCGCCAACGTAAACGGCCGCAACATTCCTTTCGCCATGATCACCCAAGTTGAGCAACAATTAACCAATAGCGAAAATTCACCCAACCGAGAAGACATTTTATTGGAGCTGATTGACCTAGAGCTGCTGACCCAACGAGCCGAAACCCAAAAGCTTGATGAAAAACCTGAAATCGCAGCCCAGCTGCAGTTGTTGTATTCGCAAACAATGGCCAACGCCTATCTGCAATCACTTAGTGCGGAGTTGCAAGTTTCTGATGAACAAGTACGGGCAGAATATGACAAACAACTGGAGCAACTGGAACGTACTGAATATCGCGCCAGCCACATTTTGTTAGAAAGCGAAGCCGATGCCTTAGAGATCATTGCCGCATTAAACGACAACAACGATTTTGCCGAACTTGCCAAAGAACGCTCCACCGGTCCATCTGCCAAACAAGGTGGTGACTTAGGCTGGTTTGATGATGGCACCATGGTGGCTGAATTCACCGCAGCAGTATCCACGTTATCCAAAGGTGAAATCACCCAAGCACCGGTGCAAACTCAATTTGGTTGGCACGTCATTAAGTTAGTGGATACAAGATCGGGTCAAGTGCCTGATTTTGAATCCGTGAAAGCGGGAATAAAAAACCTGATGGTGCGTAATTTATTGGAAGAACGTGTTACCGCTTTACGAGAGCTTGCAAACATTACCCGTATCGAATGATACAGCCCATAGGTTGTTAAAACATCACCGATGATTCGGGGTCGTTTCAGCGATAACTAAATCCATTACGTTGGTGCCTGTTGGCCCCGTTGTAATCAAAGCGGATACGGCGTGCAAAAAACTACCGGCATCCGCACGCTGCAAATAGTCATCTACCGACATCCCCAATGCCTTACCTTCTGCCACGGTATTGCCTGTGATCAACGCTCCAGCATCCTCGGTGGGCCCATCGCTACCATCGGTTCCGCAACACAACACTTGAATATGCGGTGCCCCATCAAGGTGCTTGGCAAGCGCTAAAGCTAAGTGCTGATTACGACCACCACGCCCAGGATTTTTAGGTAAAACGCAGTGGGTTTCACCTCCCCAGATTTGAAGGGTATTGCTGGTCTCTGCGAGTAATGTGTTAGCGATTTTTTTAGCCATCGCTTCCACATCACCGTTCAAGGAATCGACACACCGGATAAGATAAGCCTCTGCTGAGGGAAGATCTTTTGCTGCGTTTAACACCGCTTGTTGTGCGATTGAAGAGGATCCAACAATTCGAGTTTGAATGTTTTGCCACACCCAATGTGAAGGCGATGGGGGCATAACGCCAAAGGCATTAACACAAGCAATGATACGATCAGACAGCTGAATTGATGCATTCGATGTTGCAGCGGATAAAACATCACCAGGGTGAATGCTTTCAGATGGAATAGGCGGTGCCAATGGCCCAGAGCCAATATCACTTAACACATCACCAGGCACATCGCTGATTACTAATTGTGTTACCGGAATGTTGGGTAAAAATTGGCTGAGCTTCCCGCCCTTAACGCTTGAAAGCGTTTTCCGCAAGGAATTCATTTCGCCGATGGGAAGACCACCTGCGAGTAGCATTTCATTCAATTCTTGTAAATCGATCAGCGTTAACCCATCAATTAAACGCTCCATTAAAGCGGATGCACCACCAGACAGCAACACCAACAACTGTGCATCATCGGGAATACTTTTAACAAAGGTGGCCACAGCAGCGCCTGCTTGCAGTGATAACTCATCCGGTACGGGATGAGAAGATTCAATGACTTGAACCCACGGCAGAGATTGAATCGTTGCCGACATATGCCCAGGCTTTGTTATGACTAAACCACCGATGGGGCGTTCAGAAATAGCATGGAGCGCACCTTCCATCATCGCACTGGCCGCCTTCCCCACAGCAAGCACATACACCGGTGCGTTTGAAGGCAACGGTTTTGCATTAAGAGAAGTCGCAACCGCCACGTCACCTAATACGGCCTTCACGCCGATTTGAAAAAGATCAGTTAATGGCAGTTGGTTTAACATTTTATATAGGCATTGTATCGATTACAGCTTATACATTTCCAGCCTGAATCAAGTCATTAATAATATCGTCAGAGTGTTCAAGCCCAACCGCTAAACGAATTAACCCATCGGTAATTCCAGAATCATCTCGTTGCTGCTGCGTTAGCCGCCCGTGAGTGGTGCTTGCAGGATGCGTAATCGTGGTTCGAGTATCCCCTAAGTTACCGGTTATTGAGCAAAGTTTCACTCGATCAATTAAAGCCCATGCTGCCTCTTTCCCTCCTGCCATTTCAAAAGACACAATGCCGCCAAAATCACTTTGTTGTTGCTTCGCTAATTCATGATCTGGGTGGCTGGCTAAACCTGGGTATATCACTCGCTGTATGGTTGAAACAGATTGCAAGGCGGCGGCTACCGATGCGGCATTGATCGAATGCTGCTTCATTCGAAGCGACAAGGTTTCTAAGCCTTTCGTAAACACCCATGCATTAAAGGGGCTCATCGTTGGCCCTGCACTTCGCATGTAAGCGGTTAATTCTTCAATTAATGATTGTCTCCCCACCACGGCACCACCTACGCACCGACCCTGGCCGTCTAAAAATTTAGTGGCAGAATGTACGACAATATCAGCACCCAGCTCAATAGGCTTTTGCAATGCTGGTGTACAAAAACAGTTATCAACAATCAGTTCAACATCGTGAGCATGCGCCATATCGGCAAACGCTTTTATATCAGCTAACCGCATAAGTGGGTTTGTGGGCGTTTCTATGTATATATAACGAGTGCTGGGACGAATTTTTTTCTCCCAATCCTTCACATCAAAGCCTGCCATGAATTCGACATCTACACCGAAACGAGCAGGGTATTTACCCAAAAGATTGACCGTGCTACCAAATAGATTTCGCGACACCAACATATGATCGCCCTGCGTCATCGTGGCAAAAACTAAGCTGGCGGTTGCCGCCATGCCCGACGAGGTGGCAATACACGCTTCACTTCCTTCCAGCGCAGCTAAACGACGCTCAAACGTTTGCACTGTGGGATTCGTAAATCTTGAATACACGTTGCCGGGTGCATCGCCGCCGAAACGGGCGGCAGCGGCGGCGGCTGAATCAAACACGTAACTAGAGGTTGTGTAAATCGGTTCAGCGTGCTCACCGAAATTGGATCGTTCAAACCCTGCCCGCACGGCTAAGGTTTCATCGCGCCACGGTAGTGACTCATCTTTGGACATATAAAATTTCTCGTTTAACCAACATGACACTCACTGTGCGAAACTATCGCAAAGAATATAGATGCCTGACCTATTATGCGCCATCAGCGAACGCAGCAAGCCGCCAGTGTATGGGCGTGCTTGGCGATGTTCATTACGCTTTCATTCAGTGCAAACTCTTCTCTGGGTTCTAATACCCTGACACACGCCGAATGCTTGCGCGCTATCGATAAAGCCATATTGCATATCGACGAAGTAGATATTGACACAGCACAGAGTGGGCTTGCCACTCTTGCACAGAGCTGTGAGGCAGTGCCACAAATACACCACAACCTGGGCGTCATTGCAGCCCAACGTGGCCAGTGGGAAAAAGCAATTGCCGCATTCGAAAGAGCCATTGCATTAGCACCTCGAACGGCAGATTCAGTGGCGCAGTTAAAATCCTTGCACGAATATCAAGCCCAGAAGGCATGGCAAGTAGCGCTGCAGACAGACAACGACGTCGTAGAGCCACTATTCACATGGCAAACCTCGTCAGATTTAGATCACCTTGTGAGTTCGACAGCGCACAGCACAGCCGGTTTAAAATCTGTCGCCACGGTAGATTTTGAGCTTTACACTTGGTGGCATGCACTTGAAGAAAATGACAGCGCAGCCTGGCTCGATCACTATGTGAACGGTTACCCTGCGCCCACGATAGATAAAATCAGACCTGTGCCTTGGGAATCGGTAACGCGCGATATTCAATTTACGTCGCGCGATGCAGCCGTAATATTAAAATGGACGAAACACGACCAAGAACATCATAGATGGCTACTATTAACGCTTGCTGGCAATCGCTGGTTGATTTATCACGAAGCTGAATTATGAATTTTTACAAATCCCTAACCCTTTATGCATTGACTTCGATTTTGATTACCGGAGTGTTTACTTCTGCTGCGTTATCACAACAGGCTATAACCGATTTATCTGATATCGCGAATCCGATCAAACAGATCAAACAGATCAATCAGATCAATCAGATCAATCCAACCTACCCTAATGAATCTGAATTTTACACAACCATCGATTCGCAGCAAATTGATCGAGTAACCGCACAAGCATTACAAGCCATTGAACAAGGTGAATTGGCAATTGCCAGAGCATTACTGCAAGAATTAATTATCACTTTCCCTAACTACCACTTAGGCCAATTGCTTTTTGCAGAATTACATGCAGCCAATACCTCTCTTAATTCTTCTCTCAATCGCGCCCACTACACGCAAGACTTTATGAATTTGTTGCTAGAAGCGTCTACCCGATTGCGTCACAGCCACAGATTTTCCTCTCACGCTGTAACCACGAATGCCATACCAAACGATCTTCTAAAAATTGGCAAAGGCTTAGAACACTGGGTTCAGGTTGATTTAGAACAAGGCACTCAAACGGTATTCAAAGTACAAAATGGAGCACTTTCAAAAGTGTGGGAGCAATACGTTGGATACGGCGCAGGTGGGTTTGATAAATACAAAGAAGGAGATTTAAAAACCCCGTTAGGTATTTATCGAATTGATGGCTATCGAAGTGATGCATCACTACCCGAACTGTATGGTTCAGGCGCACTCACTCTTGATTATCCAAACTTGGCTGATCGCCATGAGAATCGAACAGGATCAGGTATTTGGCTGCACGGCGTTCCTCGCCACAATCGCACTCGTGGCCCATTGTCTAGCGAAGGCTGTGTAATTATGGGTAACGACTACATCAACACTTTGCATTCCCTAGTAAATCCAAGCAACACGTTAGTAGCGCTGTCATCGGCCTCAGCCATTGAACAACCCAATATAGAATTGAATGAGCTTAAATCGGCGTTTCTTCAGTGGCGTACGCAGTACATTCAATCAGCTGGCTTATCAGTTGGCTTTATTGAATCGTCCGACACAAGCAGCAAGGCCGAATCAAGCGAATGGCCGGTGCGTTGGAAAGATGTAACGCTAGCCATCTCAGGTGCTAGTTCCATCAACGGAGAGCCACAGAACGTCGTGATGTATTTCCAACCTAAAGATACCGAGAATTCATCCTTAGAAAGGCCCTCGTTTAAGGCGCTGTTCTGGAAACGAAGCGCTCCGGGTGCTCAGAACTGGGTCTTAGTTGGCGATGAAACTCACCGCAAAGAAACTTAACGCCCACTCCCTGCATTTTATTGCCTCACCTCAAAGCGTAACATTCGATGCGAAAACAACCTATCGACATTGTGTCAATGTATTAATTAAGGACTTGGTTCTCAACTTTTAAATGCGCTGTGCCCGTACGGCTCACACGATCCCAATACCTCGTTTGAGCCTGCCTTTAAAATCAGGAGCTTGGCGTTGTGTTACGCGATTTTATGCCTAAAAGTCTCGTACTTTACAAACACGGCAATTCCCTTAAGATCCCCACTTTTCGGCCGCTCACACTCATACGCTAGCGGTTCCTTAACCGTTTGATGCAACACACTATGGCCTCGGCCTGAGCGATGTTTCAAATGCTATTTAACAAGTTATTCAAGCGCGACGAAAACGAAAAACCGCGCCGCCCTACTCGCGACCCGAAAGCGCGCCCGAAAGAAAATCGCACCAAACGTACCCGCGTTCAAAACAAGAAGATGGATGTAAAAGATCTTCGCGTGGGTATGACGGTAGTTGAACTTGATATACCGTGGGAAGATTCTCCTTTCATGTTCCAAGGGCTAGAATTAAAATCGCCTGCCGATGTGCTTGCAATACAAGATGCATGTACTTTCGTCTACGTTGATTACGACGAATTTTCATTACAAAAAGATGCGCCCAAAGGTACAGGCTTACCAGCCACACCTCGCACCAGCACGCAGTTGTATGAAGTGAACGTTGAAGATGAATTCGATGCAGCAGTTGAAGTGCATGAATTCGCAAGTCGAACGGTTAATAACTTATTCGAAGACATACGTCTTGGCGGTGAAGTCGATGGCGCTAAAGTAAAGCAGGCTGTTAACGGTTGTGTGGACAGTATTGTTCGAAACCCTGATGCATCGATTTGGCTAACCCGCATTCAAGCTAAAAGCGAAACCACGGCACAGCATTCAATGAATGTTGCAGCCTTATCCATCGTGATTGGTAAAGCGCTTAATATGTCGCCACAGGAACTCGAAGACTTAGGCTGTTGTGCCATGTTGCATGATGTGGGTAAAACTCGCGTACCTGAAGAAATCGTGATGAAAGCAGGACCATTAACCGATGAAGAGATGCTTGAAATGCAAAAGCACTGCGAACACGGTAAAGAAATCCTGATGACGACGAAGAGTGTGTTAAGCGGTGCTGCCGATGTTGCTCATGCGCACCACGAACGTGTGGACGGCACCGGTTATCCTCGTGGTTTAGAAGCCGACAAAATTCCTCGCATGGCCAAAATTGTGGCTATTGCTGAAGCTTACGATTGCATGACCAGCCGTCAGGTATACCGCGAAGCCATTTCGCCATCACTAGCTTTGCAAGAATTGTATGCTGCACGCGGCACACAGTTTGAAGAAGACTATGTGGTGAAGTTTATTGATTCCATTGGTATCTTTCCACCAGGCAGCGTGATTGAAATGGTTAACGGTGAAGTGGCCATCGTATTGGCTAACACCACAGATAAACTGCGCCCACGATGTATTCTAATTTTGGATGCGATTAAAGAGCCTGCACTGCAACGTATCGTCGATTTGTCGCAAATGGAAACTGATGATAATGGCGAGGTGTATCAAATCAAAACCACTCACAGTGATGGAGCTTTTGGTATTGATATCGCCGATTTTCAGCGTGCGGGTTTGCGTATAGGCTAGTGGCGCCGAGCCGATAATACATCGCGATTTGTAAATCTGTTAGCAAAGGCTACAGCAAAACCAAGTCTTCGCCTGAATTTTTCGATTGCTTATTGGTGTCCAAACGCTCAGCTTCCAACATTTCTAAATAGTCGGTATCAACGTCTCCGGTTACGTAATCGCCGTCGAAACAGCAGGCTTCAAACACATCGATAGATGCTTTGTTGTATCGAACGGCTGCTTTTAAATCATCTAAATCTTGATAAATTAAATCATCAGCGCCAATCAATTCAGCAATTTGCTCAACGCTTCGATTGTGAGCAATGAGTTCGGTAGCCGCTGGCATGTCAATGCCGTACACATTAGGGTATCGAACCGGAGGTGCTGCCGACGCTAAGTACACTTTT
>CALHNS010000109.1 GCA_938035125.1 uncultured Granulosicoccaceae bacterium | reverse complement strand
AAGAAAACCCGATTCGATCCGTTGTTCACCATCAATCATTCCTTTGCTAATGCTCGGGCCAAGATCAATCGGTTGAACCGACGCACCTGGTGCACTACAAAACGGCCCAAGCGCTTATCCGATCACATCGACATCTACATCGATGTGCTCTGTGATCGGTTGGAGCGTCAACGCAAAAACTTAGAACGCCGGGAGGCGATAGGATGAAATCAGCGGCTTTGGAGCTTCAACTGAGTCGTTCAGCCCCACTCAACTGGGGCAGTTTTTTCGCTGTAAATCATTTAAATGCTGTTCAGCATCGCGCGCCTGTTCAGCCGCCGCAGCTTCTGGAATTGCAGCGAAGCGCGCTGGCATCAAGAGTTTCCCAATTTCGCGTAAGTCGGTTTCATAGTGGGTTAGTTCTTGGCAGGCGCGGTCTAAAAATGCTTGAGGCGTTTCAGAAGTTTTTCGAATCACATGTTGCGTGCTAAGCCAATGTTCCACTTTGTTCCATGCTTTGTCGGCAACGCTTAAACGCTTGTTAGTCTTTTGTAATGGGCTTCGTAAAATCCACAAGGCCCAAAGCCCTGCTATGGCCAGTATAAATACGGTAATTTGCCATAACTTCATATTGGGCAAGCCCAGCTTCTCAAAGAGGCTCTCTTGTGAGTCATTGTTGTAGTCAACAATCAAGCGCTGCCAATCGTGATTCAACCCATCCCATGCCAGTGAGAACTTTTTGGTCCACGTAAAGGCTTTATTGTGTTGAAAGCCTGTTAGCTCCCCTTGCGGTAAGGCGGCACTCAATCCTTGCTCAACGCGAGAGGGTGCCACAGCTCCGGTAGGATCGAAACGTTGCCAAGCCCCATCGATGTAAGCTTCTGACCAAGCGTGTGCATCGGATTGCCGAACGATCATGTAATCATCGTTCATCTCACCACCTAAGTAGCCTGTGACAACTCTTGAAGGTATGCCTGCAGCGCGCATCAATAACGTGAAAGCCGATGCGTAGTGTTCGCAAAAACCTTCTTGCGTATCGAAAAGAAATTCATCTACCGGGGTGTCACCCAACAAGCCAGGTCGTAAAGTGTAGTGGTAGTCCATTTGATTGAATCTTCGCAATACACGGTTTGCATAATCTGTTGCCGAGCTTGATTGTGAACGGATCTCTTCTGCCAAGCGAACCGTGCGCGGCATGTTCTCAGGATAATGTAATTCACTTCGATTAGGCTTTGTGGGTGCATCGAACACTGAAGACACTGTTGAGCGTTGTGTGTACCGAGTAACTCGTGTTATCGGATCTTTTGTCAACAGTTGGCCGGTTGAGGTTAGCGTTGCAAAATTACTGGCGGTTCCCGCTGCTGCCACCGAGCCATCTTTATTGGGAATGGACACCGCTTGATCCAGTGCAAACAACCAGTGATTTTTATGCGGTTGCAGCATCACGGTATATTCCAATGCGCTTGGAATAACCGCTGCTGGGTAGGCGTGGGTGAATTTTTTTTCAGGGCTCCATGTAAATCCATCAAAATGCGTTAACACTGGGCCTCGCCAATAGCGTGCATCTGGTGGTGGCACGGCACCTTCGAATTCCACCCGAAAAGCCACCTCATTAGATTGAGACAAACTTCCAATGTCCCCAGGTCGCATGGTTTCACTCAGCCCGGTTTTCGCGGTTGCATCATCTGGCATGGACCACAAAGGCCCAGAAAGCCTTGGAAATAAAACAAATAATGCAATGGCAATGGGTAAGCCTTGCAGCAATAATTTTCCAATCAATCGTAATTGGGGTTTTGCAGCCAGCTCATGGCTTGGGTCTCGCAGCACTGCTAAGGCGTGGCCTAATGCAAAAACGGCGGGTAGGGTAACAACGGCTGCAATAATTGATTGGGAATAAAAATACTGCGTAAGCATCAGTACACAAGCCAACCCTAACAATAAAGTGGCATCCGCACTGCGTCGATATTCTGCAAACTTTAAGGACACTAATAAAAACAAAAATGCCACGCACGGGTCGCGCCCTAAAAAGTAGCCATAGTGAAGCCGTATCAACAGAGCACCAACTATCGCAACCGTGGTTACGACAGGGCTTGAAAACAAAAATTTCCAAATGGCTTTATCGGGTGTGTTTCGCGCCTGCACTCGAAGTGCAATGATGCTAATGCCAAATACGCTAACCCAGATAGGTAAGTTCAACACATGGGGCAATTGAACTAAGGTAAGAAGGGCTGCCAGTGCGTATAAACTGGTTGTCTCCATGACCAAGGGCTCTTTGGTGCCGGTTAGCATGGTCTTGAAGCGGCTCAAGAGCTTGCCCCTGGTTTAGCTTTTTTATAAGTTCCTAACGCATCCATACATTGCAAACGATGAGCACCACCAGTGTTGGTGTTGATCGTTTGGCCATCTAACGTTAATGAAAACGAGGCACCCCTTTTAGTGGCTTCATTAACCCATGCGGCCAATCGTGATAATTGGGCCTCCACACCATGGGCATTGGTAAGCCCAAGTGTTAAATCGATGTCACCGCCTGCTTGCTCGTGTTCGAGTTCGCGCACGTGCAATTCACCACTGCCACCAGTACGCGCAGCTCGCTTCCACGCGACACGCGTTAATGAATCTCCGGGTACGTATTCTCTTAAACCAGCAACATCTCCGTCATTGCTTAATTGAGCTGCATCGCCATCGCCCTCTTTGTAGGCGCAAGGCAAAGGTGGTGGGTTTTGTTCCGCTTGCGGGTGAACAATCACCCAAGTGGGTGTGTGGCAATAGCTCCAAGTGGTCCATAAACTGATGGGGTATTGGCTGGTGAAGGTTAATCGGCCCAGCGATAAGTAGCCTCGTTCGGTGGCGCTAACGGGTAATTCTAGGTTCGTTATAGAATCGGCTTGCAGATCTGTGCGTGCCCAGTTATTGCCATACTTAACGTCAATGCCAATTCGATCGTTCGTGCTTTTGTTGCCTAGGCGTAACATAAATTTTGCGGTATTGCCTTGCGATACCGAAATCCCTTGCACCGACTCTAAACTAATGCCTGCTAAATTTTTATAGGTATGCAGAAGGCTTGCACTGAATAACCCTGCTAGTAAGAAACTGAGTGCGTAACCTAAGTTCAACTGATAGTTGATGGATGCAATTAAGCACACAACTAAAGCGGCTAGAAACGCAAAGCCACGTTTAGAGGGCACGATGTAAATACGTTGATGTTCAATCGTAAGGGGTAATGCATCTTCTGGGCGATGCCGAAAGAAACGTTGCGTTACCCCTTCAGATGACATGGAAGCATCGGTCATGGTGTTAGCAACTTAAGGTGCTTTTACCAATTCAAGAATGGCATCCGATGCCGTTTTGCCAACGTTTACAGAACCTGTCAGTCGATGCCCTGCAACCGATGGGAAAACCGCTTTTACATCGTCGGGCAGCACATGATCGCGATTATGCACAAAAGCAAACGCACGGCTGGCTCTAACCAATCCGAGTGCCGCTCGTGGGCTTAGACCTGTGTGCTCGACGCGACTTTGAATCACTAATTCATGCAGATACTGTAAAACACTGTCTGCCATATGCACCTGATCGATGTCATCCATCCATTGCATTAACGCGCCAGGGGATATCAAAGCGTCCAGATTGTCCACAGCCACACGAGTGTCGCCGTTGGCCAATAGCAACCGCTCTTGCTCCTGATCTGGGTAGCCTAAAGAGACCCCCATTAAAAATCGGTCCAGTTGTGATTCAGGTAGTGCGAACACTCCGCGCTGTTCACCAGGGTTTTGCGTTGCAATTACGAAAAACGGATTGGGCAGCTCTCGGGTAACGCCATCAACACTGACCTGGCGTTCTTCCATCGCTTCTAAGAGTGCGCTTTGGGCTTTTGCAGGCGCTCTGTTGATTTCATCTGCCAGCAATAAAGAGGTGAACACAGGCCCTGGTTGAAATTGGAATTCTTGTGTTTTGGTATCGAATATCGATATGCCCACCACATCGGCTGGCAGCAGATCATTGGTAAATTGCACTCGCTTCCAATCGAGGCCTAAAAGTGCCCCAAATGCGCGTGCTAAGGTAGTTTTTCCCACCCCAGGTACATCTTCTATCAGTAAATGCCCGCGAGCCAGAACACAGGTTAGCGCTAAGGCGCATTGAGCACGTTTACCTAGTAGTACCTCATCTAAAGCGTCAAGAATATCCGCCGCTGAGGTGTTGGCAGAATGGGTAAGCGGGGTTACTGACGACATAGTTTGAAACACCGAAAATTTAGGCATGGATTTATACTATTTACAACACCAACAGTATCGGCGCATTCCCGCTTTTCCCTTACCGTTAGTAACAAGGTCTTGAACCGGTCTGCAAGGTTGATGAGAACTGTGTCCATTTGCTTAAAAATGCCAATTCCGTCCGATACCTTAGAGGGCATACTTGCCTCATGACGAAATCTACCCATAGATTAAAACAGCGGTGCTCGGCTACGGTTGTGGGCGCACTTCTACCCATGCTTTGGCCAGCGATTGCGCTTTCACACGGCAATGAACATGCAGCCCCAGAAGGCCTTGCCGAATACAGCGAATCGGCCGCTTCAGTAGAAGACACTGGGCAGCGAAATTCGTTCGAAAAGCGTTTGGCCTCCCCTGTGGTGTCTGCCGCACAAGGTGGGCGGTGGTCTGCGGTTGAAGAGTGGCCGTTGGTGGCCATACACGCAGCCCTTTTGCCTAACGGAAAAGTATTGGCTTGGGATGCCACGCCAGATGATGCAGACGATGATCCTCACACCACCGATAATTTCACCACCCGAGTGACCTTATGGGATCCGATCACAGGGCAGCATGTAGAAACCAATAACGACACCGACACCGATTTGTTTTGCGCAGGCTCTGCTCATCTTTGGGATGGCCGTGTGTTGTTCGCAGGTGGTGATAGTGGCACTGCGGGTGCGAATGGCCCCTTATCGAACACCAATATTTATGACCCCGAAACGAACACTTGGCGGCGCGCACCCAACATGCACGCACCGCGTTGGTATTCATCGGTTGCTGCATTGGGTAATGGTGAGATGCTGACCTTTGGTGGCGGCTACTTGCCCACACCGGCCGGTGAGGTTTTTCAGTTCGATCAAACTTGGCGAGCGTTGCCGATTACTAATCCTTCGCCAAACTTGGAAGATTATCAGTGGTTACAAGCCACACCCGATGGTGATGTCTTAACGTTTGGTCCGGGTAATTCCGTATCGGTAATAGAAACTGATGGCAGTGGAGCGTTTAGGCCTGGCCCGCAGCGTGACTCGATAGATTTGCGTGATTACGGCAGTTATGCCATGTACGATGTGGGCAAAATTCTTGTGGCTGGCGGGGGCAATGCGAATAGCTCTTCAGTCATCATCGATACGGCTACACAACAAACTACAGACACCAGCTCGTTAAATGTAGGGCGTAGACAACACGATTTAACCATCATGGCAGATGGTTCGGTATTAGCGAGTGGCGGTCACACCGCCAGTGATCGTTTTGTAAGCGCAACCGCGGGTACTAAAGTCGTTGAACGGTGGGATCCATCATCGGGTCGTTGGGATCTTATGAATCCTATGTTTGTTGATCGTCAATATCATTCCATCACCATGTTGTTAGCCGATGGGCGAATATTGTCTGCCGGTGGTGGTATTTGTGGTGACTGTTACGCCATTGGATATGAAGAGAAAAATGCAGAAATTTATACACCACCTTATCTCTTTGCCGCCGATGGATCGCTAGCCCCAAGGCCACGTATCAATAACGTTCCTGAGCAAGTTAACTACGCACAGCGCATGGTCATCGGTTCGGCTGATGCGCAATCTATTGATCGCGTGCATCTCATTAAATTAGGATCGGTTACTCACTCTCAGAATCAAGAGCAGCGTTTGGTGCCGTTAGCATTTGAACGTTTTCAAAATACCTTGGCGATAACGCTACCTAGCTCTCGTTATGTTGCACCTCCGGGGCATTACCTTTTGTATGCCGTGAACACCAATGGGGTGCCATCGGTAGGTGAAATTATTCGTGTAGGCCATCCTCGTCCTGCTGTGGGTGAAAACGTGCGTCATGATTTAAGCCCAAGCACGGTGGAATCGTTTGAATATCAATTAGAGCCTGGTGTGTTTCGAGTGAGCATGCAAAACGCCAGCGGTGTGCGGGTGCAGTTTGGTAGCAGTCCGGCCGCTAATACCAGTGATGCAAATTTGGCAGAATGTGTGCCCACTTCAGTGAACGGTTCAATGGTTTGTGATTTTTCGGTGCCCACCAGTGGCCTTTGGTATCTGTCACAGCGAACCAATCAGCGTATTAGTTATTCGTTCACCACCGACTTTACTCGTGTGGCCTCAGGCAATACTCCCGCAGCGCCTGCGCCCGTCAATACAGCGCCAACGCCAATTGTGGCGCCAGTGACATCACCAGTATCAGGCCCGGTAGCCGCACCTGTAGCAACGGTGCCGACGGTTGCTGATGTGCCCAATTCGAGCAGTTCAGGTGGTGCGATAAAAGTGGGTGGCCTAAATTGGTTCTCCCTGCTGGCTCTGGGGCTAACGATAGTGCTAGGCAGGCGAAAGCGGCTTGGTATACTGGTTTCTCAGGTGTAACGCCCTGTACGTTGGCAACTCGGAATTTGTGTGAAAAATTTTTTAAAGTCTGATCGACATCTGCATAAGGATGAGGCAGTCAGGTTGGAAGCCGTCAGTGAATTTGACGCCTCCAATGCTGAGCATCAATCCGTGCTTGAATCACTACTGGATAACGACGAATCGGTGGCCGTGCGCAAAGCGGCGATTGGAAAATTGTCTAGTTTGTCGCGATTGAATCAAGTTATGAATACCTCGGATGACCCTGCGTTGTCTGAAGCGGCCACATCCCGTTTATCTCAATTGGTTGGTGGTGAGAAAGATACTGCTGAGGTTGATGCGTTTTTAATTAACGCCAGTGATGCAGCTTGTGAAGTCATTGCTAGTGATGCTGAAGTGGAATCGGTTCGTTTGCGCGCGCTGGCAAAATTATCAGATGAATCGGCTTTTCTTCGAATTGTTCAATCATCAAAATTTCACGATGCCAGAATAGCTGCATCTGAAAAATTGGTCAGCATTGATAGCTTACGATCGGCATTGTCTACCAGTCGCACGCGCGATAAGGAAGTGGCGAAAAAAATTCAACAGCGCCTTGATACTCATGCTGAAACCGAAGCGTCTGAAATCGCTGCCCGGCATGCGGTAAGTGAAAGTGTTGCTGCGATGAAGGCGTTAGCAGGCAGTGTGTGGTCGCCTCAAACCAAAGGCCGGCTTGATTCACTTAACGCAAAGTGGGCAGGGCTTGATGATGAATATAAGCGGTCTCATCTGCAAGCGTTTGAAGCCGAGCAAAAGATTGTTGAAGCCTTAATAAAAGAGCACTCTGAGGCAAAAGTAGCTGATGCTAACGAGAATGCTGCGATCGATAAAGTATCAGAAAAACCTGGTGACGCAGATACGCAACCAGGTGGAGATGCCGGAAATGCTGATGCATCGAAGGTGGAGTCGAACGCTGTTACTGTGCCCGTAGTGCCTGATGATGAGTGCATGAAGGCACTTAAGCCTGCTTTAAGCATAGAGGTGTTAAACGATTTTCCTGAAAAGCTTGCCGCCTATAAATCAAGTGATGCTGCCGCACTATTAAAAGACAGTGAAAACTGCAAACGATTAATAGCGCATGCGGATGCCGTATCCGTTTTGTTCGATCCTGCGTTTGATACCAATACAGCCCGTGTGAATGCGGTGAAAGAGCGCATTCGTCGCACCGATACGTTGCTTGATACCAATAAGCATTTGGCAGGCATTGATTTAACCGGTGTTGATTACATTGAAAAACTAGTCGCCCATAAAGAAGAACTAACAGCGCGCTTGGTGAAAGCCAAACAAGAATCTGATGATCGGATGAAAGCGACCCATCGTCAGTTCTCTGCACTTTCTGGCATTGTGAAAGATGGCAAGTGGGGCCCTGCCAGCAGCATGTTTCGTCGTATTCAAAAGAAAGTTAACGGCATGGAGGCTGCGGAGAAATCTGTGTTCGCCGATAAGCTGTCGCGAGCTGAAGAAGAATTAAACACCATGGCCGACTGGCAAGACTTTGCTGCTCGCCCAAAACTAGAGGTGTTGTGTACGCAAATGGAAGCTTTGCCTGCTCAAGAACTCTCACCGGATGCATTAAGTAAGGAGATACGTAAGTTACAAGCTGAATGGAAAGGCCTTGGGGTTAGCCGGGCATCAAACGATCTTTGGACGCGCTTTAAAACCGCAGGCGATACCGCCTATGAGCCATGCAAAGCGTACTTTGAAAAGAAAAGCGAAGAACGCCAAGAGAAAATTAACAACAAGAAAGCGGTTTGCGATGCGCTTGAAAAGACGATTTCTGAAATTGATTTAGAAGCTGAATCTCCCGATTGGAAGATGTTGCAACGAACCGTTAATAACGCAAAACGCGATTGGAGCCGAA
The DNA here is from genome assembly GCA_938035125.1 of uncultured Granulosicoccaceae bacterium. Lineage (GTDB taxonomy): Bacteria > Pseudomonadota > Gammaproteobacteria > Granulosicoccales > Granulosicoccaceae > Granulosicoccus. The sequence continues at coordinate 8,273 of CALHNS010000109.1, read as the reverse complement.
ATCGGGTTACTGATCGAAAGCCTGATCGTAAGTTAGAAGAGCGTTTTACCGAAGTGTTAAAGCCTTTGGATGAAAAATTGGCGGTTCAATATGATGCCAATGCCGAAATAAAGAAAGATTTAATCGAAAAAGTGACAAAGCTTGCCGAAGGGGAAATAAATCAACACGCGGCCAATCAAGCTAGAAGCTTACAGGCGAATTGGAAAGCGGTTGGTATTACCCGTCGTAAAGAAGATCAGGCCATGTGGGAGCAGTTTAACGAGCAATGCCGCACCATCTTCAAAACGATAAAAGATGCTGAGCGCGAAAAATATAAGGCCAGTATGGGGCATGTTTTTCGAGCGAAAGACATCATTAAAGAGCTGCGTGGGCACGCTAAAAAAGGTGATGCAGACGATGCCACCATTCAAGCATTAACCACAGAATTTAATAACCTTGCAGAATTTCCTGAACGCGATAAGAAATTCCTATTTAGAGATTTTCGCGGTGCCTTAGATGCTAACTCTAAACAACAAGAAACAAAAAGCAGGCAGCGAAAACAACAAGCGTTTGATGAAGTGAAACGTTGTGTTGGTTTGTGTGAGCAGTTAGAAGATGCTGTGGAAATGCCTGAAATGATGACAGGCACTCTCATTGAAGAGGTAACGAGCGCTTGGGAGGCAACCGATGTTGAGCTGCCAAAAGATTGGGCTGGACCGCTTATGGCTCGACGTGATGCGGCCATCGCTCATTTGAATGCATCAACACAATACGATTATGAGAAGGCAGAAAAAGAGCGTCGTGATTTACTGATTCGAATGGAAGTGGCGGCCGATGTTGAAACGCCTGCTGAAGATAAAACCTTACGCATGCAATTTCAATTGGCGAACTTGCAAAGTGGCATGACCGCATCAGCGGTATCTGATAAGAAAACAGAACTGAAAACGCTTGAAAAAGCGTGGTTAACCTTACCACCTGCACCAAAAAGTAAGCGTGATGGGCTCAATTCTCGCTACTTAAAAGCGATGAAAGGCTAACGCCTTAGGCCCACTTTTATGCAAAATACACTTTACAATACACCCAGTGCCAGCCAAATAGTAAAGGCATTGGAGCGTGATGAGCTGGTGATGTACTACCAGCCAAAAGTGTGTTTGTTAACGGGCAATATCTTAGGCGCAGAAGCTTTAGTGCGGTGGAATGATCCGCACTCACGAGTGCTTTCACCTAGCGTGTTTTTACCTCAAGCAGAAGCATCGGGTCTGTTGCACGACATCACCGTTAAGTTGTTGGATGATGTTGTTGAGGCTTGTGTGCAAGTTCGGCGCTGTGCTCCTGAATTTTCCATATCTCTAAATGTTGCACCCAATGATCTAATATCGCAAACCATCAGTTCACGCATCAGCAGTTACATTAGTGGTGGTTCCATCGAGCCCAGCGAGCTGCAAATTGAAATCACTGAAAGCATGGTGATGGATAATTTTGATGTGGTATTAGATGAATTAGCGGTATTGAATTCCATGGGTATAAAAGTGCTGATGGATGACTTCGGTACTGGTTATTCCTCTATTGACCGTTTAAGCCAGATGCCCTTTAGCGCGTTAAAGCTTGATCAAGGGGTGGTGCGACGCATGACCACATCTTCCCAAAACCTCAACACCGTGCGCTCCTCTGTTGCAATGGCAAGAGAGCTTGGCATGACGTCCATTGCTGAAGGGGTGGAGAGTATTGAGCAATACAATATTTTAATTGCAACTGGTTGTGAGCAGGCTCAGGGCTTTTACATTTCAAAGCCAATGCCGCTGAATCAATTTATCGATTTTGTTAAAGACGATCCGGTATTTCCAAGCTCTCAAGTGGGTTGCGTACATCAAGCGGTATTTAATGTATTGCGTTATCGCAAGTCATTATTGGATATCGCTGTGTGCACCGCCTTAGGCAAAGGAAAAATAGCACCCTCACTGACCGAGGCGCGCAATGCAGGTGCAGAGCATGCCTTTCGAGCAGCAGAATGGTATTACGGTGATGGCCAATTGCTCAGTTATCATGATTCATTTAGGGCGGTGGAAGCACCGCTGAGTAAGTTAAATGATTTGGGCAACGCACTGCATCGAGAATTAATTGCTGGGCGGGACATCAACGGGCAAAGCGCTCGCTTACGAGAGATTGATCGGTGCACCACTGATATCGTGTCCGCTTTGCAGCGACTTGAGTCGGTGTTACTTATTGAGCTAACCTAGTCTACCCTGGGGCTTAAATTCACCAAGCCATGAATAAGCGCATCATCAAACGCATCGCGTTCTCGACTGAGGCTTGCCATAGCGCAGCGAACGTCTTTTTCTAAAATTCCAATTGTTGACGTATTTGCGTAGCCTTCATTCGCCCAATCGATATCGTTAAAATTTTTACTAAACCAAGTGCTGCCCGAGCTTGCGTTAAGCACATTCATTAATAGGTGTTCATCCACACCTTCTGCGCGTGCATCGGCAAGCACTCGGCGTGTTACCAAAACTGATGCTGCCGCTAAGGTGTTGTTCATGGTTTTAACCAACATGCCGCAGCCTAATTCTCCCACCCGAAAACACACACGGCCCATTGCATCGAATAGCGGTTGATGTTGATCCAACAGGGCATCGTCACCAGCCAACATAAACGATAAGCGTTTTTCGCGGGCTGCCACTGGTGCGCCAGACATAGGCGCTTCCACTAAACTGACCTGTTCGGGCAGCCGCTTTCTTAGTGCTAGTACATCAGGTTTTGCAACGGTTGAACTGATGATGACATGGGCGGGTGGATGTGGATTGGTGTTGGAGAATATCCCCTGTACATCAAAGCACAGATCGTTAATGTCTTTGGCGGTGCGAACCACCACGAGTAACACATCGGCACGGGCTTCCAATACAGAACCCATCATGGGTACCGGCGAGCGATCCAAAAGCTTGTCGGTTCGGACATCAAAACCAACCACATCCGTTCCTGCTTGATGTAAATTTTCAGCCATAGGCAAGCCCATAGCCCCGCAACCTGCAACTAACACACGCATCGCATTCATCCTTAGCATTAAGCTATGAGATAATCGGGAACAGCATACTGGAGAATCTATGAACGCCGACGATCTGCGTTATCGAAATGATCTTGAACAGGCAAACGCGTTAAGTGAAGAGCGCGAGGTCAAGCGGGTCACTGAGTGGTTGGATAAACAAGAAGCTGAAGGCTCCACAGGGCTTAGACGGCAGTTGTTGGCAACCTCTGTGCGTCTGAGTCGAAAGATGGCGCCTGACATTTATAAGCTCTCAGATGAATGCGTTGAACGCTTGTCGATGGACACCCCGCTTGAATTGTATGTGTTTAATTCAGCGCAATTTAATGCCATGTGTTTTAAGCCTGAAGAAGGGCGTGTATTCGTCATGTTCTCCTCCAGCCTATTAGAAGGCTTTACACCCAAAGAGCTGCAGTTCGTCATGGGGCATGAGTTCGGGCACCATATCTATAATCACCATGAAATTCCTATTGGTTATTTGGTAAAAGGCCGCCAGCGTCCCGATCCGAAATTAGCGTTGCGGTTATTCGCATGGTCTCGAAATGCTGAGATTTCAGCTGATCGTGCGGGTGCCTATTGTGCGAACGATATGCACAGCGTGGCCAGCGCATTGTTCAAATTATCTTCAGGTCTTACAGGCGATATCGTAAAGTTTAATTTGGATGAGTTCTTAAAACAGGTGAGCGATATGGAAATGATCGATTCAGAACCTGATAAAGATGCGCCTCAAGGCGATTGGTTTTCCACTCATCCCTTTAGCCCCTTACGTGTTAAAGCGTTGCAACTGTTCTTCGGCTCCAATCTGATGGATGAAAAAGGCACATCAGTTGACGATATGGATGTAGGCGTGCAACGTTTAATGAGCCTGATGGAGCCCAGCTATTTAGACGCTCGCAGTGATGCAGCCATTGCCATGCGTAATTTGCTTTTCGCAGGGGGGCTTGTGGTTGCTGATGCAAGCAATGGCATTACCGAAGCGGAAATCGAAGTGTTCGAGCAATTCTTCGAGAAGGGTGATGTGAGCGATAAGCTGAATGTGAATCGTATTAGAGAAGAGTTGCCTCAACGCATCCAGCGTGCGAAAGAACAAGCCACGGAAACCCAATGTATGCAGGTGATGCGAGACATTTGTGTGATTGCCATGGCTGAGGGTGATGTCACTGTGGAAGAGCGCAACGTGCTGAATAGCATTGCCGATGGGCTGGGTATTTCCAGAACCTTCATCTGTCAAACCATTGAACAAGATTGCGAGCCTGATTGATAAATGCACCATAATGGTGCGCTCTTTATGAATTTAATGATAGGTGAGATTCTTGATTGGTGTACAAAACAAAGCTTTTTAACCATTAAACTATAGGTCATCGAATGCATTGCACCAAATTAGTGCGTTACATGTGTTCGGTTTTTCTTCAACAATTAATGGTTCTTATCTATGGAAGCTCTGCAATCGGGTAGTAATGTTGTATTCGTTCTGCTTGGCGCTATTCTGGTTTTGTTCATGCACGCGGGGTTCGCTTTTCTTGAAGTGGGCACTGTTCGTGAAAAAAACCAGGTTAACGCTTTGGTCAAAATCTTTGGCGATTTTGGCATATCCACATTGGCCTACTTTTTCATTGGCTATCAAGTGGCCTATGGCACTGGGTTCTTCGCTTCGGCGTCAGAATTGTCAGTGAATAATGGCTACGAACTGGTGAAGTTCTTTTTCCTCTTAACGTTTGCCGCGGCCATTCCTGCCATCATTTCTGGCGGTATTGCGGAACGCGCAAAATTTTACCCACAACTGATTGCCTCGGCCGTCATTGTTGCGCTGATCTACCCTTTCTTTGAAGGCATGGTATGGAACGGTAATTACGGGTTTCAAGATAAAATTGCTGAATTAACGGGGGCTGAATTTCATGATTTCGCAGGCTCTATCGTTGTCCACGGCATGGGTGGTTGGATAGCTCTGGCTGCTGTGCTGCTTTTAGGCGCACGATCTGGGCGATATAAAAAGGATGGCAGCATTGGCGCCGCATTCGCACCGTCCAGCATCCCTTGGTTAGCCTTGGGTGCATGGATTCTCACCGTGGGTTGGTTTGGCTTTAACGTGATGTCTGCTCAAGAGGTTGAAGGCGTTAGTGGGCTTGTGGCAATGAACTCTTTAATGGCGATGGTGGGCGGATTGCTCGCTGCTATGATTGCCGGCAAGACTGATCCTGGTTTTGTGCACAACGGCCCATTAGCGGGTTTGGTTGCGGTATGCGCAGGTTCTGATGTTATGCATCCTATGGGTTCACTTGCCGTTGGAGCGATTGCCGGTGTCTTGTTCGTTTGGGCATTCACCATGGCGCAGAATCGATGGAAAATTGATGATGTGTTAGGGGTATGGCCGTTGCACGGTTTGTGCGGTGCTTGGGGCGCTATCGCTTGTGGATTTTTTGGTCTTGAATCCATGGGTGGTTTAGGCGGTGTATCAATCGGTGCGCAATTGCTTGGTACTATAGCGGGTATTCTTATCGCCCTAATTGGTGGCTTCATCGTGTACGGCGTAATCAAAGCGGTATTGGGTATTCGTCTTAGCGAAGAAGAAGAATTCAGCGGTGCTGACCTTAGTATTCACAAAATTTCATCCACCTCATCGCGCTAGTTCGCGTTGATCGATTGGTTTTAGGAGAAACAATATGAAACGTATTACCGCGATCATCAAACCGTTTAAGCTGGATGCGGTGCGTGAAGAGTTGGCCGCCGCTGGCGTGAACGGCATTACCGTCACAGAAGTCAAAGGCTTTGGCCGACAAAAAGGGCACACAGAACTCTACCGAGGAGCTGAGTACGTCATCGACTTCATTCCTAAAGTAAAGGTTGAAGTGGTGGTGGCAGATGCCATTCTTGATGCTTGTATCGATGGCATTGTGCGCAGTGCTAATACTGGCAAAATCGGTGACGGAAAGATCTTTGTAGAAACTATAGATCGAGCGATTCGCATTCGTACTCAAGAAGACGGCGAAAGCGCTCTGTAAGTTCTAATCGACGTAGTAACTTTTCTAAGTAAAGAAAAAGGGCCGGCAATCAAATGATTAGCCGGCCCTTTTTTTCTTTAGTATTTCTTACTTAACTTATGCGTTGAAAGCTTTACTTAAGAGTTTTGTTCCCAAGGTGGGTTGGGTGAGAATTTCGACACCATGAAGTCTGTGAACACTCGCACCTTGTTACTTAAATGGCGACGATGAGGGTATACCAACTGGATGGTGGATGAATCTACCGCGTGATCTTGCAGTAGTGGCACCACAAGCCCTGATTTCAAGCTAGGCTGCACAACGTAGGTAGCCAAACGCGCAATACCAATACCCGCTTTCACCGCTTCATGCAATGCAGATGCGCTGTTCGTGTGGAAGTTACCTTTAACTCGCATGACTTTGATGCCGTTGTCGGTATTGAACTCCCAATCGTTGAAGTGCTGGATAGAGCTGTGCGTTAAGCAGTTTTGTGTCAGTAGATCGTTCGGCGACCGTGGTGTTCCGTGCTTAGCCAAATACTCAGGCGATGCACAAATCACACGCTTATTCACAGCCAATCGACGAGCCACTAAAGACTCATCAGTTAAACCGTCGCTTAATACGATGGCCACATCAACGCCTTCGCCCACAAGATCGACTTCGCGCTCAGAGAGTTCAAGCTCCACACGCAATTCGGGGTAGGCGGCCATAAATTCTGGCATAAGCTTGATCATCTGGATGCGAGCAAACGCTGACACCGTAGTTACTCTTAGCGTGCCAGTAACGCGATCGTGCAAAGCCATGACCGCATCTTCTGCTTGTTGGATCTCATCCAAAATTGCGCCACAGCGATCATGGAAGGCGTGCCCCTCAGCGGTTAGGCTGAGTTTGCGCGTTGTGCGTTGGAACAAGCGTGCTCCTAAGCGATCTTCCAAGCGGGTTATAAGCTTACTCACCGCTGACGGAGTAAGGTCCAGCTCTCTTGCTGCTGCGGAAAAGCTGCCCATATCGGCCGCTTTGGAGAACACCAGCATCTCGGTGTATTTATCCATTCCGATTTATGCCTCAGATATATGTAAAGTTGACTAGATCCCTATATTACGCTTAAACCGATAACAATTGCTATTCCTTATGTCACACAAATTTGAATAAATTAAACCCATTGTAGAAAACGTGTGTTGGTCGAGCTAAATGATGCTCGGTTTATGTTTCCCATTTTGATTGCGGAGAACGGCGTGTATCGCTTTTTCGAACAGCTGATTGACCCAATGGATGCGCCTAAGCTTGATCGGCCACCGAATGGAACGCTGGCTTTTTTCTGGCATTACCTTAAGCCTGTTTGGCCAACAATACTGCTGGCCTTATTGCTAGTTGGCGTTGCCACGGCCGCTGAACTTTTAATGTACCGATACCTAGGCCAGTTGTTGGATTGGATGACGGTCGGCACACCACAACGATTTTTCTCAGAACACGGTACGGCCATTCTTATTATGGTGCTGGTCACAGCGATTGTTCGCCCTGTGGCGCTATTAGGGTCTCGTGCCACTATCAATTTAGCGCTTGCTCCTGGCATCGCCAACCGCACGCGCTTGTTAAATCATCGCTATGTGCTGCGCCAAAGTATGGGGTTTTTCCAAAACGACTTTGCGGGCCGAGTTGCGCAAAAAGTGCTGCAAACAGGAAACGCTTTGCGCGAATGCGTCATCAACGTGCTGGATGGGGCGTGGATGATGGTGATTTACTTAACCGGCATCATTTGGATGTTTGTTGATATACACCCTGGATTACTGCTGCCACTGCTGTGTTGGTTAGTGTTGTATTTAATTGTCGTGGTCTTGATGGTGCCACCTGTAAAGCATAAATCAGCTGCATTATCTGAAGCTGTGTCGGTAGTTACGGGCCGAATAGTGGACAGCTATACCAACATTCAGTCGGTGAAGTTATTTGCACACCACGACATGGAAGATGAATTTGCCGCGGAGGGGATTCGTGCGCACACCCTTGCGTTTCGCCGCATGATGCGATTGATATTGAACATGACGGTTGCGTTAACGCTATTAAACACGGCGTTGATTGTGGGGATGGCGTCTTTATCTGTGTATTTTTGGTATCACAGCCAAATAAGCCTTGGCGAAATCGCAGTCGTTAATGGATTGATTTTTCGATTAAATCATATGTCGGGCTGGATACTGAGAACCATTACCTCGCTATTTGAAAACGTGGGTGTTGTGCAAAACGGTATGCAAACCATTGCAAAGCCGCAGGCTATTGTTGATGCAACC
>CALHNS010000108.1 GCA_938035125.1 uncultured Granulosicoccaceae bacterium | reverse complement strand
TCAGTTCAAATCAGTTTTCCCGGCGGCCATAGCGTTTGGGTCCCACCCGATCCCATCTCGAACTCGGAAGTGAAACCATTCTGCGCCGATGATAGTGTGGGGCCTCCCCATGTGAAAGTAGGTCACTGCCGGGTTTTATTTTGTTGCGCCCTTTGTTGGGGGGCAGCGCTTAAGAAGGTCAGTCTCTTTTAGAGGCTGGCCTTTTTTTGTGGGCGATGGTAAATGGTTACAACGGTATTTTTGTGCGCCGACCTTCTTAGCAAAGTCAGTACTTGGCCAGGGACGCCATGAACCCATCCTTGGGGGCTTCGCGGCGGCATCCCTGCCGCCGAGACCCTTGCCAAGTACTGACTTTGCTAAGAAGGGGCTGTATTTGAGTTTTGTTGGTGGGTGCTTTGCAAGGTGCCAATCGATACGAATACCTTGACACTTACTTCCCGGCCAATAAAAGAATCTCATCATAAATACTTTGAATGTTTCAAAATTCTAGAAAATGAGACAAACGATAAACAAGAACTGAATTTTCAATCCAGTAAAAACGCCGTTTCGCATACCTATGTCACCATAAGAGTGGCAGACGAAGGCTATAGAGTTAGCCATCAGTTGGTGGATAGGGTTTGCAGATGTAGGCTCTACCGACGATGCCGCAACGAAGCCATCATGCCAATGCATTGGCACCCGTTTCCTATACCTGCTTAGTTTGAATTTGAGACAATGAACCAGTCATTTGCTATTTGCTGAGTGACATGAATATTGAATTCACGATCCATCAGGATAAGGAAATAAAATGCGAAAAATGCTTGTGATGTTGTTTTCGATGTGTGCTGCTGCATCGTCGTTAGCCCAAGAGGGGCAAGATGGTAGTGAAGCCTTGAGTGATATTAGTGCAGGCCCCGATGTGGTTTGTACAATCAACACATTGGGTCAAGCCAATTGTGAGACAGGTGTTAATAGACTAGATCTTACGCCGCCATCTAATCTTCCAACGGTGCTGGACATAGCAGCGGCGAAAAGTTTTGTGTGTGCCATCGTTGGAGATAACCGAGAAGCACGATGTTGGGGTTCCAATGACTTTGGCCAGCAGGATATTCCCAGCGATGCAACTGCACTCACTAAGATTACCGTTGGTGAGGCGCACGCCTGTGCCATCAGAGAAAACGGTAACGCAGTTTGTTGGGGGCTAGATACTAACGAGCGAACTGTTCCGCCGAATAATGGGGCGCGCTATAAAGATATTGCTGCTGGTGAATTTCACACCTGTGCAGTTAGGCTTAATGGTGATGTGGATTGTTGGGGTGCAGAAACTGATTCGTTCGTACTACCACCTGCGGATTTACCTGCAGCCGAAAAAATTGAATCCGCTTGGAAATCGTCTTGTATTTTAAGTACCGAAGGTGATATTCACTGTTGGGGCGCACCGGTAGATATTGGCATTCCTGTTCAAGGCAGCCCGTACACTGACCTAGCCTATGGGTTTGGCCAAGTCTGTGGTTTGTCTTTAGATGGGTCTATTGATTGTGTTGTGACTTCAAGTTCTAGTGAGCTCCCGACTAACGCAGTAATTGAGGCAGCAGCGGCCAATGCAGGGCCTTTTATTGAAATCGATTTAGGACTTTCAGGTACTACTTTTTTTGGAGATCCAAATCGTGTTCGGTTCACAGGGTGTGGGGTAACAACCAGTTTCGAGCGTGAGTGCTGGGTGGGCAGTGCCACATTCACGGACGTTAATACGAATGGAGCTGTAGGATTTGTTCCTGAGTTAACGGCCATTCAGTATTCGGATACAACAGCTGAGCTACTTTGGAACCGACCTGAAGAGATTCGGTTCTTCGATAGTGAAATAAATATTCGTGGTTACAACGTTTTTCGAAACGGGGAACTGCTCGAATTTGTAACGACTCGAGCTAACTATATCGATGAAACATTAGAGGTGGGTCAAACTTACGAATACCAAGTGCAAACGGTTTCTATATCAGGGCACACAGATCCACTATCTAACGTGGCTACTATTTCTACGGTTGCATCGCCGGGTGATAACCCGTCAGAGTTAAATAACGTCGATCGTCCTTTGACACCAACTAGTTTGCAAGCGATTGTTTACGGGCCTAACTCGTTAGAGCTTTTCTGGGATAGGCCTGAGGTCAGTTTTAAAGGTTATGAAGTGCGACTCAATGGTGAGACAGTTAACTTCACTCCCGGAACCAGTCAATTCTTTACTGGCTTGCCGGAAAATCAAGCGCATAACTTTATTATCATCGGCATTAACCCAGATGATTCAATAGGTGGTGTGGAATCAATTACTGTAGATTTGACCGAAGCACAACAATGTACCTAGGTAATCTAGGTTCGTGGTGCAGGTGCAGTAAAGATTGTAGTAGTCGACATGCATGTTATAGATTTTTAGGGTAATAAAAAGGCTGTCTCACAAGAGATGGCCTTTTCTTTTTTTACATTGAGTGGATTGAGTTAATAAATATAGGCATTTACGATACGGGTTTCTCCTCGGAAACGTCGTCTTCAAAGCTTAGTTAGTATGTCAAATCAACTAGCTAGAAAATCTGGCTGTATTTCAAGTGGGGGCCGAGAACGGAGCGATAGTAGGTTCTGAAATTACGGATGCGGACGTGAATATTGTAATGATAACTGGGGATGGTGATACTGTGACAATAAATTCCGATCTAGTTACAGACCTAACAATCGCAGATTTGAATCATACGATTAACATTCAATCTATTATCAGAATGCTTCGGATAACGGCAGCAATTCTTTGCTGCGTTTTTCTGAAAATGTCAGCGTTGGTAATTGCGTTATAAACGGTAACGATAATATTGCTGAGAAAGGAATTAACGTGAACATCACTGGTAGTATTCAAGGAATGGGTAACGTAGGATTTGAATAACAAATAAAAATCTTGTTAGTTGGTGGCAGTTGATACTAGCTAACGGCCCAATGAACGTTTTCAAAATGGATTGAAACCATGTCAGAATCCACGAATTCTCCCAGCGGTGAGGTTGTTCAAGCTTACGAACGATACTTGCAGGCTTTCTTAACCGATGATATTGAGACGATCAATTCCCTTGTTTCTTATCCATTGGCTTATGTCGGTGAGGGGGTCGTGACCTTGATCGATGAATTTCCTGTTCGCCCATCGGTTTTACGTGAGAAAACCGGATGGAGCGATACAATAAATATGAGTTATAAGGTTGTAGGTATTTCGGACACAAAAGCGCATTTAATTTTGGAATCTGGAACTCGAGTGCGCGATGACGGGGCTCCCATAGAGGATATTAATGCGTTTTACGCATGGACTAAAACAAAAAATGGTTGGAAGATCTATGCCATCTCAGATGTTCGTATACTGCGCTAAACAAATAGCTAATGCGTAGCCTAATGAATATGCGATTGAAGATGATGGTGACTGGGATAGGGCTTAGTCTGTCTTTTGTAATAGCTATCCATTTTTTTGCTGGTGGCTATCAGTTGCAGATATATGCTTTGTTTCTTGCGCTAACCTCTTGTGTATATGGTGGTGCTGTTCTAACGCCAGCTGGGGCAAGGTATTCCATTGTTGAGTTGCCGTTTGTGGTGGTTGTTTTTGTGGCTTCAGTACTTGGTTTGCTTGTATCGCCGCTGTTTATTGCACTGGGTTACTTTATTCATGGGGCTTGGGATGTAGCCCATCATGTTGAACGCGTGAATACGCCAATTGTTAAGTGGTTTCCTCCGTTGTGTGCAGCATTCGATTTCCTAATGTGCTTGTTTGTTGTTGGGTTGTGGTTTGTTTCTAAGTGAGGGCACTGCGTAGGTAGCAGAAGCTCAGTGTCAGAAGTGTTCGACAGGTTTTCATCAATGACTTTTCTGTTAGTTCATGAATTACACCAGTGTTGTTACTATAGAAGTTGAGCCTGCTCGTCCACATCGTATCGTACAAACTGCCCGGTGCTATTAAGCCATGTACGCTGTAGTGCGTCAAAATACGCAATACAATCAATAGTTAATTCCGGTTTATACACACTCTCACGGGCTGGAACAACGTCGGGTGGGGTTTCGGAGTTGTTTAAATCAAGTTGAGTTAATTCAAATGTTGTAAATGCGCTTCTATCTGTAAATATGCCTGCAGAGCTTTGTACGATAACCTGTAATCGAATTCGTTGATCTTTGAAAGCTTGATTTTCAGAAAAGTCTTCCTGTATAAAATTGAACTCGAAAGCGATGTTTTCGTCGGATTGAAGGAATTGATATCTTGCTGATGAATTGCAATCGTCACCTCTGTCGGTAGCCCGCGTGCCGGGTTCTGTTCTGAAGATCGACTCCCAAACAAATACAGTTTCTTCGTTATTTTGATTAAAAAAGCGTTGTACTTCTTTTTTGTAGGCGGTTATAAATGGCGGCCGGCCCTTCATTGAAGCGGTGTTTATTGTCCAGGGGCGCCCATGAACCCGTCCATGGGGGGCTTCGCAGCGGCATCCTTGCCGCTGAAGACCCTGGCCAACAAACACCACTTCAAAAAAGGACCTGCATCTTGGGTTGGTTGGCCTGGGCTGGGGGTCGTTGGAATCTGGTCTTGGGTTGGGGGCGCTGGTATGGCCGGGGCACAAAATTCACGCAAATTATTTTTCTTGGTAATAATTTTGCAGTAATCTCTGAACTAAAGGAGGTAAGGTGACCTCGCTAACTCAAGCTCAGGGTGTAGATTTTTATGCGAATCTGGATAGCGTCATTCATAGTCAGTACCGTCCTTTTAGTCCTTCCTAATGCCAATTCTGCTGAGAAGACATCAGAGGTCAGCGCACTTACCCAAAATGAGCTGGACCTTCGATCAGATGAATTGATTGAACGAGTTAAGAGTGAAGCAACTAACGGTTCTAGTAGTGCAACTGATGCCCAAGTGGACGTTCTGGCTGATCAGTTGTTAGAGAGTAAAATACGTGAAGCGGAAGCTCAATCGAATGAATTACCGGTTACAGAATCCGACTTGCAAGAGAAACCTGAAACTCCTGCCTCAAACTCGGTTGTTAACAGTGAGTCGGAAGAACCAGAAGGCGTCATAACAGACCATCAAAATGCTCCAGAAATTGCTGACGGGAGCGCGGGCGTTTCGGATTGGTTAGCGGAACAACCGCCAGAGAATGTCACTATACAATTTAGTGCGTCCCCCGAACGAGCATTATTGGAATCGTTTTTGGAGAAGAATCAGTTACCCGAACCGACGGCCATTTTTAAGTTTGATCGGAATGGTCGCTCATGGCATGCGTTGGTTCATGGCAGCTTTAGTTCAACGCGAGAAGCGCAAGCTGCGCTTGCCAAAATGCCTCAACAAGCAAAGTTATATAACCCATGGTTCCGTCGGTTTGATTCAATTCAAGATATTTCAAACTAACGGTGTGTGAGCGAACCTTGTTCTGAAATATTCCTTGAGGATTAATTGCCCTCAACCGCGGTGAATATCGTACTAGACGAGCATTCTCAATAGCCAGCGATCATATCGAAGGCCCCAGTCGAAGTACCGATCCATCAGTGAAGCGATTAAACCGAAACCGTGAAAGATCATGTTCATCAGGCAAACCCAACAGTCGCCGCGCGATAATTCGTCCGTAACCAGGCCCAATGCCAAATCCATGTCCGCTCATACCTGTTGCTAACATTAAGCTGGGTATTTGCGGTACTGAGTCAACAATGGGCACCATGTCTGGCATAGCGTCAATCATGCCCGACCAAGTTTCTGCAATCTCTGGCTGTTCAACACTGGGAAATCGTTGAGTGAATCGCGAACGCATGCGTTCTACCATGTTTGTTGCTACTTTGGGTTCAAGTACGCGAATTTTTTCAAACGGCGTTACTTCATCTGCAGACCAGCGACGCTGTGTGTCCCAAGCATCCGGAAATCCTTTAGGGGCTGCCAGTTTAAAAGTTGTGTGCGTCCAACTGTGGCGTGCTGCTGGTAACCAGGGTTTAAGGCTAGTG
>CALHNS010000107.1 GCA_938035125.1 uncultured Granulosicoccaceae bacterium | reverse complement strand
CTACTGAGATTTGATCAACCTAGAGTATGCCGGTAATTCCACCACATAGGCATCAACTGACCCTGAATCGTACCAATCTGAGCCAAAAATAATCCGCGTACCACTGGGGCTAATCGTGGCGTGGGGTTCACCAAAGTACGGGTGGTATTCACCGTTCTTAGCCGATTTTCCAAACGAGCGATGTTGCGCTACTCGGCACACACGCTCAGATTTCGGATTGGTATCGACAAGGTATATTTCAGAAAACAACGGCGAGGCTTTATTGTCGTTAGTGAAAAAATCCAGTTTGTCGTATCCAATACTAGACATCGCCACCCAACCCGGTTTGCGTGTTGCTCGGCCACTGATATGCGTGCCACGAGTGGTGTACGGATAACCGTCTTTTTCAGTAATTACTGGGCGGCATTCGCCGGTTTTAAAATCATGTTCAATTAAATGCCCAACGCCACCGTACACATCGTTGTTGCAACGACCTTCGGAAATGTTGAACGCTGTGGCGTAGTACACCTCACGACCATCATGAGCCAGTCCGATATCGGCATGTTCATGATGTTTGAACATATCAAATGTAGCTTGAACTGATTTCAAATCGGGGCCGATGACCTTGCCTTGCATCCAGAACGCATCACTTTTTGGTAACGGCAGTGGCGCTGTCCAATTATCAAAGTCTTTGCCATCACCTAACAATTGGGTGATTACTTTATCTTCCTTCACGTTGTAACTAAACGCTGTCCAATTATCACCTGTGTCGCAACGGAAACCAAAAGTGTTGTCATCAAGCGATTGCATTAAAACGTCACCACCAGAGGTGGGAGCAATGTTTTTGCCGCACATATTTTCAAAGTTTCTTAACACAGTGGCTTCGTCCGTACGAACGTTGTGCTTCATAAGGCTGCCATAGGTAGGATGCTGCGCACTGACGTAATACAAAATATCAGGATCGTTATGACTCCAAAACACCTCTTCTAAATCGGTCGGCCAAAAATCTAAGGCTTTAATGGGCGCATAAGTGAATCCATCAAGCAATATGTGAAGACCATCGCCATTGGATTGTTTGTACAACAACAGCAGGGATTCATCTGCATTCCACGCCTGCATGGTGCTGTACGAAGGTTTAAACACCTCATCCGCTGCGCTGTTGGTTATTCTTATAACAGTGGTACCAAAGGCAGGGTCACGGTAACGTTGCCCAAACGGCGGGCGAGCCACGGGGCGAACCTTTCGCGGCTCTTGATCGGTGATCAATCCCTCACATAAATCCAGCGAATCAACCAGGGCTTGATTAGTAACCAGCTGCGACAGATTCTTCGAACCCGCCGACTGAGCGAAAGCGTTACCAATAAAAAACCCACCAAAGACAATACAACCCAATAAGACAACTTTCGATGAAGATTGAGCGACAAACGACTTTTTCATAGTGACCTTTTCTACCATGGTTTTTCACCTCGTCTGGAGCGGCAAGGCAATTGGTATCTGAGTAGAGTCTAGCGACTTTTGCTAGCTATTTTTATACCGTCCCATAGCCACCAAAGCATCCATCGCCTCCGCTGCTCTTTCAACCGGTACAAATAGGTGATCGTGATAAAAACCCGACACAGGATTAACCCCCATGCCCAGAGCGGCAAGCGTTGTGGTGATGCGAGCCAAAAACCCTACAGCATCCAACGAAGAATGAATATTCAACGTAATCATACGACAGGGGAATTCGCTATCAATTCCAGCCGCCTTGCTTACCGCTTGGTTAAGAATCAGGGTTACCCCTTCGGATTCATTAAAAACCATGACAGGACTCAAAGATTGCCACTGGAAATCAGCAGGAACTGTAGCGAATACAAAGACAGCATCGTGTATCTCAGGCTGCATCGATGCGATCAGCGTGTCCAGATTCGTTTCACCCTGTACGCTCATATTTTTCATACCCTAGTAACCCTCAATCACTATATCGCTTCATCTAGCGCGGTGGTATTCTCGATAGCTGGCAATTTTTCAACAAGAGAAGACCCGCTGTGGGCAATTCGATACAAGACCAATTACTTAAAGCTGGGCTGGCCAATAAAAAACAAGCGGTGAAAGCTCGTAAAGCAAAAAACGCCAAACAGAAAATGCAACGCTCTGGCAAAGAGGTGAAAGATGAAGCCACTCTCCTGGCCGAAGAAGCCTCGAAGCGACAAATAGAACGAGACAAAGCCTTAAACAAAGCCAAACAAAAAGAGGCGGAAACTCGGGCTATTCAGGCACAGATAAAACAACTGATTGAACTGAATCAGATCGGTGAACGCGGCGATGTAGAATTTAGTTTTACCCATGGGTCCAGCATTAAATCTTTGGCATTGCAGAAAACCCATCGCGACGGTCTCATCAACGGGCAGCTGGCCATCGTTACCTTCAACGACCACTATACCGTTGTTCCAGCACCCGTGTGCGATAAAATTTGCCAGCGCGATGAGAGCGTGTTAGTGCTGCGTAATTCATCAACTGAGACCGAGAATACTGACGATGATTACGCTGGTTTCGAAATACCTGACGATCTTATGTGGTAATCGCGTTAAGATCTTTTTTGCGGTTCGTTAAAAGGATTAACGGAGATAAATACTCTGCGAGTCCGACCTACATCGCACCATCGGTTAATACCGGTGCGAAACTTTTACATAAGACACTACACGCAAGAGAGACGCATGAAATTACTACACAAAGCTTGCTTTGCCTTAGCACTACTTTTGGCAACCAGCACCGCGGCTTACAGCCAGGATTCAACCTCAGGAAATGAGAAATTTGCCGCCGGAATTCAACTGGGCAATCAAACAACCGGCTTCAGTTTTAAATACCGAGCCACAGAAAAAATTACCGGCCAAGTGACGTTAGATTTCACTGGCTCAATAACCAACTACGGTGTAAGAGGCCTTTACGCATTCAACACCGGGCCTTTTTACGAAATTTACGGATACGCATCAGTAGCATTGTTTCGATTTGACGCTATCCTCTTCACCGAATCAACCGTTGGATTTGGCGGTGGTGCAGGCATTGAATACGACCTTCGCGGCCTATCTCCCGATCTGCCTCCGTTATTCGCCTCTTTCGAAATCGGCGCAAGCCTAGGTAGCTTCGATGCGTTCTCCGGATTCTCACTGCTTGGAACCGGTATCGCATTGCACTATCGCTTCTAGTTTTAATAAAAGCTTAGGCCGGTTGCTCACGGCCACAATGAACCCAGCGCGAAGATTGTTCTTTGCGTTGGGTTTTTCGTTTGGGGTGGCGCAAATTTTTTTGTGTGGGCCTTCTGGTAGATGAAGGAAGGCTAATGTGCCTAACCACAAGATTTGACGCTTGAGAAAAATGGTGCCGGCACGAAGAGTCGAACTCCGGACCTACTGATTACAAGTCAGTTGCTCTACCAACTGAGCTATACCGGCACTGGGACATATTCTAGGCGTAGATCACTGCAAGCGCAATGCCGACTTCAGGCAAACCCCTTTAG
>CALHNS010000106.1 GCA_938035125.1 uncultured Granulosicoccaceae bacterium | reverse complement strand
GTGATCCTTAGTGCTCAATTGGTGAAAGGCATCCAACAAAAGTGTTGATCCTTTTCCAGGCACCAATCGACCTATAAACAATATGTATCGATAGGAAAGTAATTCGGCTATGTGAGCCTTTTCTTGCGATGGGTCTCTGGGCTCCAAAATAGGGCCATAAGGTATTACCGATATTTTATTCTCATTAATTCCACGATTCTTTAGCCATTGTGCTTCATGCTGTGTTAACGCAATTAGGCGTTCTGATTTTTTATACAATTTATGAAAACTGGGTGTGCCCCAATCACTGCCTGATGCCCTGGTATCCAGTATATTTGGCGTAAAAATAAATGGAATATTCAGTTTTTGTGCTTGTTGAGCTGCTAAGTTTGATGCTTCGGTTAAACCGTTATAAATAAAATGTATTCGATCAGCGCCTTGCAGTAAAGGCGTTACCGTACTTCTAAAGGCTAAAGTAAAAATCCGTTGGTACAGAAACCTTGTGAATCTATTGGCTGCGTGATGTTTTCCTAGTAAGAACAAGGCCTTTGTGTAAAAGGGTTTAGGAGCCAGTTCTATGATTCGTACGTTGCTTGCGATTGTTTCTGAGAACTTTGTAAGAGCAGCTGATGATGCTAAGGACCGTTCTTGTGATTCTGTTGTCGTGCAATGGGTTAGCACTGTCACTCTGTGAAATTGTGATAGATGTTTGGCTAGTTCTTTTGAATGAAACTCGGTGCCGCCCACCGCTGGCCAAAAGCGTGGAACCCAAAGTATCGTATGGGAATCAGAAGAAGTAGTCATTACTCTTGATTAAAAGTGAAATACTAGGTGAGGGCGAGGCAGCCCAAATTACATGGGTTGTTATAGTTAAATATCGGCAAAGAACACAGGTAACTTTGAATAAATACTTTCCTATCAAAAGTACCGTAACTTAATGTGAACTGTATCTGTGCATTACTTCTGAAAAAATGTACTTCTCTAAGTAATAGTGCTAAAAACGATAGATGGCGAAGCCGTTAATCACAATCGACGGGGCCAACTAAGCAATCAATGCTTATCCGTTACGCGTATCTCTCAGTCGCGAATAGCAGCTTTCTACTGCTCCCTTCTATTGCTCCTAAGAATAGAAAAACGAATAGAAAAACGCTCTATTTATTTTCCTTCCATGAATATGCCAACACAGTAACGATTCGTCAGAATCGCGATGCATCATAGCGATGCAGGCCCAGGTTGGATAGTTTTAAATCCTCAAAAAAAATAAGAATTACTCATAACAGACGAGAAATGATTTCAGTGACGAAATCATTAACTTTCTTGATCATTGCTAAAAAACGGTGATTTACCGTCAGGCCACTGAGCATTAGGTTGGATACAAAAATATCTAACCGATAGAGAAAAGGTAAATAAAGATGTCCAAAAAAAACATAGGTGTTATCACAGTAATGGCTGTTGCATTGTTAGCCTCGGCATGCGGATCATCCAATGATGATCTCACTGAGCCAAGTGTCGGTGCGGCATTAGCTGAAAATCAATCCAGCTTATCCGCTAGTAGTCCCTATATTGCGACAACTAACGAAGAATTGGAGGCGATTGTTCAGGTTCCTGAAACAGAAACCGCATCGCTTCAGGTTTCAGATGATTTTAAATTTAATACTTCACACCGAACAACCGTTTCTATATCAATGCCTGAAGCAGTAGCTGATAAGGCTGATGTTTCATTTTGTACTGACTACAACCTCCTAGATAATGGCGCTTACGCTGTTAACTACGATAGTTGTTTTTTAACCGCACCTCTCTTAGCTGGCGAATTCAGAACACAGCTGAATTTAGTTAATCACCACACGAAGGTTCTAGGTGTAGTTTGGTTTGAAGACCCTTTGCGTCACCCACAATACCAAGAATATATTTTCGAATAATGATGGCTGATTGTTTACACGCATCAAACCATAAAATGAATATAAAAATAAAAAAAGGCAAGCTAATGGCAAGTAACGCAAACCTTCCGTTAATCATCGTTGGTGTATTAGCTTCCGCTCTGCAAATTGTGCCTACAAAGAACGCCATTGCGCAAGAATATGCCGCATCGGCGTTTTCAGAATGCTCACCAAAAGCCTATTTAACACAAGGTACACAATCTCGTACTTACGGAATGGATTTACTAACAGGAGATTACAATGTATCAGCCGAAAGCCATGAGCACTCGGGTGGAACATCAACCGCTAGATTAAACGCGTTGGGCTTTAACCCGAATGATCGATACGTATACGGTTGGAGTTACACCCATAGCCAACCTGTTCGAATGCACAACGATTGGTCAGTTGAATTGTTTAGTGAGGATGCCAATATCACTGATCAAGATTTTTACGTTGGTGACGTATCGGCTGTTCACAATCGCTATTATGTGTATCGCAAAGGCGATTCCTATGGCCTATATTATTTTGAACTGGATTCAAATAAACCAGACTACCTAAAGATGAATAAGGTAGCCGGTAGCAGCTCAATGAATCTGCGCATCGCTGACTTTGCTTTTCATCCCACAAATGGATTCGCCTATGCGATTAATAGTAAAGGTGAGCTTTACGTTATTGACCCAGAGTTGGGTACGAGTGAATCGTTAGGCAATACGGGTATAAGCGGTACTTTCGGTGCTGCCTATTTTGATGCCAGTGGTCATTTGTACGTAGGTAATAACCGAGACGGTAAAGTATATCAATTAAGTATTGATTCAAGCGAACTCAAAGCACAATTTTTCGCAGCAGGGCCTTCTTCAACTTCTAATGATGGCTTTCGATGTGCAATCGCCCCTGTACAAATGAACGAGGCTAATTTACTAGATTTTGGAGATGCTCCTGATAGTTACGGCACTTCATTTGGTTCTAATGGTGCACGTCACGGATTAGGTTCCATTGCAAGCAATCGTTCCGAAGGTTCTAATGCCATCAAGCTGGGCAATAGCGTGGATGGCGAATCTGACGCTTACGCATTCCCGTTGTCAGACAATAAACAGGGTGACGATGAAGATGGTATTACCTTTATCGGTAACCTTGTTCAACATCAAGTGGCGCGCATGATAGTAAACGCCCCGAATGGTGGTTACTTAAACATGTGGCTCGATGTAGATCGTAACGGAGTATTCGATGGCAATGATCACGTAATAACCGATACCTTACTTCAAGTCGGTGAACAAACGGTGTCTTTTACTATGCCAGCTAATGTGATGGAAGGAGAGTCATGGGCCCGTTTCCGAATCTCTAGCGTTTTTGGAGTTGAAGCTATTGGTGGTGCACCTGATGGCGAAGTAGAGGATTATCCGGTGATGCTTTTAACAGACCCTGTAATCGTTACTACCTACCCATCTCGCACAGGTTGGTCCACCGTTGCGTTTGAAGACAATTGGCCATTTGTTGGTGACTATGACATGAACGATTTGGTTACCCAACTGCGCACCGTCACATATCAAGATTCACGAGGTTACACAAGAGTGGATATTGCAGGGCGAGTGACTGCGTCGGGTGCTCATTACGATAACGGTTTTGGAATTCGTTTGCCGGGTGTTAGCCGCAATGCGATAAACACTAATAATCTCGAATTTACTATAAGTGATCGTAAAGTAGAGGTAGAGCCTTTAGAACCCAATCGTAAAGAAGCTATTTTCTTGATTACTGAGAATGTGTTTGATCATGTAGCCGCTGGCCCTGAGTGTTTTTATTACCAAACAGAACCTGGTTGTGGGGCTGAGGTCGAGTTCTACTTTACGTTATCGATTCCATTTAATGAGCCTCAACATGTAGAATTATCTGGTGTGTTTGATCCCTTCTTATTTGCAACACCTGGTGCTTTTCATGGGCATCATTTCATCACACCGCCTGGGCGAAGCTATGAGATTCATCTGAAAAACCAATCCCCAACTGAAGCGTTTGATCAGTCGTTATTCGCTAACTTGGGCCAAGATCGAACGGTGCCTGATAACGGTACGTATTTTTTAACTGATAACGGTATGCCGTGGGCATTGGAAGTGGCTGATGATTGGTTACACCCTAGGGAATGGGTCGAAATATCGAAAGCGTATCCGATGTTTAAAGATTGGGTTACCTCAAACGGTGAGAACAGTGTCGATTGGTATTTACGTAAAAATGCGGTTTCTGAGCTAGTTTATACAGAGTGATGGGCGACAAAATATTCGATATGGAATCACCTATCGACGGGCAAGTCAGCAACAGATACAATCGGCACATCTCTTAATTTTTTGCGATGAAAAGGCAGCCGCTATGGAGCACTCAACCAATGGGCAAACCCATGCACCCTATCGTGAAAGTCGAAAAATAGACCCATCCAAAGGGGCCCATTTAGCCGATGGATCACCCAATAACGATGATCGGATAGAAATTGGTCCCACTCAATTAGCTTATCGTGAATGGGAGGCTGCAGGCTTGCAGCTTCCCAATTTAATCGCTATGCGCGAATACCGATGGAAGCGGTTAACTCAACATGTCATTGATCGGAACTTAGGTGGGGTGTTGATGTTTGACCCACTCAATATTCGGTACGCCACCGACAGCACGAACATGCAACTATGGAATACGCACAATCCGTTTCGTGCCGTTCTGTTATGTGCAGATGGGTACATGGTGATTTGGGATTATAAAAATTCTCCTTTCTTATCTGAATTTAATCCCTTGGTGAAAGAGCAGCGTTCAGGTGCGGATCTATTTTACTTCGATCGTGGTGATCGAATCGATGTGGCGGCTGATACCTTTTCTAACGAAGTGCGCGTGCTTATTAAAGAACACGGTGGCAACAACAAGCGATTAGCGGTCGATAAAATCATGTTGCATGGGCTGAGAGCATTAGAAGCTCAAGGTTTTGAAGTGATTCCCGGCGAAGAACTGACCGAAAAAACACGTGCGATAAAAGGCCCAGATGAAATCTTAGCGATGCGATGCGCAGCGCATGCGTGTGAAACCTCTGTAGCCAAAATGGAAAAATTCGCCCGTGAAAAAATTCCCAATGGCGAAATTTCTGAAGACGATGTGTGGTCTGTGCTTCATGCTGAAAACATTCGCCGCGGTGGTGAATGGATTGAAACCCGATTACTTGCTTCTGGCCCCAGAACCAACCCTTGGTTTCAAGAATGCGGGCAACGTATTATCAACAATAACGAAATCATCAGTTTCGATACTGATCTTGTGGGAAGTTACGGAATTTGTGTAGATATTAGTCGTAGCTGGTGGATTGGTGATGAATCTCCACCACCGGAAATGATTGAAGCCATGAAGCATGGTCATGAACACATTATGCAAAATATGGATTTATTGAAACCGGGTTTAAATATTCAAGAACTCACTCATCAAAGTCACCGGCTGAAACCTGAATACCAATCGCTTAAGTATGGATGTTTAATGCACGGGGTTGGTCTTTGCGATGAATGGCCTTTGGTGGCTTACCCAGATCAGCTCGTCGAAGGCGCTTTTGATTACGAACTGCAACCGGGCATGGTGTTGTGTGTTGAAGCTTTAGTTAGCCCTGAGGGGGGAAGTTTTTCGATTAAATTAGAAGATCAAGTATTGATCACTGAAGATGGATACGAAAATTTAACCACCTATCCGTTTGATGAAAAGCTAATGGGTGGGGTTTAAGTTAAGCGTTGTTTACCATTTACTGTTTTATGAAAAATTCTGAAGATGAACTGCGGTCTGAATATTCTCTGGGAGATTTAGGTAAGCCTGTTCGCGGTAAACATCACGACTCATACAAAGAGGGTTCGAATGTTGTAGTGATTGAACCAGACTTAGCTACATTGTTTCCCAATTCTGATGCTGTAAACGAAGCCCTTCGTCAATACGCAGCGTCAATCAAGAAAACCGCGCCATAATAAGAAGCAGCAGCGGAGAAATTGACCGCTTCCTCCTTGCGCTGCCGTTATGGTCAATCAGCCGTTGTGCTCGGCGTTCAGTAGCTAATTATTTTTCGAATCTTCCAGCGTGGTTCGATAACTACTTAAAATCAACGCACCGCCAATTAACGCAATCAACGCCATCGCCCAGTAACTGTATCCACCTAAGGTTGCGTAGAAAAAACCTGCCATCCACGTTGCGATAGCCATGAAAAATGTTGTGAGTGTGGTCAGCACACTTTGCGCTTGCGCTGCATGGTTTGCATCAACTCGTTTAGCAATAAAATTTACCGATGCAAGGAACGTTAAACCGAACGTTAAGCCGTGCAGCATTTGTAAAAACATCAAAGCGGTTAAGTTAGGGTTGATGCCTGTAATGAACCAGCGCACAACACAAGCGATACAGGCGGCTAATAAACAGTGCCGGGCCGATACGCGTTTGGATAAACTTTTAAATCGCCACATTAAAGCCACTTCGGCAATCACACCAATGGTCCATAAAAAAGATGCCCAAGTGGTTGAGATGCCGTGCTGCGTCCAATGCAATACCGAGTAGATGTTATTGAAGCTATGCGATGCATTCAATAAGGCTGCGCCCAAAATCACGACGAAAATGCCAGGTTGCTTAAATAAGGCCATGCCCGCCACCAAGCCTTTAAACCATTGAGCTGAACGGTGTTTACTTTCTGATGATGAAAGACCTAACGAATGAGTGTGTGAAGAATTCGAACGGTGGCGAAATTGAGGTAATGCGATGGCTGATGCTACTCGCAACACAGCACCTGCCAGTAACACCCCGATAAACCATCGCATGCCAGTAACATCAAACAGCCAGCCTGCGCCCAAAATGCCAACAACAAAACCTATAGAGCCTAACGCACGAATTCTTGCAAAGTCGCTACCGCGCCTTTCACTCATGTTTAGCGCGGCGGCATCGGTTATGGGGGCGCTTGCAATCATGAAAAGCCCTGACAACGTCCATAAAATCAAAATGGCCCACGGAGTTTGCCAAACCGTGAGTACCAACATCAGAACAAGCACTAACAAGTTGCAAGAGACAATGGCGGAGCGCCAATCCGATAACCGATCGGCCCAGCTGCCAACGACGATATTGAGCAATACGATAGCTAACTGAGGAGCGGCTAAAATAAATCCGCTCATTGTGGATGATATGCCAATGCTTTTTAGCCATAAGGCAACAAAGGGCATTACCGTTCCAATCGAGAAAAAGAACGTAGCGTAGTAGGCTGAAACGCGGGTCTCGTCAGTGACAGAAGACGCCATTAAAATGCGTTATTCGGACGCAGGGCGAGCTCGCCTGCGCGCTGCTCGGCCACGACGTCGGCTTTTTCCTTCATCACTGGTGCTCGCTGCTGGGCGCGGGGGAAGATCAATCACTTTAGCCAATTCTGCAAAGTCGGCCGTTTTATGAGGAAAGGCCATCGCATCAACAAAGTGTGCTTGGAAGGCAGGCTCCACAGCAGTTTCTACTTTTTCTACCGCACGCACTGTTTGTTCAATTTGCCCACGTGTGTTTTTATCTAATAATGCGATGCGGGCGCCGTTGCCAGCTGCGTTTCCAGCAGAAGCTACCTCATTTAAATTGCAGTCGGGAATTAAGCCCAACACCATGGCGTAAGTTACATCGATATGACTACCGAATGCGCCTGCCAATCGAATGCGTTCAACCGAATCAATTTCTAATCGATCCATTAATAATCTTACGCCTGCATATAACGCAGCTTTTGCCAGTTGAATTTGCCTCACATCGTTTTGCGTTATGCGAATGTTCACACCCATGGTTTGATTGCCATCATCAGGTGTGCTGCCTGCACTGACATTATGGGTTTCGTCATTGGCCGCTAAACTATTCGAAGGTGATACTCCATCGTTTAACGATGAGAATTCTTCGCTGTTGAATAAGCGATAACTGAACGTGCGATCATCAGCTTCAATGCGGCTACTTTTACTGGCTAATTCGCCTCGAACCACACCGTCGTGATCAATAATGCCTGCTAGGAACATCTCTGCCACCACTTCAATAATGCCAGAGCCGCAAATACCGGTAACGCCTATGCCTTCAATGGATTCAGCAAAGGCGGGGTCATCCGACCAAACCTCTGATCCGATTACGCGAAACTTAGGCTCTAAGGTTTCTCGATCAATGCGAACACGCTCTATCGCACCAGGAGCGGCGCGTTGGCCGCCACTGATTTGTGCGCCTTCAAAGGCTGGGCCTGTGGGGCTTGAGCAGGCAAGCAGCCGATTGCGATTACCTAAAACAATTTCTGCGTTGGTGCCAACATCCACCAGTAAGGTCATGGCGTCTTGTTCGCCAGGGGCTTCAGCCAAGATAACGCCAGCAGTATCGGCGCCCACATGACCTGCGATGCAAGGTAGAAGGTACGCCTTGGCTTTACGGTGTGCTTTTAAGTCCAATTCAGATGCATCGATGGTCATGGCTTCATCGGTGGTGAGTGCAAACGGTGCACCGCCTAATTCCACTGGATTAATGCCAAGCAATAGATGATGCATAACTGGGTTGGCAACAAACGTAATGTCTAAAATATCGCTAAGTTCGATGCCTGCTTTTTCAGCAACATCGGCCAGCAATTCATTGATGGCAGTACGCACCGCATCCGTCATGGCTTTATCGCCATCAGGGTTCATCATTACGTAAGAGACGCGACTCATTAAGTCTTCGCCAAAACGAATTTGTGGGTTCATGGCACCACTGCTGGCAACCACATCGCCTGTGACAAGGTTAGTTAAGTGCCCAGCAATGGTGGTGGAGCCCACATCGATAGCAATACCAAAGATATCTTGTTTAAAGCCAGGCCAAACGCCGATGATGTCTTGTTCGTTGTGAACGGCAACCGTTACTTGCCAGTTACCGTCTCGCAGTGTTTTTTGCAACCCGTGCATTAAGCCAAGGTCAGCCCTTAAGCCATCTAGTTCCCATTCATCACGCAGCGCATCGGTTAGCCGTCGTAAGTCACCTGAGGGGTCGTGCATGTCCGGTTCTCGAACATCCACCACGTGCAGACGAACGGCGGGGTTGATGTTGATATCAATCGCATCCGCTTCTTTACGTATGACTTGACGGTGTACTTGGCTATCGGCTGGAACATCTACCACTAAGTCACCGGTTAGTTCCATTTGGCAACTTAATCGGCGATTCTCGGCGAAGTCGCCATTTATGCGCTGGTAACGCGCTTCCATTTTGGTGGCATCACTGATGTGTGCTTCGGTGCAGGTGATGTTGTGTTTTGGAAATTCGCCCACCATGGGGACCACTTGGCAGCGACCGCATAAGCCTCGGCCGCCACAAACAGAATCCACGTCTACGCCCAATGAGCGTGCCGCATCTAACACTTTAGTGCCAATTGGGAACTCACCGCGTTTACCCGACGGTGTGAAAACTATTTTCGCTGTGCTCATGGGTTAAATCGCCACCGGGTTACCAAATTAAGTTTTACGACGTCGCTTAGTCTGACGTCGACCGCGTGCACCTTCACTACCTTCAGCGGCGGGTTCGCGGTATTTTTGAATCCAGTTTAAGCAGTCTGGGTCATTGCCCATGAGAACGTCTGCAGCCATAACCGAACGCATCACTTCTTCGTGCACCGGATTAGTGATAGCGGATGTCATGCCCGCGCTGATAGACATCGATAAGAACGCGCCGTTAATGCCGTTGCGTTGGGGCAGCCCGAAACTTACGTTCGATGCACCACAGGTGGTGTTGCATTTCAATTCTGTGCGAATACGTTCCAAAATATCGAACACTTGACGGCCTGCATAACGCATTGCACCTATAGGCATCACTAAGGGGTCGATAACGATATCACTGTGTGGAATGCCATGATCGGCTGCGCGTTCCACAATTTTCTTTGCCACTTTAAAGCGTTCATTCGGATCTTCAGAAATACCGGTTTCATCGTTTGAAATTGCCACAACCGCAGCCTTATGTTTTGCCACTAACGGCAACACACGTTCCATCACTTCATCTTCACCGGTAACCGAATTCACCAGCGCTTTGCCTTCGTATACGGCAAGGCCTGCTTCAAGTGCTTCGATGATGGATGAGTCGATAGATAAGGGCACATCGGTGATCGATTGAACAAGCTTTATTGCTTTTGCTAATAGTGCAGGCTCATCGGCTAAGGGAATGCCTGCGTTGACGTCTAGCATTTGAGCGCCAGCGGCGACTTGTGCAAGTGCGTCGGCTTCAACACGACTAAAATCACCGGCTTTCATTTCTTCAGCCAGAATTTTTCGGCCAGTAGGGTTTATACGTTCGCCAATGATTGTGAACGGGCGATCATCACCGATGATGTGTTCTTTATTGGCCGAGCTGATAATCGTATCGGTCATGCGTTTGAATCCAGTTGTTGTTGCACGGTGGCATCGCCTGTGTAGCTACTTGGGTGCCAAGGAGTTCGTCCCTCTAACACACCAGAACGTTCAACTATTTCTGGTACGTGTTTTTCTTGTCGATAGGCCATAACGTGGACGCCCGCTACACCCTCAATTTCTCTAATTTGTTGCATCATTTCAATGCAGATGTTTAAGCCTTCAGCCTTTTGATCATCTGCACCTTTCAAACGATCAATAATGGCATCGGGGATGTACACACCGGGTACGTTACTGCGAATGAATTCTGCTGCGCGTGCAGAAGCTAATGGGCCTACGCCAACAAGAATGAAGACTTTCTTTTCAAGGCCCATATCACGCACCGCTTGCATGTAACGTTGTAAACGATCGATGTCGTAGCAATATTGGGTTTGAACGAATTGCGCACCGGCGGCCACTTTCTTAGCTAAACGTTGCGGACGCCAATCGAACGGCTCAACAAATGGGTTGGCCGCAGCGCCTAAAAACACGCGAGGGTTACTGGTTAGCTTACGACCACTTTGAAACGTACCGTCGTCTCGCATGGTCTTAGCGATCTCTAACAATGACATGCAATCTAAATCGAATACGGGTTTTGCTTGGGGGTGATCACCCGTTTGAACGCCATCGCCAGAGAGCATTAACATGTTGCACACGCCCATAGCGGCGCCACCTAAAATATCGCCTTGGATGGCAATGCGATTTTTATCCCGACAAGAGATTTGCATAATAAGCGCATAGCCTAAGCGGGTTAACAAAGAACACACCGCAAGGCTTCCCATGTGGCAGTGCGCACCGCTGCCATCGGTTGCGTTTATCGCATCCACATAGCCATCGAATAATCGGGCGCGTTCATATACTTCATTGGGGTCAGCAGAATCAGGTGGTGCCAGTTCACTGGTAACGGCAAAGTGCCCATCGCGCAGCACTCTTTCCAATCGGCCTGGAGAACTGTGGCCTGGGCGTATCGGTAGGGGATAACCTGGAACGGGTTCATCTTCGTAACGCGAAGGATTCATGATTTAGCTCCGGCGGCAGCATCTTCATCGCTGGCCGTTTTCTCTTGCACCACGCGAAGCCAAGAAGATTTACCTTTTAAACGATGATCAACAGCGAATTGAACCACTTTTATGTCACCGCCTTCTTTCATGCGTTGACTGCCAGCAAAGCCTTCCACCCAAACACAACGCATCTCAGGTTTTACTTCACAAAACCCATCAGCACGCACACCACCGCAAGGGCCGTTACGAATCGTTTTCGGGCAATTCATAGGGCAAGACATACCAGTGGAACTCAGCGCGCATTGACCGCACATTTGGCAATCGAATAAAACACCTTTAACCACTTTTTCAACGGCTGCCACAGGTTTGTCTAAACGTTCGTAGCCAATTTTTTTCAAAATAGGTGCAGCCGCAATGAGCGTTTTTTCAACCGCTGCATACGTTTTTTCCATTAAACGTGCGTTGCTAACAGCCCATAATCTGATCTTATACACAGGCTTTCTTACTCAGGCTTTAAGTTTTCAACAAGCCCTTTCGCCTTCACTAAGGCTTCTAATTGCTCGTCGGTAAAGGCTGCTTCTAATTCAGCCGCTGCAGCTTCAGCCGCTGCCTTCATGTCGCCATCACAAGGTTCGCGTTTACGAACCCAGTCTTCCATGTACGCATCGGATGTGCCTTTGCCCGCGCGCATGGCGGCCCGATCGATGCCTTCTTGAAAGCGCGACGATAACATCACTCTTTCGGCTTTGCGGCCCTGTTTTGCCATCACCTGAGACGGGATGTCACGCCAATAGATTTTGATTAGTTCAGCCATGTTTTATCACCGTTATGCCTTATTGAGCCCGAACAGGAATTCCAGCTAACGCACTTTCAAAAGGTTTTAAGCCAGTGCGATGAACTTCAAGCGGGAGTTTCAAGCTTGCTGCCGCTTCTTGAGCTGCGCTAAGCGCATCGGGGTTATCAAATTGCGCCAGATACAACATTTTTTTGTAATGGCCGAAGTAGGTACTCATGAGTTCTGGATACCGAT
This sequence comes from uncultured Granulosicoccaceae bacterium, assembly GCA_938035125.1. Classification (GTDB taxonomy): domain Bacteria; phylum Pseudomonadota; class Gammaproteobacteria; order Granulosicoccales; family Granulosicoccaceae; genus Granulosicoccus. The sequence goes on along the minus strand of CALHNS010000106.1, from coordinate 20,905 downwards.
CGATACCCAGCCCACAAAAAATCAATCGATCAAAATTTAACGCCAGATAATCGGTGAGATAAAACGTGCCAAGCTCATCTTCAGCCAGTTCGTCGAATGTTTCTTGGCCTGTGAAAAAAGCATAACAGTGAGCGCCAGGTAAGCGCTGAACCTGATGCTTTTCAAGAACAGTATCAAGATGACCACCCGTGCCGCAATCGGCATAAGCAACATAGGCGGATTGGTAATCGGGTAAGCGTTCGGTAAGAAGGTTATCAACACCTGGGGCAATTTTATCAGGCGTGTTGTGCCACTCAGCTGGCAAACACTGGATGTCGATGTGGTCGAGATTATTCGCCTCGACCACAGCAACCAGTTCGTGTGCTATCGCACCACAAGCAATGACCAGTGTGGTTTTATCGGCCGACATGTCATCAGCTGGCGCGACGTTCAGCGATCATGCTTTTTGCGGTTTCAACAGCAACTGCTGCGTCGCGGCAATAAGCATCGGCACCAATGGCATCACCGAACTCTTCGTTCAATGGAGCACCGCCCACAAGCACGATAAAGTCGTTACGAAGCCCTTGCTCTTTCAAGGTGTCGATAACCACTTTCATGTAAGGCATGGTGGTGGTCAATAGGGCAGACATTCCCAAAATATCGGGCTTGTGTTCTTCCAATGCCGCTAAGTAGTCTTCAACCGGATTGTTGATACCAATATCAATCACTTCAAAACCGGCACCTTCTAGCATCATGCCCACTAAGTTCTTACCGATGTCATGGATATCGCCTTTCACCGTTCCAATGACTACCTTGCCAATGGATTCTGCACCGGTTTCAGCCAGTAGCGGTCTCAATATGGCCATGCCGCCTTTCATCGCATTGGCCGCCATGAGTACTTCGGGTACGAATAGGATGCCATCGCGGAAATCGATACCGACGATTCGCATACCTTCAACCAAGGCATCGTTAAGTACTTTGTCAGCACCCCAACCACGCTTAAGAAGAATGTTGGTGCCTTCGATAATTTCTTCGTTTAAGCCGTTGTACAAGTCATCGTGCATTTGCTCAACAAGCTCTTCATCATTCAGCTCATCAAGGATGATGTCTTCTTCATCGTCGAAGTTATCTTGGTCGCTCATCGTCTAGGTCTCCAGACTTATCTGTTTTTCTTTACAACGGGAGTATATTGAGGAATACGAGCTTTAACGGAATTTGTTCGGCATTCTTGCGACACGTGCAGACACCGCAGCGACAAGGTTTCACCATAATTGGTGCGGCGTCACGATTTTGGGATGGTGTGTCACTAAACAGCTCGTTTTATGCCCTATTACCTACCGGTGTAGATAGGTTTACGTTTATGCAAAAAAGCATCCACACCTTCCTTGAAATCGCTGGTTTTACTGGCAGCGTGTTGGAAGTCTCGTTCTAAGTTCAGTTGTTGATCGAGAGTATTGGTGGAACTTTGACGCATCATGTTACGAATCAGTGCCAATGCGGTCGTGGGCATCTGAGCCAGAGTGCCAGCCAATTCACCCACCACCACTTGAAGTTGTTTGTCTTCAACCGATTTATAAATCATTCCCATATCAGCGGCGGCATCGGCTTTTACAGGCTCTGCGGTTAGCGCCAGCGCCATTGCGCGTGCCTGGCCAATAAGCCGTGGAAGAATCCAGCTGCCACCGCCGTCAGGCACCAAGCCGATTTGGCTAAACGATTGAATAAATTTTGCAGAATGTGCCGCTATAACTATGTCGCAGTTCAAGGCAACGTTTGCACCTGCGCCTGCGGCCACGCCGTTCACAGCAGCGATAATTGGTTTTTGCATTCCAGCAATTTGGCGAAGTAGGGGGTTGTACTGTTTTTCTAGCACGTCTTGAAGATTATTCATGTCAAGGTCGCCAAGATCCTGGCCTGCGCAAAAACCCTTACCTGCGCCTGTAATCACCACGCAGCGAATGTTGGGATCGCCGTCGGCAGTTTGTAGAACATCTAATAAGCTTGCGTGAAGTTTTGCGGTGAAGCTGTTTAACTTATCTGGCCGATTGAGTGTAATCGTGGCAACGCCTGCGGATTCTGCAACCAGTAAGTCTTCAAAACTGCGATCGGTTAGTGCCATAGTGATTAATCCCCGGGTTTTGCAGATCGAAATAAGCTGGCTATGAGAACCAACACGAAGGATCCGCCTAAGGCTCTTAATAAGTAACTAGGAGTACTGACATCAACGACATTAGCTTGACCCACTAATAGTGGGAAAAATGCACCCAGCGATGCACCAATAATACCCAGCAAAATATTGACAACAAAAACGGTTTTACGGCCGCGCAGCACAACCGCTGCCACACCGCCAAAGACGATACCAATCAGTAACATCAAAACTAACGCATCAGCTGGCATGTCAAAAACTCGCGGCAACAAAGAGGCCTAGATGATACTAGGCTGAGCGCTTCTATGCAGCCAACCTGGAGGCTGTGAATGTTGTGTGAGTAAACCGACAATCTTCATCTTGCTGATGAGCCCAATCTGTGGGGTTTGTGTGCTTTACTGCGCCGATGGAGAAAACCCAAAACAACAATTTGCGCGGTATCGTGTTGCTGGTGATTGCTACCGTGGTGTTCGCAGCACAAGATGCCAGCACCAAAGGCTTAACCGAGTTGTTGCCAGTGGGACAAATCGTGTTTGTGCGCTTTGCAGCGTTCACGCTAATGGCTTTATTTATTGTGCGAATGCGCATGCCGATAAGGCAGGCATTTAAAAGTAAGGTGCCGGGGAAACAAATCGCACGATGCCTCATGATGTGTGCAGAAATCAGCCTATTTACCTTTGCACTTCGATACATCGGTGTGGCTGAAACGCACGCTATTTTTAGTTGTTTTCCCTTGTTTATAGTGGCGTTAAGTGTGCCGATTCTGGGTGAGTCAGTGGGCTGGCGGAGATGGTCTGCGGTGGGAATAGGTTTTATCGGAACCTTAATTATTTTGCGACCCGGCACCGGTGTGTTTGACCCGGCAGCGCTACTCATCATTTTGTGCGCAGTGATATACGCGTTATATAACCTCGTCACTCGGTTGGTGTCGCGTCATGATCGGTTCGAAACGTCCTTGTTGTATTTTGGTTTTGTTGGATTGGCAGCTTCTACCATTCCTGCGTTATTAACGTGGCAAACACCCTCAGCAAAAGCGGCCTGGTTGTTAGCGTTAGTGTGTCTATGTTCCATGGTTTCCCATTTTTTGTTAATCAAATCGTTAGAGCTTGCAGAGGCGAATGTATTGCAGCCGTTTAACTATTTGATTTTGGTTTGGGCCATGCTCATGGGGTGGGCGTTTTACGGTGAAATTTTGGATTTTTACGCGGTTGCTGGAGCGATATTGGTGGTGGCTAGCGGCTTATATGTAGGCTTTCGTGAAGCACGTGCCAGTAAAGTCGTTGCGAAAAATAGCGGCGAATAGAGTAGGCCTGAATGCCGTTGGGACCGAACCGTTTGATCCCAACGTTATTCACAAAACACTCGTACTTTGGTGGTTAACTGTATTTTTTTCCAATCGCTTGTAGCGACTCTGATGGCAAGCGAGCACCGAAATGTTGAACCAACTCGGTGGCTGCAGCGCCTGCCATTTTTCCGCAATCCCCGAATGACATACCGTGGGTTAAACCGTATAAAAAGGTACCGGCGTAAATATCCCCAGCACCGTTACTGTCAACCGGGGTTACCGATTCTGCCGGTATCTCAATGCTGTCTTTTCCATCAAACAACAGCGCGCCTTTGGCACCGAGTGTGACCGCAAATTGTTTTGAGATTTTCTGCAGAGCAGGAATGGCTGAAGCGATGTCTGATGAATCGGTCATCAACAAGGCTTCCTCTTCGTTGCAGAACAATAAATCTACCCCTTGGCCGATTATGTCGTGCATGCCGTCTTTGAAAAAATTCACCATGTTCACATCCGATAAGGTGAGCGCGGTTTGGACACCAGCGGCTTCAGCCACCTCGCGTGCCTTGATGGCGGCGGCACGGGCATCGGGTTCTGGTACCAAATAACCTTCGATGTACACAATTTGCGAATCTTTAATGGCGGCCTCATCCAATTCGCGTTGGCTGATGCGTTGCGTGATGCCTAAGTAGGTGTTCATGCTGCGCTCTGCATCGGGGGTAACCAAAACGATGCATTTGCCGGTAAGGCCTGGCTCACGATTGGTAAGGCTTAGATTACTGGCAACGCCTGCCTCGTTCAAATCGTTCATATAGAAGGTGCCGGTATCGTCATCAGCCACTTTGCAGGAATAGAACGCTTTGGCACCCAGCTGAGCTGAGGCGATCACCGTATTGGCGGCCGAGCCTCCGCTGCACTGGCGGGCATCGTTTAAATCAAGTTCAGCCAAAAGAGCATGGTGGCGATCTTCTTCTATGAGAGTCATCAAGCCTTTGTCGACGCCTAGCGTGGCTAGGGTGTCGTCAGAAACTTCGAATTCCATGTCGACAAGGGCGTTGCCGACTCCGTAAACGTGATACTTAGGCATGGGGGCTGTGATTCACTATGATTTAAAGAGTTAGCTGTGCATTATCCCTAGTTCTCCAGCGCTTATCACCCTACAATCATTGTTTTTTGACGCAGAAAGAGGTTTTCATGCGCACACACGCCTGCGGTGGGGTGAATACAGCCCATCTCGACCAAACAGTTACCTTTTGTGGGTGGGTCCATCGGCGACGTGATCACGGTGGGGTGATCTTTATCGATCTGCGAGATCACACCGGAATTGTTCAGGTGGTGTTCGATCCTGATCGGGCGGAAATTTTCGCCTTGGCCGAGCAGGTTCGAAACGAATTCGTGCTGCGCATTGAGGGCCGAGTTCGAAATCGTCCTGAAGGCACGCTGAATCCAGACATGGCTACTGGAGAGGTGGAAGTGCTGGGCACCGATCTTGAGATTTTGAACCGAGCAGCAACGCCTGCTTTTCAGTTAGATGACAACGATGTGTCGGAAGAGAATCGCCTGCGGTTTCGTTTCTTAGATTTGCGCCGCCCCGAAATGCAAGAGCGCATCCGTTTGCGGGCTCGTGTGGTGTCCCGCTTACGCAGCACGCTTGAGGCGATGGATTTTATTGATATTGAAACGCCGATGCTTACGCGGGCAACGCCTGAAGGTGCACGCGATTATTTAGTACCCAGTAGAACTCATCCGGGTAGTTTCTTTGCGTTGCCGCAATCGCCGCAGTTGTTTAAACAGTTGCTGATGATGGGTGGAATGGATCGTTACTATCAAATTGCACGATGCTTTCGTGATGAAGACTTGCGTGCCGATCGCCAACCTGAATTTTCGCAGTTAGATATTGAAATGGCATTTATTGATGAAGACACCATCACAAGCTCGATGGAATCAATGATGCGTCAGCTGTTTAAAGACGTTATGGATGTTGATTTAGGCGACAACTTCCCGCGCATGAGCTATGAAACCGCGATGCGTGACTATGGATCGGATAAGCCCGATATGCGCATTCCGTTGAAATTGGTTGAATTATCCGATGTGATGGCTGATGTGGAATTTAAAGTGTTCGCAGGCCCTGCAGCATCAGACGATGGGCGCGTGGCCGCTCTGTGTTTACCAGGTGGTAACGACCTTACCCGAAAGATGATTGACGGTTATACCGAGTTTGTTGGCCGCTATGGTGCGAAAGGGTTGGCGTACATCAAATGCAACGACATCGGTGCTGGAGCCGAAGGTCTGCAATCACCGATTGTGAAAATGTTGCCAGAAGCGGTGCTTAAAACCATCATTGAAAGAACCGGTGCCAAGGACGGAGATTTGATTTTCTTCGGCGCGGATAAAAAACGTGTTGTTGAAGATGCGCTTGGCGCGCTGCGGGTGCAGCTTGGCCACGATCGTAACCTGTTCACCTGTGAATGGGCACCGCTGTGGGTCGTCGATTTTCCTATGTTTGAATACGATGAAGGCGGTAAACGCTGGCAAGCATTGCATCATCCCTTCACAGCGCCTACCGCCAGAAACATTGATGATTGGCAAAAAGAGCTAGATCAAGATCCGGGGCAGTGCCTATCCCGAGCCTACGATTTGGTGCTTAATGGCACCGAACTGGGTGGCGGCTCTATTCGTATTCACGATCAAGCAATGCAGCAAAAAGCCTTAGATGTATTAGGCATAGACGAAGCCGAAGCGAAGGATAAATTTGGCTTCTTACTAGAGGCTTTAAAATACGGTGCGCCTCCGCACGGGGGTATTGCTTTTGGAATCGACCGGCTCATCATGCTAATGAGTGGTGCAAAATCTATTCGAGATGTGATGGCATTTCCAAAAACACAAAGCGCCAGTTGTTTGCTTACTAATGCGCCCAGTGAAGTATCTGATGCTCAGTGGCGCGAGCTGTCGCTGCGTCCGCGGGCACGTCCAAAACCTGAATCAGAGTAAGGCGCACATCGCATTTAAACGACCAGAATCGGTGTTGGTATTAGTATGTACCGACGATAAGCACGTGTTATTGATGCACCGCACCGATATTCCTAGCTTCTGGCAATCGGTTACCGGCAGCTTGGAGGCAAATGAGACGCCAATGCAAACGGCGGTTCGAGAACTTCAGGAAGAGACGGGGCTTGTTGTGACAAGCCCTGTTGATTTACAACACAGCGTGCGTTACGAAATAAAGCCGCAATGGCGAAAACGTTACGCCCCTGAGGTGACACACAACACCGAACACTGGTTTAAAGTTCAGCTACCTGATATTCAACCCATAAGCTTAAATTCAGCTGAGCATTCAGAATTTACTTGGCTGCCCGTTAGTGATGCGATTGAAAAGTGCAGCTCAGCATCGAATCGTGCCGCGATTGCTCAATGTGTTCGATGAGCACCGAATCTTCAGAACCAAACGCCTTGGCTGAAATTGATCGTAAGCCTAAAAACGCAACCGTCGTTATCCTTCACGGCATATGGATGCACGGCCTGTTTATGCAAGTGTTGGCCAAGCGATTGCGCCAATACGGTTACCAAACACGGTGCATCAGTTACCCTTTTTTAAGCCAAACTCCTACACAAAATGCGCAGCGGCTTGCCAAGATTGTGGCCAGCATCGACACCCCGGTTGTGCACTTTGCAGCACACAGTTTAGGTGGCGTGGTTTGGCTGCACTACATCAATTCGGGGGCGAAATTGCCACCAGGGCGCACCGTGTTACTGGGTTCTCCGGTGAAAGGAAGCCATGTGGCAGCGCGTCTTTATCGCCGCGCGTTGGGCCGAAAGTTATTAGGTAAAAGTGTTGAAAAAGGGCTTTTGGGGGGTGCACCAACCCAAACCTATGATCATGAGGTGGGGCTCATTCGAGGTGGCACTTACCCTTTTAGCATTTGGGTGCGTAAAGGTGCTACGCCCAGTGATGGGGTGGTTTTGCATACTGAAACTGAGCTGCCAGCTGTTGAGCACGTTAGCTATGTAAAGTGGTCACATTCCACCCTAATATTCAGTGCCAGCACCGCAGCTCAGGCGGCAAGTTTTTTTGATCTCGGAAGATTTTCCAATACAGGTTAAACTACCAGTACTTTAGTAATCGGTAAATCGCGCGAGGCATCATGGCAGGTCACAGTAAATGGGCGAATATTCAACACCGCAAAAATGCGCAAGACGCAAAGCGCGGTAAATTATTCACCAAACTGATTCGTGAAATAAACGTTGCGGCCCGCATGGGCGGCTCTGATTTGAATTCCAACCCGCGATTGCGTCTAGCTGTCGATAAGGCGTTGGGCGGCAACATGACCAAAGACACCATCGAGCGTGCCATCAAAAAAGGTGCGGGTGAGCTTGATGATGTGGCCTACGAAGAGAATCGCTACGAAGGTTACGGCATTGAAGGTGTTGCCATTATGGTAGACACCATGACCGACAATAAAAACCGAACCGTCTCTGAAATCAAGCATGCGTTTTCTAAATACGCAGGCAATTTGGGGGCAGTGGGCTCGGTGTCCTATTTGTTTACCAAAATGGGCATTTTAAATTTCTCTGACGAAGCCGAAGAAGATGCCCTAATGGAAGTAGCATTGGAAGCTGGGGCAGACGATGTGGTTACACTAGACGACGGATCGTTTGAAGTGCACACCACAGAAGAAACATTCGTGGATGTAAAAGAAGCGATGGTGGCAGCAGGGCAAGAACCTGCACACGCAGAAGTCACCATGCGTGCCAGCACAGAAGTTTCCATGGACGCAGAAAAAGGTGAGAAGTTATTAAAACTTTTGGATGCGTTAGAAGATCTTGACGATGTGCAAAACGTTTATCACAACGCTGATATCCCGGCTGAGGCTTACGGTTGAGCAAACTAACGCGCGTGTTGGGAATTGATCCTGGGTCTACAGTGACAGGTTTTGGTGTGATCGATTCCGACGGTGCTCGCAGCGTGTACGTAACGCACGGCCACATTCGAGTTAAAGGCGATACCTTTGCTGAACGCTTAGGGTGTATTCATGAAGCCATTGGGGATGTTATCGATGAATACCATCCAACCTCAGCAGCCATCGAGCAAGTCTTTGTCAGTAATAACCCCATGAGCGCATTGAAGTTAGGTCAAGCACGAGGCGCTGCCATTACCGCTGCGGTAACGCGTGGGTTAAGCGTTGCAGAATACTCAGCGCGCACCGTTAAGCAAGTGGTTACAGGCTCTGGAGCAGCCGATAAAGTAGCGGTTAACACTATGATTAAAGCGCAATTAGACATACAACGCACCTTGCAAGCCGATGCTGCCGATGGTTTAGCCATTGCGCTTTGCCATGCGCATTCTGCGCTTGGCGGCACGCGAGCTTTATTGCCGCAGGCATCCAAACGACGTTCACGTGGCCGAGGGTTGCGCTGGTGATAGGTAGGCTAAAAGGCATCTTGTTGGAAAAAACACCACCAGGTTTGGTGGTGGATGTGCACGGTGTAGGTTATGAGTTAGATGCCTCAATGACTACGCACTATGCGCTGCCGGTTGCAGGTGAAACGGTAGAGCTATTCACCCACATGGTGGTGCGCGAAGATGCACAGCTTCTGTACGGGTTTGCAACCTTATCTGAACGCCGTTTGTTTCGATTGTTGTTATCGGTCAATGGGGTAGGGGCAAAAGTTGCGTTGTCCATTTTATCGGGCATGACACCGGATGAATTTTTAACTTGTGTGGCCACAGGCGATAGTCATCGCTTAACCAAAGTGCCTGGAATTGGCAAAAAAACCGCCGAGCGTTTGGTGTTTGATTTAAAAGATAAAGTGGAAGCTGCCAGTGAGTCTGCGGGAGCCGGTCATGGAGCAACGGCTTCGCCTAGTGCAGGTTCTGCTCGTGCGCAGGCAGAAGATGCCTTGATGGCATTAGGTTATAAACAAGCTGAAGCTGGCAAGTTATTAGAAAGAACCGCAACGGCTGAACAATCAGTTGAAGAGATGATTCGTGGTGCGCTTCGTAGCATCAGTCGTTAACGCAAAAAGTGTAAAGGCTAGGTAACTAGATAATGACTGAACTGGAACGATTGATAACGCCAAACTCTATGTCTGATGATGCGCAAGAGCGTGCCATGCGGCCCAAACGCCTTGTTGACTACAAAGGCCAAGAAGCGGTTACCGAGCAAATGGACTTGTTCATCGCAGCGGCGAAAAAACGCCAAGAAGCACTAGATCATGTGCTGCTGTACGGCCCGCCGGGGTTAGGTAAAACCACCTTAGCGAATATTGTTGCCAATGAATTGGATGTGCGCATTCTGCAAACTTCTGGGCCCGTATTAGAGCGGCCAGGCGATTTAGCCGCCATTCTTACTAATTTAGAAGCGAACGATGTGTTGTTCATCGATGAGATTCATCGCTTAAGTCCTTTAGTGGAGGAGGTGTTATACCCCGCCATGGAGGACTATCAAATTGACATCATGACGGGCGAAGGTGCCAGTGCTCGTTCATTTAAAATCGATCTGCCACCGTTCACACTAGTAGGTGCAACCACCCGAGCAGGATTATTGACCGCACCGCTTCGAGATCGTTTTGGCATTGTGCAGCGTTTAGAATTTTATCAAGCCAGTCATTTATCCAACATTGTGGTGCGATCCGCTGGGCTTATGGGGGTTAATGTAGACGATGAAGGCGCTTTGGAAATTGCGCGACGAGCACGTGGCACCCCACGAATTGCCAATCGACTCCTACGCCGCGTGCGTGATTTTGCTGAAATTCGTGCCGATGGTGACATCACACGTGATGTCGCTGATCAAGCTTTGAACTTATTGCACGTTGATCTTTTAGGTCTTGATGCAGTCGATCGGCGCATGTTGATGGCCATAATTGAAAAATTTGATGGCGGCCCAGTAGGGGTAGATAACTTAGCCGCAGCATTAAGTGAGGACGCTGGCACCTTAGAAGAGGTGGTTGAACCCTATCTAATTCAGCAGGGTTTAATGATGAGAACGCCGAGGGGCCGCGTGGTAACCCCGAATGGGTTCCGTCACTTTGGTTTGAACGTGCCAACGGCTGCGTCCACGATGTTCGAGATGAATGGTTCTCCAGCGGCTAACTGACAAATATTTGACTGCTATATTTTCTGCAGTGCATTTGAGATACTGAGCATGCAGACATTTAGCTGGCCCACTCGCGTTTATATCGAAGATACCGATGCGGGTGGTGTTGTGTTTTATGCAAACTATTTGAAGTACATGGAGCGTGCTAGAACGGAACATTTGAGGGCGCTTGGCTTTGAGCTCGATCACTGGCAACACCATGAAAAACGGTTGTTTGTGGTGCGTTCAATTGATGTGCGTTATCACAAGCCTGCGCTGTTTAATGAAGAGCTGAACGTGCAAAACACTATGCAAAAGATTAAACGTGCAAGCTTGATGTGTCACCAACCGATTTTTCGTGGTGATGAATTATTGGTTGATGCGACGGTGCAGCTGGCTTGCGTCGATGCAAATTCTTTCTCCCCGGTGGCAATACCTGCCGCCATGCAAGAGGCTTTTCGACGTGAACAATGACATGTCAATCCTAGACCTCGTCCTGGAAGCAGGTCCGGTGGTTCAGGGGGTGATGGCGATTCTAGTCATCGCGTCCGTAATTTCGTGGGCACTGATTCTAGGAAAAAGCCTGCAGCTGCGTCGGGCGAAAAAAGATGCCGATGATTTTGAAGAAGATTTTTGGGGCTCATCTGATATCTCGGGCACCTATTCGCAGCTTACGCAAAGGCGCGGTACCTTAAATGGGTTAGAGCGTATATTTGAAGCTGGTTTTTCTGAATTCGGTCGCCTAAGACGTAAAACAGTCAACGATGAAATCATCATGGACGGTTCGGGTCGTGCCATGCGAATCGCATTGGCAAGAGAAGCCGATGTGGTCGAGCAGCATCTGCCGTTTCTTGCCACCGTTGGATCCATCAGCCCGTACATCGGATTGTTTGGCACCGTTTGGGGCATCATGAATTCGTTCACCGCGCTAGGTAACGTTCAACAAGCCACCTTAGCCATGGTTGCGCCGGGTATTGCAGAAGCATTAATCGCCACCGCAATCGGATTGTTTGCAGCCATTCCTGCGGTAATTTTCTACAACCGATTTGCCACTGATGTGGATAGATTATTAAATCGTTATGAAAATTTTGCCGAAGAGTTTTCAACCGTGTTGCAGCGCCAAGCCATAAAGCGTTCTCATTCTGATAAGGATGCAGCGTAAGCTTATGCGGGCAAATTCTTCTATGCGTCGTAGTCCTCGCAAAGGGCGGCGACAGGTGGCCGAAATTAATGTAGTGCCGTACATCGACGTTATGTTGGTGTTGTTGGTTATCTTCATGATTACTGCTCCGTTGCTGCGCACAGGTGTTGATATCGACTTACCCGATGCCAACGCTAATCCCATTGCCAATGACGGTAATTCAGATGAGCCTTTGGTGTTGTCAGTAGACGCTAATGGGGTTTGGTTTTTGAACGTGGGTGATGACACCGAAGCACCGATTGCAGAAGAAGAAGTTTTTTTAAAAGTGTCTGCCATTATGCGTAGAGAACCCAGTCGTAGAGTGTTAGTGGCAGGCGATAGCGCCGTGCCCTATCGAGAAGTGGTTCGTGCTATGTCGGCATTGCAAAGCGCTGGCGTTCCGATGGTGGGCTTAATGACGGAGCCTCCTCAATAACGCTATGTGGGTTCTTCTGCGCAAATATCCGTTAGCTGTCGTTGCCTCATTGTTGTTGCATGGTGCGCTTGTTGCTGCGTTAGTTTTTCAGATAAATTCCAAACCACGTTCGTTGCCGGTGGTGGAAAGCGATGGCGCACCAATTCAAGCGGTTGCCATCAGCGAAGATCAAATCATTGCAGAAGTTCAGCGTCTTGAAGCTGTGGAAGCTGAGGAAGATGCGCAGGCAGCAGCAGAAGAACAACAACGTGCTGAAACCTTAGCGGCATTAGATAAAGCGGCCGAAGAAGCCGAGGCTCGGTTAAGAGAAACCGAAGTCATGACCGAGCAGCAACGGGTGGCAGCTGAAACGGAAGCTGCGCGAATCACCTCATTAAAGCAAGAAGCCGAAGCTCTTGAACAACAGCGACGCGAACAACAACGATTGGCAGAATCTGAGCTACAGAAAGCTCAAGCATTACAAGCGCAACAAGATTCACTAACCGCTGCACAAATCGCCGATCGTGAAGCTGAATTGCAACGACTTCGTGATGCGCGAGTGGTGGAAGAGCAGCGTATACGAGAGGCTGAGAATCGTGTGGCTGAGGAAACTCGTCGCATTGAAGAGGCTCGAATTGAAAACGAACGCGTTGCCGAAGAAAAAAGGCAAGCAGAAGAGCGCACACGTGAATTGCAAGAAGAAGCTCGATTAGCCTCTGAAGAGAAAGCTCGTGTTGAAGCCGAAGCCGCCATCGCTGAAGCTCGCCGCCAAGCACTGGTTGCCGAACAAGAGCGTGCAGAAGCCGAACGTGTAAAGGCGTTAGAAGAACGCCGCTTAGCCGAAAGCGAAAGGCAACAAGCCGAACTGGATAAACAACGTGCAGAAGCCGAACGTCAGCGTGCCGAAGAAGATGCAGCGCGCGCCTTAGCAGAACAACAAGAAGCCGAAGCTGAAAGGCAGCGAGCCATAGAAGAAAAAGAACGAATTGATGCCGAACGCGAACGGGTTTTAGAAGAACAGCGACGCGCCGAACAAGCCGCTTTGTTGGCAGAACAGCAACGAGTGGCCGAAGAATCCGCGCGTTTAGAAGCTGAACGCCAAGCTCTTCTTGCCCGTGAAGCAGAAGCTGCTGCTAAAGCTGCGGCCGAGGAAAAGGCTCGCTTGGAAGCCGAGGAACAAGCCCGCTTGAAGGCCGAGGCCGAAGCTAAAGCTGCGGCTGAAGCCGAAGAGGCCGCCCGAGTAGAAGCTGCAAGGTTGGAGGCCGAGGCCAGAGCACAGGCTGAAGCCGAAGAAGCCGCTCGCTTGGCGGCAGAAGCTAAGGCGCAAGCTGAAGCTGAAGAAGCTGCGCGATTGGAAGCTGAAGCCAGAGCACAAGCCGAGGCGGAAGAAGCTGCTCGCATAGAGGCAGAAGCTAGAGCCCAGGCTGAAGCCGAAGAGGCCGCGCGATTAGAAGCTGAAGCCAGAGCGCAAGCTGAAGCCGAAGCTGCTGAACGAGCACGTGCGGAGGAACAAGCGCGTGTGCAAGCCGAAGCTGAGGCCCGCGCTAAGGCGGAAGCTGAAGAAGCCGCACGGCAACAACGAGCTGCAGAACAGCGTGCCGAGCAGCAACGTCAGGCTGAGGCACAAGCGCGAGCTGATGCCGAAGCTGCCAGACAACGCGAGGCGGAAGCTGCAGAATCGGCACGATTAGCATCGGCTGCCAGTTCAATCGAAGAGCGGCGCCGGCAGCAACAGCAAAATCGCCAGCTTAAACAATTACAACAACGATATTTTAATGCCATTCGTCAGCGCATTAAACGCAACTGGAGGCGGCCACCAGGGATTGAAAGCGGTATTCAATGCGTGGTGAACGTGGTTCAGGTGGAAGGCGGCGATATAGTGGATGTGAATGTGGAAAGTTGCGATGGCGGTAATGCTGCCCTGGAAAAATCGGTTGAACGCGCCGTATTATTATCCTCACCGCTGCCATTGCCACCTAGGCCTGAAATGTTCGATCGCCGTATTAAGTTCTTCTTTCGCCCCTAAGTGTCTTATTTTTGTCACCTTTAGCCGTCTGTGTTTTCGTAAAATTCAGTCATAAAACTAGTTTTAATTTTTTTTGTCAGAAGCCTATGACTAAGCAACGCACAATCGATAAGTCGTGTCCCGCCCATTGGTTATGGTTGGTATTCAGCGTCTGCATGCTGCTGCCATTTGGCTCAGCGCATGCGGTTATCGAAATTGAAATCACCGAAGGGTTTGAAAGCACCATACCCATTGCCATCGTGCCTTTTGGCTGGAGCGGGCAGGGTGAAGCCCCGATTGATGTAGCGAAAGTGGTTTCTGACGATTTGCATCGCAGTGGATACTTCGACCCTTTCAATAGAGACGACTTAATCGCACGGCCTGTTAGCGGCGCGGTTCCCAATTATTCAAATTGGCGAATCAGTGGGGCCGATTTTCTATTGATTGGATCCATCGAGCCTGCCGGTAATAATTACACCGTCGATTTTCAGCTCTTCGATGTGGTAGCGCAAAAAATACTCTCGGCGTTTACGTTTCAAGTGAGCGATCAAACACTGCGCAGTGCATCGCATCAAATAGCCGATGAAGTGTTTGAAGAAATTTTAGGTTTACCCGGCGCGTTCAATACACAAATTGCGTTTGTTTCAGTGGAAGGTGCGGGTAAAGATCGCCAATTTAAATTGCAACTTGCCGACGCCGATGGCCAGAACGAACAAACCATGTTGAAATCCCCTCGGCCTATCATCTCACCTTCATGGGCGCCCGATGGGGTGCGCATAGCGTATGTGTCGTTTGAAAACCGAAAAGGCTCCGCCATCTATGTTCAGAACCGGCAAAAAGGCAGCCGTGAAAAAGTATTGTCGCAACCCGGTATAAACGGCGCGCCAAGCTGGTCTCCCGATGGTTCTCGCTTGGCGGTAGTTCTCTCTTATGAGGGTAATCCTGAAATTTATATTTTAGATTTAACCTCTGGCCAACGCCGTAGGCTTACGCAAAACGAAGCCATCGATACCGAGCCGGTTTGGCTCGATAACAACAACATTGTGTTTACCTCTGATCGAAGTGGTGGTCCGCAGCTATACAAAGTGGCTACACGCGGTGGCCGGGCAGAGCGGTTAACCTTTGAAGGGCGATACAACGCCAGCGCAACGGTGTCACCGGATGCTTCAACTTTGGCATTTGTACACAATTCAGGAAATGGTTTTCAAATAGCCACATTAGATATCCAAAGCGATCTATTTTTAACCGTAACAGACGGTAATTTAGATGAATCCCCAACGTTTGCTCCGAACGGACAAATGATTATGTACGCAACAGAAGCCGGCGGGCGAGGGGCGTTAGGTGCTGTATCCATTGATGGCAGCGTTAGCCAACGTTTATCGCTAACCAGTGGCTCGGTACGTGAGCCTTCATGGTCACCTTTTAATCGGTAGTTCGAAACAAAGTGTTCTTAATTAGTGCGGAATATAAAATTAGGTGAAGAGATTACTTATGCAATTGAAATTTAAAAACAGTTTGTTTAATGCGGTTGTTGCCCTATCGGCATTAACACTCGCGGCGTGCGGTTCTAACCCTACAAGAGGTGGAAGCAATGGAGGGTTAGGTGGAACCGATGGCGGAGCGCAATCTGTTGCAACCGTTGTTGTAGATGCCGATGGCGAATCGGTTGATCCAAGATCCATTGCTGGTCGCGCACCAACATCACGAGTGATCTATTTCGATTTTGATACCTCTGAAGTTCGCCCTGAATACATCGATATCATTGTGCAACATGGCCGTTACTTAGCGCAAAATTCGGCTGGCCGTGTGCGTTTGGAAGGGCATACCGATGAGCGCGGTACTCGCGAATACAACATCGCGTTGGGTGAAAGCCGAGCCCAATCGATTGCTCGCATGTTGCAATTGCAAGGTGTGAGTTCTGCTCAATTGAGAACAGTGAGTTACGGCGAAGAATTACCCGTGGATGAAAACCATACCCCAGATTCTTGGGCGCAAAATCGCCGCGTACAAATTATTTATGAAAATACGTCGGTGCCAAACTAATGAGAAAAATGCGCTTTGTATTTTTTCTAGCTTTCTTCATTGGTGCTAATAGCGTAGCCAAAGCTCAAGAACGTCAAACCTTATCAACCGTCGATCAACGGCTTTTACGAGTTGAAAATGTGCTCGATCAGTCGCTATTAAAGTTGTTACAAAGAATCGATAACTTGCAGCAAGAAGTTCGTGTGTTAAGCGGTGAAGTGGAAAGCTTGCAACACGAGCTGAGTAAACAGCAAAAACGTAATCGTGAGTTATACCGCGATACCGATCAACGCATTACTCAAATAGAATCGCGCCAACGCTCTTTGGAAAACGATGCCAGTTTAGGTTTAGGGATTGATGAAAATTTTGATGGTGCTCTAGATGAAACACTGGATGAAACATTAGATGGCCAACTGGATGAAACGGCCTTACCCGATGTGAATGTGGTTCCAGAAGGCGATGGGGCTAGTATTAACAGCCCTCGTTTTGTTAACCCCAACAGTAATAATTTGGTGGCCAGTAATCCTAATGATCCTTTAGCGCCAAGGGTGCCCGTTCGGGCGAACACCAATAGAGCGGCCACAGCCGAAGAAAAATCAGCTTACGCTAACGCCTACGACTTATTGGCCCGCGGCGATAGCGCAGGCGCTGTTAGCTTATTCGATAATTTCTTGCGGCAATACCCCGATGGGCCATTTTCCGACAATGCTTGGTATTGGCAAGGCGAGGCGTTCTACGCCACGCGCTCCTTTGATCGCGCCCGTAACAATTTCAGCATTGTTGTGAATTCGTTCCCCGAGAGTGCAAAGGTGCCCGATGCGCGCTTAAAAATCGGCTATGCCATGTACGAACAAGGAGATTTTGTTACCGCCCGTCAAGTGCTTACCAGTGTTCAAAACGATTACCCCGGCCGCTCAGCCTCAGTATTGGCCCGCAAGCGGCTGCAAAAAATGAATCGCGACAATCAGTAGTGACCAAAGAGCCCAGTTAGTTTTTAGCACTTCGATTGCACCACAGACGTTTTCCCCCTACAATAGACAGCTTCAAAAGGGGGGCGTTAGCTCAGTTGGTAGAGCATCTGACTTTTAATCAGGTGGTCATAGGTTCGAATCCTATACGCCCCACCATTTTCCCCGCAGCACCGCTTCCATGCCATATTGAACTGTGGCAACCCCCCACCATCGAACAGCCATGATAGAAGCGCTGCGTCAAAAAAAAGGGATCATCATTCTGGCGCTGGCCTTGCTGGTTGCGCTGGTGGTTTTACTTACCCAGTCGCCGCCTCAGGAATGGGATACCGCTAAGCACTACGGCACGGTTTTGCAAAATGCCTCTGCTGGCTACTTACTGCTTTTTTTCATTGTTGGTGTGCTGGCCACAGCCGTTGGTTTACCGCGTCAGTTATTCGCTTTTATTTCAGGCTTTGCCTTTGGTGTTATTCCAGGGGTTGCCGTGTCATTGGTTATGGCCATCAGTGGTTGTGCCATCGCTTTTTGGGTATCCAGAAAATTGTTACGAAACTGGCTTTTGAAGCGTTACGAGCCGTTTGTGAAAAGTTTGGATTTATTAACGCAAAACGATGCGTTTTGGAAAGTCGTGATGCTTCGATTCCAACCTCTAGGCACTAATCTAATGACTAACCTAGCAGCCGGTGTCAGTCATATGCCCGCGCGGCTTTTTCTGCCAGCTTCGGTGCTTGGGTACATTCCGCAAATGGTGGTGTTTGCGTTAATCGGTTCTGGGGTTCGGGTTGGGTCAACATGGCAGTTAACCATTAGCTTACTTCTGTTAGCAGTCTCTTTTGTGCTGGGGCTATGGTTATTATCAAAAAGCGCAGCACGGCGGCAGTCGAACACCGATTAACCTTTTTGAGTAGACGCTAAGTTTTGCGTTCCTGCACAAAAGGTTTGGTTATCTAGTAAATCATTAAACACCGTCTACACTCGGTTTTCACTAGGCAAGGTTTAACACTGAGTTTAGTGAATCTCCTCCAAGTGGTGATTGAAGCAGGATGCACCTTCCTGCCAGGGATGGCGTTTTTTTACTCTGCTGTTCCATTCAAAATTTGCATCCTTATCCCTGTGGGCTATACGTTAACTACGCTGGCTTGCTTTTGCCTGCGCGCTAGCGGCGCACTCAACAACGCTTGTTATTTGATATTACGTTTGTGGACTGAATTTATGCTCTCTAACTCTATATTTTTGCTGAAGACAGCGTCAATAGCAGCCCTTGTGCTGGGAATGGCAGCGCCTGCAACAGCTGAGCTGCGGTTCACACCCTATGGTGCGCTAGGCGCTAGTGCATCGCGTTTAACACCGGATCCTGGTAGTTCTGGCTTTGAAGTGAGTGAATCTACCGGCGCTGGCTTCAGTGTGTTGCTGGGTGCCGACATTGCCAATCGCTGGTCTATTGAGGCAGGAATTAACGATTTGGGCGCAGCAACGCTAGAAAGCCCAGCCGCCGGCGAGGAAGAAATTACCTACAGCGCGATTTCATTCAGCACGTTGTTTCATTTGTTTGGCGATTCGCAAGACATAGCAGAACGGCGTGGCGGTTGGACCTACCTTCGTTTAGGTGTTAACCAAATAACCAATGAAAGCGACTTAGAATTGGATGAAGCTGATAGCACCGCCATTTGGGCAGGCATTGGCTATGAATATTCCATCAGTTCGCTGTTATCTGTTCGAGGCGAAATAGCGAGCTTTGATGGGGATGCCCAAGCCGTAACTGCATCGATCGTTGTGCGCCCATTTAGCCCGCCGTCATCATCGCGCGGCACTATAGCGCGCAATCCATCCACACCAACGCGACCTTCAACGCAGCCTGCTCCGCTGCCAGCACCTACTCCATCAGAAAACCCCCGTCGTTTACCCATACCAACGACCCCAACCGTTCCTTCTGCGCCAATCGCATCGAATACGCCCGCACCGCGAAGCCTTGGCTGCGAAGCGCCAGTGGGTAACGAACCGGTTGGTTCTGATGGATGTGCTCAGTTAAGCGGTGTGCGCACAGGAATTCAGTTTGCCAACGAAAGCGATCAGTTATTGCCAACTTCGGCCAGAGCGATTGCAACACTTGCCAGTGCGATGAATCAATCTCCAAATCTTCGGGTTGAAATTCGAGCCCATGCCGAATCAGCCAATGGGGCCCAGGCATCACAGAATCTGTCAAGGCAGCGAGTGGTTGCCGTTGCCAAAGCCTTGGTTGCAGCCGGTGTTGATGTAAATCGCCTAGGCGCCAGAGCGTTTGGTAATCAAGAGCCGATTGTGAATTCAGGGGCGGCTGCCGGAAATGTATTGCCGAATCGAATCGAGTTTGTTGTTAGTCCGTAAGTAAACCGTGCTGGAACGCACAGTTTTAACCGCCTGTCTGGGTGAGGGCGGTGTGAATTTTGCACCGCTAGCGCTACTAATATTGCGTCTAGCGGACATTTCGCACCATGACAGTCCCGTTCAATAAAGAAAGATTCATCGTGCAGGCGAGCACTGCTCTTGCCGGTTTATTGCTGCTGAATGGGTGTGCAACACTCAGTACTATCAGTGATAAATCTGTTGATGCTGCCCGAACTATGTTTGCCGGCACCACCGGTCGTAATTTCAGCTCTAGGGTGTACACCGGCGTATCAGCTGGCGCGACACGTTTAAGCCCTGACACAGATGGCACGCGTTTTACCTTGCAAGATCGCGAAGGAGGCGCAACTCAGTTACGAGTGGGCGCTGACATCAACTCTAAGCTGTCACTAGAACTTGATACCTCCATTTTGGGTTCGGCTGCGGTAAGGGAAGTGGAAGCAGACGTAAGCTACACCTCGATAACCGGTAGCGCGTTGTTTTATGCATTGGGTAACGATGCGAATCGCGAACGTCGAGTTGGTTGGCAAGGCTATGGTCGTTTGGGCTATTCGTCGTTACAACGTGCATCCATTGTGCAACCATTCGACGGTAGTGACGAAAATATCGTGATCGGTTTAGGTGCTGAATACGGTTTTCGAAATGGGTTAGCTTTACGCGGTGAAGTCGCACGCTTTGATGAAGAAGCTACATTTTTCGGTTTAGGCGTTGTTTATCGATTAGGTTTATCGGCTCGCCAATTTGGAAACGTGGTAGCAAGCGTTGCTAAAGACACCATTCCTGGTACCTCGCTAAGTTCGGGTGAGCCCTCGTTAGGCGCTGCGCAACCTGAAACTTCGTTGGCACCTGGCCATGTATCATTAATACATGCAGGCCCTAATGCCTCACTGTGGTCGCAGCCCAGATTAGCTAATGATATGGACGGTGACAGCGTTGATGACAGTAGTGATATTTGTCCTGATACGGCTGCGAACACAGCGGTAAGTCAATCAGGATGCGGATTGTTTGACACGGTTTTATCCGATGTAACGTTCAAGCCAGGTACTTATTGGTTAACGCCGAAATCTCGCCGAGTTATTGATGATGTAGTGGGCACTTTGTTGGCATTTCCAGAAGCTCGGATTGAAGTTCAAGCTCATGCTGATAGTGAAGGCCCTGATGAAATTAACGACATCATTTCAGATGCACGTGCTGAAGCCGTTGTGAATTACATGTTGAAGCACGGCGTGGGATCAAAGCAGCTGATTGCCAAAGGATATGGTGAATCTCAACCCATTGCTACCAACGATACCCCAGAAGGGCGACGTAAAAATCGCCGCATACAGTTAATGACTTTGCCAAGCTTAACCCCACTTGAAATAGCTAGCCAAGCTCCATTTGATGCATCTGATGCTAAACCGAAAGTGGCAAAAGCGGCACCGGTACTACCAAAAATTGAAGTTACGATGAAGCC
>CALHNS010000105.1 GCA_938035125.1 uncultured Granulosicoccaceae bacterium | reverse complement strand
ACAAGGCGAAGGACAAGGCGAAGGACAAGGCGAAGGTCAAGGCGAAGGTCAAGGCGAAGGTCAAGGCGAAGGTCAAGGCGAAGGTCAAGGCGAAGGTCAAGGCGAAGGTCAAGGCGAAGGACAAGGACAAGGACAAGGACAAGGACAAGGACAAGGACAAGGACAAGGACAAGGACAAGGACAAGGACAAGGACAAGGACAAGGACAAGGTTCATTGTCTAATGAGTTAGCGCAATCAGGTGGTGGAAGCCCCTCGGGAGCCACACAAGGTTTTGGAGGCACCGGTGCTGGCACGGGAACCCCATCAGCTTCCAATGCGCAAACCCGTTTGGGCGAGCCACTGGAGCCTGGTGAGGCTGCGGATGCTTTGGAAGCGGTTTTGCCGTCGTTGTCAGAACTTGGATTTTCGGCAGAGGATTTAGTTAATTTGGAAGAATCGATCGATCGTTTGCGACAATCTGATCAAGGCATAAATGCACAACGTATCGAAGAGCAATTTTTACAAACGTTACAACAAGTAGAACTGTTGGAACTTGCGTTGCAGTCAGAAGGTACACAAGAATCTTCCACGTCAGGTTTAGGTGCTGGACGTTCAGTCTCTGAAACGGCCGCTGACTACTTTCGGCGGTTAAGTGAACAATAAACTAACAACCTATATTCAGTTACAGCCTAAACTTTGTGATCAACAGTAAAGCAACCCCAGTGTTAGCTTGTGCATCTGGCTATGTTCCTTTAGACTTAGTGTCAATATTGGTTTGAACTCAGGTAAAAAATGAGCACATTCGTGTTGTGCCTTAATACTGAGCAGAAAGTAGACACTGTTGAACATGGCGTTGTCCGTGGTTTGGCTGTTGTTACTTCAGATGCCTGTGAAAACCAAGCATCCGCTCAAGACTTTGCAACTATCGCCGAAGGTGATGAAATCATCGGTGCCAGCACCGAAGGTATCCGTTGGATTGCCAGCGTTGATGAAATCTTGGAAGCCACCGCTTCAGAAGAATCAGAAAGTTTGTCTGGTGAGAAAGTCAGAATCTTGAAAGGCAAGCTAACAGCCCGTGGCAGTCGCTCAATTGCCGCTGTGTGTAAAAAACTAAAAGATGATGAAATCGCTTTGCCTGGCATTTTCAACGCCAGAGGTTCAGGTTTCAAACACGGTGCAGTGGCAACTAAGCTAACAGATGAGCAATCAGAAGAGCTGAAAAACGGCCTGAACTGATCGCCTGAAATGATCGCCTGAAATGATCGAAGGGCCTGTGTTATCTGGCTTTAACGCAAAGCAATAAAACCGCTTGCATAACATCCAGCCCACCCATTACGCATGGTTTAGCTACACTCACTGAACACCCATTCTTTAGTTGGGTGTAGTTATTGCTGCGTGTCTGATGTAGCCTTTAACTGTCCTTAATTTTTCCTAGTGTAGATATTAACCATGCTAATCGACAAAATCCCAGCTGGCGACAATCCGCCAGAAGACGTAAACGTCATTATCGAAGTACCCGTTGGCGGTGAGCCCATCAAATACGAATTGGATAAAGATTCCAATGCCTTATTTGTTGATCGATTTTTATACACACCAATGCGATACCCCGGTAACTATGGGTTTGTGCCGCACACCTTATCTGACGATGGCGACCCAATCGATGTTGTGGTGGCTAGCACCCGTCCGGTAGTGCCAGGTGCTGTCATGAATTGTCGCCCTATTGGTGTGTTGAAGATGGAAGACGACGGTGGCCAAGATGAGAAAATCATTGCTGTGCCTTCATCGGCCATCAGTGCACGCTATGTCGATGTGAAATCCCACACCGATTTACCTGAAATAACCCTAAAACAAATCGAACATTTTTTCGAACATTACAAAGATTTAGAGCCAGGTAAGTGGGTCAAGATGGAAGGTTGGGGCGGTCCAGATGAGGCGGCTCGTTTGATAAACGAAGCGGTTGATCGACACAAAGCTAAGGCTTAAAACCGGCGATTAGCTACCGATAGGAAGCGTAGTGCAAAACCTGTGATTAGGATATGTTCGATCACAACCTACATGATTGTTTTGCGCTCGCTTCCTGTTTCCTCACCCCTACATAGCCTAACGGCGCGCGCTGCTGGCAACGCTCATTGGTGTCGTTATGATAGTGCGTCAAGCACTCTAGCCCAGCTACGTATCCCTTTATGAAAACTACTTAAGTTGTATTTTTCATTGGGCGAATGAATCGCATCATCGTCTAATCCGAAGCCGATCAGTAGGCTGTCCATATCTAATATGTCTTTGATGTGCCCCACTACCGGAATGGAGCCACCGCAACCTGCGTAAACCGCAGGATTGGGCCATTCATCGGTCAGTGCTTGTTGGGCTTTTCCAAATTCTGGGGCATCCACTGGCATAACGGTCGCTGCCGATCCGTTTTTAAACACGAAAGAGGCTGAACAATCCTCGGGTAAGCGGCTTTCAATAAATCTTTTTAATTCCTCTTCTATGGCAATAGGATCTTGCCTACCGACTAAGCGAAAACTGATTTTTGCCATGGCTTGAGAGGGTAGGACGGTTTTAAAACCTTCGCCGGTGTAGCCGCCGTTAATACCGTTGATGTCTAAACTAGGGCGCGCCCAGATTTGTTCTAAAACCGATGCCTCTTTCTCACCGGCAGGTACTGATAAACCCACCTCTTGCAAAAACGCCGCATCATCATGATTTAACGAATCCCATTGCTTCTTTATATCAGCAGGCAACGGATCAACGCCTTCGTAGAAACCGGGCAAGGTTATGCGGTTTTCATCATCGTGTAGCTCACTTAAGATGCGAGTAAGCACGCGAATTGGGTTCATGGCTGGCCCGCCGTACATGCCTGAATGTAAGTCTCTATCTGGGCCTGTGATCGTTATTTCTGCGCCAACCATGCCGCGTAGCATGGTAGAAATCGAAGGCGTTGTGGCATCCCACATACCGGTATCACACACCATGGCCAAGTCAGCTTTTAATCGATCGCGGTTACTTTCCATATAAGGCACTAAAGAAGGTGATCCGCTTTCTTCCTCACCTTCGAAAAACAAAGTAAGTTTGGCGGGTAATTCACCGTTCACTTGTTTGAACGCTCGGCACGCTTCCACAAAGGTCATTAGCTGGCCTTTATCATCGGCTGCGCCTCGCGCTCTAATGACAACACCGCCTTCTGTATTCTCTTTTTGCGGGTCGAATGGATCGCTGGTCCAAAGTTCTATGGGATCAACTGGCTGCACATCGTAGTGACCATAAAAGAGGTAGTGCTTATCGCCTTGGCCGCCTTTGCCTATCACCATAGGATGGCCCGGAGTGTCTTCGCGCTGGGCATCAAATCCTATGTTGGTGAGTTCAGCAGTAAGCCAATCGGCAGCCTGTTGGCATTGGCTTTGGTAGGCAGGGTCGGTGGAGATGCTTTGAATGCGAAGAAAATCAAACAAGCGATCAACGCTGGCATCTAGATTTTCATCAATTTGATTTAAAACAGCGTTTAGGTTTGACATAACAACCTTATCTGGGCAGCGTTTTATAATTGGCTTTTTAGTATACCGTTATGACGAGTAACGACCAAAGATGTTTGTACTAGCTGTTAGCTTTTTTCCACGCACACGCAGAAAATTCACTGGAGTACACAGCAGTACCCAGTTCGTTTAACAGAACAAATGGCTCGGTAATAGCCCCAGCCTCGCAATCGATGGTTTGTACCACCGAAGGGTCAGAAGCTGCGTTCAATAAATCCAATGCCTCCATAATGCGTTTGATCCGATCCACTTCGCTGCTTGCTAGTTTATCGGTAGCTTGTGCGTACATCACATCCAGATACAGTTGCCTTGCCTGCACTTGCCAATGCGGAAATTCATCGGAAACCGCTTGAGTATGGTGCAGTGCAGCTGTGTCAGTAAACGCCATCGGGATGGATGGTTCGTCGCTACGACGTCGTTTAACAGTGAAAATTGTGTGTGCTGCTCGCATGATAGCTTTGAGGAGCAATTGCTCATCAGCTTCAGCCATAGCACTGAGATTGCCTTCCAACCAATACACAAATTGTGCATCAATAAAAACGGCTGCTCGAAGCATTACGAGTTGAGATTCTTTTATCGCATGCTCGCTTAAAGGCAGGTTAGCCATGTCGCACAAAACCGTATACGAGCACCACGGAAGCGCTTCCAACGCTACATTGGCAGGCATAGTTTGCTCAGCGCAAGAGGTGGGTAGCCACAGTAAATGAATGTTGGACATGACGGATTCGTTCGTGGCACTGGTTTGCATCCACACATCCAGCTGTTTGGTACACATTTCAATGGACGCTCTATCCACTGCCAAGACTACAACGGTGTGTTCGCTTGAATCCATTGGTAAAAGCGTTTCAACCAATCGATTTGGTTTTACCAACAGAACATCGGTGGAGTCGGTGGTGAGTGCTTCGCAGCCTTGCAACATGGAAGAGGTAAGGCCGTTGTACGAATCATCGGAAATAATTATCCACTGTTTGGCCGATTGCCAGGCTTCAAATTCTGTGCAGCCAACCAGTGAATTATTAATAGGTGCCCACAGCTCGGTTGTGTACACAAGATCGCACGCAAAATTGCCGCCGCTGCGTACCTTACGATTTCGCCGAATCGTGATTGACGGAGAGATTTCGTCCGCATCAACAGAACCTTCGTGGAACATCTCTTGAGATTGAGCAGGTCGTTGCATGAGCACCAAGCCAGTCTTGGCTTTCGTTGTTATCCGTAGGGGCAAACAGGATGATATATTCGTGCCACAAGCTTCCACGAAGATCACATTTTGCGCATATTGCACACCATATTTTTCCTTGTAATGTTGTTGTTCATCGCGCTTCAGTACAACGACCCAGACGGGCTCATGTGGGCTGTGGTTTATGCCGTGCCTGCCTTGGTCATGCTTAGGGTCATTTTGCGCCCCGATTGCTTCTCAACCCGAAGCGGCAAGGCTCTGCGATGGGCTGCTGTTGCGTTGATGTTGGTTGGCACGATTCTCTTTTTACCCAAAGATCTTGAGTTCTTGCAGTATGAAGTTTGGTGGGACAATGAACAAATGCGAGAGGCACTGGGCGTGATGGTGGCTCTTTTGGTCACCTTGTCCTCTTTTTTGGCGAAATCAAAAAAATGACACCCACAATTACTGCGTTGTGTCCAATTGAATCAGCCGTTCATGATGGGCTCGATCTTGCGGCAATGTGTGAACGCTTTACTTGGTCGGTTCCACAGAATCTTAACATCGCCAATTTGGTATGTGATCGCCACGCTGATGGCAGCCATAGTTTGGCACTTATTGCTGAAACAGAAACTGGCGATGCGACCGAATACACTTTTGATCAACTGCATGCGGCCAGCTTGCGTCTTGCAGGCGTTATGCTTAACGCAGGCGTTCAACAGGGCGATCGTGTGGCGGTCATTTTGCCGCAACGGGTGGAAACCGCTTTGGTGCATTTGGCTGCGCAACGAATCGGAGCTATTTCCCTGCCTTTATCGGTATTGTTTGGCGATGATGCCCTGCAGTACCGTTTGCAAGACAGCGGCACCTCTTTTTTAGTGGTTGCTGAACATCGCTTTGGGCTCATCCAATCATTGCAAGAATCTTTACCCAATTTACACACCATAATTTGCGTGCCAGAGCTGGGGCCTGTGCCCATTGGAAACGACGGCTGCGCGTTAAACCATTCATCACAAGCGGGCAGTTTTTGGCAATGCATAGACAATGCAAAGCCCTTTGAAGATACGATTCAAACCCAAGCAGATGATCCTGCGTTTTTGTTATACACCTCTGGCACAACTGGGCCACCAAAAGGTGCGCTAATTCCACAACGTGCGTTGCTGGGTAACTTAACCGGCTTTGAGTGTTCACAAAACGGTTTTCCTAAACCCGGTGATGTGATGTTCACGCCAGCCGATTGGGCCTGGACTGGGGGTTTACTGGATGCGTTAATGCCTGCGTGGTATTACGCTGTTCCCGTGGTTGCATTGGATTATCAAAAATTTAATACAGAAACCGTCGTGTCTTTAATGTCTCGGCATAAAGTCACCACGGCATTCATACCACCCACAGCGTTAAAGATGATTCGGCGTGAGCCGCACGTATTAGATGCTTACCCGTTATCGCTTCGATGCATCATGAGTGCGGGCGAAACCGTGGGGAAGGCCTTATACGATTGGGGGCAAACCGAATTGAACGTGCCCATCAATGAGATGTGCGGGCAAACCGAACACAATTATTTAATGGGCAATTGCAGCGCCTTGATGCCGGTAAAGCCAGGCTCAATGGGGCGAGCCTATCCGGGTCATCGTGTGGCTATTATGAGTCCAGAAGGTAAGTTATTGCCCGATGGCGAAACGGGTGAAATCGTTGCCCATAAGGACGATCCGGTGCACTTTTTGGGGTATTGGAACAACCTTGATGCAACGGCGAAAAAATACACAGGCGATTGGTTTCACACAGGTGATGTGGGTCACCGCGATAGCGATGGGTATTTATGGTTTCAAGGTCGCGCCGATGATGTGATCAGCAGTGCGGGATATCGCATCGGCCCAGGAGAAATAGAGAATTGCGCATTAACACACGATGCGGTTCTGCAAGCGGCCGCCATTGGGGTTCCTGACCCAGAGGGATTAAGAGGGGATATCGTGAAATTGTGTGTTGTGTTACGAGAAGGCCTTGTGGGCAATGATGAACTGCAAGACTCGTTACAATCTCACATTAGGGAACATTTAGCAGCCTATGAATACCCTAGAATCATAGAGTTTTTTGACAACTTACCCATGACCACAACCGGTAAAGTGCAACGCAATGTGTTGCGCCAGTGGCATCAGAACTTATAGAACGCTTACATGACTGAATCAAACCCATCTCCAAAATTGGGGATCGTTATTTCGATGTTCCCAGAATTACACGAAACGTTCATCTTGCGAGAACTGATTGCGCTGGAACGTCATGGTGTGGATTTTCATATCTACAGCTTACAGTTCCCACGGGATCCCATCACGATTGATGAAGCTATTGCGTTATCGGAAAATAAAACCAGCTACGCAAAACTAATTTCTGTGGCAAGCCTACTAGCGTTTTTCAAAACGCTTTTTCGTCATCCGTTAAGAACGTTAAAAGCGATCGCGAAAGTGATCTGGTGGGGTAAAGATAGGCCGCAAGAGGTCATAAAAAATTTAGCTGTTTTGCCTTTAACGTTGCAGTTTTATCAAATGGGACAAAACAAAGGCATTACGCATTGGCACGGTCATTGGGCCAATATTCCCACCACGGCGTGTTGGTATTTGTCGCAAATTTATGAGGTAACTTGGTCTGCTGCTATTCATGGTGAAGATATTTTTTCCAAAAATAATTTCCTTGCCAAAAAATTGGATGACAACGCCTTTAGCGTGGTGTGCAGCGGATATTTTTGTAACCACTTACAAACCGAACTGGGGTTAATTTCGCCTGATGATGTGCACCTGAATTATCACGGGTTAGACCCACGTGTAACGCAAAGAGCGCCGAATAAACACTTTAATCAACGCGCACCGGGCGACCCGATAAAGCTGTTAAGCATCGGACGTCTCGTGCCCACAAAAGGGCACGATGTGCTGATAAACGCGTGTGCGATATTGCGCGATGAAGGCATACCCTTTAGCTTGCAAATTGTTGGTTCAGGCCCCATTGAATCTGAATTGCGTGCGCTAATAACCCAGAATGAATTGGATGAACACATTGAGCTGCGTGGTGGTATGGCATTCGCTGATGTGCTGGATACGCTAGAAGCTGCCGATGTGTTCTGCCTTGCGCCAAGAATGATTCCCGGGCAACCACCTGATGGTATTCCCAATGTGATTGCTGAAGCGATGGCACTACGAGTGCCGGTTGTAACCACACGTGTTAGCGCTATTCCTGAATTGGTTGAAGATGGCGTATCAGGATTTTTAACACCCGTTGATAATGTGGCAGCTTTTGCAGAGAACTTAAAACGATTATCTGAAGACCCAACATTTGCTAAAACCATCAGTGATGCTGCGGCTGACAAAGTGGGTTATCGGTTCGATCAAAATAGAAACATCAGTGAGCTGCTTGATTTATTCCGCCAGTACGTACCAGGTAAGGCGGTTTCATGAGTGAATTAAACTCCTCAGCAGTTTTATCAGGTGTTCCTGCTGATCAGCCATTGGTTTTTGTTATTGAAGCACTCACTGTGGGTGGTGCTGAGCAAATGTTAATCGCCATGGCCAATCGGTTTAGTGATCGTGGTTATCCAGTGCATGTGATTTGTTTAACGCAATGGGGCGAATTGGTGGATTCATTAAACCCCACTATCCAGCGGCATCTGCTGGATAAAAAACCTGGTGTAGATCCAACGTTGCCAGGAAAAATTCGGCGTTTAATAAAATCCATAAAACCAGCTGCTGTGAATAGCCATTTATTTACCGCAAATTTATGGACTCGGATCGGGCTTTTTGGGTCAGGCACGCGTTTAGTGGTAACAGAACACAGTCGTGATGCTTGGAAAGGAACGTTGTACCGGACCATCGATCGGGTGTTTGTACACGCGTGTTATCGATTAATTGCTGTTAGCCAAGATACCGCTAAATTTTATACCGACGATGTGAAAGTAAAAGCGTCGAAAGTGGGTGTGATCAATAACGGGATTGAAACATCAGTTTATGCCGCTGGCAATGGTCAAGCCTTACGTCAACAGTGGTTAGAAGAATATGTGCCGCATGATGAGCAAGAAGGCTGTGTGTTTGTAGGCATCGTGGGTCGATTAGTCGATGCAAAAAACCATGCACGCCTAATAGAAGCTGCGGCCATGTGGAAAGAGAGTGCGCCGCAAATACGCACATTAATTGTGGGTGATGGCCCGTTAGCTGAGGACATTGATCAGGGTATAGATAAGCACGACTTGAGTGAGCGAGTGTTCAGATTAGGTGCGCGCCGCGATGTGCCTGACATTTTGGCCGCGTTAGATATTTTCGTTTTATCCTCCGACCGAGAAGGCCACCCACTGACGGCATTAGAAGCTCAGGCCGCAGGAACGCCTGTGGTCTTAACGCGTGCGGGTGGCTGTGAAGATGCCTTAGCGAAAGAGGGTGATAAAACGGGGGGAATATTAGTCAATAAAGATGTGGATGAATTTTCGCAAGCAGTTGCGTTAATGGCTAATGATGCAACGATGCGTTCGAAAATGGCTGAATTTGCGCAAAACTATGCGCTAAAACACTTTGATTTGGATGGCATGGTGGATCGTTATGCTGAGGTGATGCTAGGTTAATGGCTATGAATTCGCGGCTATCGAAACCTTCGTAACATCAGTGTTCAAGCTGAATTGCCAATGCGACTGCGTGGGAGTTTTCCAAACAATCCATACGTTGTTGAATTGCCGGGTGAATTATTATCATCTGAATTTTTACTTCCATTGTTATGGATAGCTACAGTGTTATATCACCGATTAAATAATCTACAGCTTGGCCAGCAATGTTTATACGGTTATCACTGCCGATAGAGCAAGTCAAGTCGCCGCCTCGATTTGACACTTGGCGCGCGTGCAAAGTTTTTTTACCCAAAATCTTTGACCAATAGGGCGTTAACAGGCAGTGTGCAGATCCAGTAACTGGATCTTCATTTATCCCTATACCTGGCGCAAAGTACCTAGATACGAAATCGAATGTATTCGAAGGGGCGGTAGCGATTACGCCTCGGCTGTTGAGTTGGGAAAATTTTGAGAAATCAGGAGTTAAAGAACTAATGGCTTCTTCTGAATTGAAAATAGCAACATAATCGAATTCATCGGGTGAGTAATAGCCGATACGAACGGATTCAGGCCGTGCTCCTAGGGCCTCGAATATGGCAGTTTCATTATCGCTAACGTCAGTGGCTATTGCAGGAAATGACATAGCTAGAAAATCGTTTTCTAACCTTTGTACCGTGAGTTTGCCTGATTTTCGAGTGTAAAAGCTAAGCTCATCGGATTCAACCTTTAGGTGTTTAATCAATACATGTGCCGCTGCAAGAGTGGCATGACCGCATAAAGCCACTTCCGCCAAGGGTGTAAACCAGCGTAATCCCCAGCCTGTATCGGTAGGGACAGTAAAAGCTGTTTCTGCCAAATTATTTTCAGCCGCTATGGCTTGCAGCACCTTATCGTCAAGCCAATTTTCCAACGGAACAACAGCTGCCGGATTGCCTTGAAACACTTTATTGGTGAAGGCATCAATTTGATATATTTTCATGTGTATAACCTGGCGAATTCAATTTGTAAGTGCAACTCAACAACCAGAGCGTGAAAAGACAAGCAGCGATAGCATTGTTAGCAAACGTTCTTGGCGGAATGAGTGGCATCAATACAGCACTATTCACAGCTCGCCAGCAGCCAAATATATCAAATTTACGCGCTCGCATACGCAGGGCGTTTACACACTTGGCGTTACAGTCTCATTTTTCCGTTACACACGACGGACGAGATTTTTTGAATAGGTTTGGTGGCCGCTAGTTTTTTATTCGTTGCGCTTTCTTTTATACTGTAAAACCCGTAGGTTCCTGGCTTTATGCAATTCGATCAGATTGAGGGCTTTCATCCATCTGGGCCGTAAGCTGGTGATTCAATCGTTCAGCAAGCCGTGCTCGAATTTTCGAATGGTCGGGGTCATCCCACAGATTGTTAGTTTCGTGTGGATCATTTTGAAGATCATAAAGCTCTCCCCATTCTTGATCCAGATACATTGTATATCGCCATTGCTGCGTAACTAATGCTCTAACTCTAGCGGGATTGTCGAACCCAAGACGTTTCCCTCCATCGTTGTATTCGATTAGAAGTTCATCGCGAGCGCCAGTACCACCATCAAGTATTGATTTAAAACTCTTTCCTTGAATGCCATTAAATGGTTTGACACCGGCGCGGTCTAATATTGTGCTGGCAATATCCACCGTCGAGGCAAGTTCGCTCGACACGTTAGCAGCGCGATCTTTTGGATCAGACCAAATGAAGGGGACACGTGTGATGCTTCTAAAAGGCAATGCGCCTTTTAGCAACATATTAAAGTCGCCTAGATAGTCTCCATGATCTGAGTTGTAACAGATCACGGTGTTTTCGTACTGGCCACTTTGTTTTAGCGTGTCAATGATATCGCCAACCGCATCATCTACACAGGCTATCATCCCAGCAGTTAGCGCCATGGCTTCCTTGAGTTGTTGTTTGTCCAGCATGGTTGCTGTTTGAGGGGTTGTTTGGCCACCATCACTCTTCCAATTGTTATGTAACCACCGCATTGGTATTGTTGGATTTTTATGAGCTTCATACGGAAGCGCTAATTCAAAATCATCTGGGGAGTACATATCCCAGTATTTACCGGGTGGATTAAATGGGTGATGTGGATCGGGGAAAGATACAAATGCAAAAAACGGATCATCTCGATTGGCTCTAGAACCTAAGTAATCCACCGCGCTATTGCGCACATACGCGGTAGGGTAGAGCTCTTCTGGTATCGGTGTGCGATACGCCTGAGGGCACGAGTAGTTGTGTGGCAACTGATTGGCATCATCGTGAAGTGCTTGCCAATCATCGGCGTGTTCTCGAAACCATTGATGATAATGCCCGCCGCAACGATCGCCATGAATAGTCACCATATCAACGTGCTGATAGCCGTAGTACGGTGTTTTTATCTCATACCGGCCATCTGTGTGGTACTGGTCGGGTTCTTCATTGGCATAATCGCCATCGTCAGATTTCCATGCTTCGGTTGATTTAGTTTTATCAGATCGACCAATGGGCGGTATCCCCGTAAACGGCTGGATATGGCTTTTACCAATGGCCGCAGTGTGATATCCGGCGTTACCGAGTAAATCCACAAACGTGTTAGCAGAAAGTGGCAAACGGCAACCGTTGTAGCGTAAACCGTGCACTGATGGGTAACGCCCGGTTAGCAGCGAGGCGCGGTTTGGCATGCAAACCGGGGAGGCAACGTGAAAGTTATCAAACCGTGTGCCCTGCGCGGCTATCGCATCGATATGAGGTGTTTTTAGTACGGGGTGCCCATAGCAGCCTAGCCAATCTGCGCGTTGTTGGTCTGTGATTAAGAAAAGAAAATTGGGCTGCTTATCCATGGTGTTGCTTCCTTAAACAGCAATGGCACGAGTTCATACGGATATTTAATTTTGCAAAACGCTTTAGAGCTCATCTACACAGCGTGGGTATATTGATTGAAACCCCTCAGCATATTCTGCAGCACGCCCACCGGCTTGCCCACCTGAGTTACGTCGGAAGTGATTGCCTCTGTTTTCTGCAACGTTGGTGTAGAAGTCCCATAAATGATGTTGCCCTTCCATGCACTCAATGGCCGCACGTTTTTTATCCCAAACCTCGGTTATATCGAGAAAAGTATCCGGTTTCCAGCCCATTTGTTCAGTTTGATGAGGTTCAAATAGGTAGAGCTGGGGAGCGCCGAGTACTTTCTCGCCAGGGTTATGGCCCCACGCTTGAGCAATCATGCGTGCTTCCATCACAACCTCTGTGGTGTACATGTGGTCGGTGTTGTAGGGGTCGTACTGCGAATGACTCAGCATAAATGAGGGTTGTATGGCTCGCATTAAATCGACAAGTTTAAATTTGTCAGCCTCTCCTAGTCGTAATGGGTAGTCACCTAGATCGAAAAATTGGATGTCATGCACATCAAGAGCCTTGGCGGCGTTTTCGGCTTCAGCTTTGCGTATCGATTTTACTTGTTCTAGGTTTTTTCCTTCTTTCCACAATCGCGCACTTTCGCCTCGTTCACCAAACGATAAACAGGCAACGGTAACTTCATACCCAAGCTTCTGATGTAATGCGATTGATCCACCACATCGCCAAACAAAATCAGCCGCATGAGCGGATATAACCAGTGCAGTTTTTTTGTTAGACACAATTTATTCCCTTGTTTAACGTTGGGTTATACCTTTAACACGCCCATTTGGTCTTCGAGTAGTTGCATAACTTGCATTACAGCAAGGCCTTGCGCAAAACTAGAATTTGGCTCGCGGTTTTCCTCGATTGCGGCAATGAATTCGCGATCGATTAGCTCGATGCCGTTATTGGATACTGCAACACCCGATAGATCAACTGGATTTTTCTTACCATCGAAGAGATCATCGTAGTTAGCGATATAGGTACCGCTATCGCCGATGTACCGGAAGAACGAACCAAACGGCCCGTCATTGTTAAATGATAATGACAGAGTACAGATTTTACCTGAAGGTGTTTTGAGTCCAATAGTCATGTCCATCGCGATACCTAAATCGGGGTGGGCAGGGCCTTGAAGGCCAAATGCTTCGCTTGGTACTTCGCCGGTTTGATACAAGAATAAATCGATGGTGTGACAGGCGTGGTGCCATAATAGATGATCAGTCCAGCTACGGGCTTCGCCTTTTGCATTGGTGTTGGTACGCCTGAAAAAATAGGTTTGTGCATCAAGCTGTTGAATATTAAACTTGCCCGCATCGATACGATTTTTGATCCACTGATGAGAGGGGTTGAACCTGCGCACATGTCCAACCATACCAACCTTACCCGTCTCTTTTTGCACCGCATCCATTTTTTGCGCATCGCTTAGGCTGTCTGCCATTGGGATTTCGGAAAACGTGTGTTTACCTGCTCGCATCGCCTCAATAGATTGTTTGCAATGCATTTGGGTGGGGGTGGATAAGATAACGGCATCAATATCTTGTGCAAGAAAATCAGAATACTCTGAGCAGGCGGTGGGTATGTTGCGTTCTGCTGCCAGGGCGGTAATCTTGTCTTTGTTGGGGCCAAATACCGTAGTTACCTGAACGTTATCGATGTTTGCCAGTGCGTCCAAGTGTTTTAGCCCGAACGCCCCGTATGCGCCTGCGACGCCTATCTTAACCATGTTATCTATTCTCCAATGTATAGCCAAAAATGTAGAGGTCACTAAATTACTGTTGTATAGAGTGCTTGTTTTTTCGTAAAAACCAGAAAAACGACGCGACGGACAACACTGAATAGCCCCGAGTTTGCCGGAGGCTCCAACCTTTGAGAGAATGGAGCTATGAGCAAGAAGAAACGAACCCAAAACACCTTTATCCCCGAGATCCGTGATCGTGCCATACGCATGGTTATGGAGCAACAGTCAAAGCACAGTTCACAGTGGGCGGCCATCGAATCAATATCGGAAAAGATTGGTTGCTCGCCACAAACGTTGCACTCTTGGATCAAGAAACGTGAGAAAACCAGTACCGATTCTGAGTCTTTAAGTTCTGCTGAGCGCGAGCAATTGAAAGAGCTGCAGCGGGAGAATAAAGAACTTAAGACCGCCAATGAAATTCTTCGTAAGGCGTCAGCTTTTTTTGCTCAGGCGGCCTTCCGACAGGCGGAGCGCGACGGGCAGGCCTTCCTGCGCCGACCCAAGTAATGGTGGACTTTATCGATGAACATCGTGAAGCCTATGGGGTCGAGTCAATTTGCAGCCAGCTGCCTATTGCCCCATCCACTTACTACCGAACCGTTGATCTTAAAGCACATTCTGAAAAACGTTCACAGCGAGCGAAGAATGATGAATCGTTCTTCGATCGTATTCAGGATATTTGGGAATCCAACTACCGGGTTTACGGTTACCGAAAAATATGGCATTCGTTACTTCGCGAGGGTTGCGATGTTGCGCGTTGCACGGTAGCGCGGTTGATGAATACGCTTGAAATATCGGGTCGTAGTCGTGGCAAGAAAGTCATCACAACAAACCCAGATAAACAAGCTGAATGCCCTAATGATCTGGTTAACCGTGATTTTAAAGCCGAGCAACCCAATGAACTTTGGGTTGCGGATTGCACCTACATCTCGACATGGCAGGGATTTGCGTACGTTGCCTTTGTTATCGATACGTACACAGATCGTATTGTAGGGTGGAAGTTATCGACATCGCAAATTACGGACTTTGTTCTGGACGCTTTGGAGCAAGCGCTTAACGATCGAGAAGTAAGCGCTGACTCACTCATCCATCACAGTGATCGCGGATCACAGTACGTCTCAGTGGCTTATACCAATCGATTGAATGATGCTGGAGTAAAACCCTCAGTTGGCACCGTTGGCGACTCATACGATAACGCGTTGGCTGAAACCATCAACGGTTTGTATAAGACAGAGCTTGTGCACAACCTTGGGCCATGGAGAAGTACGCAAGCACTGGAACTAGCGACGTTAAACTGGGTGTATTGGTACAATCATGAACGGCTGATGGGTACCATTGGTTATGTGCCTCCAGCAGAATACGAAAACCTTTACAACCTATCCAAGCGCCAGCATAACGCTGCTGCATAATGATAGAGAACAGTCTCCGATGAAACCGGGGCTATTCATGAGTGCTTACTTGATTTTGAATATGATGTCTTCGCAGAAACAAGCTCATCATTTACATAGATTTGCTCCTTACCACTAATTGCCGAGCCACCCGCGGAAATTCTGTTTCCCCCATCTTCGAATAGGAACCAAATTCCTTTGGCTAGCGAATACGTATTACTATCCTGTCTTTTCATAGATTCTCGTTTATTGACTTCATCGAGCATAACGCCAACTTCAGAGGCGGTGAACTTGTTGTTAAAATTGCCATATAATGGAGCGCAGCGACATGGCAATTTTTACAACAAGTGCGCCGTCCGGTTGCAAGTTCTGGTTATATTCGTCTTGCGAAATCATATAATACCAATCTTCACTAAGCACCACTAGCGACTTTTACAAACCGTTGATTCAATCTATCTATTGCATGTTCGCTTAGTATCAACAGAATTTATTTCGAAATTCGTATCTTTAGCCTTTATGTACAATATTTTATAGGGGTGAGTGAAAACTTGGCTAGAAATACAATCTGGATGGAAGGTTACATATTGAATAGATTGACCATAAATACGCAAAATCGCAATCTCTCGTGGGCCACTACTATATTCACC
>CALHNS010000104.1 GCA_938035125.1 uncultured Granulosicoccaceae bacterium | reverse complement strand
TCGGTTTTACCTAACCAGCTGAGTGAGGTGTCGCGAATTTTTTTTAATTCTGTTGTCCAACGTGCATCGCGCGAAGATACTTTGGCGCGTTTTAAAAATGATCTACTTTGCTTTTCATTTGTTTCAACGCCGGGTTTAACGCCGGGTTTAACGCCGGTTTCAACACCGCTTACAGGTTCGTATTCTGTGCCGTTTAGTATGCCCACCAAACGCTGCTCGCGCGCAGCGGCTTGTAAATCTTTCTCAAGCCCTTCACCGCCATGAAAACCGCGGCTGGCATCGTTTGCTTGCTGAATTTCGTTTGCGTAAGTAGGCGATACCGTGTGCACGCGGGTGCTTAATCGAATGGCAGCTGCCATGGGGTTAACGCAATTTGGCCATCGGGGGTCCACAATCGATTCCTCAGGTGGGTTGAATTCTGGGAACCAGGTTTCCCATGAAGAATCATCACCGCTTAACGGACGTATGCCTTGCATGGCCAAATTATGAATACTGAATACGCGTGGGATGTATTTTAACGATTCGTACTGCGGATCATAAAAGGCCAAAATGGCGGCAAACCCTGCATGCCAGTCGTGCATGTGAATCACATCAACGCTTCCGAAGGCATCGGATGCAATAGCCGATAAAGCGGCTGTGGAAAATAAAGCAAACTTAGTAGCATCGGTCGCAAACGGTTTGTCTGCGCCATCGTTGCAGTAAATGTTGCCCGTGCCACAGGCACTGAACAGTGGGTGTTCTAAC
Organism: uncultured Granulosicoccaceae bacterium; assembly: GCA_938035125.1. Taxonomy (GTDB): domain Bacteria; phylum Pseudomonadota; class Gammaproteobacteria; order Granulosicoccales; family Granulosicoccaceae; genus Granulosicoccus. The sequence goes on along the minus strand of CALHNS010000104.1, from coordinate 36,619 downwards.
GCAACTTGGCTCACGCCTTTACTGCTGCCATTAACCAGCTCGTACACATCAATGTGTTCATCTCGACCACAAAAGGGCACGCTAACGGTGGTGGTTCTCTGGGCGCCGGGTAATTGATGGAATGAGCCGTAGGCTGGCACTATGACGGTAACTTTTACGCCAGTAGCCGCTATGGCTGCTGGGAGGTCTCGAACCACATCGCCAATGCCGCCCACTTTGCCACCGGGCAGGGAATCGTTCTCGGCGGCTAACATGCAGATGTGCAATTGGGTAGCCATATCGTTTTGTTGGTAATTCGCTTTAGCGCAGTTGGTGTAATTTTTGGCCCAACATATCTGGGGTTACCAGAGTTACGCCGTTCTCGGTGACTCGAAAGCCATTCGCTTCATCTGCTGCACGATCCAAACCAACATCGGTATCTGGTGGTAAAACCACTCCGCGATCAATGATGGCTTTCTCAATTCGGCAATTTCGCCCAACGATGACATCGGGCATAAGCACTGAATTGCGCACTTGACTGTAGGAATGCACGCGCACATTGGAAAACAACAAACAGCGATTTAATTCAGCACCGGAAACCACACAGCCACCGGAGACGATGCTGTTAACGGCCATGCCTGTTCGGCCTTCTGCATCGTGCACAAATTTTGCCGATGGTAACTGTACTTGGTGGGTATAGATTGGCCAGTCTTTGTCATAAAGATCTAACTGTGGCTGCATTTCCACTAATTCTAAATTGGCCTCGTACAGGGCATCTATGGTGCCCACATCGCGCCAATAGGGTTGAGTATGGGGTCGGTCTTCACCCAATGGAAACGCATAAAGGTTATGAGTGTAAACAAGCCTTGGCAAGATGTCATTTCCAAAGTCGTGCGAGCTTACGCCATCATCGGCATCTTTAATCAGTTCGGTATAAAGGAATTCTGTAGAAAATACGTAATTACCCATGGAGGCCAACACGCGCCCCGGTTTGCCAGGTATCTCCTCGGGGTGCTCAGGTTTTTCAGAAAAACCCTTTACGCGTCCGTTCTCATCAACTTGGATGACGCCGAACGCGCCAGCTGCTTCTTCCACAGACACTTCCACGCAGCATATGCTCATATCGGCACCTAATGCTTCGTGACGGGCGATAAGCGGGCCGTAATCCATTTTGTAGATGTGGTCGCCACCTAATATCAATACGAATTCTGGTTGATTGGCTCGGATGATGTCGAGGTTTTGAAATATCGCATCGGCTGTGCCTTTGTACCACTCATCGCCCACCCGCATAGAGGCCGGCAGAATGTCCATGGATTCACCAAAACCTGGGCGAAAATTTGACCAGCCATTAACCAAATGCCGAACCAAAGAGTGCGACTTGTATTGCGTGACAACCCCCATGTTTCGGATGCCAGAATTCACACAGTTGGACAAGGGAAAATCGATGATGCGAAATTTCCCGCCGAAGGGCACCGCGGGTTTGGCGCGCCAATCGGTAAGTTCGTGCAAGCGGCTGCCGCGCCCCCCGGCCAATATCAGTGCCAGAGTTCGTTTAGTTAAACGCGATATGTGACGATCACTACCCGGTGCCATGCATCGTTTCCTGAACTAGTCCGTGTACGATATAGCCTACCGTATCTCGGCACGAGATTCGCCTTGTATTTGGTTGGTTAGCCATGCTACGGCTAACGAAATCTGAGAGTTAATCGCTGTTTTGATAGAGATACAAACGGGCCAGCCGTTCCCTTTGGGCGCAACGGTGAGAACGTCCGGCGTAAATTTCACACTTTTCTCTGAACACGCAACGCGGGTTGAGCTTTGCCTGTTTGATGATACGGGAAGCACAGAAGTTGCCCGCTTTGATATGGCAGGCCCAACAGAGCAAGTGTGGCATTTGCTGGTATCCGATGCAAAAGCAGGCCAATGCTATGGCTATCGTGTGCACGGGCCCTATTTGCCCGACCAAGGGCATCGATTTAACCCCAATAAACTGCTGCTTGATCCGTACGCTCGCGCGTGGCAGGGCGAGCTTATATGGCACGACGCAATATTTGGCTACGAACGAGGTCACGCCGATGGTTGTGCATCGTTTGATACTCGCGACAGCGCGCCTTACGTGCCTAAAAGTGTGGTAACTGAACTTACCGAGTCGAATAAAGTTAATCCGCTTCAAGGCGATAAATGCCCAATAGCCGATAGCGTGGTGCTTGAAGCGCACATCAAGGGGTTTACCAAACAGTTTCCAGGCATCGATTCGTCGGTGGCGGGCAGTTACGAAGGTGTTGCTGAAGCTGCTGTGTTGGATTATTTAACTGAACTCGGTGTTACCGCCGTTGAATGGTTACCCATACAAGCGGGTGTGAATGACGATTTTTTAGTAACCCGAAAACTCAGTAATTACTGGGGTTACAACACACTTGGTTTCTTTTCCCCCACTAGAAAATACGCCAACACCGATGCTAACGCTGAATGTCGAGCGATGGTTAACGCCATGCATAACCGAGGCATTGAATGCTGGATGGATGTGGTTTACAACCACAGTGGTGAAGGCAATGAAGAGGGCCCAACCTTATGTTATCGAGGCATTGATAATCGCAGTTATTACCGATTAACCCCCGATTTAAAACACTACTTAAATGAAAGTGGATGTGGCAACACCCTGAACATGCATCACCCACGCGTATTGCAAATGGTGATTGATTCACTGCGTTATTGGGTGAACGAATTTGGCATTGATGGTTTTCGATTTGATTTAACCACCATTTTGGGCCGCAACCCCACAAATTTTGATGAACGTTCGGCGTTTTTTGCAAGCATTCGACAAGACCCCGATTTACAAAACACTCGCTTAATTGCAGAACCGTGGGATATCGGCAACGGTGGGTATCAACTCGGTGCATACCCTTCGGGTTGGAGTGAATGGAACGATAAGTACCGAGACGGTGTGCGCCGTTTTTGGTCGAATGAACCTGGCACGCTTGCACCCTTAGCTGATCTTCTTTTAGGCAGCTACCAATCCTTCGCATCTAGCCAACGTGGCCCAACGGCAAGCGTTAATTTTGTGACCGCGCACGATGGATTTACATTGCATGACTTGGTCAGTTACAACACCAAGCACAATGAGGCCAATGGTGAAAATAATCGTGATGGTCACGGTACCAACCATTCTTATAATCATGGGGTGGAGGGCGACACAGATGATAAGGATGTGATGCACGACCGGCGCCGAGCTCAAAGAAATATACTAACGACCTTAATGGTGTCGCAAGGCATCCCCATGTTGTTGGCAGGCGATGAGGTGAATAATTCACAAGCCGGTAATAACAATGCCTATTGCCACGATAATCCACTGGGTTGGGTTAACTGGCCCGATGCGCCACGCGATGAGCCTTTGTCCCGGTTTGTACAGCATTTAATTTCAGTTCGAAAACGCTTGCCCTTACTTCGGCAAAAGGGTTGGCTGCACGGTGGAGCGCGCGATGCGTGTTGGGATTTACCCAATGTGAGTTGGCTGAATGAGGCTGGTCAAATTATTAGTTCGGATGAGTGGGGCGATGAATTTCGCCAAGTACTGATCATGCAATTAATTGATCAAAATGCGGCTAAAACGCATGGCAATGGGGTGAGCGTACTGTTCAATAATTCTGATAAACCTTTGTCTGTGCCAGTAAACACCTCCGTTATGCCCTCAGGGCGGTGGGAATGCTGGGTAAATACTGCCGACTCGGTCTGTGCGGTTAAGCCATTGGGTGATATTCAATCGATTAAATTGGATTCAAAAGCCGTCAGAGTGCTTCGCTGCTATACTTCGGCGTAACTTTGGAGCATCGCGTAAATTTTAGACAAGCGCGTATTGAAGATTATGAAGTCAGCCCTATCTGCTAGTCACCTTTTACGAGTGTTTGCTCTTTACGCATTTGTCACCCTGTTTCTACTGACGCTTACCCGCGCAGGCTTCAGTTTATGGCGGCTTAGCGACGTGGAATCGGTAAAAGGATTCGATACACTGCAAGGCTTTGCTGATCTGTTCGTTATGGGCTGGCGATTTGATTTGGCGTTAATCGGTGCGGTCTTGTTCATACCGGTAACCTTGGGCACCTTATTCTCCATGTTAGGGCCTTTAAGAGTGATTGGTAAAATCATTATTGTGCTGTTCTTAGTGCTTGGCATGCTGTTCGTTCTGTTTGCAGAATACGTTACCCCTTATTTTTTAAACTTAAGCAACACTCGCCCAGACCTTGAGGGCATCATGGCCATCTCCAACCCAGCAGAAGCCATTGCGGGTTTATGGTCCACACAACTTATTCCGGCGGTTATCGGATTGGTGTTGTTGCTACTGATTTTTATCGCCTTCATCGCTCGCTTAGAATTATCTCGATTGCTGCGCTTTCGTATCTCACCATTGTCTGGCATCACGCTAATGATCGTAGGTGGTGTGTTATGCGTGTTTGCGATGATCTCCAGCGTCGAATTCATTACAAGCCCTGGCACCATTCCAACGCCATTAAGCACTGAGGCGTCTCAAATATCCTCTGATATGCTAGTGAACGAATTGTCGATGAACACAGCGTTTAAAGCAGGCGCATCCCTAACATCATTGTTGCCTTTACCGAAATAATGTGTGCTCTGGGTGAGTGCACTATGAGTGAGTGCACCGGGTAAGTGCACTATGGGCATGACCCATTGGGCTCCATCGCTCTAACGAAATCAATTTTGTAGTTTGCAGGGAAGTGTGTGCGACTGTCTGGGCTGCCTGGCCATGAACCCCCTACCGCTAAATTTAATAGAAAGTGTTTAGGGTGGTCAAAATCTTTTGGGGTGGGGTGTGTGGCTTTTAATTGGCCATCTAGGTACCAGCTAACTTCTGTGTCTGTCCATACCGCGCTGTATAAATGAAAGCCTTCGGTTAAGTTCCCAAGCTGGTTGTGATCATAGGGGTGTGAGGTGAGCTTACCGGTTTGATTGGTGTGCAGTGTGGTGTGATAAGTGCCCACCTGATGGCCAAGATGTTCCATCACATCCAGTTCGGGTAAAACGGCTATGCCTTGTGGCCATTGTGCGTGGGTGGGTAACATCCAAAAAGCAGACCATAAGCCTTGGCCTTTAGGAACTTGCGCTAGCACTTCAAAACGTCCGTGTTTTTGCTCGAACCAGTTTCGACTGGTGAGCACACCGGAGGTAAATTGCTGATCAGCCGTTCGGTTTAGTAAATCCCTTGGGGTGCGTGTGGCCGATATGGTAAGTATGCCGTCGTCCACGTTGAATGGGTTTACCGGGTGCGTGGTTGGGTCAACGTAATATTGCAGCTCATTGTTTATGATCGTGCTTCGATCCCATATGTACTGTGTTGTCCAGCCTTGGGTATTGTCTGAACTTGCCAAGCGCAGTTCATCAAAAGGTTCAAAGAACGTTGTGTTCCAGCACTGATCATTAAGCCGTTGCTTAGGTTCTGCAACGGTTGGAGCATTAACGGATGCAGCGGCTACCGCAATCAACGCCGAAGGAATGAAGGTGCGTGCAATTTTCACAGTATTGTTTATACCGATTCAGGAGGGTTCTTAAGATACCACTGCCAGGCGTGTTCTATGGCTGCCCTGACATTCGGGTAACGTGGTGTCCATTCAAGCTCATTCATGGCTTTAGATGCGTTGGCTACAAGCTCTGGAGGATCGCCTGCTCGTGGGCCTACCAAATCGTACTGAATATCCACACCGGTAACTTCACTGCAGGTGTTAATCACTTCCAGCACACTAAACCCTTGGTTTACACCCAAATTAAATTGTTCGGCGCCCAAGTCTGGGGTTTTGCCCATTCGCTCGAACGCTTTGATATGAGCTGAACATAGATCTTCAACATGTATGTAATCTCGCACGCAGGTGCCATCGGGGGTGGGTAAGTCGCTGCCGAATACACGCAGTTTTGTTTGCGAGGGGTCGCCTCCGTTTTTTACGCGTAAGGCTTCCCATAAAATTAAAGGTATTAAGTGCGTTTCCGGATCGTGGCGTTCACCCAAACTGCCATCGCTGGCAGAACCGGATGCATTAAAGTAACGCAGTGCAATGCTTCGAAACCCGTAAGCAACGGCATAATCTTTTAACACGTGTTCAATCATTAATTTGGATTGACCGTAGGGGTTAATAGGAGACTGCGGAGTGGCTTCGGTAATAGGTAAATTTTCTGGCGTGCCGTAGGTTGCACACGTTGAAGAGAACACCAGCTTATTAACGTTATGGGTGCGCATCGCATCGACTAAATTTAAAGTACCCACCACGTTATTGCGATAGTAAAAATCGGGTTGTTCTACCGATTCACCAACGTAGGCAAGCGCTGCAAAGTGCATCACCGCATCTACGTTACGACCTTCTAAGGCACGGTTAATGTCGGCAGGGTTGGTTAAATCCCCTTGAATCAATTCCACAGCCTCTGGAATGGCGTCTCGGTTGCCGCGATCCAAATTATCGAACACCGCAACTTTGAACCCAGCTGATAGTAATTGGCGAACCATATGCGAGCCGATATAACCTGCACCACCGGTAACCAATACCGATTGAGTTGATGCGTTGTCGTTCATGACTTGTTCCTTCTGTGGGTCGCTTGACCATCGATCACTTGTCCAGAGCGAGTTGACTCTGGCACTTCGGGGTTAATTTTTCGTGCGTCTTTCAAACGCGATTTCATTTCTCGATTACTGCGACGCTCGGCCACACGTTCTTGGGCTTTCACGCGTTGCTTATCATTCAGCGGTATGGGCAAGGGGTTAAATTGCCCATCTCGCAGCACGACGCTCACTTGGTGCAGCATACTTATCGGCATGGCGATAAAGAAAATCCAGTACATCTCTCGATTTAAGAGAAAGCGTGCTTCTGAATAATTACTCAGTAGCAGTGCAACGCAGAACGCCAGCACAAAAAAAGTGCCGCTCTGTTGGCGTTGATATTGGCAATACACCACTTCCACCATTTGCAGAATGACCATCAACAGGGCAAGGCAAGCCATAGGCAATCCGATTTCAGACGCCACTTGCAAAAAACCGTTATGAGCATGAAACACTAACCAAGTAAAGTCGAGTAGGCTTTTTTGAATGTGTTCTGATTCTGGCGTTGGGTACCAAAGTGTGCCGTAGCCATAACCGGTTAACGGCCGATCGAGAATGAGCTGCCAAGTTTGTGACCACACTTCACCCCGGCCTGTTAAATCTCCTGAACGTCCGATAAGTTCTGCGGTGTTTATCGTTTGAAATAGAGCGGTGATAACCCCGATAGCCAGCGCGGCAAGCACTAGGGTTGAAATAAGCCCTAGGCGAAATCGGTGTGCAATTCCCAGCCCCGCCACCACTGTGCCTGACACACCCAAGGCTAATAACGATGTGGCGGATTGGCTTTCGATTAAACAAATAAAGGATAAGCCAAAAGCTAATATCCAACCGAATAGGGCGGCTGTGTTGTGCTTAACGCGATAGGCCATGGCAACACATAACATGCACGAGATACAGGCCCAGAAACCCAAGGTGTTTTTTGCAGCCATAACACCACGCCACACCAAAATACCTTCGTATTCTTCGATGCCGTATTGCGGAAACACGAACACCATAAAAACGCTTGCTGCCATCAAAAAGGTAAATATGTATGCGCTTACTGAAACAATTCGAGTTAACGGAACCGTAAAGCCAATAAAAAAGGCAATGATGGTGGAGCCAACCAAGTGTATGGATCGTTCCACGGTAAGCACAGCATCTAAAGACCAAGCAACTGAGCCGACAACGCCCATGAGTAACAGAATTAATAACAGGCGATAGCGGACTAACCACGTCACCCAATTCACGCCAAACCCTGCGAATAGTCCTAACGCCGCAAGTGCGTAGGTGCCTAACCAAGTAAAGTTAACTAAGACTTCCGCGGGGCGATAAAAATGATAAACCAACGCAAGCGTTGTGCTGGTGCCCTGAAAGAGCGATAACACCAACACCAGCATGGCCAGCGGCGGTACTCGATACGCTGAAAGATAGTTAGGCAACATAGGTTAGCGCTGAATATCACTCAAGGGTAGCCCGCGTAAGCGTACATACTGATCCACTAACCGTCGGTAAAATGCGGGGAAGAAGCATTGCAGAGCTTGACGAACAGCGCCTTTAACACCCATCGCACCGGCACGATTTGCAGCCCATAGTAATTTAAGCGCTTTCATTGGTGAGCGCTTGGCCATACCGACACTTTCAAATCGTGCTTGATAACCTGCCCAGGCTTGTTCGCTCATGTGTTCTTTTTGCGTGGCCATCCAGTCAAAAAAATTGGTGTGCGCTGAGGTATCACCACCGAAGATCGGCAGCTGAGATAGCGCATCTGGGCTCATGATGTCGGCGTACAGCGTTAGAGGTTTGGGCAATAACGCAAACGGGGTTCCTGTGCGCCAAAGATCAATGGCGAATTGATCGTTATCGCCAAAGGTAACCGCTTCATCCCATCGCACGCTGGTTTTTAAATGCGCAGGCATCACAAGAGTGCTGGTTTGAATGAACATGCCATCAACATAAAGATAATCGTATATAGATTCATCGGCGCCGATGACGCGATCGGGTTTGACCCAATAACGCCCCACGCCTCGATCCATAATGATTTGTCCGTAAAGCACTTGTTCAGCGTTTTGTTCCAGCATTTGATTAGCCGTTGCAAGAAATTCTGGATACCACATGTCATCAGAATCTAAAAACGCAATGTAATCTCCACTGGCGTTATCCATGCCTGTGTTGCGAGCCGCTGCAGGGCCTGCGTTAGCTTGGGTTACGATTTTTAATCGAGCATCGTCAACCGATTGCAACACCTCAACGGTGTTGTCTTTTGAGCCGTCATCCACCACCACTATTTCAAAATCAGTGAAGGTTTGTGTAAAACAGCTTTCTAACGTATCGGTTACCGATTTGGCTCGGTTATACGTAGGAATTATGATTGAAAAGCGCGGCATCAGTGACCCTCTGGCCGTGTGGTTTTACGATTTAGGTGCGCTGTTAACTTTCCGATAAATTTCCAGCGAAGTTGTTCAGCGTCTTGGGCAAGACTTGGGGATGCTACACCTGCAAGAGTAAATAAGCTTGCCTGCACCGCTAGCGCGCAAGTTTTAGCAACACGAATCAATGAAGGCACAACGCCTGGTTTTAGCATTTGCATCACGCGCACCCGAGAATTGGCAATGCCCACCACACGAGTTTTTAACCACTCGTTTGATAAACGATTGGCTGGCACCTCTTCGTGCACGATTGCAGCATTTGCCCAAACCATTGACACACCTTTTTGATCCAATTGCGTAAAAAACGCCAGATCCTCGCCACCACTGTGTGCAAATGCAGGGTGGAAGCATGTGGGGGTAGTTTCGGCCAGTGTTTCAGCGCGAATCAGGAAATTCCCTGCAGCTTGCAGTACGCAAGATGTGCCGTCGTTTAAATTCATATCGGCGCCAAAATAGGGGTTGTTAACCAATTCTGTCGGTGCCTCTTCGGGGAATACTGAGCGTGTGGGGCCTCCCACAACATCGGCCCTATTTTCCTCTAAAACGCGAACCAGTTCCGAAAGCCAAACGGGTTCAGGCCATTCGTCATCGTCGAGAAAACCGACGTATTGGGGGTTTGCCTCAAGGGCCATCGCAACGGATGCGTTACGAGCCTCTGAGATGCCGTTGCCAGGCTGGCAAATCGCTCGAAGCGCAAAACGGTAATCGGGAGCGCGTATCTCGCATTCGTTGAGCCCAGCGCCAGCCTCGTGGTTATCCACAACCACAACACAGACCTCGCGATCACCAACCCCATCGGGCAGGGTAAGCTCTGCGATGGCGTCTAATAGGCGATTCAGACCAGCGGGCCGCTGGTAGGTGCAAATGGCTATAACTGTGTGCATGTGATTCAAAGTTAACGAAGAGCATCGACTCAACGCTAAACTTTGAGTCAGGCTACTAAGTGGTTTTAAGCCGGCTAAAAACGATACTTAGAAGATAGACGGCCATGAACGCTTCAGCAGCCATAATGCCGAGTAATGTGTATTCAGGTGCTGTGAAATACAGCAAAACACTGACCATAACGGCGCTTATTATTGCGCCATAAACGCTACTCATCGCCAATACACGAAAATCTTTCAACGCTTGAAGGGCTGCAGCGGGTGCGTTGTAGATAGCGGCGAAGAAGGTAATGGCCGCCCACATGAGCACGATAAGTTGCATGGGCTGATCGGAGTACTTTTCAGCGTACATCACCTCATTCACAAAGGGCCACAGAACCATTAGCCCAATGCCCAGCATGATAACCGCAACACCCATCATGGTAAGTGTGCGCTTGATTTGCGAGGCCACCGCATCGTTTCGATTATGCGATAACGCTACCGCCAATTCTGGCTTTACCATGTTCTGCCAAGTGATTAAGGCCACTCGAACCGGCCCAAATAATACAAAGCCTGCAGCCAATGGCGCAAACGCTGTTGGCCCTTTCGACCAAGTGATGATCAGACTGTGTGCTTGGGCTAAAAACAACGTGGTGAGCGCTCCAATTAATGCCCAGCGCGATTGCAACCAAATTTCTTTGTACTGCACCAGTTGAGAGATTTGGTAACTACGCCACCAACGTCTATCCAGACGCAAACGCTCTACGATCATGGCGGTTGCATTAGCTGCACTTAATGCAAGCAATGCCCATTCAACTTTTAAATCTTCAAACTGCCACACAAGAAGCGCTGTGAAAAATAAACCTGAGAACACGTAACACGCATCACCGGTTGCGGTTACCAGAGGTCGAAGCCGTGCGTACCCTAAGCTTCTGCTGTATTGACGTGCAGCATAGATTGCAACGAATAACGTAACGGATAAAACCAAATTACTGGCAAGGCCTGAATACCAAAGATAACCAAGGCCAAGACAAATTAAAAATAGGAACAAGAAGATGTTCAGTAAGCTGAACATGGCTTCTTTGTCAGAACGCTCTTGCTCGTCTTCTAGCGTGGGTGTGTAAACCGTTAGTGGGGTTGAAATGAGTGCGTTGTTTACCGCCGAGGCAAATTGGGCCAAGGTAAAAAATGCAAACGCGAACACCCCGTAGTCGAACAACGACATACGTTGCAGCAACAGATAATTTAAGCCGAAATGAAAACCGCTGACTAAGGCTTGCGCGCCCAGCGACAATAAATATCGCTGAGAAGCCAATTCGCCTAGACGAGTAAGCAGCGATGGGCGGCTCACAGTTGATCCTTGGCTGGGCATGTGGGTGTGTGTATCAGGTCGATGTTCGGTTGAGCCGTTCGCTCAACCACCGTTTGCCGAGAATACCGGCAAGTATGAGGGGTTCGACGAGATAGCGAAACGCAAACCGGCGAGGGTTTTCGCCGAGTCGGAACAGCCATTCAAGCCCGGTGCGACCCATCCAACGTGGCGGAGTCCTGACGGCGCCAGCGACGTATTCCATACACGCGCCACAGGCAAACACGGAAGATGCATTAATTTTTTCACGATTTGCGCTTAGCCAGGCTTCTTGCTTCGGAGCCCCGAATCCTACCAGTACAATGTCTGCTCCGAACTGGTTCATTTCATCAATTACGTGTTGGCTCTCAACACTGTCCGAACTTTGATCAAAATATCCGTCATGGCCCGCAATTTCGACACCGGGAACCTTTTCTCGGATGACGCGCATAGCTTCTTGTTGGATTTCGGCCTTTTGGCCAACATGAAATACTTTGAGGCCTTCATCACGCGCAAGCTCCATCATGGGCATGATGAAATCGACGTAGGTGATTCTGTGATCGCGTGTGACGGGCACGCCGTTGGCTTTCATCAGCCAGATAACGGGCATGCCATCTACCAGAACGGTGGTGTTCTCGTAGTCTGAGCGCAGCTTCTCAGAGGTGAAATAGCTGTAAAGCGAGTGAAGGTTGTGGTAGAGCACGGTGAAGCGTTGTTGGGTCGCCGCACCGTGTTTTATAAGATTTAAGTAGTCTTCAATGGTGCCAGGGTGAACTTCAAATCCGAGCAGTTTATGACTGGGTAGGGGATGTTCGCTCACGCGTCCTCAATATGCATTTTCGTGCGTCCAGCCTTTGAAGACTGTGAGCAACAAGATTCGTAAATCTAGCCAAACACTCCAATTGCGAATGTAGTGGCGATCGTGTTCAATGCGGCCAAGCATGTCTTTCAGTTGGCGAGTTTCACCGCGAAAGCCATTGATTTGAGCCCAGCCCGTGATACCTGGTTTTACGCAGTAACGCGAATGTAAAGCAGGGATAACGTGGCGGAAGTCTTCATCAAGCTTTAACGGGTGAGGACGTGGGCCCACCAATGACATAGAGCCTTGAATAACGTTAATGAGCTGAGGTAGCTCATCTAAGCTAGTGCGGCGAAGAAAAGCACCGACGCGAGTAATTCGTGGGTCATTTTTCGAGGCTTGACGAAATTCTGCATTCGCACCTTCTTGATGCATTGAGCGAAACTTGTATACCTTGATAATTTCGCGATTGCGACCGCTTCGAGGCTGACAAAAGAGTGCAGGGCCTGTGCTGTCTAGCTTGATGATCACCGAGATTAGCAACATGACAGGAAACAGAATCATCAAGGCAATGGAGCCTGCAACAAAATCAAACAATCGTTTGATTGCGCTGCTCATGCCAGAAAGCGGACGCAGCGACGTGTTATCGCTGGTGGCAATCGAGCGCCAGTGCGTATCCGCTAATAGCGGATTGGCAATGGGTGAATTGGCGGGAGTATCGCCAAAAGCTTCTGCAATGTTTGGGTTGTTGTTTTGCAACTTTACACCTGACACGGTTATTACCTCGAGAACAATTACAAAGATGACAACGATCTGCTGACGAACTGATTCTAGTCCTCGTCTGTGCCTTGGTGTTGCAATTCTCTAGTGATTTTTACCGAATCGTTAATCTGTTTCACAAATGTTGACGTTTTGAGAGCCTGAAACTTCTTTTTTTTGGCTCACAGCTTAAATTTAGGAAGTTTTGTACATGTAGCAAAACTTCGTAATGGTGATTGAGGGTTACTCAATTTGCTCTCTGTAATACGCATAGTGCCGAGGCGTAGGAGCGGATGCGCCGTTCAAAATACAACCGTTTACGCGTATGCCAGAGAAGCTTAATCGTTTCAAGGATTCTGCCAACTGTGGCTCTTTGATTTCGCCTTCCTTCACCACCATAAGTGTAGACCCTGCTTGCTTACCTAGCGTGGCAGCAGTGGACACACTCAGTACTGGCGGCGTATCGATAACGCAAATGTCGAATCGGTGCGCTACGACGTCCATGAAGCGACCGAATTCGCGGCTTCCTGGCGTGGTTTCACCGTTTCGGCCATCGCCCATGAAGCCACGTGGAATGACATAAAGGTTTTCCACCTGGGTGGCTTTTACGGTTTCTTTTAATTCAGATTTTCCACGAACCACTTCAGGTAAGCCGGGGCCCATTTTTAAACCGAATTGTTTATGCAACTGGCCGCGCTGATAATCGGCGTCAATTAACAGGACACGTTTGCCCGATTGCGCCAAAAGAACGGCTAAGTTCAAACTGATGAACGACTTACCCATGCTAGGCAGTGGGCTGGTGATCATCAATACATTGTTCTTAGCCCCGTCCATAACGTCTTCAAGCATGGAACGAAGACCACGCATGCTTTCAACTGAATAGTCTTCTGGCTTACCCACAGCAAGCACATTAGACAACGCCTTACTGGCGTTCTTATCGGTAGAGCCCGGTAACAACCGTCGTGGATCGACGGTGGGCGCCGATGCAAGACGTTTTTGTGCGTTACTTTTCGGGATGCTCATGTACACCGGCAAGCCAGAGGCGCGCTCTAATGTCTCTTGATCGGAGATAAGCGTGGACAGCGCCGAACGCAGCGTTAAGTACAACATGTACAGGAATAAAGTACCCAGTGTTGCACCCACCAATGCCAGTAACTTATTCGGTGAAATGGGCCGCTCTGGGACAATCGCTGTGTCCCAAATTTTCACAGCGCTTGCGGTGATGCCTTCACGAAACTTAAGTTCTTCTAAACGAGAATTCTTTTCAAGGTAAATCTTGCCCTTAGTGTCGACTTCTTGTTCCAGTTGCGAAAGTTCTCGCTCAATGTTCGGGTTATTGCGTACACGACCGCGAATGCCGTTGATCTGGCGCTGAACCACCGCGATTTCTTTATCTAATCGCTTAGTGCTTGGATGTATGTTGGTGTATTTCTCACGCAACGTGTCTCGTTCGATGGTCATCTCAGTGAGTTCACGCTGCAAGCTGTCTAATTGGCCCAAAGCTGAATTTGTTTGAACTTGGGTATCAATAGCGTTGTTACGCGTTCTGAAGTTTGACAACGCATTTTCTGCAGCACGTAAATCGGCTTCCAACGTAGGCACGTTAGCTTCCAAAATTTGGCGATCTTTCACGGTGTCGCCTACATCAGCTGACAATTTCACATCGCGATAAACCTGCACGATCTGATTCGTGATGTTTGTGGTTTCATCAGGGTCAGTACCTAAGTACTTCACGGTGATCATGCGTGATTTGGTGTCAGAAGTTTCTGTTATTAAGCTAGCGCGAACCCCTTGAATGGTGGATTCTAATGAGCGACGCAAAACAGAGAATTCAACGCCTTCACGAGCTTCTAGATCGGTTACCGTAAAACTAACAGGTGAATTTTCACCCACATCAATTCGGACACGTTCGCCAACGGCTGCCGATTCCAAAATCGTTCGGCCTTCGCGGATTAAGCTAAACCGACCATCGCCCAGCGATTTAAGCGTCATGGGCTCATCTTCCCAGCTACGCGGTACTGATAAATCGGCAATTTCAACTTCTTCACCGTCCCAGGCATAGGATTTGGCGAATTCAAGACCTGAGATCCAGCCGCCTAGAGCCGGTACGCGTTCTGTTACGTTACCCAGCACGGCGAACTTATTGGCTGCGGTTTCGTTACGTAATTCGTACAAATCGACCACAGGCTGGAGTACGCGGCGTGAGCGCAGGATGTTGTACTCTTCTTTGATCGAAGGGCGCGTCCAGTCAACCACGGTGTTATCGCCCAGTGGGTTGCTGTCATCCACCTCGATAACCGCTTCTGATTGGTATACTGGGGTGGTGCTGATCAAATAAAGCGTGGCAAGCCCTATTCCGAGTAATAGCGTCAGCAGAATGCCAAATTTGTGTCGCAGAATGAGACGCAAATATTCCTTAGCGTCGCTGGTTGCAGGCACGGTTGCATAGCCTTGAAGGCCTGCGCCTGGGTGCATGTAGTTAACTTGTTTCATTGTCTTTGGTTTACCCGTTCCTTTTAGGCGTTGGCAATTCGCCGCTTATCAAGCATAGTTTCGCCGCCATCGAAACGCCGGAGTACTTTTGTTGTTTTTCTTATCGGCGGAATTCTAACAACGTAACCTCCTATATTTGTGACGTTGTATTAATAAAATAAACATTGTTCATGCAAATTTACCCTCAGTCGGGTAATCAGAGCATCTTGGAGGCCAGAAATTAGTCGTTTGTATAAAGGATTGGGTCTTTTCGCAGTATTCGTGTTGGCGGTGTACGCTGTCCGAATAGTCATCCCACCACCCAATGCGGTAGAGAATCGGTCCGGGTGGTATGCGCTTAGTGACGCCAACTTGCTGACGGATTCCAGCTGGCAGTCAAAAAACGGGCGCAGGCAACTGGATCAAAACGTCTTTGATGCGGTTATTGATCAAATCAATCAGGCCACCGGTATCGTGTGGGTAGATATGTTTCTTTTTAATGATTGGCAAGGCCCAACGCCAGAAACACACCGAGCTTTGGCTGAAGAGCTAACCGATGCGTTAGTGGTCGCCCAAAAGCGTCAACCCAGTATGCCCATCATTGTGATTACCGATCCGGTGAACACGCTTTACGGTGGGGTGGAATCTGAGCACCTGCAGGCGTTGATTGCTGAGGGTGTATTTGTTGTGCAAACACCGCTGGTAGAGCTACAAGACAGTAACCCAATTTATTCTGCCATCTGGCGAGGATTGATAAAGCCGTTCGGCAATCAATCGGGTGTGTCGAGTGTTGCACCGCCATTTGGTACGCAAAAGATCTCGGTTCGTAGCTGGCTTGCGTTGTTAAATTTTAAAGCCAATCATCGAAAATTATTGATCACGCAATCTGGCAAGGATTGGCAGGCGTTGGTCAGTTCTGCCAACCCGCACGATGGCAGCAGCGCGCACAGAAACGTTGCCGTCCAATTTTCTGGCGATGCCGTACTAGCGTTATTACGTACTGAACATCAATTGCTGCAGCTCTCGTCATCCACGAAAGATGAGCCAACACGGATTGCTGCGCAAAATGCTAGTGAACGATTAAATGAATGGTTCTCTAACAACTGGTTAAATCCGTTACCTAGTGTTAACGATGAACAACAAGCTGGTTCTGTGAATGCCCCAATGGTTCGCGTGTTAACAGAAAAAGCGATTTTGCAAGCTGTGCTTGCCACGATAGATGCATCGAACGAGGGCGATGAAGTGGATGTCTTAATGTTTTATTTATCGCACCGATCGATTGTAAAAGCATTAAAAAATGCGGCCAAACGTGGTGCCCAAGTTAGGGTGCTCTTAGATGCAAACAAAGATGCCTTTGGCCGAACGAAAAACGGTGTTCCCAACCGACCCGTTGCTCACGAATTAAATTCTGCTGGTGTTCAAGTGCGTTGGTGTGCAACGTCTGGGGAACAATGTCATGCCAAAGTGATTCACACTCAACAAGGTGAGCAGCAAAGATTGATTTTAGGGTCTGGAAACTACACACGCCGCAACTTAGATAATTTAAACCTTGAAACCAATATTGATATAACGGTGCAAGGAGATACTGAGGTGATTGAATCGTTCAAAGACTACTTCAACGCACAATGGTTAAATCGTGATAACCGAATCTACAGTGAAGACTACGAAGCCTTTGCCGACGATTCGTTATTTAAAACTTTGCAGTACCGATTTATGGAAGCTTCTGGTGTTGGCACCTTTTAAATTAGGCATAAGTCTGTGTTTAGTGTGGTTTCTGATTGGGTGCGATTCCAAACCAGAATCCAAGCCAGAAGCCACCCCAAATGCCAAGGTGGGTAAACCAACGCCGCAAGGTTCTGCAACACAGGAATGGTTTGCTTTATTGGGCAACATAACGGCTGTTGATAAAACCGGTGAATCGAAAGAGGCCTTGCGCATAGCACAGTCTTACCCTGTGCCGAAATTACCGAATGAAAGCACACCGTTTACCATGCAACCTCAAGTGCGCTTTGATCAGTGGACGTTATCCGCCATGATTCAAGATGTTGAATCAAACACGTGGCGTTGGACTAACCAAGAATTCATTCGGGTTGGGCTAGCAGATAAAAACGCTGCGCCCGCAGCGTCCAATTGGGGGTTCACTGATGTGGTAGGGCAGCGATACTTACAATACAACTTTAATAACAACGAACATGAATTTGAGGTAAGTGCAGAACGGCTTGCGATGACACTGGCTAAGGTAACAAGCGATTCATTGTCGTTAAACGATGTGGAACTGAACATAACTAATACCGGGTGCGAATCGATTTTAACGGTGCATCGAGGCGATCAGCAAAGCAAATGGAATAGCTCTGTTTGTCCAGAACGCATTCAGCTTAACGATGCCATTGTTGAAACCAACACCCATGTTTTCGCAGAAGGTGTAAGTTGGGTTTCTCACACCTATGGACAACTGCCCACGGCTGCCGGTGCGGTGGTTATTGATCGGTTAGAGATCATCATGCCCGGTGGCAAGACACTGAATGTGAATCGCAGTCGTCGCCGGCAAGGCTCTGGACCCACCACGGTACTGGCAACCTTAGGGAAAAACCCGTTACCTGATGTACTGTGGTCAGAGGAAGTAGCGAAAGGTGCTGCGTTTGCGAAAAAAATTAACTTAACAATACCTTCGCTTTCTCAAACGCTTGAGGTAGAAGTGCCCGATACGATAAACAATGCCTCTTACGGCCAAGAATCTGGTGCACAACACGGGGTATTGGTAACCATTGATGGTGGCAACGTTGTGCCCGGTCGAGTTTTTTTATATCCATCAATGGAGGCAGGAACATAATGATTCGCTATGCGTTGTCTATTGTGTTTTCATTGCTGCTTATTAGCGCCTGTTCATCAGAGACCGAACGTTCTGCAAGCTCTGATGCGTGGTTGTCTCCCACAGGGCCTGTGCCTGCATTCACCCAGCGTAAAGGTGATCCTGAAAAAGGTCGTCATGCGCTACTGCATGAACCCTATGTCAATTGCGGAACCCCTGAGCGTGTGTTCCGTGAAATGCAATCATCGTTTGGTGGTAGCAAGCCTTTGTTAGAGGTATCCGGGCGTGATGCATCGATGGACGGCTTACCTTACTCAACCACATTGGTTACAGGGCGCACGGGTATTCCCGTAGTCAGTTCGAATTGTTTAAGTTGTCATGGCGCCAATTTGTTTGGCGAATTGGTTATCGGGCTGGGAGATGAATTTGCAAACTTTACGGACAACCCGTCGGCATTAGTTGAACGTGCAGGGGCATGGGTTCGCGGCGCTGATGAGATAGCGGAGTGGGAACGTTTTGCTGATCGCATTGCAGCGATTGCGCCTTACACGCAAATGCGCACCGTGGGGGCGAACCCAGCTAATAATCTTACCCTTGCGTTAATCGCGCACCGTGACCCAAAAACAAACGCATGGCTAGAAGAGCCATTACTCACATTACCGCCAACAAACCCGCCACCGGTAAGCGTACCCCCTTGGTGGAGAATGGCAAAAAAACACGCCATGTTCAGTTTAAGTGAAGGCCGAGAAGATCATGCGCGCACGATGTTATCGGCATCCATGTTGTGCGCAGATAGCGTCGAGGAGCTAAATACCATTGATGAGTACGGCCCAGATATTCGAGCCTACCTATCAAGTATTGAACCGCCAGCGTATCCCTTTAATGTGAATCAAACCCTCGCTGCAGCGGGTGAACAGGTTTACCAACTTAACTGTGCTTCGTGCCATGGCACCTACGGGGATAACGCACAGTATCCTAATGTGGTAACCCCTATAAACGAGGTAAAGACGGATTCACGTTTGGTGGATTTGGCAACCGGTGAATTGGGGAAGCAGTACGTAGACTGGTTCAACAGTTCTTGGTTTGGCAAGCTGTCAAAAGCTGCGCCTGCGAAAGGCTACATAGCACCGCCTTTGGATGGAATTTGGGCCACAGCACCGTTTTTACACAATGGTTCTGTGCCCACCTTACGCCAGCTTTTACAGCCATCAACGCGGCCTGCGATATGGCTCCATGTGCCGAACGATGCCAGTAATCCTGAACACTATGATGCCGAGAATCTTGGCTGGCGACACACAGTGCTTCCAATCGATTTAACCCATGGGGAGGCAACTACTGATCGCAAGGTATACAACACCGCGTTAGAGGGTTACGGAAATGGCGGCCACACCTATGGGGCATCGCTAAATTCTGAGGCCGTTTCTGCGTTGTTGGAGTACCTGAAAACCTTGTAGTGGGCAACTTTGTGCCAGTCCCGATGTTAAGATAGAGCGGCGATTTAATGAGTGAGCACACATGATTCTTCAGACCCCTTATTTATTGTTTTTAGGCGATGCACCAGATCCGTTGTCGGGCAAAGTAGCCCAAGGTATTAAAGATTGGCGGCCTGATCTGTGTGTGGGGCAATTTCGTCAAGAGGGTTGTAAGGCCGATCTTGGCTTGCCCGACTTAAGCATTCGTGAAGCGATCGATGCGGGTGCGAAAACCTTGGTGGTGGGCGTTGCCAATCGTGGCGGTTTTATTAGCGAGCTATGGAAAGGTGTGTTCATTGAAGCCATGGAAGCAGGTATGGACATCGCATCGGGGTTACACAATTTATTAACCGATGACCCGAAGTTGGTAGAGGTGGCTCATTCGCGTAACTGTCAACTGATTGATGTGCGAATCCCTCAAGTGGAATACCCCATTGCCAATGGTAAACCGCGAACGGGTAAACGCTGCTTAGCGGTTGGCACTGATTGTTCAGTGGGAAAAATGTACACAGCTCTTGCTATGGATAAAGCTATGCGCGATGCAGGGCGTGCATCAACGTTTCGAGCCACCGGGCAAACCGGTATTTTAATCACCGGTGATGGTGTGCCATTGGATGCGGTTATTGCCGACTTTATGGCTGGTGCCGTGGAATACTTAACACCTGATAATGATGCCGAACATTGGGACATGATTGAAGGACAAGGTAGTTTGTTCCATGCCTCATACAGCGGTGTAACCATGGCATTGGTTCATGGCGGTGCGCCAGATGCTTTAGTGTTATGTCACGAACCCACGCGTGAGCACATGCGCGGCTTACCTGATTATCAATTGCCCTCATTAAAAGACTTACGCGATGTGGCCTTAACACTTGCTCGTGTGGTGAACCCAGGGTGTGAAGTCGTGGGTGTCTCTATCAATACAGCAGCGCTTAGTGAAGAAGATGCGAGCAAGCTATGTAAAGACATCGAGAAAGAGATGGGCATTCCCACTGTCGATCCCTATCGCCATGGCGCCGAGCGCCTGATTGCCGAACTAAAATAAGGCGAAACCCTTCGTGGTGAAATTAAACATTACGCGTGATGCGTTTCGGTTAAAGCAAACGTTTACCATATCGCGCGGCTCGCGTGATGTGGCCGAAGTGCTTACGGTGCATTTAACCGATGGTGAATTCACAGGCCGTGGTGAGTGCTATCCCTATGCACGCTATGGTGAATCGTTAGATAGCGTAACAGCGCAGATAAAAGCTGTAGAGGCTGAGCTTACAAGCAGTTTGGATGTACACGCTCTGCAGTCGTTAATGCCTGCGGGGGCTGCCAGAAATGCGGTGGATTGTGCGCTTTGGGATTTAACCGCGAAGCGTTTAAATACCCCTGTGTGGCAGCTGGCTAATTTACCCGAACCAACCCACATCACAACGGCCTATACCTTGTCGCTGGATACACCTGATGCCATGCGAGCTTCAGCACAAGAGCACGCGCACCGACCGCTGTTAAAAATTAAGCTGGGTGGTGAAGGGGATTTGGAGAGATTAAGAGCGGTAAGAGAAGGTGCGCCTGAGGCCACACTGATCGTGGATGCCAATGAAGGCTGGACCGGAGCAACCTACGATACCTTAGCGCCTGTCATGCTTGACTTAGGCGTTGCCATGGTAGAGCAGCCCTTGCCGCAGTCCAACGATGATGAATTAATGGGGCGCGCAAGGCCGCTTACGGTATGTGCTGATGAAAGTTGCCACGGTGTGTCTTCATTGGATGCCTTAGCTGGCAAGTACGATATGGTGAACATAAAACTTGATAAAACCGGCGGGCTAACCGAAGCATTGGCGTTGAAAGCGGCAGCGATTGATCGCGGTTTCGATATTATGGTGGGGTGTATGGTAACCAGTTCGCTGGCTATGGCGCCTGCCATGCTGGTGGCACAGGGCGCAAAAGTGGCTGATTTGGATGGGCCACTGTTACTAGGCGAAGACCGCGACGCGCCTATCCACTACAAAGGCAGTGAGATGAGCTGTGCGCCGCGGGCTTTGTGGGGCTAATTACTTACGAGCTTCGTCTACTTTGCTCTTAGCTGCAGCGCCTGCATCTTTTAATTTCTCGCCAGCACCTTTGCCCAATTCTTTAGCTTTTTCTACGTAGCCGCCGTCTTGAACTTTCTGTTTCGCCTTACCTAGTACGCCATCTTCTTTCATGGCGTCTTGGGCTTTGAGCTTTGCTTTGCCCAGAATGCCATCGTCTTTTACAGAATCTTTTGCTCTCTGCTTAGCTCGGCCAATAACGCCATCGTCGGCCATGGCCATTTGCGTTTTTTCTTTGATCGTTGTGCGGGCGTTCATTAAATCGTCTTTTGACGGAATGATGCCTTTGTCTGATGCCACATCTTCTTCATGACTGTGGGCTTGTACCCAACGCATTTCGTTCAAGCCGTTAATGACAAGCCAAGCAATGATGCCTACTAAAATAATAAAGATTAAAAAAGCCATAAGTACAAACCCCCTGAGTTACTGATTAGAGCAAAATCTTTTTGATCACTATTTCACGAGTTTACCAGCAGCTGGTGCCAGAACTGTTGAACTTTGGCGCACGTACTAGTGATCGGTTGAAACTTAAGTGATGCTATTAAGTGTTGCGATAGTGAGTCAACCCTATGAATGTGCAAAATTTGTACGGCAATTGTTCAAAAGCCGCACAATATGCACGAATCCCATTCGTTCGAGTGGGGCTTGTGACACCAGATTGCCGTAAAACTAAAATTGTTAAATACTGTTATCAAGTCTTTTTCACTCAACCTAGTGCTGTCTCCACATCGGCCAGTGTGGGTAAATCGGCTCCACGGCGAGTGCAGGTGATGGCGGCAGCTTGTAATGCAAACTGAACACAGCCGGATAAATTTAATGAGCCCGAAAGCACGGTTCGACCGTTTTCTACAGGGCCCACGTGCTGGTTCACTGCCAGCCAGTGCAGGATTGAGGCTTGGAAGGTGTCACCCGCACCAACGGTATCTTCAACCGTTATGTTAACTCCAGGCATGTCAACAAACTGGCCGCTTGCGTCCATCGCCATGGCACCATCTGGGCCTCGTGTGATAAAAGCTGCTTTTGCACCTTGTTCAAGGCAATGTTCTAAAAACGCTTTATGTTGGCCTTTACCCATTAGCGCATCCACATCCTCATCGCTGGCTTTGACGACAAATGCGTGTTGGGTAATGTGATCGAAGGCGGCCTTCCACACCGACAGATCGGGCTGCACCATCAAACGAAGATTGGGATCGTAGCTGATGGCTCGATGCTGAGCTTCACGTTTAACTAATTGTTGTAATGCGGCACCAGTTTTAGGCAACACAGTTGAATACGAACCCACATGTAAACACTTTATGTCGTCCGGTAATTTCGCGGGGATGTCGTCGTGGGTGATAGAGGCATCGGCTGTATTGTCTAAATAAAATACGTACTTTGCCGAGCCATCTGTATTTTTCTCAACAATAGCAAGCGTTGTGTTTTGATCGGTGTTGATGCAAAGAGAGGTGTCGAGCTTATTCTCTTGTAGATGGCGCGCCATCCGCTGGCCGAACGGGTCTGAACTGACTTTGGTTAAAAACCGGCTGTGATGTCCTAATCGGCATAGCCCAATAGCAACGTTTAGCGGTGAGCCGCCAACACCACCTGATAATGCAACCGAATTTTCACCAGTTTTGGAATCTACGAATAGATCGAATAACGCGTCACCGCAGGACAAAAACATTGAAGCACTTTCCTTTTCAATAAGGTTGATTAGTTGGGTTAATGGGTTAGGTTATCCGGTGTTCATAAACAGCTTTAAACATTTACCATCAACATTTAATTGTGTATCGACTAATTGTGAATCGACGGTATTACCTTCGTATCCACCGTATCTTGGTTTGTCTGATGTTCACGCCAAGCGATATAAAAACCACACCCAATGATAACCAGAGCAGCGAAATACGTCAGCAAACTGGGCACTTCATCGAACACCACATAGCCAATGATAACCGCCCACACAAGGTACACATATTCAAAAGAGGTAATGGCGCTAACTTGTGCCTGGCGATACGCCAAGGTAACGAGAAATATACTCAAAACGAATAAAAATCCGGATAGTACTAGCAGTGCGGGGGCTATGCCGGTTATGGCAACCCAAGGCTGGGCAATGGCTTGATAGACCGCTGAACTCTGGGCAGAGGCAGGGTGCCAATGCACTACCACAGCACCGATGGCGCACATTATCCAATAAGAAACCGTGGTGTAAAAAGTTATGGTAAAGGCGCTTATTTGTTCTGGCAGTATGCGAGCGATGATAGGCAGCAATGAATAAATGATAGCGCTGGCTAGCGGCAGCAACATAATCGGTTGAAACAATCCGGTGCCTGGGCGCAGCATCAGTATCACCGCCAAAAAGCCGATGCACACGGCACTCCACCGGTGCACACCCACATGCTCACCCAACAATGGCACAGACAGCGCTGTAACAAACAAAGGTGCGCTCATGAGCACGGTGGCAGCTTCTGCAAATCCTGCGCGTTGCAACGCCATGTAGTAAAGAAAGAAAGCGATAAACGCTATTGCGCCACGAAACATCATCAACGGTTTATGCGTTGTTTTTAGCGTTAACACCTTCCTTCGTACCGCGTACACAACGCTAAGAATGCAAACCACTAACGTCATTCTTAAAAACAACAACTGCAGCACCGCATAATCCTGCGTGAGTTGTTTAAACAACGCATCTTGCACGGCAAACATCATCATAGCGAGCAATAAATAAGCAATTGCTCGGATCGGCATAATGAATCAGCCGCGCAGTAAAGTGCCAGGCACTTGGTTGGGGAAATAATCTTCGCAGCTACCTTCACGGTACACATCACCGGTTGCGCAGTGCAAGCCACCACCGAAGGGGTAGGCATCGCGGAAAGGTACAGGGATGACATTCATACCCAGTTTATCCATTTGATCTTGCTGAGCCACTTCGCTGGCTTCAACCACAACGGTTTTATGATCGATGATCAAACAATTCATTGATAACCAAATGCTGGAGTAGCACAGTGGGGGCGGCTGATTATGTGAAGGCGCTGCAGCATCGACGATTTCCCAATCGTTGGCTTCAAATATTTTACGTTGCGCTTCGGGTAAACGCCGGTTGGGGTTATTGATAATTAAGCCTGGGCGCAAAGGAACAAAGGTTGCGTCAATGTGAATGGGGTAGGGGTCACCAGGAAAATTTACCGCGTGCACACGATGATTGGGGAAGTGGCGCTGCAGCCATTCCATGCCGCGACGGTTAGTGGTTAATCCATGTTGAACAAATAAATCTTTACCCAGGCGACACACATCGGCTGCATCAAACAATGGTTCTTGCTCTGTGGTTACAAAATCTAAGGCTTCCGTTCGGCTTAATCGTTCTTCAATAGTAATTTCATCAAAGTAACCGGCCTGATAAGAGCGATCATCTAAGCGAGGGCGTGGCGCTTGCTCCCAACGAAAATCAGGATCTTCATCGAAATAGCGCTGCATTAAGTCGTGATAGGCCAAGTACTCAAAATAACGGCAGCGAAACGACATAGGCGCCGACAAAATCTCCTTACCTACGGTAAGCAGTACATCGCGTGGCGGCATACAACCAAATTGGCTTGCGGTGGAGAAGTCAGGGGTGTTTACCGCCTGATTCCACTGAATGGGGGTGGGGCGATCTACTTTGATGCCGCGCTCTTCCAGTACTTTGGCCAAGTTATCGAGCTGGATATTCGCCTTTTCAACCGTTTCCAGCGGTCGCGGGCCCCACATGCCGCGCATGTCGCTGTCTTCAGGCACTTTAGCTTCGGTCGCAGGCTCGCTGGGGGGGATGCAGGTGTGATCAGCCCGGCCCACAATGACGTGTTTTAAAGGATCAAATTCATTCCAAGAACTGACAACGGTATTACTCATAGCCCTTCGCTCAAAACTGGTAAAAAGATGCAGAAAATGAGGGGGAGTGTAATCGAAAATGATTCGCTAATGACAACTCAATGTGATCATCGGCGCAATCGGACATGTCCCAGGCCGAAAACCCTTATGCTGCGGTCATTACGTCCAGAATATGCCCTTGAGATATCGCATGTCGAAACCGAATATTTTGTTAGTCATGGTGGATCAACTCACCTCGTTTGTGCTCAATAGCTACGGAGGATCGGTTTGCCAAACACCCCATATTGATGCCTTAGCTGCACGTGGCACTGTGTTTGAAAACGCTTTTTGCCCGTACCCTCTATGCGCACCGTCGCGGTTCGGCATGATGTCAGGACGGTTGCCCTCGCGCATTGGCGCTTACGACAACGGTGCAGAATTTCCAGCGGCTATACCCACTTTTGCACACTATCTTCGATTGCACGATTACTACACCTGCATCTCCGGCAAAATGCATTTTGTTGGTCCCGACCAATACCATGGATTCGAGGAGCGATTAACCACCGAGATCTATCCTGCTGATATGTCTTGGACACCCACGCCAGATTTTCGTAAGTTTAATAAGGACGAAGAACGCGAATATACGTTTGGTGTGTCCACGATTGATACGGTTAAAGATGCTGGCCCCGTTGCGCGTTCTATGCAAATTGACTACGACGAGGATGTAATTCATCACGCCATTCGTGAATTATATTCTCGTGCCAGAAGCGATGATAAGCGGCCGTTCATGATGAGCGTATCGTTAACCCAGCCACACGACCCCTATGTAACCACTCGTAAATTTTGGGATTTGTATACCGATGAGAACATTGATCAGCCGCGTGTGCCTTTTATACCGGTTGAAGACAGAGATGCGCACAGCCAATCACTGTATTACCACTATGGCCAAGACAAATGCACATTAAGCGATGAAGATTATCGCAACGC
Source organism: uncultured Granulosicoccaceae bacterium (assembly GCA_938035125.1). Lineage (GTDB taxonomy): Bacteria > Pseudomonadota > Gammaproteobacteria > Granulosicoccales > Granulosicoccaceae > Granulosicoccus. Next base: position 10,243 of record CALHNS010000104.1, on the reverse strand, counting down.
TCGCCGAGGTTATTACGGAATGATTTCATTCGTTGATGAGCTCTTTGGCCGATTGATGAGCGCATTAAACGACAGCGGGTACGCCGACAATACCGTGGTGATGTTCTCATCCGATCATGGGGATATGATGGGAGAGCGTGGTATGTGGTTTAAAAAGACGTTATACAACCCAGCGATTCAAGTACCCATGATTATCGCGCATCCTGATCATGCCGGCACTCGAATATCAACACCGGTATCCTTATTAGATGTGTTTCCAACAATGCTCGATTTAGCACAGATACCAACCGATCAAATTACCACAGCATATGATGGCAGGAGTTTGTTACCGGCGGTGCAAGGCAACACAATAGAAGGGCCTGTGTTTGCTGAGCATATTGATGGCGGAACCGAAGCACCGCGGGTTTGTGTAATAGACGGTGAGCATAAGTTGGTGTTGTCACGTGCTTATCCAACGCAGCTATTTAACTTAGCGAGTGATCCGTTAGAGCTTAATAATTTAGCAGGATCCCATACTGCAGAAGAAGTTAGATTAAGCGAAATTGCAGAAAACACTTGGCCGTTGGATAACTTACTGAGCGATGTCATTCGATCTCAAACTGAGCGAAAGCTGGTGGATACGGCGTTAGCTAAGGGACGGGCTGAACCATGGGATTTCTCCCCTAGAGCATTGAAACAGAATACGCAATACGTTCGCCGAGGCGATGCATTCCCTACCATTGAACGCAAAGGTTATCTGGCTTATAAAGAGTGAGTGTGTGTATCCGATTCGGGTAACTCTATGCCAAGCCCAGGTGTTGCAGGCAATTGAAAATAGCCGATGCGATCTGGCACGGGCTTTAATTTCAAATGATCAAAGAACACTTGGTGCAAGTAGTGGAATTCAACATGGGCAACCTCGCTGCTGGATGCTGCAAAGTGAGCTGATGCCATGAGCGCAACCGCTGTGGACGATACCTCTAAGGATAAGGCTTGTTCGTTCGGTGATTGTTCAGCCACCAAAGCACTGAGTTGCAACAAGCGGCTGATGCCGCCACACGCCACGGGGGCAGTTTGTAAAAACTTAACAGCACCAGTGTGAATCAGTCGTTGATGCATTTCAACTCGGTATTCTGCTTCTGTTGCCATAACGGGCACTCCAGCATCACACAGTGCTTTCATGCCTTCTACATTGTCTGCACTAAGAGGGGATTGAAACGCTTCTATTCGATCGCTGGGTAGCGCTTGGTAAATGTTTAACGCTTGGGCTTCTGTGTAGCTGTAAACGCCATCGATGATGAGCTTACAGCTTGGCTTTATCGCTGCTAACACCGCATGGATTCGTTCAAGATCTTGTGCAACAGATAAGCCACCAATTTTCATCTTAACGATGTCAAAGCCAGATGAATTCATTGATTTCATCTCATCGATCAAATCGTCGGTAGATTTGTTTGCCCCGTAAAGGCCACCGCTAGCGTAAAGCTTTACCGCCGCATCTGATTTTGTGTTTTGAAGTGCTTTCGGTGTACGTGATTGCAGAAATTTCCACAGCGGCAGCTTGGCTTCTTGGCTGCGTAAATCCCATAAGGCGATATCCATACCCGACCAAGCACTGGCAAGGAGCCCATGCCGGGCGGTGAGCGTTGCTTTGGATAAAAGCGTTGTGTAAATGGCATCGCATTCATCCGGTGTTGCGCCGATAACGAGAGGTGCAATTTCGATTTTTATATACGCAACTAGCACATCTGGCGCAGAATCAAAACACCAACATTCGCCCAGCCCCAGGATGCCTTGATCACTCTCTACGGTGATAAAAACCGCGTATTTCTTTGTCCACTTAATGGCGGGGTTCCAAACTTTACCTTCTAGGTCATTGCAGTGCGTGTGCACACGCAGTTGGGTTATTACCGCCACTTTCAGAATGCTTCAGCGTTAATGTTGCAGTATTTGGCTAAGAAATAATTTTGTACGTTCATTGGTTGGGTTTTCAAAGAATTCGAAAGGTGTGTTTTGTTCAACGATCTCGCCAGCGTCCATGAAAATGACTCTGTCTGCAACCCGCCGGGCAAACCCCATTTCATGGGTGACACACACCATCGTCATGCCTTCTTCAGCCAGCGCAACCATAACGTCTAGTACTTCAGAAATCATTTCGGGGTCAAGCGCTGAGGTTGGCTCATCGAACAACAGAATCTTGGGGTTCATGCACAGTGAACGCGCAATCGCCACACGCTGTTGTTGCCCACCGGAAAGCTCGCCCGGGTATTTAGTCGATTGTTCCGGTATGCGCACTTTTTCAAGAAATTGCATAGCAATCGCTTCGGCTTCTTTGCGTGATTTTTTTCTCACTAAGGTTAAGGCTAAGGTGCAGTTTTCAAGCACGGTCATGTGCGGGAACAGATTAAACTGTTGAAACACCATGCCCACCTCGCGTCGAATCTCATCAATATTCGCCACGTTGTCATTCAGTTCGGTGCCCAACACATTAATGGTGCCTTTTTGATGATCTTCTAACTTACAGATACACCGAATTAGGGTGGATTTACCCGAGCCCGATGGGCCGCAAACAACGACTTTCTCTCCGTCTGCAACTTGAAAATCGATATCTTTAAGCACATGGAAATCGTCATACCATTTATTCACCGCTTTCATGGTGACAGCAATAACGTTTGGTTCGGATTGATCAGCCATGTCCTACTCTCAGTTTTCGTTCTAGGTAGGCGCCGTATCGGGACAGAGAAAACACAAAGACAAAATAGATAGCGCCAATGAACACATACACCTCGATGTAGTGCACGGTCCATTGTCCTGTACCAAAGGCTGCAGAACCTGAAGCCAGAATTTCAAAAAAACCAACAATGGTAACAATAGAGGTTTCTTTGAATGTGATGACAAACTGATTAACAACCGCGGGCAGCGAATTGCGAAACGCTTGAGGCAACTGAATGCGCGTAACGCGTTGCATGTAATTCAGGCCTAAGGTTAAGCCTGCTTCATCTTGCCCTGATGGAATAGCTTGCAAGCCAGCGCGAATGTTCTCTGCCTGGTAGGCTGCGAAAAAGATCGCGAAACCGACAATGACCCGATACAGTTTGTCTCCTTGCAACCACCCAGGTAAAACAAATGGGGTGATAACCGCTGCGGTAAATAAGATGGTGAGTAGCGGTAAGGATCTAAAAAAATCAATGAAGAGCCCAAACATCTTAGCAATTACGGGCAGTTTGGATCGGCGGCCCAACGCCAGAACAATGGATAAAGGCATGCCGATAATGGATACCGCAGCAAATATAAAAAGCGTTAGTGCTAAGCCGCCCCATCGTTCAGGCGTGATGACACTTAAGCCAAACAAACCACCGTGCATCAAGATATAAAAGGTTGCAAAGCCTGCAATCCATAAAGCGCTAAGCTTCATCGTAGTCCAGAACCAAGGAACGCAGGAGGCAATGAAGGTAACAATCATGACCGCGCAGGCAAGGGTTGAACGCCAATGTTCCTCGAAAGGAAATAAGCCGAAGAAAATAATCCGGTGCCTGGCATCAATCACCGACCAGCAAGCGCCTCCTGCTTCTTTGCATAACGGCTCATCGTCAGCCCGCCAAATACTGGATAAAAATGCCCAATCAACAAATAGATAAATGATATAGGTAAAAAAGAAGGCGCAGATTAACGTAAGCAGGCAATCAAGCGGTGTTGCAAATAGGCTCTTTTTAATTCTCTGCGAAAACGGGGTTTGCGGTGGTAACGCTATTGATGCTTCAGTCATGAGATTAACTTTTCACCTCATAACCTTTGATGGCTATTTTTTTATTGATCGAATTCATGACGAAGGCAATCGATAAGTTGATCACTAGAAAGCCGCCCATCAGAATCGCCAGTAATTCCAATGTTTGCCCACTTTGGTTTATCGAGGTGGATATGATCATAAACAAATCGGAGAACCCGACCACGATACCGATAGTGGTGGCTTTCATCAGCTGCACATATTGATTGGTCAGTGATGGCAGCACCGCTCTGATGGCTAAGGGTAATCGAATGCGGGAGAATATATGCAGCGGCTTCAGACCGTTAACAAAACCTGCCTCTATTTGGCCCTTGGGAACTGACATTAATCCTGCTCTAACCACCTCGCCAATATAAGCACCACCGTATAACGCAATGGCAATAACCAGCGCAGACAATTCAGGCGGCATGCGCATACCGCCTTTAAAGTTAAGACCCTTAAGCGCTGGCATATTAAGTAAGGGGGTGTCTGGCGTGCGCGCTAAATAACCGATTAACACAAGTATTAAGGGCAATAAAATCCAGCCGATTCGCTTGATGAGAAAGAAGCTCGATGAATGATTCATCTTGTGGCGCAGCCAAGGCAGGAAAAATAACCATGCAATGATCAGTAAGATCATTAGTGCAACCGACCACATGGCAATATTTAGAACCGGAAAATACAGCCCTCGGCCACTAAGAAACACCGAATCGCCCAAAGACAGTGCAGATTTAGGCCTAGGTAATTGCGTAACAATGGAATACCAAAAAATGGCTTGCAGAATCAGCGGAACGTTTCGAAAGATTTCAACGTATACGGTTCCCAACATTGAAAATAAGGCATTTTTCGATGTTCGCACTAAACCGATGATGACACCGATTATTGTGGCAAGAGAGATTCCCAAAAAACCCAGTAACAACGTATTCAGGAAGCCAATAAGAATCGTTTTACTGTAGCTGTCGCTGATGGAGTACGGCAATACAGAGAATGAGAAATCCCAACCCGTTGAACGCTCTAAAAATCCGAACCCAGTGGTTAGGCTTTGCGCTTCAAGTGAGGCGCGAGTGTTCATCACCATGCCTATTAACAAGGCGGCCACAACCGACAGCACCACCGCTTGGAAAACTATTTCCCTAGTTTTTTGGTTGCCTAGAACGCTACCCATAGCGGCTGTTTTTGTTCGCGGTGTTGATAAGAATCATTGAAATGGGGGAGTGAGGAGGATAACGGCTCGGTCGCAGAGTATTAGCGACCAAGCCGTTTGTTAATACGCTGGCAAGTAAAGTGGCCCGCGCGTTGGGTTGATTAGTCGAGAATCATCGGCACGATGACACCGCCATCACTCCAAAGTGCGTTCAAACCTCTGTCGAGTTTGTACACCGATTCACCGCCGATATTGCGATCAAAAATTTCAGCAGAATTACCCACTTGTTTGATCACATTGTAAGCCCAATCATCACTTAAGCCCAATCGCTCACCAATGCCAGGAGATACACCCAAAAGCTTCTCTACGGTGCTATCGGCAGGGTTAGCTTTGTGCTCATCCACGTTCGCAGATGTAATGCCATTGGCTTCTGCAATCCAAGTGGCTGCAAACATCCAGTTAACAATATCTACCCAGTTGTCATCACCTTGTCGCATTGCAGCTGATTCAGGTTCTAGAGCTAGTGCCACGTCCATCATGGCGTGATCATCTGGGTTTTCTGCGCTTTGACGGGTAACCGCTAAGTTAGGGCCCCAACCAACCAAACTATCGCAACGACCGGCAAAGTAGGCATCACGAGTTTCTTCACTTTTCTCAAAAGTGATCATCTCGATTTCAATACCACGGCTTTTGAAAAAGTTGGCTGCAAGACGCTCGGTTGAAGTACCAGCGTTTGCGCATAAAGATCCACCTTCAAGTGTTTCAGGCGATGTACTGCCTAGCTCTTTAGGCATCATGACGTTGGTAGCACCAACAAAGTAAGGAACAGAAAATTGAATGCCCAGCTCGGTATCACGACCCATTGTCCAACCGGTAGCTTTAATGACAACGTCAATGTCACCTGATTGCAAAGATGGGAAGCGCTGTGCCCAACTGATAGGAACTACTTTTAGGTTGTCGTCAGAACCGAAAATTGCAACAGCTAACGCGCGGCAGTAGTCGATATCGTAACCACTCCATTCGTTGTCATCGGTGACTTGAACAAACGGAGGAAAGCTGCCGTTGTGACCTGAACATAATAGGCTTCCGCGATCGTTAACCGCTTTAAGCGTATCGCCATTTTCAGCCGACGCTGATGTGGACACCAAGGATAGGGCGGCAAAACACCCGGCGACAACCGTTGGAATCAAACGGTTATTTATTACTGACATAGAACTTCCCCTCATTTTTATGGTGAATTCATAGTAAATCATTTGGCTTTTATCGTCTAATTTTTTAACCGGTTGTAAAACAGGTGGTTAAAATACAGTGAGCTGTAAAGTGTTGATATAATTAGATTAAAAGTTTGTATTGAGATCTATAAAATCCCTAAAACTTACGTTGGGGCCTATAAAATTCCTGTCGATAAAGCCTGTAGTTCGCTCATTATGGTGGTGTCTTGATAACGTAGCAAAGACAGTGCGTGCGCATAATTAGGCAATTGCGCATCCATTGCATGAAGCGCACACAGCTCGCCAGCTGCACACGCTGCCATGCTGCCAAACCCTGACATAGCGCCCACGACAAACGCACCCGCTACATCGGTTGGCCCAATCAAAGGCCAGTTCTCGTTAGTGAGTGTGTAGTAGCCGCCGTAGTGATGCGTATGTTTAGGCAGCGTGGTTTCGTATCGTTTAAGGGCTGGATTCAATCTGGCTGCACCACGTAAAACAATTTCTGGAAAAGCATCTGTTAATACCGGGTTGCGGCTGGGCAATTCTGCATTGCTGTTATAGGCCCAGCCCAGTTTTAGCCAAGTGCCTTTGTCTCCACCTTCCGGGCGGCAATGTATCGCACCGGGCATGAGTTCTGTTAGTGCTTTGTGCTCATCACTTTCAAGTAGCCATTCGCGCTCTTCATCTGTCCAATCGATTAGTTGAGCATCAAGATCTATCGAAAAAGGCATGTTACGAGGAATGGCTTTGTGAGTATCTTCAAAAGCAATCTTCTGCTGCAACGTGTTGTGCACAGGCAGTGTTGTTGAAAGCATTGATGCGATGTGCTGCAAAAATGGCCCAGCGGCATTAATGAGCTTTTCAGATTTTATTGAAATATGATTTTTTGTTGAAACATCGTTTGTGTTTGTGTTTGTGTTTGTGTTTGTACGTAAAACAAAATCTCCATCGTGCTCAATCTCATCAACGTTTGCCCGTAAGAATTGGCCTCCTGATGCCTTAAAGTATTGCAGCATGTGTTGGCCCATTTGCTGCGCGCTTATCGCACCCGCGCGGCGAATGTGCACAATCGTTTTTATGGAGGGGTCGTAAGAGGGAAAAGTGGATTGGATTAACCTCTGATCTTTGAGGACATCAACCCCAGTTGGCGCGCTTTCCCAATCTGCAGAAGTGGGCGGATGATAAGCTTGAGTGGCGTTATTTTCATGCACACGAATCTGCAAATTCGAAGATTGTGAATAACCATGGTTCAGTTCAGCCATGAGCTTGTCGGTATCTTCGATGCGGGATGCCAAACAATAACCCCGCCGGTTCATATTGATTAAGTTGTTCGTCTCATTGGACAGTGTTTCCATTAAGTCAATACTGCGATCAGTGAATGCCGTCATGATGGGGTGAGGCCACCAGTTGCGATAGTTTTCACCAGACTGCGCTGATGTTAATGCCATAGGCTCAGCCGCATCCACTAGTATTACAGGCACATCAGGGTTCAATTTTTTTAGGTAATACGCCGTTGCGATGCCGACAATACCCGCACCAATAATGGCGACTTCTGTGCTATACCGGTTCATAAGTTAACGCTTAAAAGAACCTTAATTTAGCGTCACCGCGCCATTGGGTGTATCGAATGTAAACGATAATGCCGTCTTGCCTTGTTTAACGGTTGCTAAGTCGTTAACGCGCAGTTGCGTAAGCTGTTCAATCAACAGATCTGGGTTCGGATGAGATAAATTAATTTTATCTAACCTAACCCCTAAATCTTGTTGCGCGCTACTGGGGTGTGGGCCAGGCGACCATTCAATGAACGCAGGAATGAGCCCTTCGCCAGGCAGATGCCCATCCGCAGGAACCGTTAGCCGCCATGAGCGATCACCCCGGGTAAAGGTAACAACCTCGCCTAAATCGATTGGGCTGGCTGCAACCACGGCATCAAGGTCATTGGTATTGACCACCCAACACAGAGCACGCGGTGATTCTGATAATCGTTGCAAAGTATGTTGATTGTCGAGCGTGAACCATCGGGTACGTTTGGGTTGAGGCGCATTAGGATCTTGAGCAATTAGTTCAAAGAAACTTTCGTTACCCGCTTGCATCACTCGATTATGCGTACTCATTAAATCGTGCTTACTACCTTGCGTGAGTGACACACCCAGTTTGTCTCTCATAATCTCGGCGCCACGTTCAAGAGAATCGCAACCAATGGCGACATGATCAATTCTATTATTCATAATTATGTTGAGCTTGTTGTGTTGAGCTTGTTGTGTTGAGCTTGCAGCTTGCTGACGTAAATTCATAAGAATGACACTGCCTGAAATTTGTGTCAATATTTTGAGTTATCGTTCTAGGTTAAGCGAAAATTGCCCGAACCCGAACCCGAACCCGAACCCGAACCCGAACCCGCAACCCGCAACCCGAACCCGAACCCGAACCCGCAACCCGAACCCGCAACCCGAACCCGCAACCCGCAGCAAGTGCAAGTGGTTTATCCGGTAAAGAGGTCTGTAATGCCAGCCCATGGTAGATTAAACGAAAGACAGACTCAAAAATGTAGAGCGATTAATGTCATCAACTAGCCCAATATCGTTGTGGGATGTATCAGCAGAAGAAAAAGACTACAGCAACCCTTTTAACAGTGGCGGTAAGGTTGATGTTGCCATTGTGGGTGCAGGGTTTACGGGTTTGTCTACCGCGTTGCATTGTGCAGAACGAGGTCTCTCTGCCCACGTACTAGAGGCAAAACAAATTGGTTACGGTGGTTCTGGTCGCAATTGCGGTTTGGTGAACGCAGCGTTGTGGTTGCCTCCACAAGATGTTCGTAAACAATTAGGGGAAACTTACGGGCCGCGTTTCGTTAAAGAATTTGGTAAGGGTCCAGAGTATGTTTTTTCGTTAATTGAGAAATTTCAAATTCGGTGTGAAGCTACACGCACCGGCACCATCCACGCTGCACATTCAGCCAATGGCTTTAAAGAGCTTCAGGCACGTGCCGAGGAATGGATACGTTTGGGTGAGCCAGTTGATTTAATTGAGCGCTCGGCAGTGTCTGATTTAATCGGCACCGATGTGTTTCATGGCGGTTTGTTGGATCACCGAGCGGGCACCATCAACCCCATGGGTTATTGCCGTGGTTTAGCGCGTGCAGCTATTGGAGCAGGCGCCCAAATTAGCACAGGCGTTAAAGCCACTAAGCTAACTAAACATCACGATGAATGGTTAGTTGAAACCGATCAAGGCGAGCTTCGCGCTAATGCGGTGATACTGGGTACCAACGCCTACACCGATGACTTGTGGCCTGATTTGAAAAAAGTGTTCACCATGATTCATTATTTTCAATTAGCCACAGCCCCCTTAGGCAAAGAAGCCAATCACATATTACCTGGTAAGCAAGGGCTATGGGATACCGGCCAAATCATGTTTAACTATCGACGCGATGCGTTTGATCGATTACTGATAGGCAGCATGGGATCAATCGTTGGTGACACAGACAAAGGGTTGTCTCAGCGTTGGGCTAGAAAACAAATAAAACGTATTTTCCCTGATTTGGGAGAGGTTGAATTTGAAGAGGCTTGGTACGGTCAAATTGCAATGACCCCAGATCATTTGCCCCGCATTTACGAGCTTGATAACAACCTTTATACGCCAATAGGTTACAACGGGCGAGGCATTACGACTGGAACGGTGTTCGGCAAGGCCATGGCTGATTTGTTGATGGGTGCGGATAAGAATGATTTGCCGTTGCCGATTAGTTCGCTGACTACGGTGCCTAGTGCGCCGTTTTTTAAGACGCTTTATCAAACGGCTTTTACGGCCAATCAGTTCCTTAGGAGCCTGTAGAACTGCCCCAGTTGAGTGGGGCTAAACGACTCTGTTGAAGCTCCGAAGCGGCTGATTTCATCCTATCGCCTCCCGGCGTTCTAAGTTTTTGCGTTGACGCTCCAACCGTTCACAGAGCACATCGATGTAGATGTCGATGTGATCGGATAATCGCTTGGGCAATTTTGTGGTGCACCAGGTGCGTCGGTTTAACCGATTGATCTTGGCCCGAGCATTAGCAAAGGAATGATTGATGGTGAACAACGGATCGAAACGGGTTTTCTTTAATTCGCCTTGCCCGACCACGCAGCCTCTGTCACTGATGTGGATGCT
>CALHNS010000103.1 GCA_938035125.1 uncultured Granulosicoccaceae bacterium | reverse complement strand
TGGGGACCTAGCCGCCCCTTCGCCGATACTCGGTGAGACGGTCGCGCCCCATCCCAGATATTCGTTTGTTCGAATAAAATAAAGAAAGGATTATTAAATGCCAGATCTTTCTGGTTTTCTAGTGAAATGGTGGATACCGTTATTTTGGTTAATCTATTTGCTAGTTGCCTATTTCCGAGCCGAAGATAAGCGCAATTGGTTGAAAACCACCGCGAAGATATCCGCCATCACGGCGGCTATAATGTTACCGATGTTACTCATTGGAATCGTCGAATTCTTTTCAAAAACCCACAGCTAACCCCACTTTTACAATAAAGTTATTTACCCTACTAACGTGTCTGTTCTATAGAACGTTGAATAAGGCGAGGGCCATGGTAAATAAACCCTGTATAAATTTGCACAAGATCAGCACCTAAGGTTAATTTGGTTTTGGCATCGTCACCACTGGATACACCGCCTGCGCCAATCAATGCCCAGTTGTTGGGTGCTTTGCTTTGCACCGATTGCAATCGTTCATTAGCAAAGTCTCTCATTACTTCGCCGCTTAAACCGCCAGCTTCCATGGCCAGCGGGTGTCCTTCCACTAAATCTCTTCGCGCGGTGGTGTTAGATACAATAACCCCGCTGATGGGGTACTGATTAGCCACTTGAATAAACTGCGTGATGTCATCATCGCTCATATCAGGGGCAATTTTTACAAACAACGGTTTATTGGCCCCGTGTTGTGTGGCAAGTTTTGTATGAGTTGTCATAACTGCATCTAGCAATGCGGCTAAGGCATCACCGTGTTGCAGTTGCCGTAAGTCTTTGGTGTTTGGTGATGAAATATTCACAGTAACGTAATCGGCTACGGGGTACACGCGCTCTAAGCAATTCACATAATCATCGTGTGCATTTTCTAATGGCGTTGCTGCGTTTTTACCAATGTTTATGCCTAACACACCTTGCCATTGTCGCTGTTCAGCGTTCTTAACTAAATGATCCACACCTAAGTTATTGAACCCCATGCGGTTAATAAGTGCACCGTGTTCTGTTAGGCGAAACATTCTGGGTTTGTCATTGCCAGCTTGCGGTTTTGGTGTAACGGTGCCCACTTCAATAAAACCAAACCCTAGTGCACCTAGCGCATTGATGTAATCACCGTTTTTGTCTAATCCCGCCGCAAGCCCAATTCGGTTAGGAAATGAAAGCCCTGCCACCGTGGTAGCGGATGGATTGCCTGCTGCTGCATAACGTTTGGACAACAACGAGCTGACCCAAGGCTTGGAAAACCAGTTAAATGCCCAATCGTGTGCTGCCTCGGGTTCTTTGCTGAACGCAATTTTTCGAATGGCTGCGTATAGCGGATCTTTTAAAGCGGGGTGAGTCTGATAGCTCAATGTTTGATGTGCTCAAGTGGTAGGGCTACGATGGATTTTACCTGTCGATGTGCTCGATAGGTGAGAGATGCGCTCCAGCTGCGGTATCATTTACCGCCCTTGCCATTAGGTTAATCGTTTGAAGCTCTACCCTGACAAACTATCCGCCCACCTAAAGCAGAAAACAGCGCCTGTGTATTTTTTACACGGCGATGAGCCTCTGCAAATTATGGAATTGGGGGATCAGCTACGCGCTCATGCTCGTAAAGAAGGCTTCGACGAGCGCCAAGTGTTTTACGCTAATGAAGATGCAGACTGGACGGCATTCCGAGAAGCGGCCGATAGCATGTCGTTGTTCGCTGAACGACGTTTAATTGAGGTGCGCTTTCCGACCGGAAAACCAGGTCGTATCGGTGGTGAGCAGCTTAAAGCCTATTGCCAGAATCCGGCTCCAGATGTGCTGCTGCTTATTACCAGCGTGAAGCTAGATCGTGGTGGCAAGGCGAGCGCTTGGTATAAAGCGTTGGATAAAGCAGGCGTCACTATCGAGGTGTATCCGGTGGCTGCTAAAGATTTAACTAAATGGCTGGCTGCAAGGTTCAAACAGCATGGCATGCAAGCAGAATCAACGGCGTTAGAATTAATCGCTGAACGGGTAGAAGGCAATTTATTGGCTGCGGCTCAAGAAGTTGAGCGGCTAGCGCTTTTGCATCCCAATGCTTCATTAACGCCTGATGATGTGCTTGCAGCGGTGTCTGATAGCTCCCGCTATTCCATCAACGATTTGGCATCGGCGGCATTGGCAGGCGATGTGGCTCGATCAATCCGTATCGTTCGTGGGCTAAAAGAAGAGGCCATCGCGCCTGTTTTGGTGCTCTGGGCTTTAAGTTCTGAGATTCGCAGTGCAACTCGCGCTGCTGAAGCCATTGCCGAGAATGTACCTGAAGATAAGGCCTTAAAAGCTGCCGGTGTATGGTCTAGTCGGGTGGCACCACTTAAAGTTGCCTTGAAAAGGCACAGCGTGGCAAGCTGGTTGCACATGTTGCAACAAACTGCAGAGATTGATCGCATGGTAAAAGGTCAGGAACCTGGCGACGTTTGGGATGCGTTTACCGCTCTCAGCGCCTGTCTGGCTGGCCATGGCGATACGTTATTGACGACGAGGTTGGCATGACAAACACATCCGTAATAAATGAGCTTTTCACTAACGGTGCCGTGGGCACGACCGTGATGATTGCAGGTTGGGTACGTAGCCGCCGCGATTCCAAAGCTGGGTTGTCTTTTGTGGCGGTAAACGATGGTTCGTGCTTTGACAGCTTGCAAGCCGTGGTGCCCGATACCTTAGCCAATTACGAAACCGAGGTAAAAAAACTGAGCGCAGGTTGCGCCGTTCGAATTACCGGCACTTTGGTGGAATCTGAAGGCAAAGGCCAAAGCGTTGAGATTCAAGCAACGGAACTTGACGTGGTGGGCTGGGTTGATGACCCAGAAACCTATCCCATTGCGAAAAAACGTCACACCTTTGAGTATTTACGCACGGTTGCACACCTTCGGCCTCGCACCAACGCCTTTGGCGCAATGACTCGTGTTCGAAACAGTGTGTCTCAAGCCGTTCATCGATATTTCCATGAACGTGGATACCTTTGGGTGAACACGCCGCTGATCACAACCAGTGATTGTGAAGGGGCGGGTGAGTTGTTTCGGGTAAGCACGCTTGATTTAATGAATCTGCCAAAATCAGATAAAGGCGATATCGACTTCAGTAAAGACTTCTTTGCAGGTGAGGCATTTCTGACGGTATCCGGCCAGCTGAACGCAGAAGCCTACGCATTAGCTATGTCGAAGGTATACACCTTTGGCCCAACATTTCGTGCTGAAAATTCTAATACCAGCCGACATTTGGCAGAATTCTGGATGATTGAACCAGAAGTAGCGTTCAATGATTTAGCCGCCAATGCCGATCTAGCCGAAGACTTTCTAAAGTACTGCTGTAAGGCTGTATTAGATGAGTGCCCTCGTGATATGGCGTTCTTTGCAGAGCGAATTGATAAAGAGGCGATTACTCGTGCAGAAAGCGTGGTGAGTTCAACGTTTGAGCGTATGGAATATGCCGACGCTGTGAAAATTTTAGAATCTTGCGGGGAATCGTTTGAATACCCGGTGTCATGGGGGACTGATTTAGCCTCTGAACATGAGCGTTATTTAACCGAAAAACACGTAGGTAGCCCGGTAATTTTGATGAATTACCCGAAAGACATCAAAGCGTTCTACATGCGCATGAACGATGATGAAAAAACCGTTGCAGCAATGGATGTTTTAGCACCGGGTATTGGCGAAATCATTGGTGGTAGCCAACGTGAAGAACGCATTGATGTGCTAGATGCTCGGTTGGAAGACTTTGGCCTAACAGGGCACCTAGATTGGTATCGAGATTTACGTCGTTACGGCACGGTGCCTCATGCAGGCTTTGGCTTAGGGTTTGAGCGATTGGTGAATTACATCACCGGTATGGAAAATATTCGCGATGCGATACCGTTCCCGCGAGTGCCGGGTAGCGCACCGTTTTAACCCCTAAAGTGCTGAAAATCGGTGTTGCAATTCATGAATGGCTGAGTAGGAAAAATACGACTCCGTATCGACTTAATCGAGGTGCTTGCGAAAACGCCTCGGCATGCATTAAGCTGTGGCGGTAAGTTCGTTAATAAAACACGCATTGTCATACACGGAGGTATTCCATGCGTTTAAACACTATGCCAAACCAACTCAATCCATCCCGTATGCGCGGGTTTACCCTTGTTGAAATTGCCATCGTTCTCGTTATTGTGGGTTTGATGCTTGCTGGGGTCTTCAAAGGCCAGGCCCTGATCGACAGTGCGCGGGTGCGTTCCATGGCAAGCGAAGTCTCTGGTATTCGTACCGCTTGGTATTCGTTTCAAGAGCGCTACCGTGCCTTACCGGGTGATTTTCAATCGGCGGGCACTCAAATCGACAGTTCAGCGGTATCGGGTAATGGCAATGGCAAGCTAGACGGCAATATAGAAAGAGCAGGTGTGTGGCAACAGCTTTCGTTAGCTGGCTTTATTAATGGCAATTTCAATGGCGCTCAAGGTGCTGTTGGGTCGGCTTCCGATGTGGATTGTGCGCCAGGTACGTGCCCTAAAAATCCATTCAATGGCTATTACAAAATCAGTTACTCAGCTCAAGCTGCCGATGTTGTAAACCCCTCTCATGAAATATTTACTGGCAGTCAAATTCCTGTGGGCATATTGGCTGAATTAGATCGAAAACTAGACGATGGCTTGCCCACTTCTGGGCGCTTTCGTGTGCACCGAAGTTTTCAAAATTCATGCACACGCGATTCGCAGTGGGATGTATCTACAGGCCACACCAATTGTGCTGGCGTGTTGCGCGATTAAATATCCACATTAAGGGGTGATAGCTTTGCAGAAGATTCGTTACCCTTGGCTAGTGTGGGTTGTTATCGGGTTTAATGCAGCGCTGTGCTTATTTTTGGCCGTGTCGCTGCAATCGCCATTCAATGTTATTTTTTATTTTGTGGCAGCAATTGCGGCCATGCAAGCCTTGGGTTTTGCAATGGCGAATGTAAAGCTTTCACCCGATCAACTCACTTTACGGCACTTTTTACGATCAGAAGCTTTTAACAAAGTCGATATCAATCAAGTGGATGCGGAAAATTTTCGTACAGTATTGCTAAAGTTAAATAACGGTGAAACTAAGCAGTTACCAGCCTTTGGGTTAGATAGTTTTAAAACCGCTAAAACAATTAAAACGTGGTTGTCTGCACAACATTAAGCGTTATGTTCGTTTTTCAATTGCAATAAAACGCTATCTAAGCTCTCAAGTACTTCATGATTTAACTTTAATAGTTCCTTAGATGGCGGTACTAGGTTTGGCACTTGTATTACGCGCATGCCAGCGCTAACGCCTGCGCGCACGCCGTTTTCTGAATCTTCAAGTACCAATGCCTGTTCAGGTTGTACTTGTATTGAGGCGGCCGCTTTTAAAAATATGGTTGGATTGGGTTTACTCACTTGTACATCATCACCTGTTGTGATGGTTTCAAAATACTGATAAATGTCGTTGCCGCGTAGTTTCTTCTCGGCAGCGATTTTGCCCGATGATGTGGCCAGTGCTCTGGGTATGTTGTTAGATTCAAGCCATGTTAATAAGGCTAGGGCGCCAGGCAACAAGGGCGGAACGCCAGTAGCCAATGCGGCTTGGTATCGATCATTCCAGTCTTTTAGAAATTTAACCGAATCAATATCGGGTTCAAGCGCATCTCTAAGGGTAATAACGTGTTGTTTCTCGTTACAGCCAACTAAGGACATGAATACCGTGAATACATCGTTTAAGCCGTAGCTTTCGGCTGTTTCATTGAATGCTTTGGCAGAAACCGTTTCAGAATCGATCAGTAAGCCGTCCATGTCGAAAATAACTGCGGATTGAATCATTTAAATCCCAAAGTGTATTACTGCGTTTGTTTAATCTAGGCCCAGTTCTTTAATCTTGCGGGTTAACGTATTTCGGCCCCAACCCAAAAGTTTTGCAGCGTCTTGTTTTTTATCATCGGTTTGATTCAATGCGCATTGAATCAGAATACGTTCCATCGATGGCACAGCCTTACCCAATAAGTCAGATTCACCGCTGGCTAATAACCGTGTTGCCCAGTTTTTAAAACTGGTTTCCCATAAATCGGTTGATTCGTTTATGGGGGTTGCACGCTCACTAGGTAAATGGCTGGCATCAAGTTCTTGCTCGGTTGTCATTGCCGTAAGCCAATGAGCGGTACTTTTTAATTCTTGCATATTGCCAGCCCAAGGCAAATCGGTAATATGTCTTTTAAAGGCGATAGGCATTTTCTTAGGAGTTACTCCCAATTCAGAAGCCGCTTTTTCTAAAAAATATTCCATCAACACAGGGATGTCTTCTTTGCGCTCTCGAAGCGGCGGGGCTTCAATACGAATGACGTTTAAGTGGTGGTATAAGTCTTCTCGAAAGCGATTGTCTTCTACCAATACAAGAAGATTTAAATGACTTGAGGCAAGAACGCGTACATCCACTTGAATGGGGGTGTGCCCACCGATTCGGTAGAATTCTCCTTTGGTTAACACGCTTAATAAGCGTGATTGCAAAGCGCTTGGCATGTCGCCAATTTCGTTAAGAAAAAGTGTACCGCCATCGGCTTGCTCGAAGCGTCCAATTTTAGTATCCAGTGCACCCACAAACGCACCTTTTTCATGACCGAACAGCTCTGATTCCATTAAATCTTGTGGAATTGCTGCCAAATTTAATGTTTGAAAAGGTTTGGCGCATCTTGGGCTATGTGTATGCAAGGCTTTTGCGATTAATTCCTTGCCCGTTCCTGGTTCACCGTTGATTAATACGGTGGTTTTTGATTGAGCCAAGCGGCTGATTGACTTAAACACGGTTTGCATGGCGGCAGAATCGCCTAACAAGGTGTGCGATCGGCCTTGTGTGTGTTCCGTTGAGCCATAACTGTTCTGGTCATTGTCACCCCCGTTTAAGTTGGCGTGTGCGTTCTCACGCTTTTGTCTGTGCGAATGAAATGCGCGACGAGTTTTCGCAATGACATCATCCACATCAAAGGGTTTGGGTATGTATTCAAACGCCCCGCCTTCCATGGCCGATACCGTGCTGTCAAGATCAGAAAATGCGGTCATAACAAGAACCGGGGTCTCGGTTTCTTGCTGTGATAATTGTTTAAGTAACGCAAGCCCATTCGAGCCTGGCATGTGAATGTCGCTGATGATGGCATCGGGTAGTAGGGCATTAGATCGAATCATATCTAACGCATCATCTGCCGTTTCAAAACACGTAACGTGTATATCGGCTTGTTTGAACGCTTTTTCTAATACCCAGCGAATAGAGCGATCATCATCGATGACCCATACGTGTTCATCGTTCACGTAAACACCACGGGAATGAATACCGTGAACTGGGTGTTGCCAGGTTCACTTTCGCATTCAATTAATCCGCCCAACTGCCCCATAATGGATTGTGCAATAGACAATCCCAGCCCGCTTCCATCGGCGGTGCCGCTAACCATGGGATAAAAAATTTGATCAATTAAATTGGTTGGAACGCCAGGGCCGTTATCGTTAATTGATACTTTGATGGCCAGTGGTTGTAAAGTGCCGGCAATCGTATGATTAGTGACGATGCGTGTTTTAAAAATCACATCGCCTCCGTTTTTTACAGCATTTAACGCGTTGCCAGCAATGTTTAAAAATACTTGAATTAAACGATCTCGATCGCTTAAAAATTCTGGAATGCTTGGGTCATAATCGAACTGTATCGTTATCCCATTGGTTGCGCTAACCAACAGTATTTTTCTAACATGTTCTAGCACTTCGTGAATATTAATTTCTTCACGGCGTGGTCTCGAATTTGGGCCAAGCAAGCGATCAATTAACGCTTGTAGGCGATCGGCTTCATGAATAATGATGGATGTGTACTCAACCAGCTCTTTATCATCCAGTTGTCTTTCTAATAACTGCGCCGCACCACGTAAACCGCCTAGAGGGTTTTTAACTTCATGGGCAAGCCCGCGCAGTAATGACTTAACACTTTCTTGTTGTGCGGCCAGCGCTTCGTCGCGAACAATTCGCTGTGTACGGTTTAGTGCATTGACTTCTATTAACACGCCCTCATCGCCGAATTCATTCACATAGGGGGCGATGGCGCAGTCGACTAAAACGGGATCTAACCCAATTCGCTCTAGCGTAACGTGTCGATCGTTAACGGGCTGGCCTTGTTCTAAGGCTTCTCTTAGCCTTGCGAACAATGAATCTGGAATGGATACCACTTGGGCTAATCGACGACCGGCTGCGCGTGTAGCACTAACGCCTAAGAGTTGTTCAGCCGATGCATTTAATAGGGTAATTTTCAATCCACTGTCTAGCGCAATGATGCCAGTGGTCATGTTATCCAGCAGAATGGCTGCGGTGCCTGTTGTGCTTATTGCAGGCGCTGTGTTTGTTACAGAGCTAGTGGCTGTGGGGCTGGATTGAGGTGTGGACTGAGATGTAGCCATAACATTGGTGATGGGTCGCTGGGCTCAATCGCACGGATTGAACCCAGCAAGCATTAACTACCGATTAACAGCTGTAGTACATGTCGAATTCAACTGGGTGAGTTGACATGCGTAGTCGAGTAACTTCTTCCATCTTCAATGCAATGTAACCATCAATAGAATCGTTACTAAATACACCACCAGCGGTTAAGAACTCGCGATCATTGTCAAGTTCTTCCAAGGCTTGGTCTAATGAGAAAGCAACCTTTGGAATCTTGGCTTCTTCTTCTGGAGGTAGGTCGTAAAGATCTTTATCAGAAGCTTCGCCTGGGTGAATCTTGTTTTGGATACCGTCAAGGCCTGCCATCATCAAGGCAGCAAACGTTGTGTACGGGTTACCGGTAGGATCAGGGAAGCGTACTTCAATACGACGTGCCTTCGGGCTTGCAACCCAAGGAATACGAACCGATGCAGAACGGTTACGGGCTGAATAGGCAAGCATTACCGGGGCTTCAAAGCCTGGAACCAAACGCTTGTAGCTGTTAGTAGAGGCGTTAGCAAAAGCGTTAATCGCACGAGCGTGCTTGATTACACCACCGATGTAATACAGCGCAGTTTCTGATAATCCACCGTACTGATCGCCTGAGAAAATGTTCTCGCCATCTTTAGATAGAGACATGTGCACGTGCATGCCAGAACCGTTATCACCAACGATTGGCTTAGGCATGAACGTAGCTGTTCGGCCGTACATGGCTGCAACGTTATGGATAACGTATTTCATGATTTGAACGCCATCAGCACGCTTTACCATGGTGTCGAATCGAGTGCCGATTTCACACTGGCCAGCTGTACCCACTTCGTGGTGATGAACTTCAGGCTCAACTCCCATCTGTTGCATCACTTCACACATTTGTGCGCGTAAGTCGTGCAGAGAATCAACAGGAGGTACGGGGAAGTATCCGCCTTTAACACCAGGGCGATGGCCTAAGTTACCGCCATCGTATTTTTTACCTGTGTTCCATGCCGCTTCTTCTGAATCGATCGCATAGCTCATGCCTTTCATGTCTGTGTTCCAACGAACATCGTCGAACACGAAGAATTCAGGCTCTGGGCCAAAGAAGGCGGTGTCAGCAATGCCAGTAGACTTTAAGTAAGCTTCTGCGCGTTTGGCGATTGATCGAGGGTCGCGCTCGTAGCCTTCCATAGTGTCAGGCTCAACGATGTCGCAAGTGATGTTCAGTTGGTTGTACTGTGCGAACGGATCCATTACCGCTGTTTTGGTGTCCGGCATTAAGATCATGTCGGATGCGTTTATGCCTTTCCAGCCTGCGATGGACGAACCATCAAACATTTTGCCTTCTTCAAACGTATCGTCGCTAATGTCGCTAGCGGGAACCGACACATGCTGTTCTTTACCGCGTGGATCGGTGAAGCGAAAATCTACATATTTCACTTCATTTTCTTTCATGGTTTTTAAAACGTCACTGGCAGACATTAGTTTCTTCCTCTTGCCATAGGTTAATGATTGGGTTTATTGGCTTGGTTCTGCTAGCGCAACCTGCGATAAGCAGCGACTGATTCATAGCCAATAAAACGCATCAGTTCCAACAGAATAGTTCAACGGAATCAATGCGCTAAAAATTACTGACCAGTGATGGAGTGCACCGATTTAGGGCAAATGAGCAATTTTGCACCAAAACAATGCGCACCATAACTGTGCAGGAGCAGTGTACCTGAGGAAAGGGTTTGAGGGCGTGGAATGCTGGGCACAACGGCTTGCGGATAGGGTTGGCGCGGCCTGAACGTGCGCGCTGCTGCGGCAGATTCAGTAAACTTAGCGCTAAATCTAACAACCCCTTAATACAGGCAGAGCGAATGAGCCAACACAATGTGTTGACCTTCCAAGGAATGATTGCGGTTCTCCAAGAATACTGGGCCGCGCAAGGGTGCATCGTGCAACAGCCCTACGATATGGAGGTGGGTGCAGGCACCTTTCATTCGTCCACGTTTTTACACGCCATCGGGCCAGAGCCTTGGAACGCGTGCCATACCCAAGCCTCTCGCAGGCCTACCGATGGCCGTTATGGAGATAACCCCAATCGCTTGCAGCACTATTATCAGTTTCAGGTTGCAATGAAGCCATCGCCGCCAGATATGCAAAATTTGTATCTTGGCTCGCTTGCGGCTTTGGGGTTTGACCCCTTAGAGCACGATATTCGCTTCGTAGAAGATAACTGGGAATCTCCCACATTAGGTGCTTGGGGCTTGGGTTGGGAGGTGTGGCTAAACGGAATGGAAGTGACCCAGTACACCTACTTTCAGCAGTGCGGCGGCTTAGCGTGCAGTCCGGTGCTTGGCGAACTTGCCTACGGCATCGAGCGTTTGGCGATGTACATTCAAAAGAAAGAGAGTATCTACGATTTGGTTTGGGGCGAATCGGCAGCAGGTGTTGTCACATACGGTGATGTGTTTCATCAAAATGAAGTTGAACAATCGGCCTATAACTTTGAGCATGCCGATGTGCAAACCTTATTTTCAGTGTTTGAAGCCTCGGAGCGTGATTGCAAAAAATTATGTGAAGCTGAATTACCCTTGCCAGCTTATGAGCACGTTCTCAGAGGCTCGCACACCTTTAATTTACTGGATGCGCGCCATGCGCTTTCGGTTACTGAACGCCAAGGTTACATTTTGCGTGTTCGCACCATGGCACGGCAGGTGGCCGAAGCCTATGAGGCAAAGCGCAAAGCATTAGGTTATCCGTTGATAAAAGACAACAACAAAGCAAGCACGACTTCAGGTGATGATAACCATGGATGATTTACTCATTGAAATTGGTTGTGAAGAATTACCTGCAGGTTCTGCTGTGGGTATGGCAAAGCATTTAGCGAGCGCTTTGCAGGCAAAATTAAGCGAAGCTGGCATGGCCTCGCAGCCTGCAAACTATTACGGAACACCTCGCCGAATAGCCGCTTATTTACCGGCTGTATCGGCTCGACAAGAAGATCAAAGCGTTGAACGCAAAGGGCCTGCAAAGGCTGCAGCTTTTAAAGACGGTGAGCCAACCAAAGCGTTACTCGGTTTTTTAAAAGGTGCCGGTGCAACCGTAGACGATATAACCACCGTTGAAACACCTAAAGGTGAGTGGGTGGTGGTTAAGCAAACTAAAAAAGGTGAGTCGCTGGCTGAAGTGGTGAACGCTGCGCTACCAGAGATTATAAAAACCTTACCGGTGCCTAAGCGTATGCGTTGGTCTGATCAGCCGCACGAATTTTTACGCCCTGTGGTTTGGTTAACCGCTGTGCATGGGTCATCGGTGCTGCCCGTATCCATCTTAGGAATGAATGCTAGCAACACCACATTAGGCCACAGGTTCCATGCACCTAAACCCATTACGTTGTCATCGGCATCAAGCTACGTTGCCGAATTGAAAAAAGCCTTTGTTATGGCCGATATTGATGAGCGTAAAGCGTTAATCATTAAGCAGGTGCAAAGCGTTGCAAAAGATTTTGGTGGCACACCGGTTATGGATGATGCCTTGGTTGATGAGGTAAATTCTTTAGTGGAATGGCCTGTGGCTTTAGGTGGGGGCTTTGAAGAGATGTACTTAGAAATTCCAAAAGAAGCCTTGATTCAAACCATGCAGGAAAATCAACGCTATTTTGCGTTGCTGGATAATGCTGGGAAATTGATGCCAGCATTTATCACGGTGGCCAACATTGAATCGAAAAATCCTGCAACCATTGTGGATGGTAATGAGCGCGTTATTCGTCCGCGTTTTGCAGATACTAAATTCTTTTGGGATCAAGACAAAAAAGTTAAGCTCTCTGATCATCGCCCTGCGTTAAATGATGTTTTGTTTCAAAAGAAATTAGGCTCGGTTGCTGATAAAACCGATCGGATGGCAAAGCTAATACCTTTACTCGCTGATGTGTTAGGTGCTGATGCGAGCGAAAGTGCAACTGCCATATCGATATGTAAATGTGATCTAACCACCGAGATTGTTAAAGAGCTTGCAAAGATGCAAGGCATTTGCGGTCGTTATTATGCTGAGCGCGATGGGCACTCTAAAAATATTTCTCAAGCGATGGAAGAGCACTATTTTCCAAAGCAAGCCGGTGGTGCATTACCCAGTAATCCTGTGGCAGAGCTCGTTGCTATTGCCGATAAGACCGATACGCTGGTGGGTATTTATGGTCAGGGGCTTGTGCCAACGGGTACCAAAGATCCGTTTGCGCTTCGGCGTGCCACCTTGGGTGTGGTAAGAACGCTCATTGAACATGAGCGTGATCTAGACGTATCCAAACTTATTGATGCCTCCATTGATAGCTATAAAGGTTCTTTAGGGGATATCGATCGAGACGCCATTTTGGGCTATGTAGCTGATCGCATTCGTAGCTACGCTCAAGATCAAGGCATTGATGCAGATGTGGTGGATGCGGTGTTAGCAAAAGGCATCACGCACCCACTTGATGCCATGGCGCGAATGAAGGCAATTGCATCATTTCGTGATTCTTCAGCCGCTGCATCTCTGTCGGCAGCGGTTAAACGCATTGGTAATATTTTAAAAAAACAAGATGTGCAAAAAACCTTAACGGTGTCGGATGCGTTGTTCCAAGAATCTGATGAGAAGGCGCTTGCTGCTGCGATGCAACAAGTCTCTCCAAGTGTAAAAGATCAATTAAGTGCACGACAATATTCGGAAGCCATGGCCTCAATGTCATCATTAAAAGAACCGGTAGATGCCTTTTTTGATAATGTAATGGTGATGGTGGACGATGAGGCCGTGCGTGACAATCGCTTAGGGTTGTTGCAACAAGTACACGCCTTGTGCAGTGATGTGGCTGATATTTCTCAGCTGCAAATAAAAGGGTAATCGTATGAAACTCGTGGTGTTAGACCGAGACGGTGTAATTAATCACGAAACCGGTGGCATGCTGATGTCACCCAAAGAATTTGAGCCCATTGACGGTAGTCTGGCAGCAATCGCTCGGTTGAACCAAGCCGGTATTAAAGTGGCCGTTGCCACCAATCATTCCGGTATTGCGCGCGATATGATTGATATCGATACGGTGCACAGTATTCATCAAAGAATGACCACACTGCTGCAACAAGCGGGTGGGCATTTGGATATGGTGGCGTTTTGCCCGCACAGCGATGCGAACGAATGCAGTTGCCGAAAGCCTGCACCCGGCATGTTGTATTCCATCAGTGAGCGTTTACGTATTGAAGCTTCGGACGCAGTCATGGTGGGCGATTCTTTGAAAGATGTGCAAGCGGCTATGGCGGCTGCATTCCAACCAGCCTTAGTTAAAACGGGTTTTGGACAAGATACACTGGATACCAACAAAGGTTTAGAACACATACCAGCGTATACAGACTTAGCAGAATTTGTTGATGTGCTGCTCACCTCTCTTGAAAAAGACACTTAAGTAGCCGAAGGGATTTTTAATGTCAGCACAATCTATTTCAACAGGTTATCGGCTATGGCTTTATGTGCGTGGTGCAATATTTTGGGCCTGGTTAATTGTTAGCACCGCATTGTTTGCAATCCCTGCATTGCTGGGTATTTTAGTATCGTTCGAGTTTGCGTACAAAATTTGTAAAGTTTGGATTGCTGGAATCATTTTAGGATTGAAAGTGATCTGCGGTGTGAACTGGGAAGTTCATGGAACAGAAAACATCCCAGATAAAGCCTGCTTAATTCTCTCCAAGCATCAATCAACATGGGAAACGTTTTTTCTTGCCCATCACCTTAAACACGTTTTATTTGTCGCAAAAAAAAGCTTAAGCTGGATACCGGTTTTTGGTTGGATGATAAAACTCTTAGGGTTTGTCATGATTGATCGAAAATCTGGGCGTTCAGCTATTCATCAAATGACGGAACAAAGCCGGGAGCTCATTGCGAAGAACCGTTGGATTGTGGTGTTCCCTGAAGGGACACGTATGCCGGTAGGTGCCGAGCCCAACTATCGCATTGGCGGTATGAAAGTATCGGCCGACACGCAAATTCCCATTTTGCCTGTTGCGGTGAACTCGGGTGAATTTTGGCCACGGATGGGTTTTATAAAATGGCCGGGTACGATCACTGTTGTGTTTGGTCCACTGATTCATCCAGAAGATAAGTCTCCTGACGATATTCGATCGGAGGTGCAAACGTGGATCGAAACCGTGATGGAAAAGATTACGGTTAAAGATCGCTTTCCTTATTAAGCGCATCAGTTGAATATGATGCGTAAGCTTAGTTCAACCCTTTTAAAAGAGTCATACGAATGTCAAGTGCCATGAAAGTTGCTGTGTTTGGTCTGGGATCTATGGGGTTTGGCATGGCAGAATCATTGATTCGAGCTGGGCATACCACCTATGGGTTTGACCCTATTCCAGACCAATGCGATCGCTTGGTTACGGTAGGCGGCGTTTCAGCTAACTTAGAGCACATCGGTGCTGAACTTGATGCCGCTGTGTTGGTTGTGCTTAACGCTGCGCAAACTGAATCGGTTCTCTTTGGGGATGACAGAAAATCAGGGCTAGTGCCTACATTAAAAGCCGGCACTGTGGTGTTGTCTTGCGCTACGGTGCCTCCAGATTTTGCTAAAGCCATGGCGGCTCGTTGCGCAGAATATGAAGTGCACTATCTAGATTCTCCTATTTCAGGTGGTTCTATAAAGGCACGAGAAGGGGCTTTATCCATCATGGCATCAGGCACTACTGATGCATTCAATGCCGCTCATCCTATATTGGAAGCAACATCAGAAAAGGTGTTCATCTTAGGAGATGCTGCCGGTGCAGGCTCAGCAATGAAAGCAGTTAACCAGATGTTGGCGGGTGTGCACATTGCTGCCATGGCAGAAGCCATGACATTTGGCATCACTCAAGGGGTTGAGCCTGAAACCTTTGTAGATGTGATCACTCAATGCGCCGGTAACAGTTGGATGCTTGAAAACCGAGCACCTCATATTGTTGCAGGTGATTACACCCCGCATAGCTCGATTAATATCTGGCCTAAGGATTTAGGCATAGTGTTAGCGGCCGCAAAATCCAGTGGTTTTTCCGCACCAATTACGGAAACGGCCTTAGCGCAATTTGTTGAAGCGGCCGACAACGGTTTAGGTTTAGAAGATGATGCTGCCGTGGCTAAAGTGTATGCATCAAAAGCTGGTGTTCAATTACCCGGAGTCACTTAAGTAATGGTTAATAAAATACTTTCCACCGTTGTTTTACTTTTCACCACCGCTGTTTTTTCGCCTGCGGTTTTAGCAGAATCTGGTTTTTTCAAGCCGGAACCTGAAAGACCTTATGCCACGTTTGCGTTTGAATTCCAAGCCTATCCAACCGGAATCATTCCAGGGTTCACTTACGAGCGTTTTATTTCCAAACAAGATGCCGTGCATTTACGTGTGGGTATGCAAACCATTCGCCATGAAGATTTCGGTGTGCACGATGATGAGCGAGGTGATGGCTTTGGTGGAACACTAGGTTATCGTCGCTATTGGCCCACTGGATTAAGCCTGGGTGCGCGCGTTGATCTATGGGCGAATTCTTTAGACTGGGCCGATAACATTGGTGAACCTAACGAGCAGCGAGGGCATACCGATGTGTTGGTATTGCAGCCTGTGGTTGAAGTAACCTGGCGACGATTTTTTGCCAAAAATTGGTTTGTTCAGCCCAGTGCGGCTGCGGGTGCAGAAATCAATATTCGCACTGAAGGTGAGGAAACCGGGCAAGGATTTATATTTTTATTTGCATTGGCGGTTGGGCGAAGTTTCTAAACTAATCACCTTTAAAAAAGTGCACGACGTATTAAATTCAACCCCATCAGTAAAAAGAACAACAAAATCAATTTTTTGAATAAAACCTCATCAATGTGATGTCGAATTTTTTCACCCAATGCAAAGCCCATAATGGCTGGGATAACCAGAAGCACGGATGCCATGGCTTGGCCTTGAGTTAGTAGCCCGACTTTGCCGTAAATTAAACACAGCACTGTGCTGCCCATTAATAGCAAGACACCTACCACCGCTACAAACGTGGCTTTATCTGTTCGCACAGCGCTCATGTACATAACAATAGGTGGGGCCCACACGCCTGTTATGCCTCCCATGAAGCCTGCAACACTGCCTGCAATAATTTGAACCTTGTGTTCATGTTGCTGCGGTAGTTGTGGAAAATCTTTAGTAAGGCTAACCACGGCAAACAAGAGAACAGTGGTGCCGAGTAGCAAGGTGGCCCATTTCACCGGTACGTTGGGCGCAATGAAAGCAAATACTGAAATGCCTATTACCATGCTAAGAGCCAATGGCCAAAACTTAAGGGCTTTGTGAATATACTTTCGGCTACGATAAACTTGCCATAGATTCGTTAAAACCATCGGCATAATCACTAACGCTATGGCCGTTCTAACATCGGTAAATTGTGCGGTAAGACTAACGCCTGCTGTGGGCAACCCAATGCCTATAGTGCCTTTGATAAGGCCTGCGAATAAATACACGCACACCGCAGCGAGTATCACAGCTCCCGATAGGCCAGATAAGAATTCCATGGGTAAGTTTACGCTGCATTCAGTTCGGGTAAACCGAATAAGGCTTGAGCCGATTGTGTTGTTGTTTCTGCCACCACTTCTGCGGTTTCTGGGCGCAAAGCGCTGATGTCACGCCAAATATCGACAAGGTAGGCAGGCTCATTACGTTGCCCAAGATGACCGTTACCTGGTTGATCTGGCCCATCGGTTTCCAGTAAGAAAGAATCCAGTGGCAGCTTGGTTATTAGCTCTCGCAACCGGGTTGCGCGGTTGTGTGTTACCGCACCGCCGAAACTTAATTTGTACCCAAGATCGATGAGTCGATGGGCTTGTTGCTCGGAACCGTTAAAACTGTGCACCACGCCCTTGTAATGGCCCGAAGCACGAACCATTCGTATGACATCTTCTACCGCTTTGTAAGCGTGAATGATAATAGGCAAACGGAATTCGCGTGCAAAGGTAAGTTGCGCTGAAAATAAGCGTTGCTGGGCGGATTTATCCAGATCGATAATGGAATAGTCTAAGCCACATTCGCCAACAGCGACTGGTGAAAAACGCCCAAGCCATCGGGCTAAATCATTGAGATGATCTGCGCTGTGGTGTTCCATAAAGCAAGGGTGCATACCAAAGCAGGGATATAAATCATTATGCTCGGTACATAGATCCAGAATGGATTGCCAGTTACCTGAATGAGTGGCAGGTATGACTTGAGCCACCACGCCTGCTTGCCGAGCGCGGGATAAAACGGCCGGTAAATCCAGTTTGAATGTGCTGGCATCAATGTGAACATGGCTGTCAATCAGTTGCACCGCTTAGAACCCCACTTGTGACGCAGTTCGAATCGACCTTAGCACAACCCTTGAAGGCTGCTGCGCTTGGTACACTAAGGCGTAATGAAGCATTAATTGAGAAGTATTATGCGCTGGAAACAAGGCAGAAGAAGCACCAACGTTGAAGATCTGCGCGGCAAACGAGCTCGCCGAACTCCGACCCGCCGAGGAGGTGGGCGTGGGGGTGCAAGGTTAGGCGGTGGCATGGGCATCATTGTGTTGCTAATCGGGTTATTCCTAGGTGTTGACGTATCATCACTGCTTGGTGGCGGCGGCGGTTCAGTAGGCATTCCGCAATTGCAAAGTGGAGGTGCACGCAGCCAAGGCACAGCCATAAGAAGTGATGATGAGGCGGCAAACTTTATTTCAACAGTGCTTGCGGATACCGAAGACGTCTGGAATAAATTATTCGCACAATCTGGTCAACGTTATCAAGAACCTAAGCTGCGCTTATTCTCAGATGGCGTAAATTCAGCCTGTGGTTACACCTCATCGGCTGCTGGCCCTTTTTATTGCCCAGGGGATAACAACGTTTATATCGACTTAAGTTTCTTCAGAGAATTACAACGCATGGGTGCAGCGGGTGATTTTGCACAAGCCTATGTTTTGGCGCATGAAGTGGGGCATCACGTACAGAACCAATTAGGTGTGTCTATGGCCGTTCAGCGCCAACAACGCAGGCTGCCTAAAGCACAGGCGAACGCATTGTCGGTGCGCACCGAATTACAAGCCGATTGTTATGCAGGTGTTTGGGCGCATCATGCCCATAAAGATCGTCAAGTTCTAGAATTAGGCGATTTAGAAGAAGGCATGAATGCGGCCTCAAAAATTGGAGACGATGCCTTAATGGCTAGCGCAGGGCGTCGTATTCATCCTGATGCCTTTACACACGGCTCTAGTGAGCAGCGTCAACAGTGGCTTTACCGTGGTTTGGAAACCGGTGACCCACAGGCGTGTAACACCTTTGCAGGTTCGTAATACCTAAAAAGCTTGAGTCGATAGATTAAATGCGATTAAGTAAAAATGAATTTCTGGAAATGCCCAACAAGCGCGTAACCTTGTTGGGCATGTCTGGTGTGGGTAAAACTCGCTTAGCCAGCATTCTTCGAAACAATAATTGGTTTCACTATTCGGTTGATTATCGCATTGGCACTCGGTATCTGGACGAACCGATCCTAGACAATATAAAAACGCAAGCCATGCAAGTGCCTTTTTTGCGCACCTTGCTGATGAGCGATTCCATTTACATCAGCAATAACGTAACGTTTGAAAATCTAGACCCTTTATCCACGTTTTTAGGAAAGCTTGGTAATCCAGATTTAGGCGGGCTTCCGTTAGAGGAGTTTCAAAAACGTCAGGCGTTGCATCTGCAGGCTGAAATTTCAGCTATGCGTGATGTTGAATCGTTTATGAGTAAGGCTGAATCAATATACGGTTATCCGCATTTTCTAAATGATGTCAGTGGCAGTTTATGTGAACTGGATGATAAAAATATTTTTGATTCCATCGCTAATAAGTCTTTGATGATTTACATCGAAGCCAGTGCAGATGATCAAAAATTTCTTATTGAGCGTGCTCAGCATTCACCAAAGCCTCTGTATTACCGTGAAGATTTTTTGAACGTACATCTTGCACGGTACAAGAAAATTAAAAATATCAACTACGTGGCTGAAATAGATCCTGATGATTTTGTGCGCTGGATTTTCCCCTTTTTATTCCATGCTCGACTGCCACGTTACGAGGCGATAGCGAAAGAATACGGTTACAGCGTCTCGGCGCGCGATGCCTTTCAAGTGCAAAGTGTTGATGATTTTATTGATCTTATTAGCGGTGCTTTGCATTAGAGATTGTTTAGATGCCTTTAGTTGCCCATAACGGATTACCCACCTATCAGCGCCTAATGGAAGAAGGCCAGTTTGTCTTAAGTGATGCCCGTGCATCCATTCAAGATATTCGTCCGCTTCACATCGGATTGTTGAATATGATGCCCGACACTGCATTGGCGGCAACAGAGCGGCAATTCTTTCGTTTGGTTGGTAACAGTAATTCCATCAGCCAAATTTACATGCATCCCTTTACCATTGATTCGGTTAAGCGCGCCGATTGGGCTAAGTCGTGGGTCGATGATCATTATTCAACGTTCGATGCCATAAAAGATCACGGATTAGATGCAT
The DNA here is from genome assembly GCA_938035125.1 of uncultured Granulosicoccaceae bacterium. Classification (GTDB taxonomy): domain Bacteria; phylum Pseudomonadota; class Gammaproteobacteria; order Granulosicoccales; family Granulosicoccaceae; genus Granulosicoccus. Next base: position 19,921 of record CALHNS010000103.1, on the reverse strand, counting down.
TGATAATCAGTGGCGCTAATGTTAGCGAGGCCGATTTAGCAGCAGAAGTTTTTTGGGATGATTTGGTAGAGGTGATGGATTGGGCGGATGCAAACGTTACCTCCACACTATGTTCGTGTCTTGCAACGCATGCTGCTGCGTTGCATAAGCACCAGTTAAGACGATATCAATTACCCCAAAAACGCTGGGGTGCTTATCAGCATGAAGTTACGTGCGCAGATCACCCGTTAATGAAGTCGTTGAACACGCAGCTTACTGTGCCTCATTCAAGATTTAATCAGATAGATCGGGAGGCGTATGAATCTGCCGGTATGCATGTGCTGATCGATGGCGATGCAGGTGTTCAACTGATCGTAAGCCCTGATGGCTTTAAAACCGTTTATTTTCAAGGGCATCCTGAATACGATCACGTTAGCTTAATGAAAGAGCATCGACGTGAGGTGGGGCGCTTTATCAATAGAGAATTAGCTGAATACCCACCAGAGCCTGAAAATTATTACGACGACTACAGCTTAGCGGTTTTGTCAGAGTATCGTTCATCACTAGAAGCAGCGCTTGAAATGAACGTTCTGACGGATGAATTTCCAGCATTCCCCGATGATTTACTTACCCAACGTTTGCACAATACATGGCACGACAGTGGAAAATCATTAGTGGGTAACTGGGTAGGTTTGGTGTATCAATTAACCCACAGCGATATTAAGCTGCCCTTTATGGAAGGCGTTGACCCTACCGATCCCCTTGGTTGGTTAGCTGAACGAATTAAAAAATAACGTTCAACATAAATAGGCTGACCACTAAGAACAATAAGGTCATGATGCCACCAGCTCGCATAAAGTCAGCTACTTGATAACCCCCTGGGCCCATGATTAAGGCGTTTACTTGATGGGTGGGGATTAAGAAAGAATTCGAGGTGGATATGGCAACGGTTAAGGCAAATACCGCAGGGTCGGCACCTACAGCAATAGCGATATTCACCGCTAATGGAACCAGTAAAACTGTTGCACCGATGTTTGACATAACCAAGGTGAAAAACGTGGCAAGCCCTGCGATAACGGTTTGCAACACCCAATTGGGAACATCGCCTACTAGCGTTAGTATTTCTTGCGCAATCCAGGCGGCTGTGCCAGATTGATCAACCGCAATGCCTAACGGAATTAGGCTTGCCAGCAAAAAAACCGTTTGCCAGCTCACCGCATCGTAGGCTTCATCTATAGAGAGCACACCGGTTAGCACCATGCCCATAGCGCCTGTAAGTAGTGATATGGACAGGCTATCGGTAAGGAAAAAGAGAATAAGCGCTAGGGAGAAAAAGGTAACAGCGTATCGAATTTTATCGGTACGAACGTCCTCGTATTTTACATCGGTTGCCACTACCACATCGCGGTTGCGGGTAAGCTTACTTAGGTCGCGCCAGCTGGAGTGCACCACCAGCGTATCGCCTGCTTGTAAGGGGATATCGGCAAAGTCACGGCGTATGATTTGATCGGCACGATAGATTTGTAAAATATTGGCCCCGTAGTTACGACGTGGCTTAATGTCTTTTATCAGCTGGCCAATGAGGCTTGAACCTGGCGGGATAACCACTTCACCAATGCCGCTGTGTTGTGCGTTGAGTACATCGGAAAATTGCTCTGGCTCACCTTTAAGTTCTAGGTGGTATTCTTTGCAAAATTCAGCGATGTGTTCTCTATCGCCCATCATCCCCATGGCGGTGTTTACCCAAATCGTCTCTTCTCGATCTGGGGGTACCTTCACCACATCACCACTGTATAAAGCTAAAACAGACGGCGTATTTTCATAATTATCTTCCATTTGTCGAATGGTCATACCAACGAATGGGCTGTCATCGCTTACACGGGCTTCTAATAATTCACCTTGAATTCCGTAAACACTTTCAAAGTAATCGGACGCTCGTGAAGTACGATTGGTATCGTTCTCTTTTATTGAAGGCAACACAAACCGGCCCATCGTTATGAAGTACACGATGCCTGTAATGATTAGCGCTATGCCTATAGGGGTTACCGAAAACAAGCTGAAGGTTTCCATCTGATTGGCTTCAGGTAATGTTTTATTCGATGACAATAAAAGATCGTTTAATAAAATCAGCGGGCTTGAACCGATCATGGTGGCCGTACCGCCTAAAATGGCACAAAACCCCATGGGCATCAGTAAGCGCGACATGGGGATGTCGGTTCGAGTGGATATGCGACTGACGACGGGCAAAAATAGAGCTGCCGCACCAATGTTTTGCATAAAGCTTGATATGAACGCAACGGTTCCTGATACCAAAGGAATAATTCTGCCTTCGGTTTTCCCGCCTTTTTTCAAAATTAACGCAGCCAATCGGCTCATTAAACCGGTCTTGTCTAAGCCTGCGCCAATAATCATGACGGCGATTACAGAAATGACAGCGTTACTGGAAAACCCTGAAAATAAATCTTCTTTGGATATCAGTGGGTCGAGCCCAGGAATTAATGTGGTTAAACCCAGAAGTACCATGATGCAAATTGCTGCAACATCCACTCGCAATAACTCGAATGCGAATAGGATAATCGTAACGGCCAGAATGCCCATCACCACCATCATTTGCAGATCGAGGGTTATCGGGTCCATCGTTGTCCTTGTGAGTGGGGCTTAAACATCATTTTCTTTTGTACAGTAGGTCGAACACATCATGACCAAGCTTTTGGCCGCGACGTTCAAAGCGAGTATTGATACGCCAGCTGGGCTGTTCAACAAATCGTTGGTTGATCGATTCGTTAATCAAATGTTCTGCCGGCTGTAAATAGTCCAACATCCACTCGGCGTAATCACTGACATCAGTTGCGCAATGCAAAAATCCCCCGCTTCGCAATCGAGAGCTAACCGTCTTTACAAATTCTTCTTGCAGAATGCGGCGCTTGTGATGTCTTTTTTTATGCCAAGGATCTGGGAAAAAGAGCAGCACCCTTGCTAAAGCGTGTTCACCAATCATGTTTTGCAGAACCTCCATGGCATCGTATTGAATGATGCGAACATTGGTTAGACCGCGCGATTGAATGCCAATAAGTGCATGGCCAACACCAGGTGCGTGAACTTCGCAGCCAATGATGTTCACCTCGGGGTGCATCTGTGCCATGTGAAGTAACGCATCGCCATTGCCGAAGCCTATTTCAAACCATGTATCGGCTGTTCGCCCAAAGCATTCATTTAAATCGACAATGCGATTTTCAAATTTGATGCCGTATTCGGGTAAAAGCGTGTCGATGGCATTCTGCTGGGCTTCTGTCATGCGACCGTTGCGAATGACGAAACTACGAATTGAGCGCGATGTCAGCGTTCCCGTCACTCCTTGAAGTTCATTTCTTTGGGATGACGGTGCGGCGTTGTCGTTCTTTTGGGTATGGTCTGGTGAGACCATGGGGGGCTCCAGCGTGTATCGTTTCGAAGAAACAGCAGACAACGTAAAACCTGCTGAGCCGAACTCTTTACTCTATTGTCCCATTATAGTGTGTATGTGAGTGGCCGTTGCTGATGCAGTGGCAACAATTCCGTGTCGTATTTGGAGCCAGATAGTGTTTACCGATGATCGTGGATTCGCTTTGCAGCGCGTGTATGGCACGGCTGGAATTCAGCACTTACCCAATGTAAGGATCGCTGTTATTGGGGTTGGAGGTGTTGGGTCTTGGGCGGTAGAGGCGTTGGCGCGAACTGGGGTAGGTCACCTGACGCTCATCGATCACGATGATGTAACGTTGAGTAACATCAATCGGCAGCTACCGGCCTTGGATTCTACGGTGGGGCGGCCCAAGGTGGGCGTGCTCAAAGAACGCGTGGCCGATATAAACCCTGTGTGTGATGTGGATGCAATTGAAGATTTTCTGGTGGAGAAAAACTTAGAACACTATTTGCTTCGTAACTTTGACATGGTAATTGATGCCATCGATAACATTCGCTTTAAGGCCGCCATGATTAATTACTGCCGTAGGCAGAAAGTGCCGATCGTTACTACTGGTGGGGCCGGAGGACGGGTGAATCCGCTGGCAGTTGATGTGGCAGATTTATCCAAAACCTGGAACGATGCGCTGGCAGCAAAGGTCCGTTCGAGACTTCGCGCACAATATGGTTATACCCGAAACCCCAAGCGCCGATTTGGCGTTGATTGTGTTTATTCAACGGAGCAGCCGGTTTATCCCGACGGGGAGGGCGATGTCACTCAAAGTAAGCCAGGTGTTCCGGGGGTTCGGCTCGATTGCGCCAGTGGTTACGGCTCAACCAGTTTCGTCACAGGAACCTTTGGATTGGTGGCGGCATCGCATGCCGTATCTAAGAGTTTGGCGAAGCGAACACGGCCAGACTGAATTGTTAAGCCAGTTTTACATTTTGCCATGCTGCAATTGTGAAGAAACGCACATCGGCCACATCAGGATTTCTCTCAGTTCCCGCTACAGATAGTCATGGATGCACGATTATTCAGTCTCAAGAAACCCTCAAGTTCCTCATCTATGGTGCTTTGGATACTGTGTGCTGTTTTTTTGAGCGGATGTGGGGCAGGAACTGGCAGTGGCGATACCCCCATTATTTTCGACACTGATGCGCTGGCTGCAGCCGAAGAACCTCAGCTAAGCCCAACTTTGCCTGAAGTAGGTACATTGCTTTCTCAGCAAATCCCTGCGGTAAGTGTTGAAACCGGCGGTATTGGTGATTCTATAGTGGCGGCGGCATCAATCCCTTCCGAGCAGATTTTTCAAGATCAGCCTGATTTAGTAGGCGTACATTCGGTGACCACATTAGCTAACACCGGTCTGCGGCTTGGTTTTAAAGGTGAAATTGACTCTGAATCGATTGATGCATCGTTTGTGGAAGCCAGCTGGTCGGATATGCAGACCTGCTTAAACGTGGTTGCTCAAGCTCCGTTGGTTATCGTCTCCTCCGACACCATCGTGCCGTTAACCCTTACCGATGATGTGCTGTTTCATATCGATGGGTCGATCACGGCAACCTCCACGCAATACGCAACCGGCGCTAGTATTCAAATCAGCTCAAGCGATTTAGACGGCTCATTGAACCGTATTGGATTTAACCTTCGATCGATCATGGGCCGCCATCTCTGGGCATCGGCTAATTTGCCTGAACGAGACTACCCACACAGCTGCGCAAGCCAAGGCTAAATAGCCTCCCAAGACGTACTAAACTTGCGTGTAAATCAAGTTAGGACGTTGTGTGGCATCAGAAGCATCCCCCACAGCAGCATTGCTGCTTATCGGTAACGAGCTCCTAAGCGGGCGAACTCAAGACAAAAATCTAGCTTTTTTAGGTGCTCGGTTAGCAGCGCGTGGAATTGTCTTGGCTGAAGCCAGAGTGATTGCCGATGTGCCTAGCGTTATTATCAGTAGTCTAAATACGCTTCGCGCACAGTTCACCTATGTGTTCACCACTGGAGGGATTGGGCCAACTCACGATGACATCACAGCCGATTGTGTGGCTGACGCCTTCGGGGTTGATTTGCCCATTCATCCTGAGGCTGAAAAACGATTATTGGCCTACTTTGAAGAACGTAATATCGAGCCGAACGCAGACAGAATGCGCATGGCAAGAATTCCTGAAGGGGGTACGTTAGTTGATAATCCGGTGTCCATCGCACCTGGTTTTTCAATAGAAAATGTATTTGTCATGGCAGGTGTACCGCGCATCATGCAAGCCATGTTTGACAACATCGAACCCACATTAGCGGTGGGTCCTAAAATCGACAGCGTATCGGTCCTATGTGATTTAGGCGAAGGAACATTCGCAGCGGCGTTGCGTGAATTACAAACTCAATACAAAGAACTGGATTTAGGCAGCTACCCCATGTCATCTGAACAGGGTCGGCGAGTTGCGCTTGTGGCGAAAGGTCAAGATAAGATCGCCCTACAAAAGGTAAGTGCGGACTTAACGCAGATGGTTTTAAATCTGGGCGGGCAGGTACACCAGGAATAATGTCCTGACAGGTGATGGCGAACCTGAAGGAGCTAAGTTAAGCCGCTTTCTCTAGAGGTGGAAAAAGCTTAGAGATAGTGGCAATGCATTCTGCTTTGAAGAAAGGCTTTTGCATGGTTGCCGATGCGCCCTGATCAGTTAGGCTCTTTTGAAGGTCGTAATCCATCGCGCAGGACATCATGACCACTTTAACCCTTGGGTGGTCAGCGGCTATTGCTGCGAGTATGTCTGTTCCTGATAATTTAGTTGGGAAGCGCAGGTCGCAAAAAACCAAATCGATGGGTGTGTTTGACAAACACGCGAGTGCCTCTTCACCGGATTCAGCCTCTTTAACCGTGTGGCCACAGCGGCTGAGAATTCGATTTACACCGAAGCGAATATCGCTATCGTCATCAATAATTAGAACGTTTAACATGATCTTGTTAGCGCGTTTCATGATGATTACTTTAGCTGCCTATGATAATGATAGGACGTTATGGCGCGATTTTTGGTAATAATTGGTCATCATGATACACCTTACGTTGCATTTGTTTTCATTGTTAATCTTTTGGCCGTACAATGCCAAATAGGTATGATCGTGCATATTATCAATTTGTGAGCCTTTAAATGGCATCTGAATCTATACAAAACCCGAGCCGAGAAACCTCTGAGCCTACTTCCGAGCAGGAACAGCTGGCACAAGTGCGTTCGGTTTTGTTAGGCCCACAAGATGAACTAATTGCTAGTCTGCAAGAGCAGCTAACCACGCTGCAGACCCGAATTCAGGACATGGATTCCCGTGTTTTAGACACCAGCGAAGTGCTGGCAGCCTCGGTTTCTAAGGCTCATAAGGCCGATTCTTCTCTGGGTTTAGCATTGAAGCCAATCGTTGTGGATAAATTCCACGAAGTGTCGCGAGAAGACCCAGATATCATGGCTGAGGCGCTGTTCCCGATCCTAGGCCCAGCGGTGCGCAAAATGATTGTCAATATCATTACGCCTGATAAAAACGGCAAAAAATTTGGTTATCAGGTAGAGCAATTATTTGTAATCGATAAAAACACTGGATTACCCGTTTGTCATGTGGCAGCAGATTCTGCACAAACGCAAGATGCGGATATGGTCAGTGGCATGTTAAGCGCCATTCAATCCTTCGTGCATGATGCCTTTGAAACGGATGAATTCGACGGTTTGAATACCTTGCAGATGGGGGATTTGTCGGTATGGGTTGAATGGGGGCCTCAAGCTGTACTTGCAGCTGTTGTAAGAGGTGCGCCGCCACAGCGCTTACGCGAGGCCTTACAAATTAAAATTGAAGATATTCATCATGAACACCAAGAAGTGTTGAAAAATTATGATGGCGATGCTTCAACGCTTGATCGATTAATACCTGATTTAAAAAGCTTTCTTGATTCTCATGATGGCAGTTTTTTAAATCGGGTTAAAAATTTCACGCCCGGTACGAAAAAAGGTTTGCTTGTTTCTGGATTGCTTATCGTAACCGCTCTTGTTTGGTTCTTACATGGTCGCTTTGAACAAGCCTCTTGGGATAGCTTTATTACAACACTTGGCGCAGAGCCAGGCGTGGTTATTACCGATCAACGTGAAGAGGATGGATTATATAAAGTGTTTGGATTGCGTGATGAATTTGCGAAAAATCCTATTGATATGCACAAGCTTTCCAAAAACGATCGTGATGTAGAATTTCATTTCGAATCTTACTATTCAGTGCATCCTGACTTTATACGTCAGCGCGCGATAAAGCTACTGAATCCACCATCGGGTGTAAAAGTCTTGGTTGCAGGCTCAACGCTGTATGTTTCAGGTACCGCGGATAGAAGTTGGATTGCTTTAGCTAAGCCTTCAGCCAACGTTCTATTAGGAACCTCTACTGTTATTTTTAACGTTAGGCCAATAGAGTAAAATCAATGAGCGCCATTCAAAAGAAAATTTGTATGCTTGGAGCTTATTCGGTTGGGAAAACTAGCTTAGTTAGCCAATACGTTAATAGCATTTTTAGTGAAAAATACACCACAACGATCGGTGTAAAAATTGATAAGAAATTACTTCAAATAGATGACACAACCTTATCAATGATTTTGTGGGATGTGTACGGTGAAGATAACCACCAAAGTGTTATGCCTTCTTATTTACGTGGTATGGCAGGGTACATCTTAGTAACTGATCCTACGCGCCCATCTACGTTGACAAGCACCTTAACTTTACACGCCAAGGTAACGGAAACGGTTGGCGATGTCCCGTTTGTACTAGCACTTAATAAATCAGATCTAAAAAGCGAATGGGTGGCGGAACTGGATGAGCTTCAGGGGCTTAAAGATTCTTCTGTTGCATGGTTTGAAACCAGCGCAAAAATGAACACGGATGTAGACCCACTGTTTGAGTCCTTGGCTAAAGCCTTAATCCCATCTGGCTCGAAAGCATAATCATGGATGCTGGAATTGCTATTAACGTTGAGCAATACTTAAAAACTATTGCCTTAGGAGGGCGGGTGTTTGCCTACCTAGGGTTGGATAAGCAACATATTGTTTGTCAAACGGGCGGGGCAACAGATAGCTTTGATTTAGCGTCTGTTAGTGAGGGTGAATTTGCATTGGGTAAGCTGGGTTACCTTGAAGGGTTATTACCAAGTGATGACAAACCCATTGTCATTGAAAATACTCAATTCATGCGTGAACGTTTTGTGGATATTCATATATTTAAAAATAACGATATTCAGTGGGTTGTTTTCATTGATAACACAGAGCCTGGAAAATTACGTCAAACTCTGCAACAGCAGCGTTTAAATGCAGATATCTTAAAAGAGGCGCGTAAGTCGTAAATTATGCCTTCTAAAACTCTGTTGCATATGCAAGCTGAAGATTCCCGCTCTGATGCTGCCAATATATTTCGTTCAGCTTCAGATGAGTTGTATGAAATATTGTCGAACAGTGATTTGTTCAATGATGCAAAATTAAATAGAATTTTAGAATTAGCGCTCTGGTACTACCGCCTTGATACGGCCATTATAAGTTCTGTTACCGGTGCAAGCGCGGTGATTTCTAATATCACCTCATTGAAATCAGTACCTTTAAGCGTTGGGTCATTAGTAAAATTAGACAACACACCTGATAAAGAATGCATATTCTCTGATCAGTTGAGCGCCGAGCATCAATGTGAAGCGGGTGTTTTTGAGTACGTTAGTGACTCTGAAAATTTACCTGTTGGAAGTTTTATAGCCTCTGCATTGCACACCGTAAACGGGCCTTACGGCAGCGTTTGTTTAATGTCTGAAAAACCGCGTGCCGAATCGTTCGATGAATACGATAGAAAATTCATATCTTTGATTTCAAATTGGTTGGGGTACTTTTTAGGTAATGCCGAGCAATTGGAGTTCATGGAAAATCAAAATGAACATTATAAAACGATGTTCTCATCCATCCCAGCGGTGATGTTTCTTTGCGATGCTGATGGATTGATAGTGTCATCCAGTGATCAGTTTGCCGATACTATTGGTTTGCCTGCTGATATGGTTCCTGGAAAAATATGCTTAAAATATTTTGATGAGCTTGAAAAAAAATCGGTAATGGAGGCCATTGCGCAGGGGCATGCGGTGCAACTGCCCGCTAAGTTACTCAGGCCCGATGATCTTCCATTAGAGGTTGAACTCAATATTAGTTTAAAGCCGATCGGAACCATGCGAAATATAAGAATGGTTATAGCAACAGATGTCTCAGCAAGAAATGAAGCGTTTCGAGCAGCAACGGAGCAAAATCGGTTACTTGAGAAGGCAAATGAGGGGTTGAATCAATTTGCGTTTGTTGCATCACATGATTTGCAAGAGCCGTTAAGAAAAATACAGCAATTCAGTAGTTTTTTAGAAGAAGACTTAGAGCATGCGTTAGATAATGACAGCCGATATCATTTGAATGTGATTGTGGATTCTTCACAGAGAATGAGCCAATTAATAAAAGATTTATTAAGCTATTCCAGAGCGTCTTCAGTTGATCCTGAAATGGCTCCAGTGTGTTTGAATAAGCTATTAACGTCCGTAGTTGAAGAATTAGAACTAGCGATTAACGAATCGGGTGCAAAAGTTGATATTGAAGATTTGCCTACCGTAAACGGCAATTCTCCATTATTGAGGCAAATGTTCACTAACCTTATATTTAATGGCATCAAGTATCGGAGTGCCGAGCGCAGCCCGGTGCTATGTGTGCGAAGTGAAATGATCGATAACCACAATATTATCTCTGTGAGTGATAACGGCATCGGCTTTGAAAGCAGTAATGCGAAAAGAATATTTGAACCGTTTCACCGATTACACAGCACCAAAGAATATCAAGGTACCGGTATCGGACTGGCAATTTGTTCCACGGTATGTGAGAAACACGGTTGGACAATAACCGCCTCTAGCGAGGAAGATAAAGGTTCGGTTTTTTCAATCGATCTTGGAGCTTGATAGGGTGTCGTTAACATCTAAAAGTCCTTTAGTGATGATCGTCGATGATGATGAGGAAGATATTTATCTTGCAAAAAGAGCCTTTAAAGCTTGCCGAGAAGACATCAAATTAGTCAGTGTCTCTAGTGGCGCATTATTGTTTGATTATTTAAGCGGCACAGGAAGCTATGAAGGCGTTGAGACAGAGCAACCCTACATAATTTTAATGGATATCAATATGCCGATTCAGAATGGATTTGACGTAGTTCGAGCATTGAAAAAACATGCCGAGTTTTCACATATCCCAGTGATTATGCTAACCACATCTGATGCTGAACACGATGTAAATAAAGCCTATGCAGCGGGTGCTAATTCTTATTTATGCAAATCTGTTAACGCCAATGAGATGAAGAATATTACGTTGCGCATTTGCGATTTCTGGTTAGATCTTGCAAAGCTACCTAAGGCGGCTTAAAGCTGTTTAAATTTAAAATTCGACAAACTGTAACGTAACAGTTTAAAGCTGTTTAAATGATCTTCATGCGTTCTGCATTCTAAAGAATGCTGATATTGTTATAGCTTAAGGCTAATTTAAGTAATGGCGTCCATAAGCTCACCACATTCCCCTTCAAATTTAGCGGTTGCCAAATCATCAGCTCGGGTCACTCCTTGGTTTACCAGCACAATCGGTTTTTTTAATTCAACCGCTTTGCGGCAAAAGCGAAAACCTGAATACACCATAAGAGAGCTGCCAATGACCAGTAAGCCTTGAGCTTTATCTAAAGCATCAAAAGCTTTTTCTATGCGAATCTTGGGTACGTTTTCTCCGAAAAACACCACATCAGGCTTTAACATTCCATCGCATAATTCGCAGTTCGGGATTTTAACGGTATTGATTTGCGAGTGTTCTAAGTCTGCATCGCCATCAGGCGCATAGGAGGCATCAAGCTCTTTCAGCCATGGGTTATGATCAATAAGGCGATTTTGCATGTGGTTTCTTGCACTTAAATTACCACAGCTTAAGCAAATAACTTGGCCTAACACACCGTGTAAATCAATCACATTGTTGTGATTTGCTTGTTGATGCAGCTGATCTACGTTCTGGGTGATTAAGTAAGGTGCTTTACCCGTACTTTGAAATCGAGCGATAGCATGGTGTGCTCGCGTAGGTGTTGCTGACGCAAAGTGAGGCCACCCCACGGCACTTCTTGCCCAATAGCGTTTTCTGGCATGTTCATCACTACGAAATAATTGGCCAGTAATCGGTTGCGGGCGTTTCCATTCACCTTGCTGGTTTCTATAATCTCCTAAACCGGCTTCCGTACTGCATCCTGCGCCTGTTAGGATTAACCAGTGATCAACCGATTGTAATACTGTTTTGAGTGAAGGATTTTGAGCATTCACTGCAGCGGGCTTGCGTATTCACCATCAACATTGAAGGGAATGGATGAGGGCCAATTCTCTAAGTCTACTGTTCCGGTTACCCCGTACACCAATGGCCCCTCGCTTGGTGAGGTGAGTAGTTTAGAGGCTTGCGAAAAAAGCTCTGTTAGGCCAAGAACAACTTGCACCTCTAATAATGCTTCACCTAAACCTGGCACATTCACACCCTGGTTAGATGACCCGGAGGCGAATCGCTCGCCATTGACAAGCGCTGTAAAATCTACCCCACTGATTTGTAAATCAAAACGATTAGGGTTTTGAATTAATAAACCCAATTCCAATTGTTGAAGGGTGCCACCCAATTGTTTGGGCGTTACTCGTTCTAGCTTGATTGTGGGAGATTTTGGATTGGCTAAATCTAATGCTGCACAACCACTGAGAAATCCTGTCGCAATTACCATCATCAGACAAATTCTGCGAGATGCCTGTAAGGCGCGAACTGTGCTGCTGAGCATAGGTTGTCCTGTAATGAATGGTTGCAAAGATTTGTAGTTGCCTATTATGCCAGTAGGTCACCGGCTAGCGTTTGTAATGCGGTTAATACCGCAGGTCCTGCGGTTTCTGTGCGCAAAATTCGAACGCCAAAACGCACCGATGTAAAACCTGAACGGGTGGCGGCTTCAATTTCATTGGGTTCAAGTCCTGTTTCAGGGCCAATTAAGATCATTTGTTTTTGCGTGCGTTGAATTTTGTGTGAATTCAGAGACTGTTCTGAAAGCGGGTCTAGGACCCAGCCTTGCGCGCCGGTTTGCATGGCCTGTTGCCAAGTTTCTTTCAGCCATTGATTCAAAGGTTGTGGCATAAACACGTCAGGCACCACGCTGCGACCAGATTGTTCGGCAGCGCTAATAGCGATGGCTTGCCAATGCTCATGTTTACGTTCAGCTCGGGAACCTTTTAAAACCGGAATTGAATGTTTTGAATAAACCGGTTGAATGTGAGTAACGCCCAGCTCTACGCATTTTTGTACGCTGGTGTCCATTCGATCGCCGCGCGAGATGCTTTGCACCAAGGTGCATTGCAAGGAAGATTCAGTGTTATTGGGGCTGATAGATTGAACTGATGCCAGTAATTTTTTGCCTTGGCGCTCAAGCACAGCACGGTAATTGTTTCCATCGCCGTTAAATAATTCTATCTGGCTACCTTCATCGGTGCGCAAAACGGTGAGCAAATGATGGGCTGTGCGTTTAGGTAATTCTATGGGCGTTTGTTCGGTGGTGAGTTCAATCTCTATCCAAACTCTTGGTATACGTGCACTTTTCATTAATAAAGTTATAGAGGTATTGAATCAGTCGCTTCGCCGCCGCGATAATAACCCGCGGCGGCTACTTTGGTCTACTTGCGAACTGTGCTTGCGGTCGCTGCGCTTACGTAATTGATCCATGGCGTGTTTGAATTCAGCCACGGCGCTGTCATCGTCTAATTCTCGCCCGTCTGGGTACAACGGGCGTATGGCTAAGCGGCTTAAATGACCATATTCGGGCAGCTCGCGCCGGCGTTCTAATATCATTGCGGTGGTAACAGTAGGCTCTGCTTGAATGTCGGATATCAGCTGATTCAATATGTTAGCCCCTCGAATTTCTGTGTTTACAGGCTCTTTCTCACCTTCTAAACAAGCCACCACTCTGGGGTGTTGTAACACGATCAATACAGCACGGCTCATTTGGGTTAAGCCTTCATCGCGTTGTTTGCGCAGGGGTGATTGTTTTAATGGGCGAGGGGAGTAGGGCCTAGTAGAACCCGAGTTAAGCGAAATTCCAATTAAAGATTCTAAGCGCCGGTAAGCAAGCTGTTTATATACGCCGTTTTGTAAGGTGTTAAGTAATGGCTTTGCTTTGTCGGCAAGTTGAGCTTTGCCACCGATACTGTTCATATCGATGTCGGCTGCTAAGTGTTCGTATAAATAATCAATGATCGGCACGCGTGTAGATAGAAGATCGTTAAAACCTGCGGCCCCTGAAGAAGAGACAACCGTGTCAGGATCTTCACCGTCAGGTAAAAATAGAAAATGCGCATCGCGCCCATCTTGCAAAGCAGGTAATGTAGCCACCAAGGCGCGCCAAGCTGCTTTTCTACCGGCGTTGTCTCCATCAAAACAAAATACAATGTTCGGCACTATTTTGAAAAGAATTTCACTGTGTTGTTGATTGGCTGCCGTGCCTAAGGTTGCTACAGAATTCTCGATACCGTGTTGAGCTAAGGCAACAACGTCCATATAACCTTCAACGACGATGACGTTGCCAGCATCTTGTGAAGCTTTTCGCGCTTCATACAATCCGTAGAGCTCGCTGCCTTTATGAAACAGCGGAGTTTCAGGAGAGTTTAAATATTTTGGTTCACTGTTACCCATCACGCGACCACCGAACGCGATAACGCGGCCACGACGGTCTTTAATAGGGAACATGACTCGATCACGAAATCGTTGGTAGGCCCGGTCTTTCGAAGCCCCTTCTTTATCAGAGGTTTTCAGCATGCCGGTTTTTATGAGTTCGCTTTCTCTTTCAGGGAATTGCTTATTTAGCGCATCCCAACTGTCGGGCGCATAGCCGATGCCAAAGCGATGAGCGATATCGCCTGATAACCCTCGGTTTTTTAAGTACTCTATGGCAGGGGTATGAGTTTTTAGTTGTTGTTGGAAATACTGACTGACAGCATCCAGCAATTCGTATAACGGTTTCGATTCGTTATGCGGGCGCACCAGATCGCCACCTTCGCGCGGAACGCTTAAGCCTAGGTTTTCAGCCAAGTGTTCGATGGCATCAACAAAGTGCATGTTCTCGTATTCCATCAAAAAGCTGATGGCACTACCACTTTGCCCGCAACCGAAGCAGTGATAAAACTGCTTTTGTTGGCTGACGTTAAAAGAGGCGGTTTTTTCGTTGTGAAAAGGGCAGCAGGCTTTGTGACTGTTGCCCTGTTTTTTTAACGTAACTCGGGCATCGATCACATCGACAATGTCGGTGCGAGCTAGGACTTCATCAATAAAATGTTGGGGGATTTTCCCGGCCATAGCGTCACTATAGCACCGGAAAAATCCCGCCAGTTATCACGCTGCGCTTTCTAGTGTTAGCATCAGTTCAGATAATTCAGATGCTTTGGGTTTCACCAGCCAGAAACGTGAGGCTAAGCTGTAATATTCATCAATGATTTGCTGACCTAAAGTGCTGCCTGTTTCTCGCACGTGGTCTTCAATCATTTGCAGTAAATAGTTGCGATGGCGTTCCATCGATTCTGAGTGCAATCGATGAATGTCAATTAACTCGTGGTTATAGCGATCAACGAACACATTATTTTGATCGAACACGAAACTGATGCCGCCTGTCATGCCCGCACCAAAATTAACCCCGGTTTTGCCAAGAACGACCACACAGCCGCCTGTCATGTATTCGCAGCCATGATCGCCAATGCCTTCAACTACAGCGGTAGCACCGCTATTGCGAACCGCGAATCGTTCCCCTGCTAATCCTGCGGCATAAAGAGCGCCACCGGTTGCACCGTAAAGGCAAGTATTGCCGATGATGGCAGAATCTCTGCCTCGGTAATTTGCATCAGCGGGCGGGCTGATGACAATTTTGCCCCCCGTCATACCTTTGCCTACATAGTCATTGGCATCGCCGTCTAGATACAAGTTCAGGCCACCTGCGTTCCAAACGCCAAATGACTGCCCAGCTGTGCCTGTGCAATGTAAGTTGATGGGGGCGTCAGCCATGCCGCGATCGCCATGAATTTTTGCGATCTCGCCAGAGAGTCGAGCACCAATAGATCGATTGATATTCTTCAGTGTGTAACTGAAGTCACCGCCACTTTTAGTTCTAATGGCGTGTTGGCAATCTTGTACCATTTGTTCAGCTAAAAGACCTCGATCGTGTGGATCGTTCCTTGGCACTGTGCAAAAGCGTGGTGCATCATCGGGCACACCACCATCAGAAAGTAACGGTGTTAAATCTAATTTTGCTTGCCTTGGGGTAACACCCTTTGAAGGTGTTAAAAATTGACTGCGACCGATAAGCTCATCCAGTGAACGCACACCCAAAGCCGCCATATGTTGGCGTACATCTTCTGCAATGAATTTCATGTAATTCATGACTTTATCTACGTTGCCATGGAAGTGGCGCATGCGAAGTACTTTGTGTTGAGTCGCAACACCGGTGGCGCAATTGTTCAAATGACATATGCGTAAGTACTTACAACCCATGGCAATCATGGGCCCTGTGCCAAATCCAAAACTTTCCGCACCCATAATGGCTGCTTTAATAACATCCAGCCCAGTCTTTAAACCACCATCGGTTTGCACCCTAACTTTACTGCGAAGGTTGTTTGCTCGAAGTACTTGATGGGTTTCTGACATGCCAAGTTCCCACGGGCTGCCTGCGTACTTAACACTGGTGAGCGGGGATGCACCGGTTCCGCCATCGTAGCCTGAGATGGTGATTAAATCGGCATAGGCTTTGGCAACCCCTGCAGCGATGGTTCCAACCCCTGCTTCTGCCACAAGCTTTACTGAGATAAGTGCTTGAGGGTTAACTTGTTTTAAGTCGAAGATTAACTGAGCCAAATCTTCAATGGAATAGATGTCGTGGTGCGGTGGTGGAGAAATTAACGCAACTCCTGGCACGCTGTGGCGTAGCTTTGCAATGGTTTCGTTTACCTTGTGACCAGGCAATTGCCCACCTTCACCTGGCTTAGCCCCTTGCGCTATTTTTATTTGTAGCACTTCAGCATTAACTAAATAATGCGGCGTAACACCAAAACGGCCCGATGCAATTTGCTTAATTTTGGACATCTTGTTGGTGCCGTAACGATTTAAATCCTCGCCACCTTCGCCAGAATTAGAGCGCGCACCCAATCGATTCATGGCTTCAGCCAATGTTTCATGTGCTTCTGGTGATAAAGCGCCTAAAGACATACCCGCAGAATCAAATCGGGTAAGGATAGATTCTATGGGTTCAACTTCTTCTAGTGGTACCGGTTTGCCTGCAGGTACTAAATCTAAAAGGTCACGTAGCATGGAAGGGCGACGGTTATCAACACTGTCTCGGTACACTACATAGTCATTAAATTCACCGCTGGTAACCGCTGCTTGCAGTTCTTGTACAACATCGGGGTTGTACGCATGGTACTCACCACCGTGAATGAATTTTAATAACCCGCCTTGATTAATTTCTGTGGTTGGATCAAAGGCGTGGCCAGCTAAAATTAACGCATCCTCTTGTAAGTCGTCAAAGTCCATGCCTTGTATACGAGCTGTGGTGCCAGTAAAGCATTTGTGCACCACGCTGTCGTGCAAGCCAACGATTTCATAAAGCTGCGCACCGCGATAACTTGAGACGGTGGAAATGCCCATCTTTGATAGGATTTTCATTAACCCTTTGTTAATGCCTTTGCGATAGTTCTGTTCCAACAAGGCCACGTTGTCGTTGGCAATTTCACGGCTGCGCACCATGCCTTGAATCGATTCATACGCTAAGTAAGGGTAAACACAAGTGGCACCGTAACCCACTAACACAGCAATATGATGAGGATCTCTTGCCGTGGCTGTTTCGACAATGAGGTTGGCATCGGTTCGAACGCCTGCATTGAGTAGCGCAAAATGAACAGCACCAGTTGCGAGTAAGGCATGAACGGGTATTTTGCCTTTTTCAATGTCTTTATCTGATAGAACAATAACTACGTTATGGTCGTCCCGAACTGAGGTAATGACTTGTTCGCAGATGCTATCGATGGCATCACTTAGCGATTGCTCTGTTGGGTTGTATTGCAAATCGATGATGTGGTTGGCATAGCCTGGTTCATCATTTAGCGATATAAGTGTGTCGAACTTTTCACGAGAAAGCACAGGTGAACGAACTAACAAACGATTAGCGTGGTGGTGTGTTTCGCGAAAAAGATTCTTCTCGCGGCCTAAACACGTTTCCAATGACATCACGATGGTTTCACGCAGTGGGTCAATGGGTGGGTTAGTGACTTGTGCAAACTGTTGGCGAAAGCTATCGTACAAAGAGCGCACGTGTTCTGACATAACGGGGAATGGTGTGTCATCTCCCATTGAGCCAATCGCTTCCTGCCCACCTTCGGCAAGCACACGTATCACTTGATCACGTTCTTCAAACGTTACGTTGAACAGTTTTTCAAACGTACTGAGATTCTCATCGCTAAGCGGTGTGGGTTCGGGCGGTGTGTCTAACATGCGAGAACGTAAATGCCGCTTATTTTTTTGCAGCCACTTTGCATAAGGTTGACGCTGTTTCAGTAGATCGCTGATGTCATCAGAAAGCAGTAATCGACCCGATTGCGTATCAATTGATAGCATGTCGCCGGGTTTCAATCGACCTTTATGGGTGATGTCACTGGGTGCGTAGTCGTAAACACCCACCTCGGATGCCAAGGTGATGTGTCGATCTTTACTGATAACGTAGCGAGCAGGGCGCAAACCGTTTCGATCTAGCACACAGTTGGCGTAACGACCATCACTCATAACCACGCCTGCTGGCCCATCCCAGGGTTCCATGTGCATGGAGTTGTATTCTAAAAAGGCGCGTAAATCAGAATCTAATTCCCATGTGTTCTGCCACGCAGGTGGCATCAACATACGCATGGCACGAAAGATATCGATACCACCGGCCAGTAACAACTCCAACATGTTATCCAGCGACATGGAGTCAGAACCGCTTTGACTTACCAGTGGTAGCAGTTCTGGAATCTCTGGCAAGATGTCCGAGCGTAATTTTGGGGCGCGAGCATTAGCCCAGTTGCGGTTACCTTGTATGGTGTTGATTTCACCGTTGTGCGCTAGGTAGCGAAACGGTTGTGCTAAACGCCATTGCGGTAACGTATTGGTGGAAAAGCGTTGGTGGAATACCGCGATGGAGGATTCTAATGAGTCGTCTTCAAGATCGGGATAGAAGGTGGCCAAATATTCTGGCATCACCAAGCCTTTATATAAAATTACATCGCTTGACAACGAACACACGTAAAAATCATCACATAAATCTGTCATGGTGATTTCTGAACGCCTACGTGCCACAAATAAGTGCCGATTGAATTCGGCTGTGTCCATATCTTCTGTTGCACTGACGAACAGCTGCTCTATTCGAGGCACAGATTTTTTGGCTTCTTCACCGCAAGCGTGGAGGTTTGTGGGTACTTTGCGCCAACCGTTAAAGCCTAAGCCGCGTCGGCTCAGTTCGGTTTCAAGCGATTGACGAGTTTTCTCAGCCAGATCATCATCGTGGCTCATGAAAACGATGCCAGTGGCAAATTCGCCTTGTAAATTGATTCCGGCTTCAGCGGCTGCACTGCGTAAGAAAGTTTCTGGTTTTCTAAGCAACAGGCCGCATCCATCGCCGGTTTTACCGTCTGCGCCAATGGCTCCGCGGTGGGTCATTCGGCCTAATGCGGTTATGGCGGTATTGACTAACCAATGACTGGCCCTGCCATCCATTTGGGCAATGAGGCCAAATCCGCAGTTGTCTCGCTCAAAATTAGGCTGATAAAGCCCGTGTTCTGCGAAATTATCAAGGTAGTTCGTCATATAAATGCTGCACGCTAAAAACGTTCAACCATTATACGATCCGAAGCCGTAATCAAAAAATCGTTTCGACAGGCAAACTCAGGAAAACCGTTGTGAACGGCGGCTTAGCGCCTGTTTGGTTCTCAGTTCTGGTCTTTTAGCGAGTTTTGGATTTGGCCAATGGGGCGGATCCAAGGCTGATTGCGCAGTGCGCCTTCAGGCAGAAGCCTTAAGGCCTCCCGTGCTTCGGGAACACTGCTGAACAGCCCATGAACCAATGCATACCAAGTGCTTCCGTTGCGTTCGAATGCGAAAACGCTGTTGGGCCCGGGTAAATCGTTTCTTCGAGAAAACGCTTCAACCGATTCACGATCGGTGGAGGCACTCATTTGTACCGTAAAAAGCTCAGGATCTTGAACCAGAATCCAAGTGGGTGATTCCAATACGGTTGATGTAACAGGTGCGCTAGGTGATGCTGCGTTAGCGCCATTTGTTGCGTCAGCCAATAGCGCAGCATCAGAATTACTGTCGGGGTTCGATGCAGGTTCAGCCGCTGGAGTAGGCTCAGGAGTGGGTTCAGGCTCAGGAGT
>CALHNS010000102.1 GCA_938035125.1 uncultured Granulosicoccaceae bacterium | reverse complement strand
ACAGATCATGCGAGTGGATTGCTCACCTTCTGTGAAAGGTTCTCTACCCTCTTGCATTGAGTGAATAACGTCAACACCCGCCATTGGCGTGCAGCCAGAAGAATCACCAATGAGATGAGATGCGCCTCTGGGGAAAATCACAATATCGCCATCACACACGGTGCTTGTTGTGCCCGCATGAGTCACGATTGCAGAACCACTTACCAGAATATGGAACTGGGCAAAGCCCGTGTTGGAGACGTCCATACACCATGGGCCAAGAAAATCTTTTTGGAAATACACTGAGCTTTCCACGCCAACAAGCTCAAGTACATCACTGAATGGGTCAGACATATCACACCAGTTTAATTCACCAGTTAAACATCCGCCAAATCCCCCTTCTGCTCTAACCAACTCTTACGATCAGAAGCACGTTTTTTCGCTAGCATCATGTCCATCATGCTGTTGGTTTCATCGCCATCTTCCACCACCAGTTGCACTAACCGACGTGTGTCGGGGGCAACAGATGTTTCACGAAGTTGCAATGGGTTCATCTCCCCTAACCCTTTAAAGCGTGTGATGGATACTTTGCCGGTTTTCTTTTCAGCCTCGACGCGCGCCAAAATGGCTTTGCGTTCTTGGTCGTCAACGGCGTAAAACACTTCTTTGCCCACATCCACTCGGAACAGTGGTGGCATGGCGATGTACACATGCCCGGCGGCCACTAAGGGTCTGAAATGACGAACAAACAGAGCACATAATAAGGTTGCAATGTGGGCACCGTCAGAATCAGCATCAGCCAAGATGCACACTTTGCCATAACGCAAGCTGGATAAATCGGGGGAACCGGGTTCGATACCAATGGCGACCGATATGTCGTGCACTTCTTGTGAGCCTAACAACTGTTCAGGCGCGGCTTCCCAGGTGTTAAGGATTTTTCCGCGCAGCGGCATGATGGCTTGAAATTCACGATCGCGCGCTTGTTTGGCAGAACCACCCGCAGAATCCCCTTCCACCAA
Source organism: uncultured Granulosicoccaceae bacterium (assembly GCA_938035125.1). Classification (GTDB taxonomy): domain Bacteria; phylum Pseudomonadota; class Gammaproteobacteria; order Granulosicoccales; family Granulosicoccaceae; genus Granulosicoccus. The sequence goes on along the minus strand of CALHNS010000102.1, from coordinate 16,667 downwards.
AAACAATTCGGTACGCTCTAAATCGGTTGAGGCGCAGTCGGCTAACTTGCCGGGCAACTGAGGGCCTGCGGACACTTTCTTACGCACCACTTTCTTACCAGCGCGCGCCCGCGCTTGCGCGTTCGCAATCACCATTTGTGCAATGGCATCGCCCGTTTTAGGGTGCTGGTTTAACCACTGTGCGGTGTGATCTTTCACCACACCAGATACAAACATGGCACATTCTCGCGATGACAAACGCTCTTTAGTTTGACCAGAGAATTGTGGGTCGGCTAATTTCACTGACAACACAAAGCTCACTTGTTCCCATACATCTTCTGGTGTGATCTTTACACCGCGCGGGATTAAATTTCGCAAATCGCAAAAGTTACGTACAGCATCGGATAAACCCGTGCGTAAACCATTTACATGCGTACCACCTTGCGCGGTGGGCACAAGGTTTACATAACTTTCTTGCACTGGCTCACCGCCATCAGGCATCCAAACCACCGCCCAATCCGCAGCTTCTGTTGATGCTTCTGTGCTGGACGCTAATGGCGCCTCAGGCAACACAGTAAAACCTTTCACCGCTGCTGCTAAATAATCTGGAATACCGTCTTCATATAACCATTCATCTTTTTCATCGTTAATGGCATCGTGAAAACGTACTCGTAAGCCTGGGCACAACACCGCCTTTGCTCTCAGCAAATGGCGCAAGCGAGGCACTGAGAATTTGTCGGAATCAAAGTACGATTTATCGGGCCAAAAGTGGATGCGGGTTCCGGTATTACGCTGCCCCACTTTGCCTAAAGGCTTTAATTTTTTGTGAACGTTTCCGTCTTTAAACGTGGCAAGAAATTCTTGCCCTTTACGTTTGATCGTCACTTCTAAATGTTTTGATAACGCATTCACCACCGACACACCCACACCGTGCAGGCCACCTGAGAATTGGTAGTTATCGTTGTTGAATTTTCCACCCGCGTGCAGCGTTGTCATAATGACTTCCACCCCAGGTTTTTTCAGCTTAGGGTGCATATCCACCGGCATACCACGCCCGTTATCTATCACTTCCAGTGAGTGATCTTTGTGCAGGGTGACCTGAATGTCGGTGCAATGACCGCCTAGGGCCTCATCCACACTGTTATCAATCACCTCTTGGGCGAGATGATTGGGTCGGGTGGTGTCGGTGTACATCCCAGGGCGTTTTCGGACAGGGTCGAGCCCACTCAGGACTTCAATGGAGGCGGCGTTGTATTCGCGACTCATGGGGACTATTCATACAGATAACTGGCCGGATCGGCTCACGTCTGAAGTGTAGCGCATCACTTGAAGTTAGCTTGTGCTAGCCCCACACTACCCATACAATCAGATAACCTAAGGTGTTTGCCAAAATGGCCAGTTCTCCTCATATTATTAACGTCACCAGCGCAAATTTCGAAGAAATCGTGGTGGAAGGCTCAGCCAAACAGCCCGTATTGGTCGATGTTTGGGCGGATTGGTGCGGGCCTTGTAAGTCGCTCATGCCCATTTTAGAAAAATTGGCCACTGAGCACGATGGTGCATTTATCCTAGCCAAACTGGATGCCGATGCGAACCAAGAACTGGTTCAACAAATGGGTGTTCGCGGCTTCCCCACCGTTCGACTGTTCAAAGATAAGCAAGCCGTAGACGAATTTGCAGGCGCCTTGCCCGAAACTGAGGTGCGACGCTTCTTAGACCATCACAAAGTGGGTTCAAGCGATACGCCACCTGCGTAATATTGGCGTTAATGAGTGACTGGGCGTCAGCCCAGTTACTTCCTAGCCTTACTTGAAGTTAGCACCTGCTACCAGCACACTACGCCCATCTAAATACTGAGCTCTGTATAAGTCATGTCCGATTCTCCTTACGTCATCAACCTCGACGAATCAAACCTTATTGATGTGGTGGTTGAAGGCTCTGTTACGCAACCTGTGTTGGTGGATTTTTGGGCCGACTGGTGTGGGCCTTGTAAATCCTTGATGCCTATCTTGGAAAAACTCGCCGATGAATACCAAGGGGCCTTTATTTTGGCCAAGCTGAACGCCGATGAAAATCAAGAAATCGTTCAGCAAATGGGGGTGCGAAGCCTACCCACTTGCAGGCTGTTTGTGAATAAACAAGCTGTTGATGAATTCAGTGGTGCGCTGACAGAAGCCGATGTCCGAAAATTTCTTGACCAGTACGTCAGTGCAGCAGATGCTCCAGCCGCTACAGAAGCGGATGCACCTGCGGCCGAGGCCACCGTGGTTGATCAAGCCACTGCATTAGCTAACAGTGGTGACACCGAAGGTGCTAAGGCTTTGTTGAAACAAGCTCAAGCCGAAGATCCTTCCAACACAGACATTCTGATTACGTTGGGACAATTGTCGGTTGCCGATAACGAATTAGAGATAGCCCAAGGCTGCTTAACAGCACTGAGTGATGAAGCCAAAGAAGAACCTGCGGCTAAGCGCTTAGCGGGCACAGTTGCTTTGGCAGAAGCGGCTGATATGTCGCAAACATTTGATGCACTTTCCGCCACGGTAAGTTCTGATGAAAACAACAGCGACGCACGTTATCAATTAGCGATTCACACCGCCTTGCAAGGTGAATTGCAAGGCGGGATGGATCATCTATTAGAGATTGTAAAACGCGAACCCGACTATCAAGACGGTGCAGCGCGCAAACAGTTGCTGTCGCTGTTTGATGTGTTGGGCAGCGACCCATTAGCTGGCCAATACCGACGCAAGATGTTTGCGTTATTGCACTAAAACAGCCGAATTAATCCACGCTAATCGACCACGGGCATGGACGCCCCGCATTGCCAACAATGCCCAAATTGCCCATCGATCCATTCTTCGCAATGGGCACACCACCGCCTGGGTAAATCTTTTTTTCTAGCCGCTTCAAACGCTGCAATTAATTCTTCTGCGCGTTCGCGGTGCTGTTCATTATTGATGTACAAACGCAGCACAGAATCTGGTGGCAACTCGCCAATTGCGCCAGTTAAATAACCGCCGCTAACAAACACTTCAATACCACCACTACGCAGTTCGTCTGCCAGTAATTGTGCTTCAACTATATTGGCAGCGGACGCAATTTCAATCATGTGTAAGGCAAAGCCTGCACGGTTAAGCTCACGCCATTTGCACTGAACGTGGACTGATCAGCTGAAGTTTTTATAACGGCTAAACACGTGCTGGCATTATCGCTAAGCGCCACCGAAACCACCTCGCCGGCATTTTCATCTTCTGCCGCACTTATTGAATCTCCTGGGGCAAGCGTTAATGCTGCATCGGCGTTAAAGCGAACCATGGTGCGTTTTAACTTCCCCAAATATTGCATGCGAGCCACGATCTCTTGGCCGGGGTAGCACCCTTTGGTAAAACTTAGCCCCTGTAACGGTTCTAAGTTCACCATTTGCGGCACAAAAGAATCTTGCGTGGCTGCCACAATGTTCGGCACTCCTGCTTCAATATCGCCCCACAGCCAACTGGCGGCACCGGACCACACAGGCTTTGCTGCATCTTCTGGCAAGGCCTCTTGGCAAGATTTTAATGAGGCAATGATGGCATCGGCAGGGCCAAATAAAAGCGTGCGAACCTGTTCGGAAGAGGAGCGAGCCTTAAGAACAATATGGGCGTTGGATTCCCAAGCACTTAATGGCTCTGCTGAAGGCGCACCTAGCCAAGCCTCTAATCCAGTAACGTCTTTGTTGGCTGGAAATCCAAGCCCCATAACAGCCCAATCTTCTTCAATTGTTATGCTGACGTCGTCGCGAAGTACGAACATGGTGAGTCGTTTGACGGCAGCGTCAACCAGATCTTTGGGCAGTAGCCAATAGTATGCGCTGCCATCGGCCTTACCGAGCACCCACGGTAGGGCTAAAAGCCTACCTTTGGGGCTGCAATATCCATCCAACTGAGCTTTATCAGCGCTGACGTTTGCGTGATCGTTGCAGGTTTGAGATTGTAAAAACTTTCCAGCATCCGCACCCCGAATACTCACCACACACAGATCACTGCGATCCATAAACTGGATGGACTCTGGTTGCAAAACGGCGCGATCGGATTCAAGTTGGGCTGCGTCCGCACCGATTGACTTCAGCTGGTCCAGCCACAGAGGGTTTATGGGTTGATTCATGTAGGAAAAGTTCCGAAATTGGACCTGCAGACTACATCAGTTTTTATAATGACTGAGGTTCACAGGGCCGAGTGAATTGCTTTGGTATTATTGTGAGGATGACTCAAGGCACACGCAAGTCTATGAACGAGCAAAAGAGCAATTCAGGCACAGGGCCCGATCCTGCCACCCAATCCGAATTGCCATCTTCCGATAATTCTGCCCCCCCAACGTCTAAACTTGATCCATCGCCTTCTAAAGCCTCTGATGCGCAAAAAGCGCGAGAAATTGGAGGTCAAAAAGGCCCTGAGCCCACCCGATACGGAGATTGGGAGAAAAACGGGCGCTGCACCGATTTTTAAACTTTACGTTGTTTAATTGAGAAAAATACCATGGCTCAATCGCCGTCACCAAGACCCTTATCGCCGCACTTGTCCGTATACAAGCTGCCGCTTACCGCTCTAACCTCTATTTCACATCGGGCAACAGGCGTTATTAATTCAGTCGCGCTTGTGCTCATTGTCTGGACTTTGGCTGGCGCTGCAGGCCCTGCCGACAGTTTTGGGTTCATCGGCGCTCTGGTGCAATCGTGGTTTGGCAAACTCATGATGTTCGGCTTTACGCTAACCCTCTATTACCATCTGTGTAACGGCATCCGTCATTTGATCTGGGATGCAGGCTATGGGTTTGAACTGGAAACTGCAGCAAAGTCAGCAAAAATCAGCATCATTGCCGCAGTTGTTCTCTCCGTTATTACTTGGATGGTGGCCCTCTAATGAGTAATTTAAGAACCCCTTTATCCCAAGTCAAAGGACTTGGTTCTGCAAAAGAAGGAACCGGTCACTTTTGGGTACAGCGCCTAACAGCGATTGGACTCGTACCAATGGTGATTTGGATTGCTTTCGCGGTGGCTCGATTACCGAGCATGTCACAAGCTGACATTCACATTTGGCTGGGTAATCCATTTTCTGCCGTCATGATGATCCTATTTTTAGTGGCCGCTTTTTGGCACGCTAAATTAGGTTTGCAAGTGGTGATTGAAGACTACGTCAGTGATCACGCCGTGCGAACGGTTGCCATCATCGCGGTTAACTTACTCAGTGTTGCCCTTGCAGTTGTTGGTGTGTTTTCAGTGTTACACATCGCATTTACCGGATAGATAGAAACCTATGACTAAGGCTTATAAGATTATTAATCACGCTTACGACGTTGTTATCGTAGGTGCAGGCGGCGCAGGTTTACGGGCCACCTTAGGCATGGCAGCACAAGGCTTATCAACAGCCTGTGTCACCAAAGTATTCCCCACCCGCTCCCACACGGTGGCGGCGCAAGGTGGCATGAGTGCAGCGCTTGGCAACATGGGCGAAGATCATTGGACGTGGCACATGTACGACACGGTCAAGGGCAGCGATTGGTTAGGTGACCAAGACGCCATCGAATACATGTGTCGAGAAGCGATGCCTGCGGTTATCGAGCTTGAACATTTTGGTGTTCCGTTCTCACGAACAGATGAAGGAAAAATTTACCAACGCCCCTTTGGTGGTATGACCACCCGCTTTGGTGAAGGCACCGCCCAACGTACTTGCGCTGCAGCCGATAGAACTGGGCATGCCATATTGCACACCTTGTATCAGCAATCGCTTAAACATAAGGCCGAGTTCTACATCGAACACTTCGCCATCGATTTAATCATGGACGACGGAGTTTGCCGCGGCGTGGTATCTATCGATTTAGCCACCGGTGAAATCCACGTATTTCGTGCCCACATGGTCGTACTGGCTACCGGCGGTTGCGGCCGAACCTATTTCTCGGCAACCTCAGCCCACACCTGCACAGGAGATGGCAGTGCGATGGTGCTTCGTTCAGGCTTGCCATTACAAGACATGGAATTCATTCAATTCCACCCAACCGGTATTTACGGCGCAGGCGTATTGATTACCGAAGGGGTTCGCGGTGAAGGCGGATATCTCACCAACAGTGAAGGTGAGCGTTTCATGGAACGCTACGCGCCTAACGCAAAAGATTTAGCCTCACGTGATGTGGTCAGTCGTTCAATGACCATGGAAATTAACGACGGGCGTGGCGTAGGCGCTGACGGTGATCATATTCACCTGAACCTGCAACACTTAGGCGCAGACGTTATCGAAAAGCGATTACCGGGGATCAGTGAATCTGCAAAAATCTTTGCAGGCGTTGATGTAAACAAAGCCCCTATTCCGGTACTGCCAACTGTTCACTACAACATGGGCGGCATACCCACCAACTACAAAGGTGAAGTGGTCACCCTAAAAGATGGTGATCCGGATGCGGTTGTACCTGGCTTAATGGCGATTGGTGAAGCGGCCTGTGTATCCGTGCACGGCGCTAACCGATTAGGGTCCAACTCACTACTCGACATCGTGGTGTTCGGTCGAGCAGCGGCGATAAGAGCTGCTGAAGTCGTAAAACCAGGTGAACCTCACAAACCATTGGGTGATGCGGCGTCTGAATATTCACTCGATCACTTGGATCGTGTTCGACACGCCAAAGGTGGCACGGGAACTGCCGATATCCGTGATGATATGCAACGCACCATGCAAAAACACGCAGCGGTTTTTAGAACCGGTGATTCGCTGGACGAAGGGGTTCAGAAGATGCGCACCATTTGTGATCAATTTGATGATGTGCGTGTTGATGATCAGAACTTAATTTGGAACACCGACCTTATTGAGACGTTAGAACTTGAGAATTTATTAGCTCAAGCGCAAACCATTATTCATGGGGCGGCGAATCGTACTGAAAGCCGTGGTGGTCATGCACGAGATGATAAACCGGATCGTGATGATGAAAACTGGATGAAGCACACCTTGGCTTGGACCGATGAGAAGAACAACGTCAACATCGACTACCGCCCTGTGCACATGTACACGCTTACTGATGAGTGCGAAGTCATTCCACCTAAACAGCGCGTTTACTAAATTAGAGGATTACGCAAATGGCAGAATTTACATTACCAGCGAATTCGGTGGTTATGCCCGGCAAACACTTCGCAGCACCCGAAGGTGCAACGAACACACGCCTATTTAAAATTTATCGCTTTGATCCCGATACGGGTGAAAACCCACGCGTGGATACATTCGATGTTGACATGGATACCTGTGGGCCGATGGTGCTCGATGCCATCATCAAAATCAAAAGTGAAATGGATTCATCGCTAACGTTTCGTCGCTCGTGCCGAGAAGGTATTTGCGGGTCGTGTGCCATGAACATCGATGGGTCAAACACGCTTGCATGCACCATGAGTTTGGAAGATATTGACGGTGATGTCACCATCTACCCATTACCGCATCAGCCCATTTTAAAAGACTTGGTATCCGATCTCACCAACTTCTACGCGCAGTACGCCTCCATAGAGCCTTGGTTAAAATCAGATTCACCAGCACCACCGGATCGTGAACGTCTTCAATCCCCTGCTGACCGTGAGCGTTTAGACGGTGCCTACGAATGTATTTTATGTGCGTGTTGTTCCACCAGCTGCCCAAGTTATTGGTGGAACAGCGATCGTTACCTAGGGCCTGCAGCGCTTCTAGCCTCTTACCGTTGGTTAAGCGACAGCCGTGATGATGCAACTGGTGAACGATTGGATGATCTTGAAGATCCTTTCAAACTGTATCGTTGCCACACCATCATGAACTGTGCGCAGGTTTGCCCTAAGGGCTTAAACCCTGCAAAAGCGATTGCTGAAACCAAGAAAATGATGGTACAACGCAGGTTGTAACCGTTGAGTATTAACTTATAAACACTGACTTAGAACAACCCATTGCAAAACTTCGTTGGCGGTGCCGACGAGGCATGCGTGAATTAGATGAAGCCATGCGAGCGTTCTTAGACAATCATTACGAATCAGCACCGAAGGAAGAGAAGGAACTCTTTCTTCAGCTGCTGGATAAGCAAGACCCAGAACTGTTTCGATTAATCAGCGGTAAGGACAAGGATGCCCGCTATGACCCCATTATCAACGCCATTAAAGCGCAACTTAAAACCGCTAGCCAATAACGAAAGCTCTGCAGCGCTGATGCATATTGAGCTGCAACCCTCAATACTTCATGCGCGCGTTATAAAAAGCTTGTGCGCAATGGCAATAGTTGCAAGCATTACCACTCAAATGCCTTGGGCAGTAACCGCTTTCATGTGCCTATGGACATTTTTGGCCTACCTTCAATGGCGGCACAGCCCTCAAACGATCACTTCACTGATAGATCAAGGCGACAGTTGGCAACTTACATCCCCTGATAACACGGTATGCGTTTGTTATCAGCACACCGAATACTGCACAGCCCATCTGATTGTCATTGCTTTTAAAACCCAAACGGGCCGAAAAAAATGGGCTGTCATTTGGCGTGATGCCGTGACCCCTGCTGCATTTAGCTGGTTAGCCGCTAGAATGACGCTAAGTCAGGCTGACACGCCAATACAAAATGTGGCAACCTCAAGCCCTACATCCATTTCTACTTTTTTATCGAGGCCCGATCATTGAGTCAGCCAATTTACTTAGGGGTTAATGTTGATCACATTGCCACGGTTCGCCAAGCTCGTGGGGTCAGCTACCCATGCCCAGTGCATGCGGCCTTGGCTGCAGAAATGGCCGGTGCGGATGGCATTACTATGCACCTGCGCGAAGATCGTCGCCATATTCAAGATCATGATGTGGAACGCTTTGCAGAGCTTGCTCAAACCAAATTAAATTTTGAAATGGCTGCCACGAAAGAGATGTTGGCCATCGCTCTTAGGTTAAAGCCTGCCGATGTTTGCATTGTGCCGGAGAAGCGTGAAGAACTGACTACCGAAGGCGGGTTAGATGTTGCGTCTCAAAAAAAACGGTTGGAAGAATACGTTAACCAATTCAATGATGCTGGCATTCATACCTCAATGTTTATCGATCCCGACAAAGAACAGATCGATGCTTGTGTTGCTATAGGCGCCCCAGTCATTGAGCTGCATACCGGTGCCTACGCTGAGTGTAAGTCAGATAAAGAGCGCACTATTGAATTAACTAAAATTAGCGAGGCTGCAGCTTACGCCCATTCTGCAGGTCTTGTAGTAAACGCAGGCCACGGGCTTACCCGCGGCAATGTAGAAGCTATTGCTGCAATCGACGCCGTTAACGAATTGAACATCGGCCATAGCTTAATGGCCGATGCGATGTTTAAGGGCATCGATTGCGCTGTTCGCGATATGAAACAGCTGATGTTGCAAGCCAGATCATTATGATTCATGGCGTTGGCAATCGCAATCGCATTGCCATCAGAGCATTACTTTGCTTGATATATGCGCACGTAATCCACTTTAAATTCAGCCGGGCTTGGCGTTGTTTCATCCGGTGCATCCACCCAAATACCACCAACCGCTAAATTCATCAGTAAATACATAGGCTGAGACGCAACGTTTTCTCCATTCACTTGAAATGTGGGAAATCCGTTAACGTAGAAAACCAATTCATCTTCCAACCAACGCATACCAATGGTTTGCCATCCAACGGAAGCCCCTTCTACCACCACTTCATGTTGACGCGGTGAGCGAAGGTTACCTTCAGAGTCGGTGTAGTTGTAGTTATGGAATACGCTGTTCACTTCAGAGCCGTTATATTCCATCATATAAAGCTGAGGTTTCAGATCAACAAACTCGGTGCCTAGCATCCAAAGCGAGGGCCATAAAGAGGCGCCTTCAGGTAAATCAACACGCGCTTCAACATACCCATAGGACATATCAAATTTACCCAACGTAGTTAACGCACCCGATACATAGGGTTGATCATTCGCACTGTCAGCCAAAGCAGCAGGCGTTTCACTGGCAGAGATGATGAGCGCTTCGCCATCAAATAAAAATGGGTTGTAAGCTGAATCAGGGTTGGCTTGTGTATCAACATAGTGTTGCAACTCATCGTTGATGACTGCATCAGCACCCCAAGCCATTTTGGTATTCCATTTTGTGGAATCTACCTCTGAGCCGTTAAACTCATCGTTGAATACCAGCTCATATTCAGCCACATCAATGGCTTGGCGCGTAGCTTCACTGGGCTGCATGCCCGCTTCAGGCATTGCTGCAACAGGCCCAACAGGGCTAGTAGTGTCAGCAAATTCCTGCAAAGCCTCATCAATTCTTTCTTGATTTAACTCAGTAAGATCGCTATCGCCACAAGCACTTAATGTTAGCGCTAGTGCCACACCGATTGCAACACGATGGGGTTTATTTACAGGGGAATTAGATCGCACCATTTCGTATGCACTCAGATTTAAATTAGACATGGAAGTTTCTATCATTCAATTTAGAAGGTGTTATCAGTAGTGGTAACGAATGCCAATACCGGCAGAATCGTTGTCACCAACTTCGAATTCCCCTATGAAGTCCAATTTCTGAGTCATATGAAAAAGCGCCGCACCGAATGCATGGGGGTCGCCTTCAAAAAAACTGCTGTATCCTAGCCCGCCTTGTAATTCAAACCGACGGTTTACATCAAATATTGCTTTAGCGCTAGCAACACCACCTGCTGAGGACGAGGTGATTTCACGATTGCCTGCTTCTAAGTCGAACTGACCAACTTCAAAACCACCAGTTAATGCAAACGTTAACCGATCAGAGCTAGCCGATGCGTGTAAATAACTAACACCGAACATGGCCTCTTGATATTCCTCTGCCAAACCAACGCGAGCAATTAACCGAACGTTATCGTTATGCACAGCGCTTCCAGACAATTGCACCCCACCGCCACCAAAGTCATAACCCATAGGCATTACCGATAAATATTCAAACCGACGAGCTTGAGCACTGCGGGTTGAAGACGGTACGCGTATGGCCGTAGCCGTAGCCGAAGTTGCAGCCGGGACATCCACGGCAACTAAGGGTTCATTGATTACTGCAGCAACCGTTTCAACATCAGCACTTTGATTGTTTGCATCGGCACCTTCTAATGGTTCCAGGGTGGCTAAGGGTAGTTCTTCAATGAGTCTACGCTGTTCCGCTGTTTGCGACGACGTGTGCATCGCAGCATCATCGGTTGATGCAGTTGTTGAATGAGAAACTACATTCGGACGGGCGTTGGCTGATTTTGTTGAAGCTGGGGCTTTGATGTAACGTGTTCTAAATCGCAACGCTTCACCTGAATTTATCGATTCGTCAGCATCCGTATCTGCCAATGCTGTGCTTTGCGCCATTAAGTCGTCATCAGAGTAGGCAGCCGTTAAATCCCATTTAGGACCAGCCTCACCCTCTTTCATACCTGCATCGCTAAGCAATGCTGCAAAACCAGAAAGGCCTGGGCCATGCCCACATTGCGCATCTTGGAAGACAGGATAGTTAAAGCTATCGCCTGTTTTCTCAAGACCTGGCCCTTTGCCAACTCGCTCACATACTTGCGCCAAAGATTGGCCGCCGATTGGTGTACGCACAAGCTCAGTGCTTAATGATGTGGGTATTGGCAAATTACAAAAGCATTTACCGTCAGCGGCGTAACTCATGGGTCTTTCGGCGGCATTAACTGCCGTGCTTAAGCCCCACACAGTTCCCAAAAATACTAATGATGTCAAACGATTGCGCATTGGAGTACTGACTTCCGCTGTAGTGATACCCAGAGGTCTACAGGTTTTGTGCCAATCATTAAATTTCTTTCCTGATATTCACATTTTCAGGCCTTTAGGGTTTCGCGATTGTTCCGATACCCCACTTAGAGGCTGGGGATACAAGTATCCATAGCAATAAGATCCGCCGTTAGCTCGGCATTTTTAGTGAATGAATTCACGTAAATTGGTTAGAAGCAATGATTCGATCTCATAGAGTCGACAAAAATCGACCGCCTATGTTGTTCGCTTTAAGTCTGGTCGCGGTATTGGTCGGCTGTGGCGAAGGTACGGACGCACTTAACAGTGATTTACAGGATAGTGACTTACAGGCCTCAAGCGCCCTGGAAGTCGGTGCCGCTTTGCCTGAATTAGGCGCTCCGCCAACGCAAATCAGCCCCTCCATCAGCGCAGCACAGCTCTTAAATGACAACACGCTTACCGTGGGCCTTGCACAAGCGGTAGCCGCTGGTGAAGCCGCATTGCCAGTAGAAGCTGTAAACACTGTGAGTTCAACCGATGCGCCTGCACCTAGCTCGCCATCTCCAAGCTTAGGCGCTGCTCTTCCAGAAGAAACTGTTGAAGAGACACCTGTAGAGGTTGTTTCAACTCCTGTTGTCACTCCTTCAGCTCCAGTTGCTGGCCCTGTTGCGGCCGTCACACCACAACCTTCGGTAACAGAAGCCACAACCGTAAATTCTGAGCCGCCTGTTGCCGCAGCCGTTCCAGAAGTACCTGCCGTTGAAGCTACACCAATTACGCCAATTACACCGGTTACATCTACTGAAGACACAGCCGATGTTCAAACGCGATTCACTGGCAGTACCTCACCTACGTTTTCAGGCGAGATTCAAGATGATGGATCCGTATTATTAACGTGGGATGTTGATCCGACCGCTCGTGGGTATAACGTGTACCGTGACGCCGAATACATTCAAACGGTATTTGATACAACCTATGTAGACGACTTCGATGCATTCGATCGTAACTACTACTACGAAATTCAAGCGTTTACGCCTGATGAAATCTATTCCACCATTGCCACCGGTTTAACCGTTGCTATGACAGGAACTGGCCGCATTGATCCGAATGATCCGCTGCCCGCAGTTGGTTTACTTGATGACTACGAATTAGTATTTTCAGATGAATTCAATGGCACATCACTAGATACCAGTAAGTGGAACACCGCCTATCTTTGGGGTGATGATTTAGTCATCAACAGCGAACTTCAACACTACGTTGATATCGCTAATGACCCAACGTTCGGCTTCAATCCCTTTACATTTGATGGTGAAGCGTTAACGATTAACACGATTGAAACACCACCAGAGTTACTTGAAAAAGCTAACGGTCAGGCTTATCTATCCGGTGTTATCACCAGTTACGATGCATTCCAATTCACTTACGGTTACGTTGAAGCTCGCGTACAGGTGCCTTTTGGTAAAGGTTACTGGCCAGCGTTTTGGTTACTGAATGCGTTCTATGATCAAGACAAACCTGAAATTGACATAATGGAATTCATCGGTGACAACCAAGACACCGCATACCATACGTTCCATTATTATGATGAAGCAGGTAACTTACGTTCAACTAAATCAGAACCCACCTTCCCTATCGATTACCCAGCCAATTTCCACACCTTTGGTGCAGAATGGAGCCCAGGCACGGTAACGTTTTATGTGGACGGAATTGCACGACACACCATTACCGATCCTAAGATGTCGCAAGAACAGATGTACATCATTGCAAATACAGCAGTAGGCGGATGGTGGCCGGGTGATCCTGATGAGAACACTAAATTCCCTGGCGAATATAAGATTGATTACATTCGAGCTTATCAGCGAGTGGGTGTGCAGTTAGATCCACCGCAATTTGCTAATCCAAATTCAGAAGTACCTGTTCGAGGCGATCAAGATTTTGCAACACCAGGTCACCTACCTCCTTTCGAACTGTTTCCAGAAGGTTACCCAGAACTGTAAATCAATACGAAGTTGAATCAGCCATTAAGTAAGGTTGTTTCGGCAGTTCGAAGCTATACAACAACGCCCGGAAAGCATCTTCAAGCATCCGGGCGTTGTCTTTTGTGCCAACCGCATATAAGCCCACGGTATAACCCAGCTGCGCTATTTCAGCTTGGCGTATAGATAGATCCAACTCTTTGTCCCCTACGGGAAAATCGGTAAGTAAAATTTTATCTTCAACGGCTGTTTGACCATCCACTGTAACCAACGCGCGGTGTTCGCCATCGGAGATAAAGGCCCCGGTTTCAATGCCTGGCAAAACCTCTACCATGATGTAATCGGCGTAGTTATCGTTGGCATCTTTTAGCGGAGATTCGAACATCACCGAGTAACCCGGTTCATTCAGTAACTCATATTCAGGGATATCCAAAGGCGGCAACTTTTCCCAATTTTTAGGCACCACCATGGAAAATCCGAAGTCCACATCGGCATAGTCTACGAATAATAACTCTTCGTAGTTTTCCACTTGAACAGCTGCTTGTTCAGAGACATCTGTGTCTTGGTCTTGCCAGCGCATAAGTTGATCGTATCCAACCCAACTCAGCAGTGCAGCCCAAAGAATGATCGCTAGGGATTTCATGCCCTAAGCTTGCACTCAAGCTAGTTTTTGATCCGCGTTCCAGCACGCACTTCCAGGATTGGCCTTGGTAAGTCAAAGGGGGCAGTACTGCACTTATGCGAGCCAAGTCGCATTTGGCTGATGCTTAGGGCGTTGGACGGGTGGTATCCAATCCAATAAAAAGGCCGTTGTCATTAAGAGCTTGACGCAGTTCATAACGATCTAACAATTCAACGCGTGAAGAATTTGAAAAAAAGTTGGCTTCTATAAACACATCATTGCCTGCAATTTCAGTGGTTTCACCCGACCACACGTTGCCGTTTCGCGTCACTAAGAAAAATTCGCCGTTGACCAGCACCGTTAAACTTAGCGCATTGATCACTGAGGCATCAGCCGACTGCAAAGACTCGGGCACACCGAAGTTTATTCTCACTGGCAACATAACAGGCTGTGTGCCAGGGCTGGTATTCAGCCTTGGATCAGTGCCTGCTCGAAGTTCAGCGATATTCGACCGGCCGTCACCATCAGAATCAAAGTCAGTTGAAAAACGGTTTTCTGCTATTCCCACAACAACACCTGCAGGATCGTCTGGCACGGTAAAAGAACGCTGGGCGCTGGCCAATGGAATTAATGATCCTGCTGTTTCAGACCATCCAGCTATAAGATTGACTTCCTGCAAGGGATCAAAATTAATGGTGCCACGCCAAACGCCTGCAGCATCTTGTACCATTGGCACACTGATATTGTTCGCTAATACATCAAGCACCAATTGATCTTGATTAACCATGCGAGGATCAGCAAGGAAACTGGGTGCGGACATACCCAAGGTTGCCGTGCCGTCTGCATTACCTTGAATCGTTATTTCATTGAAGGGCTCACAAGCGCTTAGTGCAACACACCCAGCAAGAATGGCCAGTGGCTTTATATAAGGCTTTAAAGACATGCCTTTAGAACCCAGAGGCAACAGTATCAACGGTTATAGTGACAGGTATCGTTGGCCCGCCACCTGGGTTGTTGATAGAGCCATCGGAAGAATCACCACCACCTGAAGCAGCCGCCGCTATTGCGCCTACTGCTAGAACCGCTAAACCCACGTACAAAATAGTTCGGCCCGTTGAACGACCTGAGGATACTGGCGCTGGTTGCGGTGCTGCGGTAGGCGCTTGGGTCGCTTCTGTTGTGACGACAGCCGTCTCGGCGGCCTCTAAGGTTCTTGATAGTGGGTCGAAAGCAAACCCTTTAGTCACCTTGTTATTTTCCGCATCACGAACATTGACATAGTATTCGATCACACTCGCTTCACGATCAAACACTTCAACAGTGGCCGTATAAAAAGCGGTTCCGGGTATGACGTTCATGGGCAATTGATTAAATTCTGTTTCGCCTTGAAAGCGATAGAAGAAATCCACTTCTAGAAATTCGCCATCATCAAGCACAGTAGCCGAGAAAACCTGATCATCGCCAGCAACACCTGATTCCACAACTTCTAGTTCAATGAGCGGGGTACCATCTGAAACGGCACTTTGTGCATGAGCTGGCCCAATAGCCAACGTTGTTGTTACGATGATATGCAACACAACCACCCACAAACACAGTGCTCGTTTAAGGTTTTTAGCCACTTTCATTATTGAATTACCATGCAAATTTAGACCACTCATTGCCTTCACGGCGAGTGGTTAATGTGAAACTTCGAAGACTTTCTGGTACAGCCCGTTCAGTTCCGTCATTACTAATAATGCGATTAATTTGCAGTGTACCAACCACCACACCTATGCTCGCTTGGGCTCGGCTTCCATCCACCCGTACATCGATTCGCTGGCTGTTAGCAAACAGCTGAAAAAACGTTTGCACTTTCGCACCGTCGATGGCGGTTAGCTCGGTTAAGCGAGCCATGTTGCCTGCTCGAATGGCCTCTTTAACCGCAAGTAAACGCCTATCAATTTGTGAGGCTTCCGCATCGGAGATGCCTCGATTCTGCACCTGCAAACCTGAATTTGCAGAGCTTGTGGACCCAGCTGAGGCCAGTCGATCAGTAGCTTCTCGATCATTGGAAGAAGCTTGGGGCGTCGGCTGAGGCGTGGTCTGGGGTGTTGCGACTGCACGGCTTCCACTTTGCTCGGCCCTTTCAGCAGCGGCTCGTCTTGCATCGGCTCTTTGCTGGGCAGCAATGGCTTCTAAGCGTTCGCGTTCCAATCGCGCCGCATTGGCCGCAAGGCGTTCTTGTTCAGCGGCAAGTCGTGCTTGTTCCGCACGTTGTGCTTCGGCGGCTGCGCGTTGGGCTTCGGCTGCGAGTCGTGCTTCTTCTGCGCGTTGGGCTTCGGCTGCGAGTCGTGCTTCTTCTGCGCGTTGGGCTTCGGCTGCGAGTCGTGCTTCTTCTGCGCGTTGGGCTTCGGC
>CALHNS010000101.1 GCA_938035125.1 uncultured Granulosicoccaceae bacterium | reverse complement strand
AGATAAAGTCATGTTGGGGATCATGGCTTGCGTATCATCTAAGGTAACCGTTGTTGGAAGATCGGCAACCGTTAATCGAACCACGGCAAGCGGCATTGGCGGACCTGTTGTGGCTCTTGCAAATATAAACACACTGTCAGTATCTTTTACCGCCGCCGCCGCTGCATCGCTTAACGAAGCTGATACTTTCAATGATGCGGTTGAGGCATCTTGTGAGCCACCGTTAGCATCAGCATCAGCATCAGCTTGGGCACTATTGATTACAGCAGGTGCTGCCATCGAACCGCTTTCAGGAGCTTCGCCTTTTGCAATTAAAGATTGATTGATCATGGCGGTGATGTTCTCAACGCCTTGTGAATTCAGCAATGGGCTGTTGCGCAGCTCTCTAAATATCTCAAGCGCTTTGTCGTGATCATCACTTTGTTGAAAAGACAGCCCTAACAGTAATCGCCCTCGTTGATTTTCAGGATCTATGGCAAGAGCTTGGTTAATAAGCTCTTGCGGCTCACCAATTAAATTACCGTTGTCTTGCAGCGCACGAGCTTCTGCCAACATAATAATGAATTCAGGGTTGCCTTCATCTAAGCGATTCACCTCCAGAAGAGCTGCTTCGGCTTTTTCATACTCTTGAATGTTCATGTACGTGCGTGACAATAGCGTCCAGCCTTGTAAGTCGTCAGGCTCGTCTTGCAATCTGGCTTCCAGCTGGGGTAATAAGCTAGCCAGTGATCCGGGGCCGTTATTGGTTTGGGCAGACGCTGCGGCCACTTCATTGGCCGCATCTCGCGGCGCGGTACCGTTTTGCATGACTTCGGCCACGCGTTTATCAACAGTGGCCCCGTTGCCTAAAATAACCGCACCCGATTCAGCTAAGAACGCATCGCTCATTACCGCGCTGGAACCTAAGCGTTGGTACAACAACACAGACACCCCCACCACTGAGCCAACAATTAACACCACGCCTACCATTCGCATAGCTCGCGATTGGGATGAATCCGGGCCTTCAGCCAATTCCGATGCTAGGGTGGATTCGATATCGATCAGCTCTTGTTCGTAAGTTTCTTTATCGATGTGGCCTTTGGAAAGCGCATCTTTAATGACGGATTTTCTATCGCGTGCGATGCCAATGTTAACGTCGCGATGATTGGTTTCGTCTCGAATAGAAGGGTTCAGTAAGCCTTTCAACATGACGAAAACTAAAAGCGCCATCATGGCCGCGGCGAATACGTAAAAGAGGGTAAGAATCATGAAGTTGTAGAATTCAGGCGTAACGCCAATACCGTTGTGTTGTCTTCACCACCAGCAGCATTTGCAGCGGCGATTAAATCACCACATAAAGCCACAAGCGTTGAATTGGTGTCTAAATGGGTTTTTACAAAGCCAGCGATTTCCTCATCACTGACGCGATCGGTTAATCCGTCAGAACACATTAGCCATAAATCGTTCGCATGCCATGGTTTTATCCCCCAGTCGGGCACCACGTTTTCTTCCAATCCAACGCCTTGCAGAATCACACTTTTAGGTGGAGGTGCGCCAACGGAGCCGTTATCCAACCAGGTTTGATACCAAGATTGATCTTTGGTTACGCAGCTAAGTTCATCGTTCCTGTAGCAATAGGTACGACTGTCACCCACATTAAAGATCAGCGCCGTGCCGCTATTTAAAAACAAGGCACCTGTGAGTGTTGCACCCATTCGACCATCGTCGGCTTTGTCTGCCCCTGCATCGAACACATGGGTATTAACCTGTGCGATGGCGCGATAAAGACGGCGTTGAAAATCGGTGTCGGTAAGAGTTTCACCCAGAATGGTGCTGGTGTGCTGGTGAGTATTGAGTTCGCTATTCGAACGCTCCGGCAACCCTTCAATAGGGCCAGACTTCAGTGCCGTTTTAAAATATTTAGGTAGTTCTGATGCCACCAAGCCACTGGCTTCAACACCGCCAACATGCCCACCTACACCATCAGCCACGGCGAATAAATTTAGCTCGGTATTCACTAAATACGTATCTTCATTGTGCGAACGCTTAAGCCCCGTATCGGTATCAGCCGCCACACGCACAATCATTTCAGCATCGGTTGTTGTAGAGGAATTCAAACCTCTTCTAACTCTATTAAGCAGCCGTGAAAATCTTTTGGATGAAGAAACAGAACGGGGTTGCCGTGCGCCCCGATTTTGGGTTCACCATCGCCTAAGATTCGAGCCCCTTTATCCATTAATTCATCACGGGCCGCTTTGATGTCGTCAACTTCTACGCACATATGATGAATACCGCCGCCTTCATTGCGCAGTAAAAAATTACTTACAGGGGATCCATCGCCTAAGGGTTCCAAAAGCTCAATGCGTGTGTTGGGTAAATCAACGAACACAACCGTCACACCATGTTCTGCTAGCGCTTGGGCTTCTGACACTTGCGCGCCCAGTGTGTCGCGATAAGTGGCCGTGGCAGCCGCTAAATCGGGTACCACGATAGCAAGGTGATTGAGTCGTTTAATCATAGGAATTCAATCATTTCAATTGCCATCGCCTGCATAACCCAATGCCGCCAATGCCGTTTGAATTTCATCTAACACGGCAGGATCTTCAATTGTTGCGGGCATTTTCCACGCCACGCGATCGGCCATTGAGCGCATGGTGGCACGAAGAATTTTCCCCGAACGGGTTTTAGGTAATCGATCGACAACTGCAACTGACTTAAATGCCGCTACAGGACCGATGTGTTCGCGTACCCGTTTTACCAATTCCCCAGCAATATCATCATGGCTGCGATCACAACCGCTACTTAAAATAACTAACCCTAACGGGAGTTGACCTTTTAAATCATCCGCTACACCCAACACGGCACATTCAGCCACATCAGGGTGGCTTGCTAGTACTTCTTCCATTGCACCGGTAGATAATCGATGGCCTGCCACATTAATAACATCATCGGTTCTTGCCATAACGTAGGCATAACCCTCATCATCGATGTAGCCAGCATCGCCGGTTTCGTAATAGCCTTCAAAACGACTGAAGTAACTGGATACATAACGATCGGCTGCATTCCAAAGGTTAGGAAACGTGCCAGGAGGCAGTGGCAGCTTTATCACCAGCGAGCCAATTTCACCGCGTTTAACCGGTGTTCCGTTATCGTCTAAAACATCCAATGCATACCCTGGTACGGGCACGGTGGGTGAGCCTGCTTTAACCGGAAGGTTTTCAAGCCCAACACAATTTGCACAGATGGCCCAGCCGGTTTCGGTTTGCCACCAATGATCGATAACCGGTCGTTGTAATTTTTCTTGCGCCCAAATTAATGTATCGGGGTCGCAGCGCTCGCCTGCTAAAAATAAGGTTTTAAAAGAGGATAAGTCGTAGTCTTTTATTAAGTCGCCGTTGGGGTCTTCTTTTTTTATCGCACGAAATGCAGTAGGGGCGGTAAACAACACCTTCACTTTATAGTCTTGTATCACTCGCCAAAAAGCACCGGCATCGGGTGTACCCACAGGTTTTCCTTCGTACATGATGGACGTGCAGCCGTGAAATAATGGCCCGTAAATAATGTACGAATGGCCCACCACCCAGCCGATATCGGATGCTGCCCAGTACACATCACCTGGTTTGGCATCGTAAATAGCGCTCATGGTCCATTTTAAACTCACAACCGATCCACCCGTGTCGCGTATTACCCCTTTAGGCTGACCGGTGGTGCCAGAGGTGTACAAAATATACAGTGGGTCGGTGCTGGCAACGGGCACACACTCAGCAGGTTCTGCCGAATTCATCACCTCAGCCCAATCGTAATCACGGCCTTCAACCAGAGATGCGGTGCATTGAGGGCGTTGCAAAATTATGGTTGCATCCACTTTGTGAGATGCAATGTCAATCGCTTCGTCAAGTAGTGGTTTGTATTCCACTAAACGGCTGGGTTCCACACCGCAAGAGGCTGCAACGATTACTTTCGGGGTGGAATCATCAATACGTACCGCAAGCTCTTTTGCAGCAAACCCACCAAACACAACCGAATGCACCGCACCTAATCGGGCACACGCTAAGACCGCAACAACCGCATCGGGCACCATCGGCATGTAAATGAGCACGCGATCGCCTTTACTTACGCCTTTGGCTTTTAAAGCGCCAGCAAAGCGTGCGGTTTGATCTTGAAGCTGAGCGTAGGTTAGGGTGCGTTTAGAGTCGGTGACCGGGCTGTCGTAAATAATCGCCAGCTGTTCGGCTCGTCCATTGGCCACATGAAAATCAACCGCGTTGTAGCAAGCGTTTATTTCGCCATCGGCAAACCAGGTGTTAAAAGGTGAGTTGTCTGTGTTGACACCAACGCTGGGGAAAGTTGTCCACTGAACATCTTTGGCTTGTTTTAACCAAAAAGCCGATGGATCTTTGTTGGCTTCGTTATATGTGTCTTGATATTGGCCCATGAATCTCTCCTTGCTCACCTTCTAAGTCGCGGTGGTGTACAAAGGAGATTATACCGAGCTGCTCAACCGCTGCACTCAGTGTTTTTGCAGCCTAGGTTTTTAGGCCCCTGGCGCGAATAGACCCCGCCGCCGCCAGAATCAGTAACCCAATGACACCTGTGCTGCCGCGAAATTCGGTCACAGTGGCGTTCACACCAAAACCTACCGATGAAAAACCTTGTTGGTTGCCGTTAAAGGATGAGCCGCTGGATAAGTTGACAGAGAAGGTGGTGACCAGGTTGCTGCCGTAGTTATCATCGTAATAATCATCGCTGTAATAATCGTTGTCTACAAAATGATCATCGAACTGATAATTGTTCGATTCCAGTGGCAACCCGCCCAGATTACTGTGGGTGCGGTGCGATACCGTGTCAGCCACTTGAGTACTTTGGGCGTCTATTACGTCAATGATCAAATCATATTCACCGGCGAAAAAGCTGTCGGTTAAGTCCACATCCACTCGATAGCGATCGATGCTGTCTTGCTCATAAATTCGGAAAACGTTCGTACTGTGCAGAAAATTTGGGCCTTCTGCGCGAGATTGTAAATAGAAGTTGGCGTAAACCTCGGCAGAGTGTTGCGATACATCCACATCCAGCGTCACGCTGAAGCCTGCAAAATAACCATCATGGTCTGAATCGTTGAACAGCACGGTGCTGATGTCTGACACCCAAATGTCTGAAAGGCCAAGGGCGCCACTTCGGGGGATATTACGTGGGGTAGTTTGGGAGCTATTGCGAGCGCTGATTTCAGGGATCGCTGCATCGGAAAAGTTTGCATAGCCTTCCGATATTCGACGGTTATCGTCCACGGTTTGAGTAAAAAGCGGCACAGCAGATGATGAGTTGGCTGCTTGTGAGCTAAGCGGAAGTAGCGCGGCGGATGCTAAAAACAACACGGACCGGGCTAAGCGGTTCGTTGAATTAGTTAGGTTTCGATTGTGCTGAGTGGCCATGTTTTGGCTCCATGAACGCTATGTGATGGAGAACACCATGACAACACTATGCTGAATAAAGCCTGAATCTTGTTTAATCGTCGTGTAGCGCTATGTAACTGATTGACATATAGAGGGTTTAGGGCGACAATCGGTCCATCGCTTCTTTCAGGGGGCGGTTGTGACGCAACACGCCGAATGAAAAAGGTCTTTGGCCAACAATAAATCGTGCGTCGCAGGGTAACTAGTACACCTGATTAGGATAACAACATCATGGCTAAAGGGCAGTCGTTGCAGGAGCCATTCCTCAATACGCTCAGGAAAGAGCGAGTTCCGGTCTCCATCTATCTTGTCAACGGCATTAAATTGCAAGGACAAATAGAATCGTTCGACCAGTTCGTTGTTTTGCTCAAGAACACCGTTAATCAAATGGTGTACAAACACGCTATCTCAACCGTCGTACCCAGCCGCCCTGTAAAAGTTGCTGTGCCCGGCGAAGAAGAAGAAGGGCAAGAATAGCCGTTGTTTGAACGCCCCGTCGGCAGTGATTTAGCGCTGCTGGTTCACATAGATACTGACGACGCTCGGCGCAAACGTATCAGCTCGTCTGTAGGCACGGGTGCGATTGATGCGGCTAAAACGCAGCAAGAACAGGGCATGCGCTTGGAAGCCAGACGCTCAGAATTTAAAGAGCTGGCAGAATCCGCAGGTCTTGAAGTTACCGATATTATCGTCGGCAAGCGCAAGCGGCCCGATTCCAGATTGTTTGTGGGTAAAGGCAAACTCGATGAAATCCGCATGGCCTTGTCAGAAACAAAGGCCGAACTGGTTCTGTTTGGCCAGCGTTTATCTCCCAGCCAAGAACGTAACCTTGAGGCCGAGCTGAAGGTACGTGTTTTAGATCGAAATTCCCTCATTCTGGATATTTTTGCCCAGCGGGCTCGAAGTTTTGATGGCAAGCTGCAAGTGGAGCTTGCTCAGCTGCAGCATCTATCCACCCGCCTAGTAAGAGGATGGACCCACCTAGAGCGTCAAAAAGGGGGAATTGGTTTACGCGGCCCAGGGGAGACGCAGTTAGAAACCGATAGACGATTGTTAAACGAGCGTGTAAAAGTTCTCAAGGGACGTTTGACGAAAGTTCGCCGCCAACGTGAGCAAGGCCGTGCCCAACGAGGCAAGTCCGGCATCCACACCGTGGCGCTGGTGGGTTACACCAATGCTGGAAAATCTACCCTATTCAACCGAATAACTAATGAGAACGTTTATTCTGCTGATCAGCTCTTTGCAACGCTTGACCCAACCTTGCGACGCTTAGATTTAGACGCAGGTCAAGCAGCGGTAATGGCAGATACGGTGGGTTTTATTGAAGATTTACCGCATGAGCTGGTGGATGCTTTTCGATCCACGCTAACAGAGACCCGTGAGGCCGATTTACTCGTACACGTGGTGGATGTTGTAGATGACGAGCGTGAGCAACGGCAAAAAGAGGTGAATCAGGTTCTCAAAAGCATTGGTGCGGGTGACGTTCCACAGCTGTTGGTCTACAACAAGATTGATTTGACAGACTTAAGCCCCCATATTCGTCGGGGTGATGAAGAGCAGGTAGACGCGGCTTGGGTGTCAGCGGTAACTGGTGAGGGAATTGAAGCCTTATTGGAAGCCATTGCAGGTCGGCTTGGTGGTGCTAGAGTCACAGGAACACTGCATTTGTCGCCTGATCGCGGCAAACTTCGTGCACAGTTATATGCGGCTTCGGCAGTCAGCGAAGAAATAGTTGCCGATGACGGATCTGTGGCGCTTAGAATTGATGCTGATGCGGTGGACTGGGCAAGGCTTGCCAGTGAACACAGCATCGGCGCAGAATTTGAAAGTTAACACTTAGGGCGAATTGGCTCTAAAACGGAGTGCAAAGAATATGGCTTGGAATGAGCCAGGTAATAACGGAAACGATAAGGATCCGTGGGGCAATCGAAATAATTCAGGTGGCCCTCCCGATCTTGATGAGTTTTTTAAGAATCTAGGCGACAAACTCGGTGGCCTGTTTGGCGGCAATGGAAAAAAACGCAGCGGTGGCGGCGGCAGTTTTCCAAGCGGCCCCAAAATTAGCGGTATGGCCGTGTCCATCATTGGCTCGCTGCTGTTCATCGGATGGTTACTAACCGGGTTGTACGTAGTGCAACCAGCAGAATCGGGCGTTGTCACCCAATTCGGTCGGCACGTTCGCACCACCCAATCGGGTTTGAATTGGCATATCCCTTGGCCGATTCAATCGGTTATGCGCGTCAATACCCAAGAACGTAAATCCACCCAAGTCGATCGTCAGCTTGCATTAACGAAAGATGAAAACTTGGTTGAAATTGAACTGAACGTTCAGTATCGCGTGGCTAACGCTGAAGATTATTTATTCAACGTTCGATTGCCTGATGTTGCCGTTAATCAGGCTGCAGAAAGTGCGCTTCGTGAAGTGGTGGGTAGAACAGATATGGAGCCACTGATTACCACAGGTCGTGATGCGGTGCGTATCGAAATTGAAGACAGCCTGCAATCGATTTTGCAAGACTATGTTGCAGGTATCGAAATCGCGCAAGTGAACATCACCTACTCTGAAGCCCCCGAAGAAGTTCGTGGCGCCTTTGAAGATGTGATCAAAGCACGAGAAGATAAAGAACGTTTTATCAGTGAATCTGAAGCCTATCGAAACGAAATAATTCCGCGAGCACGTGGTGATGCTCAACGGGTACTTGAAGAAGCTGAAGCTTACAAAGCTCAAGTTTCAGAAGCATCAGTGGGTGAATCTCTACGTTTCTTATCGTTATTAAAAGAATACAAAAAAGCACCGCAAGTAACCCGTGATCGCTTGTACCTTGAATCGATGGAAGATGTACTCAGTAATACCAGTAAGGTGCTTGTGGATGGTGATAACGGCAATAACTTGATGTACTTGCCGCTAGATAAATTAATGGAAAATTCTTCAGCACGTAAAAATCCAATTGGTGTAACGGGTGCTGGAAATAATGCACCTAGCGCGATAGATCTTAGCCGTGTGCCAAGCCCTGGCAGTACTACTGCCAACCGTACCAACGCACGATCACGTGACAGAGGGTCAGTTCGATGAATAAATTAATGAACCCCATAACGTTAATCATTGGTGCGGTGTTGCTGTTGGTTCTATCCAGCAGTTTGTTCACAGTGAAAGAAACAGAGAACGCGATAAAGCTGCAGTTGGGTAAAATCCAACGCTCATCTTACGAGCCTGGCTTGCACATAAAATTTCCCTTCGTCGAATCGGTAGTGCGTTTTGATAAACGATTGCTTACCTTAGACATGCGCCCGCAAAACGTACTTACCAGCGAACAAAAAGCGGTAGTGGTTGATTCGTTTGTTAAATGGCGTATTCAAGATGCCGAACGTTTTTATACCAGCCTAGGTGGTGTGGAATCTAACGCTATTAGCCGTTTATCCGATTTCCTTCGTGATGAATTACGAAACGCGTTTGGTGGTCAAACCCTTCAGCAAGTGGTGTCAGAAAACCGAACTACGTTAATGCAGGCGATTCAGCAAGCGGTTAATTCGCAAGCAGAATCGTTGGGCATCGAAGTGGTGGATGTTCGAATTAAGCAGGTTGAACTGCCTGAGAACGTTCAAGAATCGGTTTACCAACGAATGGATAAAGAGCGTGCCGCTATTGCACGCGAGATTCGTTCAGAAGGTGAAGAGACAGCGAAAGTCATCGTGGCAGGCGCTGATCGTCAGCGTTCTGAGATTCTAGCTTCTGCGTATTCAACATCGGAGCAAACCCGAGGTGAGGGCGATGCGATATCGGCTAAAACCTACGCCGATGCGTATTCTTCTGATGCTGAATTCTATAACCTGTACCGAAGCCTCCAGGCCTATCGATCCGCTTTCAGTGGCGGTAACGATGTGCTGCTGTTGAAGCCCGATTCGGACTTCTTCAAGCATTTCAACGCATCGCCAAGCTCTACTGGGCAATAGGCCTTGCTGGAGTTCTGGCTGGCAGCTCTCGGGCTGTATTTGGTCATTGAGGGGTTGATGCCGGTCATCAACCCCGACCAGTTCAAGCAATTCTTAGCTTACATAGCCGATATGCCTTCCGAGCACCTGCGCCTTGTGGGCTTGTCGAGTATGATAGTCGGCGCACTAATTATCACTATCGCTCGATAAGAGCCCATGTTGCTATGACCGATCCCACCGCCGTTTGGCAGTTGCCGGATGGTGTCGACGAGTTGCTGCCCGAAACCGCTTGGCGGGTCGATCAGCTTCGCCGCCAATTCACCGACTGCTGCACCCGCTCAGGCTATGAGCTGGTGATGCCTCCGCTCATCGAATACATCGATGCGCTGCTAACAGGTACCGGTGAAGCCACGTCCTTACAAACCTTCAAAGTGGTAGACCAGCAAAGCGGTCGCACTCTTGGCATCCGTGCCGATATGACCCCGCAAGTGGCTCGAATGGATGCTCATGTGCTCAGAAGCGATGCCCCCAGTCGGCTTTGCTACACCGGCACCGTGCTACGCGCTCGAACCGATGGGTTTGGTGGTAGCCGCACACCTCAGCAATTCGGTGCCGAATTGTTCGGCTATGCAGGCGTTGATGCCGATATAGAAATCATCCGCCTAATGCTAGATACCGCCCAGCTGGCAGGGTTAAACAATGAAGACTTGGTATTAGATCTAGGCCATGTGGGTGTGTATCAAAGCCTATGTAAAGCGGCCCAGTTCGATGCAGCTCAGCAAGATGCCGTTTATACAGCCATGACGCGTGGCTCTTTGCCCGATATGCAAGCCGCTCTAAAGGCTGCACAATGTAAGGGTGATGTGTCGGATGCATTCAAT
Organism: uncultured Granulosicoccaceae bacterium; assembly: GCA_938035125.1. GTDB lineage: Bacteria > Pseudomonadota > Gammaproteobacteria > Granulosicoccales > Granulosicoccaceae > Granulosicoccus. The sequence goes on along the minus strand of CALHNS010000101.1, from coordinate 3,343 downwards.
GCGTTATTGGAATTGCAAGGCGATGTTAGCGTCATCGATCGCGCAAAGCGATGGGCTGGCTCGGCTGACGGAATAGAGGCTGCCTTGCAAACCTTAAGCGATGTGGTTAACGCCGTTCAGCATTCACACCCAGGTGTTCGATTGGTGCTCGATTTAGGCGAATTGCGCGGGTATCGCTATCACACCGGAATGCTGTTCGCAGCTTACACAACCACTGGCGATGTGATCGCGCGTGGTGGTCGCTACGATGCTATTGGAAAAGCCTTCGGGCGCGATCGCCCCGCCACAGGATTCAGTGGCGATTTAAACGAATTGAATCGATTGGCCACAGCGGCTAATCAAACTAATGGCAGCACCGAAAAAGATTCAATCAGCGGTGTGTTTGTACCGCATATTGCAAACTTAACTGCTCAGCAGGAAGCCGCCCGGTGGAGTGAAGTGGTGGCATTACGCAGCAGCGGTGAACGAGTGGTGTTGGCGTTGCCCAACGATGCATCGACTGCAGCGAATTACCGCTGTAATCATCAACTTCTTGAGCGTGAAGGCACCTGGTGTGTCCAGCGCATTCAATAAAGCGAACTTAAAAGAGTTTTTCGTATGACAAATGCGGCAACCGGTGTGCTTGTGCTTGGCACTCAGTGGGGCGATGAAGGTAAGGGTAAGTTTGTTGACTTACTGACCGAACAAGCGTCTTTAGTAGTGCGTTTTCAAGGTGGCCATAATGCGGGCCATACGCTGATCATTGGCGATGAAAAAACGGTTTTGCATCTGGTGCCCAGTGGCATTTTGCACGATCACGTAACGTGCGCCATTGGGCATGGTGTGGTGTTAGCCCCCGATGCGTTCTTTAAAGAAGTAGACGAATTAGTTGAACGCGGTGTGCAGCTTGAAAACCGTTTGGTGGTTAGTGGCGGGTGCCCATTAATTATGCCGTATCACATTGCGCTAGATCAAACGCGCGAACGCGCTGCGGGAAAATCGGCCATTGGCACAACCGGTCGCGGTATTGGCCCAGCCTATGAAGACAAAGTGGCCCGTCGCGCATTGCGTGTGCACGAGTTATTTGATTTAACCACTGAGCAGTTAAAAGAGAAATTACAGACCATCGTTGATCATCACAACACAGCCTTTGCTCAACATGGTGAAGAGCTTATCGATGTAAACCTTATGGTGGAATTTGCGCAAGCGTATGCGGTGCGTTTAAAGCCTTACGTTAAAGATGTACCTGCACTTATTGAATCGTATCGATCAAAAGGGATGTCGGTTTTATTTGAAGGCGCGCAAGGTACATTATTAGATGTTGACCAAGGCACCTATCCGTTCGTAACGTCATCGAACACCGTTAGTGGTGCTGCGTGCACAGGCAGTGGCGTTGGCCCATCGGCCATTACTTATGTATTGGGTGTAGCAAAAGCCTATACCACTCGCGTAGGTTCCGGACCATTCCCAACCGAGCTGTTTGACGAGGTGGGAAAAGAGCTGGGTGAGAAGGGGCATGAATTTGGTGCCACAACGGGTCGTCAACGACGTTGCGGTTGGTTAGATGCCGTGGCGCTAAAGCGCGCGTGTTTAATTAACGGTGTAACAGGTATTTGTTTAACCAAGCTGGATGTAATGGATGATTTAGCAGAAGTGAAAATTTGCACCCATTATGAATTGGATGGCGAACGGATAGATGCACCACCCATGGGCGCTGTAGGATTAGAAGCATGCATACCGGTTTATGAAACACTACCGGGTTGGCAAGCACGAACCGCAGGGGTTACCGAGCTGAGTAACTTGCCTGCCGCTGCCAAAGCCTATGTTGATCGAATTGAAGAGGTTGTGGGTGTGCCCGTACACATCATTTCCACTGGGCCTGAAAGAAATGAAGGCATAGTGTTGGTAAGCCCTTTTAGCTAATTTGAACAGTTAGTTAATTGGGCTTAGTTTCTCAATACCCAAACGGGCGGTTCTACCCATGAGCGAATCGACTAAAGACAATTACCAGCCTTCGGATAAGTGGGCGTTTGATTCCGATGTGTGTCATGTATTCACCGACATGCTGCGTCGCTCCATTCCGCAATACGATGTGATGCGTAAAAGCGTATTTGATATCGGCTGCTCCTTCGTACAACCTGGTACACATATAGTCGATGTCGGTTGTTCCCGCGGTGATGCGTTGGCACCGTTTATTGATCAGTTTGGTAACAGCTGCCAATACCTTGGCCTAGAATTGTCCGATGCCATGTTACAAGCCTCTCGCGAGCGATTCGCCCCGTTAATAGAGCAAGGGTCCGTTGCGATAAACGAACACGACTTACGCGAATCCTACCCAGAAGTTAACGCCTCATTAACTCTATCGGTACTCACTTTGCAATTTACGCCAATGGAGCACCGCCAACGCATTCTTCGGGATATCCATCGCTCAACCGCCAAAGGGGGTGCGTTTATTTTGGTTGAAAAAGTGTTGGGTGATTCAGCTGAAATTAACGACTTAATGGTTGAGCATTATCATCAATTAAAAAAACACAACGGCTATTCAGATGAACTGATAGAGCGTAAGCGCTTATCGTTAGAAGGGGTGCTTGTGCCCGTAACGGCACGCTGGAACGAAGAGCTGTTGCGTTCGGCAGGGTTTACGCAAGTAGATTGTTTTTGGCGTTGGATGAATTTTTGTGGGTGGGTTGGGGTTGTTGGGTGATTGGGAAAAAATATACCCGGTGAAGCTAAATTAAGTAGCGTGGATAGTATCTCGACTGCTTGAGAATGACAAAAGCAGCCGTTGATACCTTAGCGTAAATCCATCAGCAACGACTTACGAAATTCAATCCAATCTGCTGGGTCATCCGACCAAGACGCGGTATCACGACCTTCTGACAATGCGCTGGGAATTAACGCCTCGAAGCGAGCTTCCATGGCGGCCACCGTTGCAGCAGGAGCGGTGCTTCGCACTAATTCCACAAGTTCTGCATCTTGTAAGCCGCGACGCCAAGCTTTTAATCTTATGGATGGCATAGGGCCGGGGTTCGATGGGTAACCGATCTTAGGCAGTTGGTTTCCTGGGTACACCATAACGCCATTACCGAATCGATCATCATCTGGTCGATAAGTGGGTTCTGCGAAAGGTTTTTCGTTACTGCCCAAATTCACCGCCCACATTAGCTGGCCGTCAAAGCCATAACGTGCAGCTGTCGCACCCCAAGTTCTCATTTCAATGCCGGATGCATTCACACTGTGGACGCCTATGGCTGGGTGGCCACTATGGTAGAACCAAATTTTGTCACCACTTGCTTGTCTTTGTTTTAAGAAAGGAACATCAGCAGCGCTGGCATTGGGTGCCCAAAAACGAATCTTCCCAGTT
>CALHNS010000100.1 GCA_938035125.1 uncultured Granulosicoccaceae bacterium | reverse complement strand
TGATAAAAACCGTCACGAACTAGGGATGATCGCGGCGCATCGCAGCGAGGGCAGTGTGTGGTCGCGTCCATGCGAACCTCTTTGTTTTGTCGATAAATTTAGCTTAACAGAAAAATTCATCCCCAGTGTTCTGGGGCAGTTCTAACAATTTATAACGGCGTTGCGATAGAGGCACTCATAAAGCACAATTGTGCGGTTTTCCAAACTCATAACAAAAGGACGCATTTGAGCTAGATGAAGGCGCTTGCCCAACGCATAATTCGATGAATCATCTAGAACAGATACCTTATACCCACGGGACTACTACCCATCGAGCTGTTAGTCGCGAAAGAGACCAAAAGCTTCTGCTCCGAATTGCAGGTTGTGCCAAGAAACACCTAATTCTTGGTATTCCGAATATTCGATACGTTCGAAAAGCGCACCATCTTGAAAAAAGAATTCAGTTTGTGTCAGGCGGCCATTTTCATCGTAAGTGAACGTTTCTTCGGTTTCTACGAAAACGGAGAATTCCGATTCTTCTGAGTAATCAATTCGTTCAATCAAACCTACTTCATTCAATGTCACTTCGCGCATCAACGTGACAAAATCTCCTGCCTCAGATTCTATCCAACCGTTGTCGGTATACGATCGAACCCAATTACGAATCTCAACACCATCATCAGAAAACAAAGAACCACCAGCATTCCTACCGTTCTCATCGGTTACATACCGCGCTTCAAAAATAAAACCAGGGCTACCTTCAAACCTAATCGACCAGGTGCTTACTTGCTCACCGTCGTATGTTATCCCATAGCGGGTATTATTATCCTCATCGGTCAGGTCTTCTAAATTTTGCGTCTCAATGCTAACTATTTGACCGAATTCATTGTGGGTATACACCGATCGAAACTCAGGCGCTGCCTGCTCTGTTGCAGAACCTAAATTCGAAAACGATTCTTTTGTCAGCGTTCGGGCATCCACATCAACCGTAACGATTATCGTTTCATCCAAAGACCCATCTGCGCTAAAAACTGAAATTCGAGAAGGTACGGAGTTAAAATAAACACGAGCACCGTTTACACGAACCGCGCTTTTATCCGTTGTTGCAAGAGAGGGTGTAGAGTTAACCTCACTGACCTCACTGACCTCACTGACCTCACTGACCTCACTAGCCTCACTAGCCTCACTAGCCTCACTAGCCTCACTAGCCTCACTAACCTCACTAACCTCACTAACCTCACTAACCTCACTAACCTCACTAACCTCACTAACCTCACTAACCTCACTAACCTCACTAACATTATTTGAGCTGCTGCTACAGCCTGACAAAACAAGAGAAGATGCAAAGAGTAAAACCAATTGATTTCGTGGCATAAACCTATTCAATTAATTAATCCTTTATTTAAAGTAATCCCTGAACACTTGAATAGTTTCAGCGATATCATCATCGTTCAGATCGAGATGGGTAACCAAACGGGCCCCATAAGTTGTAGCAGACAACAACACGCCTTGCTGCTGGCAATGCTGCGTAAACGCATCTCCAATACCTTCATCGAAATTCAACCACACCATATTGGTTTGAGTCCAGCCTTTTCGTACCGAAACGCCATTAATACCGTTTAGGCCCTGCTCCAATGCCAATGCGCGCTCGTGATCTTCACCTAATCGTTTAAACCCATCATCAATAGCAATTAAACCTGCCGCAGCCAACACACCAGCTTGACGCATTCCACCGCCGGTGACTTTACGCCAGCGAGTGGCCTCTTTAATAAAATCTTTATCGCCAACCAGCACAGAACCCACGGGAGCGCCTAACCCCTTGGATAAACATAAGGACACAGAATCAAAAGGCTTGGCAACGGCCTCAAGTGACACACCCAATGCAACGGCTGCGTTACCCATACGCGCACCATCTAAATGCAAAGACAAGCCGTGTTGATCAGCGAGTGCTTTTGCACGCTGCATGTACTCAAGGCTTTGCACTCGACCGTGTTGTGTATTTTCCAAGCACAGCAATTTCGTGCGAGCAAAATGAGAATCATCCACTTTCACAGCATTAGCAGCTTCTTCAAGCGAGACTTCTCCATTGTCAACAAACGCCACGGGCTGAGGCTGAATACCACCAAGCGCAGCAGCACCCCCACCTTCGTATTTGTATGTGTGGGCATCGTGGCCAACGATGTACTCATCGCCTCGTTGGCAGTGCGTTAATAAGGCCACCAAATTCGATTGAGTACCAGAAGGTAGAAACACAGCGGCCTCTTTACCTAAGCGTTCAGCGGTAGCAGATTGCAACCGATTAACTGTTGGATCATCGCCGTATACATCGTCACCAACGTCGGCATTTGCCATTGCTGTTCGCATGACTTCACTGGGGCGGGTTACGGTATCGCTGCGTAAATCAATCACAAGAGCACTCTACGAATTATTAATTTTTTAACGAATCACTGTGCACAACCAACACAAGCAATCGGCCCGATTCAACACTCACTGAAACCTCTTCACTGCCATCGGCTTCATTACTTAAACCCAGTGTGCTGCCACCCATTAGGCGCGCATCAAACAATGGATACTTTAACCCTTGCGTTGTCACGCCAGATACAGAATCGCGCGGCAATAAGCTCACTTGCGTACCCTTAGCAAGCGGTGCACAAAAGTGAATAGTTCCATGAACAAGATACGCACTTACCGTGTCATCAAAAATAGTTAACTGGAACGGCCAATCTTGTTGCAAGGCTAACATCCAATTAAACAGTGAGTGATCGGTTCGCCCACCTGAAAACGCAAGTAAGGTAACTTGTGAATAGTTTGCTTTTGCCAGTTCGTGCAAAGTGAGTTCTAAATCACTGGCGTTTTTATCGGCCGGATGCTGAATTAGCTTTGCACCCGATGCAGAAGCTTCGTGCAAAAGGTTTTTGGGTGCGCTGTCAAAATCACCCACCACTACATCTGGGCTTAAGCCACAGGCTTTTGCATGAATAAGGCCGCTGTCTGCACACCAAACATCGTCATAACCTAATGCTTGTGCCAAAGGCCACGTACTATGTTCGAAGGGGCCACCGGCAAACACCAGCGCACTTCTAGACACTAGGGCAACTCACCTTTCAAGTAATCACTAGCAAACGATCTGGCTTTAGAAAAGCCCACTAAAGTTGCTTCAAACTTTTTCCCAGACTCACCATCTATTTTATCCAGAACGGTAACACCCACCGTTGAGCCACTTTGAAACAATGGAATCAATTCATCACGAACAAATTTCACTTCGTTAATAATTTGCTTGGCCGCCTCATCGTCCACGCTTATTAAAGAGCCGGGTACTTTGCCAAAAGTAAAATTGTCCACTTGCCACGATAATTTATCCGGGGAATCAATCGTCTCATTTGGAAAATGAAGCTCTACCGAAGGCCGGTTATTATCGCGATAGGTTATTCGCATGATGGACCCATCTGAATCTCCATCAACAGGGTCTAACGGTACATCGGTTGTGCAACGCCTTGTTGCACTCTCGTTAGAACAGATCACCTGCCAAGAGCCTAAATAAGCCGAAAGCCCATCCTCGCCGTCGATATCCGCAGCCTCATTTGCTTCTGCTGGTAAGGCCGCAGCCGTTTCGGAAGTGTCACTGGCTGGCTCTGTAATGACAGACGCATCTACGTTTGCAAGTTCTAAAGCTTCTTCTACCGTGTTGTCTTGGTATTCTGCAATGAGACTTTGCAATTCGGACAAACGATCTTGCGACATATTCGATAAACAATTTTTCGCAACTTGTTCAGCTTGCACCCGCGGCCCGCCAATCTCTAAGTACCAAAGACAATTCTCTCGGCGATAGCTATAGAACGAATTTTGTGCCCGGCTGAACGCGGCTCGCTCCAACCCGCGCAACTGTCCATCGATGTAGACCGTTAAATCGTTGAGATTTTGATCAATTAACGCCAGATAATTATCCAAACAATTATGGATATCCTGAGTCAACAGTGACTGCGCGCGACAAGCTTCCAGCGCATCGTAGGCTCGCGCAGGGGTTTGCACACTGCACAACAGTGAAAATGCGACGGTTAGAAGCGCGTATCGACTAGTCATAGGTAACAGATTTATTGGACCGAAGTCACAGGATATCAGGCAAGACCGCAGTTTTCGCCTCTGTTACATGAACCAATAGTCACGAATAAGGCGTCAATGCCATGTCGGATCCAATTCTCGCGGTTTGGCCTTGTATAATGCGGCTTGCGACAGTCGGCAATCCACATTGAACGAACAAACTTCCACATACCATAAGGCAGCCAAAAACCAACGCGGGTCTACCGTGCTGTGGGCATTATTGGGCCTATTGGCCTTCGCCGCTTTGGCATGGTTCTGCGTGGCAAGGCACGTACCTGTACTTGAACAACGTTTACAAGCTGGCGTACTTAGCGCCATAGAGCCATTGAACGCAGGCCCCGTAAGCGTTGAGATGAACGGGTACACAGCTAACTTAACTGGGCCCGTTGCTAATTCTGCCGCTCGTGACAACATTGTCGCTGCAGCCAGCGCCGTAGCCGGCGTTAGAACCGTTAGCGACAACCTTCAGCTTGTTGCAGCCCCTGTAAGTGCGAACGTAGACAATACAGATTCAGCCGATGCAACGATCGTTGAACCCGTTGCGACGCCAGCCCAGACTGAATCAACCCAGACTGAATCAACCCAGATCGAACCCACAGAGAGTGAATCCGCAGTAGTTAGCGCACCTGTTGAACCAGCACCAGAAACTCCTAAGACTGAGACAACCGCAGAAGCTACAACTGATGAACAAACCGATGCACCAACAGAGGAACCGACTGATGCACCGAAAAACAATGCAACGGACTCAGCGTTAACAACAGGCTCTGAAAACGCAGTGCCTGTTCCTGAAGTTGAATTACCGGAAAGCATTGAAACTGCGGAAATCTCCGAACCAACAGAACCAACAGAACCAACAGAGACAGCTCCCATTTCCGCATCTGGCTCAGAAAATAATGCGTCTGCGTCCACAGCTGATCAAGCTGAATTAAACATCGCTGTCAATGATCGCACTCTGAACCTCACCGGGCGAATACAGGATCAACGACAGATGCGCCCGATCGTTGAAGTGGTGATGACCACATTCGATTTGAATTACGTTACCAATAAAATTGAGACCACACAGTCCGTTGGCACCATGAGCTGGATGGATGGGCTTTTAGCATCGGTTCCAGAGATGACTGCCATTGAAAACCCATCCATCGATTTGTTTGATGAACAGATAACGTTAAGTGGCTCGGTAAATTCTAAAGAAGAACAAGACGCCATTATTTCGGTATTACAAAAAAACCTGCCCAATTTAACTGTGATCAATCGATTGCGTTTTGACGAGGACAGCGTATCAACAGATACACCAAGGGCAGAAACAACCCGCGATGAGCCAACAGAATCGGACGAAATTGAAGCCTTAACAGTAGAAGAAGAAACGGCTGAAAATGAAGCGGCCGAGGCGCAAAAACAGGCAGAAATTGAAGAACAATTTCGGATTGAAGCCCAAAAATTAGCAGACGCAGAAGCAGAAGCAGCTAAAGCAGCGGCGGAAGAAAAGGCCGAACAGGAACGTGCGGCGGCTGAGGCTGCTGAGGCGGCAGCAAAAGCTGCTGAAGCTAAACGAGCGGAAGACAAAGCAGCAGAAGCTGCTCGACAGGCAGCTGAAAAAGAAAAAGAGGCTGCGGATGCCGCTGAAGCGCTGCGAATTGCGAAAGAAAAAGAAGCGCAAGCCTTGGCTGAAGCCGAAGCTAACGACCCTCTAACTGTTGCGTCTAACAGTCTTAGCGCAGCGTTTGATGCACTTCCTGATACCCGCATTCTGTTTAGGAGCGGCAGCGATGAACTCACTCCGGACAGCGAAGTTCGACTGGATGAAATTGCTGAGCTTTTTCTTGAATTTCCAATCGTGCCCGTGGATATAAAGGGGCACACGGATAGCCAAGGTGATGATGCGCTTAACTTAGCACTTAGCCAGCTACGCGCCAATGCTGTGCGTGACTACCTTGTCTCTCAAGGCATCTCAGTATTTCGACTTTCCTCGTTTGGTTTTGGTGAGAGCTTACCTATTGATACCAACGACACACCGGAAGGCCGTGCGGCCAACCGAAGAATCGAGTTTTCGTTCTAATGACTATGAATTCACTGAATCTCATGATCGTTGAAATTGTTATTTGCTTAGCTTTAGCGGCTCTTTTAGGGTTGCTTGTGGGCTGGTTAATTCGACGAACAATTGCAAACCGACACGCGGCAAAAGCAGAAGCCGCCGCCAACGCACGATACAAATTACTGGAGGAATCCAGCCAACAAGATGTAAAAAATTTAGAAGATCAAATTCAAAATTTGGCCTCAGATTTAAAATCCGTGCATTCAAACAACCAAAATCTAAGCACATCATTAAAAGACACCGAATCGTCTATTGACATGGCTCGCACTCAATCGGTTGAATTGAACAAAGCTCAACTTGAAACTAACGAACGCCTGCAAGCCATCATTCGCGAAAAAGATCTAGAAATAAATCGATTGATCAATGCAAAATCTTCGACTAATTCAAATTTAGCCGCAGCAGCAGCTTCAATGGGCGCATCTTCAGCTTTAGTGAATCAAGTGAGCAAGTACACCGGTGACGATGACGAGGCCAATGAAACATTGGATGCAACCACTGTGCTGCAAAACCCCATTCACGAAATGCCAGTTGATGAAATTACCGATGAGCACACAGCGAAAACGGTATCAGCGTTAAACGCCAGCACCGATCAACTTAAAGGCGAAAGGCAAGCATTGCTCGATGCTTTAAGCGAAGGTGAGGAAACAATCGCCATCGATCATCGTGATTTACCCATTGATTTACGTCAATCCATATCAAACACCGATATCGATGAAACCATCGCTCTCAATGATATGGACAAAACCTTGAAGTCAGAACCGAATGATTTTGACGATACAGAAATGAGCGATACGTTAGAAACACCTTAAAATAATATGACAACAGACACCCCTTACACCCTTTTTCACGCACACGACCCAATGTGCAGCTGGTGCTGGGGCTTTCGCAACACCTGGCTCAAGGTTAAAGCCTCATTAAACGATTCTGTTTCGGTAAGACACTTACTGGGTGGCCTTGCGCCCGATTCACAAGATCCCATGCCCGCAGACATGCAAGCGATGCTGCAAGGCACTTGGCAGCGGATAGAACAAAGCATTCCAGGCACTCAATTTAATCACGATTTCTGGACCAAAAACGCACCACGCCGATCCACGTATCCGTCTTGCCGAGCAGTTATCGCTGCACGTCGGCAGAACGAATCGTTCGAATCAGCCATGATTCAAGCGATACAAGAAGCTTACTACTTACAAGCCAAGAACCCATCAGATCACGATGTGTTGGCTGACATTGCCGAGTCTGTGGGGTGTGATAAATCCACTTTCAGCGCAGCGCTCAATAGCGACTCTGTTTTTGAAGAGCACAACAATGAGCGCGCGTTTGCCGCAAGAATTGGCGCGCAAGGGTTTCCCAGTTTATTTTTAGCAACCCCTGAACAACACATTCACCCTATCGGTATTGACTACAACAATCCGCAAGGAATACTTGATCAAATCGAGGGTTTGATAACCCACTGAGTCACACTCAGTGACTGTAATTCCAGTCTGCATCACACAGCATTCATTTGAGGGCTCTATTTTTGACGCCATAGCCCGTTAACCCATTTGATTGTATTGATCGTTGCAGGCTATGAAAAAAATAATAATTCCCCTGCTGCTGACGACTACTTTTTTATCCGCCTGTGGCGGTGGTACCGGATCAGACAGCCCGACAGACTCAAACCCCGCTCTGGCTGCGGCCACGTTAGCTGAGCCTGCTATAGCGCCTGCCTTGCCAATAAGCGAAGTTGCTAATGTTGCGCCAGACGCTCCAATGTCGGACAACGATGTGCACAGATTGCTTACACAGGCCACATACGGCCCAACGTTAAGCGATATGAACGCACTAGTGAATACCAGCGCCGAAGCATGGATAGACACGCAAATGCAGCTACCGGCCAGTTATCTAACCCAAGGGTTAGCTAACGGAAATCAAGATCAATGGAACGAATACGTAAACGTGTGGTGGCGAAACAGTATCAACGCACCTGATCAATTGCGCCAAAGAGTTACATTTGCACTAAGCCAAATATTGGTGATTTCAGGGCAAAGTGGCTTCAGTGAAGAGCAATATGGAATCGCCAACTACTACGACATACTGATGCGTCATGCCTTTGGTAACTTTCGAGACTTATTAGAAGACGTTACATTAAGCCCAATTATGGGTGAATACCTAAGCATGAAGGGCAATCGAAAACCTGATGCGCAGAAAAATCTTCGTTCTGATGAAAACTATGCAAGAGAAATCATGCAGCTGTTCACCATTGGATTGGAACAGTTAAACCCAGACGGCACAGTGAAACGCGATGCAGATGGCGTAGCACTGCCCACATACAATCAAAAAGACATTGAAAACTTTGCTCGTGTATTTACTGGTTGGCATTTTGCCAATGTTGATAGCTTTAGGTGGCCAACCGTTAAAGACTACATCACGCCAATGCAGTCATACCCTGAATACCACGACACTGATGAAAAAACTTTACTTAACGGTGTAGTGATTCCCGCTGGACAATCACCTGAAAGTGATTTGGCAATGGCTTTAGATAATTTATTTAATCACCCAAACGTTGGCCCGTTTATATCAAAGCAATTAATACAACGCTTAGTAACTAGCAACCCATCACCGGCTTATGTGCGTGATGTAGCTGCTGTTTTTGACAGCAATTCCGTAGGCGTTCGTGGATCACTAGGCAGTACGATTAAGGCGATACTGATGCACAACGAAGCTCGCAATGGTGCGTCTTTAAACCCAAACACCTTTGGTAAAGTGAAAGAACCTTTATTACGGGTAACCAACATATGGCGAGCATTTAAACCCAAAGAAGTACCCAAAGGGTTTAACTACGGCTGGGTTCACAACGAATTACGACAATCACCCATCAATTCGCCCACCGTATTTAATTTCTTTCGCCCTGACTTTCGACAAGCCGGCACGCTTAACATGCAAGACTTAGCAACGCCTGAGCTTCAGATTATTGATGAATCGGGTGTTATTACATTAACCAATCGTTTGGTTGCAAACACCATTTGGTCACACAACTACATGAGTGATCCTAGCTCAGATTCCATAGCCATAAACATCGATCACGAAATGCAATTAGAGCCCGATCCTAACCAGCTTGTGAATCATTTAGATCGTTTGTTGTTAGGTGGCACCATGTCTGATGGGTTGCGTGAACTGACACTTGAACTTATCAACAACACTAACCGTGCATCCAACAAAGTAGTGGACGCAATTTTTCTCATTGCATCATCACCTGAGGCTGCAATTCAGCGCTAAGTTAACTACTGATCAATCGTCACTTTCAAAAAAATAATAATAAGACGAAAACTATGACTACATTAAGCCGAAGACGCTTCCTTTCACTAGGCGCAAAAACGTTAACCGGGGCAGGTCTTGCTCTTGGCAGTAACCCCACATGGACACTAGCCAACGCCGCTAATGACCCAGGTGCTGCCGGCGACTATCGCGCCATCGTTTGCTTGTTCTTACAAGGTGGCAGTGATGGCTTCAGTTTAATGGTGCCAACTGATACCGCTGAATACAATGAATACTCACGTTCACGTGGTTCTCTAGCCGTTGCAAAGTCAGATCTCCTAGGCATCAATGCAGCAACCGCGAATGCATCGGCCGTTGGATTACACCCATCAGCCGCACCTTTACAGCATTTGTTCGAAGAACAAAAACTGGCCATGATCAGTAACGTTGGGAATTTAATTCAACCGACAACAGTTGAACAATACAACAACAACGCCGTCGACTTACCAGCTCAATTGTTTTCGCACGCCGACCAAGAAATGCAGTGGCAACAACTGCAAGGGCGCGGACGCGGTACAGAAGGATGGGGAGCACGAGCGGCAGGATTTTTATCTGAGCAACAAAGCCGTGCTCATTTAACGTCCATAACCTTAGATGGCAGCAATCATTGGCAGTCCGGCTTTAACTCCAGGCCACTAAGCATGAAAGAGACGGGTGTGTTGCAGTACGCAGGCATGTCGAGCGGGCAGCCATGGGAAGCTGCCAGAGTGAGCGCGTTTCAGCGGGCCCAAAACCTACCTCAAGATCACGCGTTTATAAAGGAGTACGCCTCGATACAACAACGAGCAATGAACGTAACCGAAGAGTTGGGCGCTGTACTGGCTCAAAACGAGGGCATCAGCATTGCGCCTAGTGAAGACAATAGCCTTGCGCAGCGTTTGGCAATGGTGGCCCAACTGATTGCCGCGCGTGAGCAACTGGGCATGCGTCGCCAAATCTTTTTCGTCAACATGCGTGGTTTCGATGTTCACGACAATCAATCAAAAGAACTACCAAACCTGTTTTCTGAATTGTCAGGTGCTATGCAGTACTTTCAAGCTGCGCTTGAGAATCTTGGCCAGGGTGACAACGTGACTACCTTTGCAGCGTCAGATTTTGGTCGCTCATTAACCGGTAACGGCGATGGCACCGATCACGGCTGGGGAAATCATCTCATGGTGATGGGAGGCTCAGTGAAAGGTGGCGACATCTATGGCACCTTGCCTCGTCTTGCGGTAGATGGGCCCGACTCTGTCAGCAATGGCCGGGTACTACCAACCACAAGTGCTGCTCAATACGCTGGCACACTGCTAAATTGGATGGGGCTAAACGAATCGCAATTGCACCAAACGCTGCCCACTCTTAACAACTTCGCAGCGCAAGACCTTGGATTTATGCGATCAGCGTAAGCCAGAAAAAAGTTTTCGTAGGACCAAGTGCGCATTCGATAACGGAACAGTTATCGTTCTGACTATCGATTGCGCCCGGCGATTACAGCTCATATGAGCAGCAATTTAATGCCTCGACCGCTGTTTGTTCCGCATAGGACGCAATACAGCATATTCGCTCCATAGTGTTTGACATAGGTGAGTCATAATGAGATTCTACATCTCATTACTGCTTCATCGCGAATAGCAAGGCGTGTCAAATTTTGATGACACAAGCCCCCATTCAATGTCATTGTAGTGGTGATACTGTTTTGTTCGTTTTGAACAAGCGGGTCTCTCATATAACAAACTCTACTTGGAGAATTTTTCATGCGCGGTATGCTCAAAACTATCGCCGCCTCTTCGGTTGGTCTGAGTATGTTGGCAGCTGTTGATGCAAGTGCAGCCACTAACATCCAGATTCAAACCGTAGTGCCGGATGCAGCAGACGAAATCGTAATGTTGCGCGATTTCGCTCAAACTGTTTCAGATTTAACAGATGGTGAAATTACTATCGAAATCCTTCCTAACAATGCGGTAGTACCTAGCGCAGATGTTATGGACGCTGTTGACAAAGGTCTTCTAGACGGCGGCTTTGCTTGGACTCACTACTGGTCTGGTAAGCACCCTGCTGCTATGTTGTTTGGCTCACCAGTTGCTGGTGCGGGCCTTGGTATCGACAACATCGCTTTCCTATCTTGGTTCCAATTCGGCGGTGGTAAAGAACTGTACGAAAAGCTGTGGGACGAAATGGGCGTTAACGTTAAAGGCTTAATGCTTCAACCTGTAGGCCCAGAAGCGTTGGGTTGGTTCTCTGAGCCCATCAACAGCATGGACGACTTCCGTAAGCTTCGTTTCCGCGCACCTCCAGGCATCCCTGGTCAAACTTATAACGACATCGGCGTAGCCGCTGTTGCTATGGGTGGTGGCGACATCTTGCCAGCATTGGAAAAAGGCACAATCGACGCAGCTGAATGGTGCTGCCCGAAGCCTGATAGCGTGTTCGGTTTCCAAAAAGTACTAAAGCACTACTACCTACAGGGCTTGCACCAGGTAGTTGTTAATGCTGACATGTACCTTAATGGCGACGTTTGGGACAAGCTAACTCCTTTACAGCAAAAAGCTATGGAAGTTGCAGCTAACGCTTCATTGTCAAAAGCTATCAGCTACCGTATTTACGAAAACGGTAAAGCTCTGAAAGACTTAACTGACAACCACGAAGTGCAATTGCACGACACGCCTGCTGACTACTTCACTGAGTACATGGCTGCGGCTAATGCAACTCTTGAAAAGAACGCAGCTGACAACGAATTCTTCGCAGAAGTTTGGGGTTCGATGCGTGAATTCGCTGAAATCGCTGTTCCTTTTTGGGCCGGTGCACAAGCGTCAAATGCTTCATTGGGCGCAGCATTCGCTGAAAGCTTAAAGAAGTAAGCATCTAATCGACTGAGTCGATTCGTCGGGCCCCGTCCACCTCGGTGGCGGGGCCTGTTTTATTTTCGCACCCAACGTTTCAGGAATTTATGGCTGAAGAAATTAATCCGGATGAGTTAGAGATTGCGGATGAACTGATCGCAGAACGCCGATCAGCCAGTCCCGGCGAACTCCCCGACGATATGAACCCTTCCCACCGAACCATCATCGGTGCAATAGACACCCTCAATGAATGGGTCGGTCGAATTGTTGCTTGGGCCATTGTTCCACTCTGCTTGATGGTGGTGTACGAAGTTTGGGTGCGTAAACTAGGAACCGATGTATCGGTATACCTTCCTGCGTTAAAAAACGTACTGGCAGGCTCACCCGAACAATCTCCCATAAATCCAGCCCCCACTTTGTGGGTGTACGACGTTAGCCGAATGCTATACGGCGCCATGTTTATGCTGGGCGCAGGTTACGGATTATCGAAAGGCATTCACATCCGCGCTGATTTTCTTTACCGCAACTGGTCGGATCGCACTCAAGGTACGGTCGACTTTATTATGTACGTCTTTTTATATTTCCCCGGTATGGCTTTTCTTCTTTATAACGGGTTCGAATACGCCTCCAATGCTTGGATCAAAGGTGAGCGTGCAAACGACACCGCTTGGATGCCTCTATTAGGCCCAGTAAGAACCGCTATCCCTGTGGGTGTTTTCTTTTTAGTTATTCAAGGCTTATCTGAAACCTTGAAAAGTTGGTACGCAATGACTCGCGGGAGATGGCCAGTATGAGTTCAGAAATGATCGGCCTCGTGATGCTCGGGGTCATGTTATTTGCCATCTTTATTGGCTTCCCAATTTCTTTTACCTTGATCTTCTTAGGCACCGTGTTCGGTTTCTGGGGCTTAACAGATGATCACTTTTCACTGCGAAACATGGACTTCACCTCCTATCTTGAGGCGTTGCAAATTTCCAGTGTCATGATGGAGCAAACGCTCTCGGCGGTTCCGCTGTTCATCTTTATGGGCATATTGATGGAACAAGCTGGGCTTATGGAGCGCTTGTTCACGTCAGTGCAATTGATGCTCTCTCGTGTTAAAGGCTCGTTGTACATTGCGGTATTGTTCGTATCCACAATCTTCGCCGCGGCGACTGGAATCGTGGGCGCATCGGTCACCATCTTAGGCATCATGGCAGCGAAAACCATGAACCGTTCTGGTTACGATGTTCGACTATCCGCTGGTGCAATTACAGCCGGTGGAACACTGGGTATCTTGATTCCTCCTAGCATCATGCTCGTTGTAATGGGCCCCATCTTGGAAGTGCCGGTTATTGACTTATTTGCCGCTGCTATCATTCCAGGGATGCTGATGGCCATCTTGTACATCGGCTATGCACTGATTCGTTGCCAAATCAACCCAAGCTTAGGGCCACCATTGCCTGAAGAATTTCGTGCAACCTCTTACTGGATCATCATTCGCGAATTCTTTTTAGGTCTTGTGCCACCGTCAGTGCTAGTAGGTTTTGCACTGGGTAGTATTTTACTGGGCTGGGCAACACCTACTGAAGGTGCGGCGGTAGGTGCATTTGGCGCTTTCCTACTCACCCTTTGCTACGGCAAGTTATCGCTTAAAGGTGTTAACAATGCTGTTATTAAGACATTAGAAATCTCTGTCTTAATTCTTTTCTTAGTAGCGGCGTCTAACTTTTTTGGAGCGGTATTCTCAAAGCTAGGCACACCGGGCATGATGACTGAGTTCTTGCTGGATATGGACCTCTCTCCTTATGCCACGCTACTGATCATCATGGCGCTCATCTTCTTACTGGGTTGGCCACTAGAGTGGGTGCCGATTGTTCTTATCATCGTGCCTATTTTATTACCTTTGGTACGTGAGCTTGAATTCACTGGCATCTTGGCCGATCTGAATAACCGCTTAACGTGGTTTGGGATATTGGTGGCCGTTAACCTGCAAACCGCTTGGTTATCTCCACCGGTTGCGCTGTCTGCCTACTTCTTGAAAGGTGTTGTGCCTGAATGGGATTTGAAAGACATCTACATTGGTATGATGCAGTTCATGGTCATTCAGCTGCTTGGCTTAGTACTCATTATCGTGTTCCCACAAATTGCGTTGTGGTTGCCAGCGTACATTGAGGCTGGCCGATAGTTAATCCGATCGACATCACCCACACCAAAACTAACGGTGTGGGTGATGATGTCCCTCATTCCCCTTCCCCACGTTAAGAACCCGTCCGATGGAATCACTCTTCGCAAACCTTGGCAGCTACGCATCTGTTGATGCGCTCAATGTCTTTGTTCAAATTCTTTTTATCGATCTGGTGTTGGCCGGTGATAACGCGGTAATCGTCGGCATGGTTGCCTCGCGCGTACCTGTCGAAATGCGCAAACAAGTAATTTTCTGGGGCATCGCTGCAGCAGTTGTCATGCGCATTGGCTTTTCATTAATTGCCGTTCAATTGATTAACATTCCAGGATTGAAAGTCGCAGGCGCCTTACTGCTGCTATGGGTTGTTTGGAAATTAGGTACAGAATTATGGGAAGCGCATAAGAACGGAGGAGAAGCTCATGCTGATGATGAACACGGTGAGCAATTCACATCAATGCGCCCTGCCATCATTCAAATTGTTATCGCCGATTTATCTATGTCGATTGATAACGTGTTGGCCATCGCCAGCGTGTCACGTGACTATCCATTACTGCTAGTTTTCGGATTGGTGTTATCGGTAGCCTTAATGATTTTCGCAGCCACGTTAATATCCAAACTGCTGCAACGCTACCCTTGGATCGCATGGGTCGGCTTAATTTTAATTTTTTACGTCGCCCTCGATATGCTGTGGAGCGGCTTACCTGAAGTTAAGGCGATGCTCTCTTAATGTCGAACGATCGATTTTCGCTAAAGGGAAAAACGGCTCTAGTCACTGGAGCCTCATCTGGAATCGGTCGCCAACAAGCGATTGCTCTAGCCTCGGCCGGCGCCTCTGTTGTATTGGTGGGTCGACGTGAGCAAGCGCTGATCGACACGGTAAATCTCATCAATCAACAGCTGGAGAATCAGCAAACCACAGCAGATACGCATGTGCTGTCTTGGGATTTACTGGATCGAGATTCGATTGATGATTTAGCAGCGGCAGCAACCGCGTTAGCAGGCGGCGGTATCGATATTCTTTGCAATACCGCAGGTGTTAACCACAGACAGTCTGTGGATGACATTACTTTTGAAAGTTGGGACAGCACCATAAATTTGAATTTGGCTGTGCCCTTTTTCTTAGCTCGCGCACTTACCCCACATATGAAAAAACAACAGTGGGGAAAAGTTTTGAATGTGGCCTCTTTGCAAAGCCGCCAAGCTTTTCCCAATGGCTTAGCCTACGGTGCATCGAAAGGTGGCATTGCTCAAGTCACTCGTGCAATGGCCCAAGCATGGTCAGCCGATGGCATAACGTGCAACGCCATAGCGCCTGGTTTTTTTCCAACAGAACTCACAGCGCCTGTGTTTGCCAACCCCGATCAAAGCGATGCATTAGCGAATCGAACCGCGATGGGTCGAAACGGTGACATGCAAGACTTGGACGGGGTCACTGTATTTCTAACCTCACCCGCATCCGACTACATCACTGGACAAATTCTTTACGTAGACGGCGGCTTCACCGCGTTATAAGAAACTTCACTATGAAAGCACTCGTTTTTACCGGCACAGAGTCCATGGAATACCGTGATGAACCCATGCCAGAGGCGGGAGACGGGGAGTCCTTAGTAAAAATTCTCAGCGCAGGTATTTGCGGCTCTGACATGCACGCTTGGCATGGGCACGATGCGCGCCGTGTGCCACCTATGGTCTTAGGGCATGAACTGGCAGGCGTTGCAGAATCTGGCCCATTGAAAGGTCAGCGAGTAGCGATAAACCCGATGGTCACTTGCCTAGAGTGTAGGGATTGTCGCGATGGGAACCCCAACCTTTGCCAACAACGAGATCTTTTAGGCTTAGTAAGAGCAGGAGGCTACGCCGAGTACGTTGTTGCTCCCAATAGAAATTTATTAGCGCTGCCTGACACCTTATCGTTTGAACACGCCGCGTTAATGGAGCCACTCGCGGTTTCAGTTCATGCTGTTCGCCTTGCCGAACGAGCACTTAGCCGACCGATATCTGAATCGAACGTAACCGTATTAGGTGGCGGCGCAATTGGCCTACTAGCGGCATTAGTTTTAAAACAAAAAGGCGTGCGCGAACTGCACATTGCAGAAACCTCGCCCACCCGATTGAAATTACTAAACAGCATGGACCTAGGGAATTGCTACGACCCCAGAGAATCAAGTCCTACCGATGCGCACATGGATTTAGTCGTTGATGCGGTTGGCAGTGGCTTAACACGGGCAGCAGCCAGCCGATTAGTAAGGCAAGGTGGCGTTATCTCGCACATCGGTTTGCAAGACAATGCAGAAGGATTAGACGTTCGACGCATTACTTTGCAGGAAATTATACTTTTAGGTAATTACACCTACAACGATGAGGACTGTGCCACGGCACTGGATCTACTAAATCGCAACGCCTTAGGCGACTACCCTTGGCTAGAATGTCGCCCTTTATCGGTTGGTGCACAGGCGTTTCACGACATCGATCAAGGTATTGCACCTCCAAAAATCGTGCTTCAACCTTAGTCTAGTTTTATTACTTTCTTTCACACAGTTCTAAGCACGTTCTGGGCATCAGAGCACAACGGAAATGGAGCAACGATGTAAACTTGGCGCTCTCTCGCTAGCGTAGGTTGGCTGGTGATTTTTAACACGCCTAGTTAGGTTCGGCCCCGCTGCCAACCCTATTTCATGGAAGTAATGCACCTGTGCGAAGTCCCTTGCGACAAGTCCTAGTTTTTTTGTTTGCCTGTTCATTGATTGCCTGTGATGGCGATACCCGTGTGGTTTTGATGGACTCTGCCAACGCCGATTTAGTTGTTGAAGACACAACAACAGAACTCAGCCCTCTACCCCCTAACAACGATGAGGTAGGCGAGGATCAGCAAGATCAGCAGAGCCAACTACCTGACCCATTAGAACTAGGCTCCTTCGAATTGCGATTGGACGCAACTCGCTTTGAGCTTATTGAAGCGAACGAAAACGGCATCACTGTGCCGATCAATATCAGCCGATTGGACAATCATGTTCGCCCTGTTCAGATTACGGTAACACCTGAAACTGAACGCGACGCCCGGCGATTGGATGTGCAATTGGAGCGTGCAGAACTTGTAGGGAGTGAAACCTTTACATCTTGGCGCGCCGAGCTGGGTGTTTCCATTGGGCCTGTACAGTTTCACGAACGCAGGTTTATAGTGACTGCTGATGACGGCCGGATGCAATCTACACAAACCTTTACAGTCGATGTTCGCCCGATATCAGCACCCGATGTGTATTTGTTGATTGGCCAAAGCAACATGGAAGGCACCAGTGAATTAGGCGCTCGTGATACCAGCCCTGGAGGCCTAGATGAACTGAACCCACGTATCCGGCAATTGAACGTGCGCCAGAACGATAGAAATTTATTCGATGAATCGCGTTTATTCACCGATCAGGGGTTTAACGTTTTAGAGCCCCGATATATTACTGCTGAAGACCCATTACACGAACCCCGTTTCGCATTTCGAGACAATAAAGAAGGCTCATTTATCGGCCTTGGCCTATCCTTTGCCAAAGCCGCTTTGCCGAATACCTCAACCGATATCATTTTGGTGCCTGCCGCTTGGTCGGCTCGTGGTTTTTGCGGCAACGACGATACTGAATTAGCCTGGAACGCTGCAGAAACTGACGAACAGGCGCTGGGTGGCACCTTACTGGCCGATCGAGCCATCACTCGCTTAAATATCGCCTTACAAGACACAGGTGGCATTCTGCGCGGCATCCTTTGGCACCAGGGTGAGGCCGATTCAAACAATTCCATTTGTGCAGAACGCTATGAAAATAACGTAATTGCCCTTGCGAATCGAATAAAGCGTGAGGCTTTTGAAGATGCTCGTGGTCAAGGTGCGCGCGGCGATAACGCCCCAGTGCCTTTTATCTTGGGCACTATGGCCCGGGGTAATGACGAACGAGGTGAGTTTTCACAATTTAGTAATACCAAGCAACGCGTGGACAATGCGCATCGCAATTTACCCAATGTTTTGCCTTTCTCCGATGTCGCAATTGCCGATGATTTAGTGCCACCGTCATTTCCCTGCGGCCAATCATCGTGCATTCACTTTGGCGCTGCAGGTTACCGTGAACTAGGCATTCGTTACTATCAAGCTTTGCAGCGAGTTATTGACAGAAACCCGTAATTTGTAAGCTAAATTAACAGGCGTAGCAGGGTGGTATCTGCTATAAAAGTTTGACGAAAATGCCACACCGTCAAAAAAATTGCAATGAAGCACCCCAGTTATCAAGGAATATTCACCGCCGCTGCCGCAATCACTCCCTTGTTATTGGGGATTGCTGTATTGCTGATGCCATATTCCCAAGCTAGCGCCCAAGAATTTGAATGTTCTGTGCCCGGGGATAAACGCTTCATCCGCTTAGAACTACCAGGTCAGGAACACCTGTGTGAGGTAACGGTTACACACGGTGAAAACGATCGACGAGTGAAGTGGTACGCCAACAATGAAACGCTATTCTGCTCAGCAAAGATTTATGAGCTTCGGCAAAAATACGAAGACCAGTGGAGCTTTACCTGCAGCGAATGGCTGGACACAGGCGGTATTGATCAACTCAGTGAACGCCACCGCAGCATTCTTGATAACGAGCTAAAGAACCGCATAGCCGAAGGGAAAGCGGCCAACCCGAAATTTAAGATAACCGGTGTAAAAGCTGTGGCAAGCAACCCATTAAATCTTGCAGCCGGCAATTTAGCCTTACAATATTTCATGGTGGAAGAAGGCTCATCAGACATCAAAGACACCACCCACATCATTTATGACGATGGAAACGAGTGGCGCTCTATTGCGACCTTGAATACCTTAAGTAATTACATCGTACCCGAGGAAAGCACTACAGCAATTACTTCTGCATTGGTGCACGACATATCTGATTCAGGTGTTCTGCATGTGAACACAACCACAAACGCTCCATCTGACGATGGCGTTAGCTGCCAAGGCAATCAAACCTTATTAGTTAGCGAACAAGATGTGGCGCCGCGCTCACCACATCGGGTTATTTGTCCGAATTAAATTCACATCAACCTTGCACCGTTAGGCACGCTACGTTCAACTTGAGCTAACACGATAGCGCCGTCGCTATCGGCAAAACCTGTTACCAAACATTCAGACATAAATGGCCCAATTTGTTTTTTCGGAAAATTCACCACAGCAATAATTTGCCGCCCTACTAATTCATCGGGTTGATAATGCACGGTGATTTGAGCGCTGGATTTTCGCACCCCGATAGCTTCTCCAAAATCTATGGTGAGTTTGTAAGCAGGATTTCTTGCTTCAGGAAATTCATCCACAGAAACCACAGTACCCACACAAAGCTGCACTTTTTCAAAATCCTGCCAGCTGATCAGCTCTGATTCATCGCCACTCATACCCAACCTCTCATTACTCGTTTGATTGATAGAGCTTAGCCTAGAGGTGGCAAAGTTCACATAAAAGGCGACAGATAGATCACAGGTTCAGCACCCAATATTGAGCCCACTGGCTTAACACTTCAAAGCTGAGTAAACGATCACACGTTTGCATTGAAATCCAGGCTTAACGCAGCCGTTATTACCTCCATGTGCAGTTTTTGACCTATCGGCAAGATAGCCACAGGGTTGGCACAAACACTATAAAAATAAGAGCGTAAAGCCATGACTTCTTTCAAAACAGTAGCCCTTGTGGCTGCCTTAACCGTAACAACGGGTTGTGCCACAAACGATGCTAACCAGCGAGCCAAAGCAGGCGCTGCCGTGGGTGCTATCGCAGGGGCTGTGTTAGGCCATCAACTGCACGATAAAAACGGACGTTATGTGGGTGCAGCAGTAGGTGCATTAACGGGTGCCGCTGTGGGCGGTTACATGGACGAGCAACAAAGGAAGTTGGAGCAGCAATTGGCCGCAGAGCGCCAAAGCAACGATATACGTTTAGTGCGAATCGATGAAGAAACTTTAAAGCTGGAACTGGATAGTGAATCTACCTTTGCAGTGAATAGCAGCTCAGTTAAGCCAGATTTTAAAAATAGCTTAATGAAAGTATCCAGTGTTATATCCGAATATGGGCAAACCGCCGTGCACGTTATAGGACATACTGACAGCACAGGCACAGCAAGCTATAACCAACAGCTCTCGGAAAAACGATCCAATAGTGTAGGTTCGTATCTTGCCTCGGGCGGGGTGTTACGCGATCGCATGCGTTTAAGTGGGCGCGGTGAATCTTTACCCGTTGCGTCCAATGCAACCAGCCGCGGCCGGGATGCGAATCGACGAGTGGAAATATACATCAAACCCATTGTTGAAGGCCGTGAAAACGATGCGTTTCGCGCGCCAATCTAAAGCGAGAATACCCATCATTGTATGAAACGTTGGGTGTGGCTTTTATAATTATTATAACGGCCACGCCCATAAAATTAACGGCACACTGATTACTACAATCAAAATTTCAAGTGGTAAACCCATTCGCCAGTAGTCACTGAATTTATAGCCGCCTGGCCCCATCACCAAGGTATTGCATTGATGACCAATGGGTGTCAAAAATGCACAAGAAGCACCAACCGCTACCGACATTAAAAACGGATCACTGTTAACACCTAAAGAATTTGCCAAAGCAATTCCTAACGGCGCCATAACAAGCGCCGTTGCTGCATTGTTTATTACATCAGACAGCAGCATGGTAACCACCAACAATAAAGTGATGATCCAATAAATCGAAAGCCCATCGGTTATGTCAATTAAGCTATTTGCTACTAACTGCGTAGTGCCTGTTGTGGTTAATGCATTGCCAACAGGTATCATCGCAGCCAGCAATACAATAACTGGCCAATCAATGTCATCGTATATTTGTCTAGGCGATAATATGCCTGTTGCAACGTAGGCGCCAACAGCCATCAAAAAAGCTACAGGCAATGAAGTAATTCCAACAATGCCCATTATGATCGCGGCGGCAAAAATAAACCCAGCCAACATCACTCGCCTACTTCGATTTAAATCGATCGGACGGCTGGCCAAAGGCAGCAATCCCATTTCATTCATGTGTTGATCGATGGTTTCCACATCACCGTGAAGCAGTAATACATCGCCTGGCTTAAACGTTTGCTGACGCAATCGTCTTAAAACCGACTCACCATTTCTAGCCAAGCCGACTAACGCAACCGAGCGCCCTGTACTGCGGCGAATAAATTCAACACCTCTTCCGATAAGATCAGACTCTGTTCTTACAACCCCTTCAATCATCACATCATTTTCTGGCGAAGGAGTATTAAACGCAGGGGTCGCTGTGGTTTGAAGCTCTAATTTGTATTGCTCTAAAAAGCCTTTTAAATCATTAGGATCGCTTCTTAATATCAGCACATCCCCTGCAGATACTTTGAACGTACTGGATACGCTTTTCGCAAAATGCCTGCGACCAGCCACCCCGATCA
The DNA here is from genome assembly GCA_938035125.1 of uncultured Granulosicoccaceae bacterium. Taxonomy (GTDB): domain Bacteria; phylum Pseudomonadota; class Gammaproteobacteria; order Granulosicoccales; family Granulosicoccaceae; genus Granulosicoccus. The sequence continues at coordinate 10,799 of CALHNS010000100.1, read as the reverse complement.
CTTCCACATTGCTGTCCTGCAAACCATCGATATCACCCAAGGTTTGATCAACAATGGCAGAGCCTTCTGGCACTTTCGCCTCAGTTAAGTAACTGCCGACTTCAAACAACTGCCCTGCACTGTCGTTCTCCAAGCGCTCTTTCGGAATTAAGCGCCAACCAATAAAGGTAATGAAAGCCACCCCCACCACTGCAATGGGAAATCCAACCGGTGCAAACGAGAACATTCCAAACGGTTCACCGGCTTCTTCAGCTCGGATGTTGGCGATGATGATATTGGGGGGCGTTCCGATCAGCGTCATCATTCCACCTAACAAACTGCCAAAAGCCAATGGCATCAAAATAAGTGCAGGCGATCGGTTCCTTTCAGCCGACGTGGACAATGCAATGGGCAGCAGAAGCGCCAGTGCACCAACGTTGTTCATGAACGCCGATGCCACCGTTATGACGCAGGTTAATGCAGCGATGTGCATGATAGGGGTTTCAGTTAACCCGCTTAAGCGGCTGGCAATCTCATCAACCACACCCGCATTCTTCAAGGCAGCGCTGATGATTAACACCGCTGCCACCGTGATAACCGCAGGATGACCAAACCCTGTGAAGGCGTCAGATGGATCAACCAAGCGCAAAAGAACGCAGGAAACCAGTGCGAACATGGCAACTAAATCGTAGCGCCAGCGGCCCCAACCAAATAAGCCCATGGTAAGTACCAGCACAGCGCTGATGGCGATTTGCTCTTGAGTCATAGGCTCGTTAAGTGGTTGCACACCTCTTGCATTCTAACAGTCAGCGCAGCAGGTTATGCCCTAGAGATAATTCATGACAATAAATGAGCTTCAACCAGAATGTTCAGTTGACCTTGGTGTTGACGGGTATCAGGTGGGTGCTTTTACGGTTACGTTAGGCTGTGAGGAATCTCCTCATCGCGTGCATCAAAGCCCTTTGTGCGTTTTTCGACAAAATGAGGGCCCAGTGGTTTGTTTGATTTCAGGGGTTCAACCAGGGGATGTCATTGGCACCACAATACTGCAAAATCTAGTGACATCCATTGATCCTAAAAATATCCAAGGCACTCTTATAGTGTGCCCAGCGTATACACCAGCTCAAGCTCAATGCCAATGGAGTTCAGCTGAACGCCAGGCAATAAAACAAGCGTTTTATGACACGATACTGAGTGCTGCAGACGTCATTATCGAAATCGGTAGCGGTTCAACAAGCACAACGAATACACCCCATGTTGGTATTTGGCCATCTGCAGATGAAACAACGAGCGAATTAACAGAGGCAATTATGTTTGCTATGGGGTCACCAGACAGCGTGCGTCGGTTCGACACACCTCTAAAGGGATCGTTAGCAGAACTTTCAATCGCTTCAAATATCGTTTATTTGCGAATTGAACTGGGGCGTTATTTATCAACAGATAAAACATCACGCCTTATGGGTTTATCACAATGCCAGAATGCGTTACTGCATATTGGCGTTCTCACCGATGCACACTTTAACTTGCAGTCCACTCGCATTCTAGAAACCGGTAAATCCAAAAACTATATCAAAGCTCCCACCAGTGGATTAGTGCATTGGCATGTGGAACTTGGTGGTGCCGTGCACCGGGGAAATCCAATCGCCTGTATTTACGACCCTCATCAACCGTTTAATGCGCCCATTAATGTGAATGCACAGATTAATGGTGTATTACTGACCCAGTGTGCTTACGCGCTGTGCACACCTAATCAACTATTAGCCGAAGTGGCTGATGAAGTGCCTCGTTAGTTGATTACTGCGTTACAGTTATAACCATGTCAACACAGCCAACGATCAGTGTCATTATCCCGACTCACAATCGTGTACACACCTTGGCGCGCGCAATAGAATCAGTGCAAGAACAAAGCATCCAACCGTTGGAAATTATTGTTATTGATGACGGCTCCACTGATAACACGTGCGCTTTGATCAAACAAGATTTTCCAGACGTTATGTTTTATCGGCAATCTAATCACGGTGTTTCACATGCCCGCAATCGCGGCATAGAGTCCGCTCGTGGTGAATGGATAGCACTGCTAGATTCAGACGATGCTTGGTATCCTGGGAAATTAGAAGCACAGCTCAATGTTTTAAATCGACACCCTGAGATTAGGTTATGTCATACCGATGAACATTGGATTCGTAACGGCAAACGAGTGAATCAGCGACAACGGCATGAAAAACGCGGTGGCCGTATCTATCAATATTGTTTGCCATTGTGTGCAATCTCACCGTCAGCTGCCATGATTCACAAAAGCGTCTTCACCGACATTGGCTTCTTTGACGAAGAGTTGCCAGCCTGTGAAGATTACGACTTCTGGCTACGCTTAACGGCATTAGAGCCTGTGGTGTATTGCGATGCCCCACTCGTTATAAAACACGGTGGTCATACCGATCAGTTATCCAGAAAATTCATGGCCATGGATCGGTTTCGATTAGTAGCGCTTGAGAAAATCTTATTAGCAAATGTATTGGCAGAAGCCGATGAACAGGCCACCATTGAAACATTAAAACAAAAATTTCAGGTGTATTCAGCTGGTGCTATGAAACGAGGACGCACAGCAGAAGTGGCCAAACTAAGAGCACGATATTCCCGGTGGCTATCCCGTTATAATCACTAGCATGACAACTCTTGTGTTCAAGCTAAGAAATGTTCCCGACGACGAAGCGAAAGATGTGCGCGAGTTGCTGGATACACACCATATCGATTATTACGAAACCACTGCGGGAAATTGGGGCATTGCCATGCCAGGGCTGTGGGTTCAAGACGAAGATGTGCAGCGCAGTCGTGAGCTGATTGACGACTATCAAAATGGCCTATTAGCCAACCGCAAACAGCAGTATGAGGAAGCGGCTGCCCGAGGCGAAATACCTGCTTGGTATACGCCGTTTGTAACCCGGCCCTGGGCAACCTTAGGAACACTCCTGTTCTGCCTGTTCATCATCTACGCTTTACTGTCCCCTTTTATACGTCTGGCAGTAACGTCTTAAACGCTTTTTTTATCTACCATTAGATAGAGCAGGCTTACCACGTAAGCCTTCCAGCGCACATGCTCATAATTTGCACTCAATTTCGTTTTCTGCTGCTCTAAAAGCACGCTTGGTGTTTCATAAAAACTAGATTCCAACCTTGCAGAAATGTAAATCGCGAGACGGTATTTTTGGCGGGTTTTTTGTCACTATCTTTGGCATCACACGTCGAGTGGCGCGGCTTTTTTCGCTGCTGCTCTACTAATTATTACAATCTACCTATTGTTGAGCCATTGATGAAATTTTTGCGCCTAGCCACAGCCATTTTCGGCTGCTCGTTTACTATGCTCGCGCTGGCAGACACCCAAAGCCCTTCCACCCCAAACAACGTCAGCGCCACCTCGCTGAGCAGTAATTCCATCCGAGTGGCTTGGAATGCACCTTGGGATGATGTTGGCGTTCATGGGTATAACGTCTATCGAGACGGCGGATACTATGACACCGTCTTTTCAACTAATTATGTTGATGAATCGGTAAATTCTGGCAGCTCACACCGCTACGAAATCGTCGCCTTTGATCGAGCGCAAAACTTCTCAATCCGTTCGAATGCAGCAAGCGCCACCACATCGGCAAACGGATCGATTACAGGGGCCATAACTCCTCAATCAAACGGCACACCAGCGACTCCATCTAACCTGCAAGTAAACGCATTAAATGGCAACCGATTGCAACTGCAATGGTCACAGGCTGATAACGCCGTGGGTTACAACATATACCGCGACGGTAACTACCACAGCACCGTTAGAAACTCCACAAGCTTTGAAGACGCTGTAGATTTTGGTCGTGACTATCGCTACTCACTCGTATCATTTAATAATCAAGAACAATATTCAGCTCGTAGTGGTGAGGCAGTGGGCAACACATCAGGCTCATCAAATGCGAATAGCGCGCAAGTTCTAAATGATGCTAATAACAATTCGAACAACAATAACAATAGCGGGTATGTTCCTGACGGATACAATTTAGTTTTTAATGAAGAATTTCGAAACTACTCATTAGATACCTCTAAGTGGAATTCTAGTTATCGCTGGGGGCCCGACTTAATTATCAACAGCGAAAGCCAATACTATGTTGATGTCATCAACCGCCCAGACTTTGGCCACAGCCCTTTTGAATTTGATGGTGAACACGTCACCATCACAGCGATTCGCACACCCGACTACTTAAGAGACAGTGCCCGCCAACAAAACTACTTATCGGGCACTTTAGCTACGCACAATAAATTCAACCTACGATACGGTTACATTGAAATGCGTGCAAAGCTTCCTCGCGGGCGTGGATTATGGCCAGCGTTTTGGCTTTTACACAGCCAAGATCATGATCGACGTCCAGAAATCGACATCATGGAAATGCTGGGGCATGAGCCGAATAAGGTTTACCACACGTTCCATCGCTTTGAGAACGGAAATTTACGCTCCACACCATCGTTTACGGCTTACGGACCCGACTACTCTGCTGACTTCCACACCTACTCAGTACGCTGGGAGCCTGGCCTTATTGTTTGGTACATCGACGGTGAAGAACGCAATCGATACCAAGATGGCAACGTGTCTTGGGAAGATATGTACATTTTGGTGAATTTAGCCGTTGGTGGCTGGTGGGCGGGAGAGCCTGATGGCAGCACTCCATTACCGGCCCGATTCACTATCGACTACATTAGGGCTTATCAAAGATAACCCTTTTTTAGAACTGGCTAACGAAAAAAAGCCCGACAGCATCACTGCTGGTCGGGCTTTTTTTTCGCCATGTTTAGAAGTGTGACTGGACCCGACGAGTATTTTTTGTACCCTCGGTAGACTGATCCCCTCGATCAGATTTTCCCGGAACGATTCCATGCACACAGCGTCTTCTGTAGGCAGGTTAGCCTCAACTGCTATCAAAGCAACCGCTGCAGTGCTTTTCGTTCTTAACGCCACCGCATGCGTATCATCTTCACCAAACATTCCATTGGCCCAAGGCGCAACTGAGAATTTCGAAAGCACCCGTGCTTTTGAGAATATGAGCAGCGCGGATTGGCAAGAAACACTTAGCCCTTTATTTAATCGTGCTCGTGCGGCAGTACAACTGGAAACCGGCACCAATCTTAATCACGTAAAATTTGCGGTAGTAACCAACCGCGAGATTGAACGAGAAGTAGCTGCTGAAACCGGCCGACTTACTCATAGTCAGTTTTCTGAAAAACGCTTCGCTGATCACTTCTTAAGTAACGTTATGGCAGGGCAAATGGGCACATACGCAGCCCTGTACTCAACCAATTCACAAACAGTGATGGTAAGTGATAGTTTACTGAGAAGTTATATCGATTCGGTAGGTAACGATGCAACAGCAATTAAGCATGCTCTGAATGCTTTGTTAATACATGAGCTGGTACACGCAGCCGACGATTCAACTTACAGCATTCATCAAAACCGAGACTTAAACTTTCGTGCATCATTCGCTCAATCGGCCGTATACGAAGGGCATGCACAATACGTTACTCGGCGTATATGCCAGAGAACTGATTGCTTATCTGGCCTACGCTCATTAGATCAATTCATGTTTGGCGATGAACTCTCACCAAATCAACTTGCACAACCCGTACAAGCAATCAGTCGTAACATCTTGGAATATTCTTACGTGGAAGGTGAGCGCTTTATTTCTGCGTTGGCGCAACGCTCAAAGGGTAAATCACTTATACAATCTGCACTGAATGCACCACCTCGCGACCCTGTGCAAATTCTTGACCCCAACAGCTTTCCCAATGACGAGCGAAAAGCGTTAAACACAGAACTGTTAACAGCTGCCAGTAATATAACCCACCAATGGAACACACAACCTTGGGTGGGGGTAGAAACCTCGCCATTGAAAGGCGTTAACTTGCGTTCCGACCCTGAGCGTCGTGTTGCAGCCGTTGACGGCTTTACGCGTTTAATAAAAGGCATGGTTGCTATTCAACACTACAACCAATCAGAACTTAATGCATCCCCAGTTGAAGTGACGCTTATGAGCGCTGAGAATCAAGCCACAGCAGATATGTTCGCCCAATCATTAAGCAGTAATTTGATTTATAACAGCGGTGGTAATATTAATGAAGAGGTGCTTTGGCTATCACCTGAAATACCCCCTGAATCGGTTATAACCGTAGACACTCAGCTGGAAGATGGGCAATCACATCTAGCCCTTGTGGTATCGCACGAACAGTTTGTACTTCAATTAGTTGCCGTGGATATCGATCGCGAACAAGCACTAGAATATACAAGGGCTGTGTTATCGAATTTGTCTAGCTCAGTAGAAACCACTCCAGTTAAGTAATGATGCTGCCAGCAATGTTTAACGAATTCTTTTGAATTTAGTAGGCTTTTGCAAGTGGTGGCTTCCCCAAAATATTATCCGCTGCTTTCTCGGCCAACATAAAAACACAAGCATTGATATTGGCGCTAGGTATTGTTGGAATAACCGATGCATCGACAACACGTAAACCCAACACCCCATTAAATCTAAGCTGTAAATCGACAACTGCCCGCTCGTCACCGTCCGCGCCCATGCGAGCCGTTCCGCAAGGATGATAGGCAGAGCTTGCATCTTTACGTATAAACGCATCAAGTTCTGCATCGGTTTTAACATCCACGCCAGGAAGATCTTCACGGCGATGAAATTTTTTGAAAGCGGGTTGCGCCAACAATTCACGGCCCATTTTAATGCTCTGCCGAATTTCGCCCCTGTCTTTATCGGTAGCTAAATAGTTCGGATCGATCAGAGGCCTATCATGAGGATCGGCCGATGCCAAACGAACCCTACCACGGCTTTCTGGACGCAATGGGCCTGCACCAAGACGATAACCATTCTTGTGCGGGTTGGGAATCCAATTAGCTCCAAAATATATTGGGAAAAAATGAAATTGAATGTTCGGATGAGACACGGTGCTATCGGTTCGTAAGAACGCGCCAACATGACATTGATTAACCGCTGCCACACCACCCTTCCAACCAAACCACTGAAGACCAGCCCAAGCCATAAGGTGTGGTTTTAAATACCGGTTAAGCGATACGGGTTGATCAGTTTCTACCTGTATGTGCGCTTCAATATGATCTTGTAGATTTTCACCTAGTTGCGGCACATGCTGTACAACGGGTAAACCGTGTTTTTTCAAGTGTTCTTCTGGGCCGATACCAGACAACATTAAGATTTGAGGTGTACCGAACACACCGGCTGAAAGAATGACTTCGCGCGTTGCAGCAATTTTTATCGTTTTTCCACCTTTCAAGAATTCAACCCCCACCGCCTGACTACGCTCGATCAGAACGCGCGTAACGCGTGCGCCCGTAACAATGGTTAAGTTTTTACGCTTGCTTTGTGAATGCAGATAGGCACGAGCTGAACTGCTTCTATAACCGTTCTCAACCGACATCTCAAAACGGCTGACGCCTTCTTGCCGATAGCCATTAACATCGTCTGTTAGTTCGTGCCCAGCCTGCTGCCCTGCTTGCAAAAAAGCAGCATTTAGTGGATTTAACTCATGTTGTGTTTTAACACCCACCATGCCAGAGTTATTTCGATAATCGTTCGCCAATCCATCGCGTCGTTCAAATTTCTTGAAATAGGGTAAACAATCTGCGAACGACCAACCCACACAACCCTCTTCAGTTGCCCAGTTGTCATAATCTAATGAATTGCCACGTAAAAACGTCATGCCATTTATTGAAGATGAACCGCCCAGGACTTTGCCTCTTGGTTGGTCAATCTGTCGATTGTTTAAATGGGGCTGCGGTTCCGTCTTGAACCAGTAATTAAATTTACTGCTGGGTTTAAACGCTGAGCGCAAACCCGCAGGCATTTGTAAAATCCAGCTTCTGTCGTCGCCGCCGTTCTCAACCAATAAAACGGAATACTGACCGTCTTCACTGAGCCTGTGTGCCAGTACGCACCCTGCGGTGCCTGCACCAACGATGATGTAGTCATAGCTAGACTTCATGAAAATAGAAAGTAAAGCGATGCTAATTTATTGAAAGCACACAGCATGACCCGACCACTACAGAATCCACTACTGAAACATTCGCGAGCTATAGCGAGAAAATCTTGGTTTCAGAAATTCCATTTGATCAGACAACACATCTTTATTCGATAAGTAGAAAAATTCGTATCGGTTGGGTGCAAACGGAACGGCTAATAGCTCTAAATTGGTTTCTTCCAACAAGCTGTTGCCTTTACGGTTGTTACATCGCCTGCAGGCAGTGACGCAATTTGTCCAAACATCGCGGCCCCCGCGGGAGGTGGGCACAATGTGATCACGTGATAAATCTTTCGCTTTGAAATGATCACCGCAGTACATGCAAAGATACTGATCGCGACCGAACAATAAATTGTTAGTCAGCGGAGGCGTAAAGCGCGCATCTTCAACCTGCCCATCGCAAGCAATAATGGAAGGCAACGCCAGCAGTGATCGATCACCTTGTTTGTTGATGCCGCCACGAACCGTTCGGAGCGTTTCACCTAAGCTCCAAATAACTTGATCTTTTGCAACAATAGTGGCGGTCTCTTGCCACGTGAGCCAAGCAATGGGGGTTCCAGCCTTATTAAGGCGTAACACTTTTGCGTTCATCCACAACCGTGACGCACTGTCGGTGTGCGCAACTTCCTCCTAAGCATTTGTATAACACAACTTATTGAGTTATCCAAACGTCGGGGGAAAATCGACTATTACGACTAAGCAGCGGTACGTAACCGGCGCACCCAAAGCCGAGCACTGGTCTCGGTGGCTATCCACCAGTTGCGAACCGGCATCCAAGGATCGGCTATAGGCTCTTGCTTCGGTGCTTGCACCAGATATTCTATGGACCTTGCAACCGTATCGAACATAACCGACGGCGAATAGGCCATTTCCCACGCCTTGCGCGCGGCAACGCCCCGATCAATCGACTCGTGCTTGATCGATTTCAGTAGGTTAGGGATTTCCTCAATATCGGATTCAGGAACGAACACGGCAAAATCCCAATTCACGTGCGGCGGTGGTACCCAGTCATCGGCAATGATCACAGGTGCACGAGCGGCCTGCATCGATTCAAATGGCCGGTAGGAAGCGGTACCGACGCCACGAGGGCATAGAACAAAATGACTGCGGGCAATCGATTCAGCAAAAACGAGCCCTTGCGAGGATCGCTCTGCGGCGGTGGAGTGCCAAATGTTAAATTCAGAAGTATCGCGCACCTCGGCGGTATCATCTTGTAAAGCCGCCACGCGCTTACGAAGCGGATGACTGGTTGAGCCAACAAACGAAAACAACCAATCGCGTTGCACTTGCCAGCGATGGATCTGAGGTACAAATCGATTCGGTGTAACCAAATAGGGGAATGCCACTTGACGAGATTTATCGTATCGACTTTCTGGCATGCAGGTGTACAACCCAGGCAGCGTTAGCCAAGGGCGATCAACCTCGTTGTACATATAAATTTTGTCAGGGTATTTTTGTACTAACGGATGTTGCAGTAAAGTTTTGTACAGATAGTCGTCAAACTGACCGCTTTCTACGAACAAAATAACATCGGCCTCTTCAGGGTCATCACACAGCTCATGGCGCCCTACTGCGTCGTTGTCGGCATACGACAACAAAGCGGTTAGCCATTCGTGTTTTGGATAAGCTGAGAGTAATAAAAACTTCATACCGATCTATTGAACATGCCTTTAAAGTTAGTGGCTTTTGGTTAGCAATGGTTTCCCATCTTTCCAATGTCCTTATCGGCGCTTCATCAAACCGTTTGTAATTACGTCATTGAAGTTATAGAAGCGATACACACTTTTTAGAACAAATTAGAACTCTTTTCCGATAAAACCACCGCTTTGGCGCTTCCACAGACGGGAATAAACCCCATTTCGCTCAATTAGCTGTAAATGTGTGCCAGATTCCACGATTTGGCCTTTTTCTAATACGATTAGTCGATCCAACGCAGCAATGGTCGACAAACGGTGCGCAACCGCTAGAACGGTTTTGCCTTGCATCAAAACATTCAAATTTTGCTGAATGACTGCCTCTACATCAGAATCCAGCGCAGAGGTAGCCTCATCCAGTATCAAAATTGGTGCGTTTTTCAACATCACACGTGCTATCGCAATGCGTTGTCTTTGCCCACCTGATAATTTCACACCGCGCTCGCCCACTAACGCATCCAGCCCACGCCGCCCTTTACTGTCAACTAAATCGGGAATAAATTCTGACGCAGCGGCCGCATCAGCCGCTTGCATAATCATCTCGTCACTCGCTCCAGAGGATCCGTATCGAATGTTGTCTCGAATTGAGCGATGCAATAACGCGGTATCTTGAGTGACCACCCCAATTTGCTGGCGCAAACTGTCTTGAGTGACCTCACTAATGGTTTGATTATCTATACAAATTCGGCCACTTACCGGATCATGAAAGCGCATCAGTAAATTGATTAACGTAGATTTCCCAGCACCTGATACCCCCACAAGCCCTACTCGTTCACCCGCGTTTATGGTGATGTTGCAAGATTCAATAACGGTGGGTGCTGGCCCGTCAATTTGGCCAGTCGTTAATGCTGTGCTGGTTTCTCTGTAATCGAAAGACACCGCTTTAAATTCAATAAGCCCTTTGGATACGTGTAAGGTTTTCGCATCGGTTGCATCAACAATAGCCTGCGGCTTTGCAATGGTTTGCATACCGTTTTGCACAACACCCACGTTTTCAAATAGCGAGGTAATGGTTCTCAGTATCCAGCCCGACATATGATTTAATCGAAAAATCAATCCATTAACGAC
>CALHNS010000099.1 GCA_938035125.1 uncultured Granulosicoccaceae bacterium | reverse complement strand
GATGTCTTTACGGTAACAGGCGATTAAGAAACTACCCCAGTTGAGTGGGGCTAAACGATTCAACTAAAGCTCGTACGTCACTGATTTCATCCCATCGCCTCTCGGCGCTGAAGGTATTTACGTTTACGCTCTAACCGATCGCAGAGCACATCAATGTAGATGTCGATGTGATCAGATAAACGCTTGGGCAATTTTGTGGTGCACCAGGTGCGTCGGTTCAACCGATTAATCTTGGCCCGAGCATTAGCAAAAGAATGATTGATGGTGAACAACGGATCAAAATGGGTCTTCTTTAATTCACCCTGCCCGACCACGCAGCCTCTGTCACTGTTGTGGATGCTATGCGTGGCTTTGGGAAAATACTGTTTGATCAGCACGGGATAGTGCCTGTGTCCATCGGTTTTGAAGTGAACATCTTCAGGTAATACTTTTTGTAGTTCTTCAAAGAGCGATTTTCTTGCTTGAACACTGTCATCGGCCCGTTTGCCATAGCGCTCTTTGGACACCTTTGCTAATCGCCCAAACGCAGGAATCGAAGCGACTCGAAAGCCTAAGGGAATTCTGACGTCATCGATGATCGCCACGGGTACGGTAAGGGGTTTACAGTTCGTGTGTTCAAACGTCAGTAGGTCATCGAACTGCACCTGTTTAATTGGCCCATATTCATCGATATACGCCTGAAGTCTTCTTTGATTGTTCTTGCGAGAGCGCGCGGCTAACCAGATGAGGCGCGAAGCGATGGTTTTTATATTGACACCAACTAATTCGGCAATGTCACGTGGGCACATGTTGCTGGACAAGCAAACACGTACAGTTTCATTGATGCGACGTCGCTTTTGACGGTAGGTATCAGTGAAGGTGGCGTTGGAAAACTTCTGACCGCAGTCCTTACATCGGATGCGTTGAATGAATTTTGAATCGTCGGCGCGGTGATAAAAACCGTCACGAACTAGGGATGATCGCGGCGCATCGCAGCGAGGGCAGTGTGTGGTCGCGTCCATGCGAACCTCTTTATTTTGTCGATAAATTTACTTTAACAGAAAAATTCATCCCCAGTGTTCTGGGGCAGTTTTTTGGCCAAAAGAATTGCCGTTTTTTAAAAACTCAATCTCACCAACAGTACACCCACGCCCCAGTACCAAGTTCCTATGCGGAAACCGACCAAACTGTTCAATGATAGCCAAGTGTTCAACAGCAGACGTTAAGCCCCGTTCAATACCATGTTTTTTGAAAAGCTCAACGCAAGTTTTTTGTGCCGTTAAATCTTCTGCGTGCATCTGTGGCATAACAGCAAACTGTACTTGTTCTGACGCTAAGCTATTCAATTGCTCGGTGTCAATTAAGTGGTTTGATAACGATAAAGCAATTTTGTCGGTTGCAAAGGCTTTCGCATTGCCACGGTGAATGTTACGGCTAAATTGATCGGTAATTAAAATAGCGCCAACTACATCCATGGGTTTTATTAAATCTAATGAGGTTAATTCAGCTTCGCTTGGCTTTGTATTAGAATCCCATTTAAGCGTTGCCTGCATAGTGTGCAAGGCATCGGAAAACCTATCGCGTAAGGTTTGATCGAGTTTTGCTGTCGACACAAACCACTGCTTGGGCGTTATTTCGTCAAACCAAAAGCGGTTTGCAGATTCCCATAGAGATTTATTTAAAAGCGTATTCGGAAGCATAGAATTCAAGTTGATTTTTCACGCTGATGGTAAGCGGCTTCACCTAATTGCTTTACACCGCCATCATCGTCAATATCATCAATAGATAACCCGCCCGATGCTCCGCGCCCAAGTTCTGCTGCGTTTGCTTCATCGGTATCGATGTGCATTTCTAATAGGTAGCTGTCTTTAACGCGCACTAATACGTCGCCAAAAATTAAACTGCGTTCACCGCCGAGTACTGATACGGACACTTCATCTTTGTCTTTTACGCCAAACTGGCGCGCATCCTCTGGTTGCATATGAATATGCCGGCGAGCGCATATTAAGCCTTCTTTTAGTTTAACTGAACCTTGTGGGCCTTCCAAAGTGATGGGTGCTGAGCCTGCTACTTTTCCTGAATCACGCACCGGTGCATCCACGCCCAATCGAAATTCATCGGTACGTGCTACTTCCACCTGATCAACAGAGCGCAGAGGGCCCAGTACCCGCACATTGTCGATGCGGTTTCTCGGCCCAATCAAATTGACCCGCTCTTTGCATGCGAATTGCCTTGGTTGCAATAACGGTTTATCCATGGTGGGTTCAGCACCTGCACCAAATAAGGCTTCGAAGGTTTCTTTGGTTAAATGGCAATGCCTAGCACTAACCGCGATGGGAATTCGCGGTACTTCTGCGATTTTTTCACCCGCAGAAATACGTAAAGTTTCGCGAGCGATCATTCGCTCTTCGTTGGTTTTTACTACGATCACATCGACGCGAGAGTGTGGCTCTGAAATAACAGCGTACTCTTCGTCATTAGCGATTTTGCTGCTGCGATTTCTATCTAAATCTAGCTGTACGCCTAAAAATTCTAAGCGTTGTAAGATTCTTTCGCGCATGCTGGCGCTGTTCTCTCCAATGCCACCTGTAAATACAATGGCATCAATTCCCCCCATCGCGGCGGCATACGCACCCACGTATTTTCTAGCACGGTGAGCAAAAACATTGATGGCCATTTGTGCCCGATCGTTGCCATCGGCTGCGGCTTGTTCAATATCACGTAGGTCGTTACTGATGCCAGAAAGCCCTTTTAAGCCGCTGTTGTGGTTAAGAAGCTTGTTAAGTGATGTCACATCGTATTCCCCCGATTGCAACAACCCCATTAACACGCCGGCATCCACATCACCAGAGCGTGTGCCCATGACCAATCCCTCTAAGGGTGTATTGCCCATACTGGTTTCAGCCGAGCGCCCGTATTCCACTGCACAGGCGCTTGCGCCATTGCCTAAGTGCAGTGTCACTAACCGCAAGGTATCCAGTGGTCGTTTTAGAAAATTGGCTGCAACCCCTGCGGCGTATTCATGCGATATGCCGTGAAAGCCAAAACGACGAATGTTGTGTCTAGTCGCCACGTCATGATCAATGGCGTAGGTTGAGGCGCGACGTGGCATGCGGGCGTGAAAGGCGGTATCAAACACGGCGACGTTGGGTAGTGACGGAAATCTTTTTTGTGTATCGCGTATGGCCATGAGCGCATAGGGGTTATGCATGGGGGCTGCTGCACTCCACTGCTCGATGGCGCTAATGACCGTATCGTCGATGGGTGTAGGTGCCCGAAACGCATCGCCGCCGTGCACCACACGATGACCAATGGCGTGAATATCAAATGAATCTAATTCGTTGAACAGCTCGTTGAGTGCATCTTGATGGCTTTTGCCTTCATCGGAAGACAAGCGTTCGCGTTTACCTTTATGCAAAACGAGTTCGTTTGCATCGAACAACGCATACTTTACGCTGGATGAGCCGCAGTTAATGACCAATGTGTTCATGAGCAAACCCGATGTGAATAGCTGGCTCTGAGTATGGCTGAAAAGCAGGTTTTATGCTCTTGCTCGCAACGCTTTTGAGGTGAAATAGAGCACCACTGTGCTGATCGTGCAAAACACCACCATGTAGAGGGTTTGAGTAGGGAAGCTAACGCCTCTGTCAATAAACCAACCGGTGACACCTGGGCCCAGTGCAGAGCTGAAAACCATACCCGCCATGATCAAACTACGAATAGAGCCTAAATGTTTTGTGCCATAAATCTCAGGCCAAACCGCACCTAATAAGGTGTTGGCTGTGCCGCCGGATGCACCAAGTAGAATCATAAACACCCACAGTGTGGCGGGTGCTTCAAACACCGACATAACAGTGCATGCACATGCCAGTGGTATGAAATAAAACGGCAATAAGGTTTTAGCGCTAAAGCGATCGATGAGTATGCCTGCTAATAAGGCAAACACAATATTCGCTATAGCCATGGCACCAAACGAGGCCGCGATAAGTGCTTGCGACCATTGCTTCACTTCGCCAACGTGTTGTTGATGAAAAAAGAATGAGGTGCCGATAAACGCAGGCGCCAGTGTTGTTACACACAGCACCCAAAATAAAGGATCAGCTAAGGCTTCTGATCGGGTGTATTGGCGTTGGCTGTAAACGGTGTCTTGGGTTGCCTTGCCGCGAGGTAAGCGCTCTACGCGCATCAGCAAAAATATAACGGGCAAGGCAATGGTTAGCATGATGAACGCAGCACCTTGCCAAACGGTTGTCCACGCCAACCAGCTAAGTAAGCCCACCACCACTAACGGCAACACCCCTTCACCAATTTGGTGCCCAAGCCCTGCAATGGATACTGCACGTCCTCGTTCTTTTTCATACCAACGACCCATCGCCGTCATGGCGGTGTGGGTCATGAGGCCTTGGCCGAAAAGACGCAGCCCGAACAACGCAAAACCTAATGTCCAGATTGAACTTGCTAAGGATAAACCCAATGCCACCAATGCTAAGCCTGCGCACACACCAGCGGCAACCGTGGCAACAGGTGCATGATCAACCACTTTGCCAACAAGAATTAACATGGCCGCACTGGCAAGCGTAGCTAGCATGTAAACCCAGCCAAATTCACCATGTGTTAGAGCGAAATTTTCTCGGATATCGCTGGAAAAAAGAGCGATAAAAAACGTTTGACCAAAGCTTGAAAACACGGTGAGCAAAAGACCACCGAATAACCATCTCAGGTTAGTGCGTATGAACGTTAGTGTGTTAATGGTGTTAACCGTGTCCTATCAATATGCCGGCTGCAAACACTAAGGATCCGCCCAATAGCACTTGAAACATGGCGCGGCTCCATGGGGTGTCCATGTATTTTTTTTGAATCCAGGTTATAGCCCAAAGCTCTATAAACACGATCACAATCGCAACTGTGGTGGCCACTTTAAAATTTGGAATGAGGTACGGTAGGGTGTGTCCTAAACCACCAATTAGCGTCATGATGCCAGAGGCAAATCCTCGTTTAATCGGTGAGCCTCGGCCCGTTAACACGCCATCATCGTGGGCAGCTTCCGTAAACCCCATTGAAATTCCTGCCCCTACCGAGGCCGATAAGCCGATTAAAAAAGTCTCCCATGTCTTACCCGTTGCAAATGCGGCGGCAAAGATGGGGGCTAGGGTAGAAATAGATCCGTCCATCAAACCGGCAAGCCCTGGCTGAACATAGGTCAACAAAAATTGCTTGTTGGCTTTCTCATCTTCTTCCACGCGCACGGCCTGCGGCAAATGTGTCTCATTGAGCTGCTCCGCCAGTGTCTGATGGCCGCCTTCAGCATGTGCTAAGTCTCCCAGTAGTTTTCGCGTGGCTGCATCTGTTGATTGGGCGGCTGCCGCCAGATAAAACCGTTCGGCATCAGATTCCATTTTGTGAGCTTTCAAGCGGGTTTTTTCAAGTGACAAGGGTTTTGTCAGCCAATCGGGGGTGCGTTCGTAGTAGCCAGAGACGTGTTCACGCCGAATAAGGGGAATCGTGTCCCCAAAACGACGTTTGTGCAGATCGATCAAACGTTGCCGGTGTTCATCTTCTTCATCAGCCATGGCGTCGAAAACACGGGCGCTGGCGGGATAATCGGCTCGAAGCCCCGCGGCGTAACTTCGGTAGATACGCCCATCGTCTTCCTCGGATGAAATCGCAAGTGCTAATATTTCCTGCTCATTCAAACTGTTGAATCGCCGTCGTAGTGAAGGCAACCAGCGGGTCTGTGTCATTATCTACGTCCGTAACCAAGCAGGTAAATTGTAAGTCACTATGTCGGGCTTTTCTGATGCCATCTCAGAGGCGATCAAACTGGTTGTAGAGTTTGATGAGGATTTGGCGGAAATCATCTTATTGTCGCTGCAGGTTAGTGGAGCCGCTGTGGCCATTGCGGCCCTTTTAGGGTTGCCTCTGGGCGCTTGGTTGGCGGTGCACCGGTTTCCAGGTCGAGGCGCTGTGGTGTTGTTGATCACCGCTTTGATGGGGCTGCCTCCAGTGGTGGTGGGCTTGGTGGTCTATTTATTGTTGTCGAATGCCGGGGCACTTGGGCCATTACAGCTTTTGTACACGCCTACAGCCATGGTTATTGCGCAGTCGCTGCTGGTTACACCCATTGTGGCTGCGTTATCGCGTCAGCATATCGCAAGAGCCCAAGAGGCCTTAGGTGATCAACTCACCTTATTTGCCGCCAGCCGTTGGCAACGAATGCGCACCCTGTTATGGGAAACACGAGCGGCATTGGCCACGACGCTTTTAGCAGGTTTTGGACGAGCGATTGCAGAGGTTGGGGCGGTTATTGTGGTGGGTGGAAATATCAATCACGTCACGCGCGTGATGACAACCACCATTGCCTTAGAAACTTCAAAAGGAAATTTAAGCTTAGCATTAGGGTTAGGCTTGGTTTTGGTGTGTATTGCTATATTGGTTAACATTTTAGTGATGCTGGGCACTCGCGCGGTGTCGCGCAATAGCGCGTCCGTGGATGCTTTGTAAATGGATACGGTATTGCCCATTGAAGGCACAGCATTACGCATTACCCGAAGCGGTCGAACGGTGTTAAACGTACCGAATGTGGTTGTTGGTGCCTCGTCATGCACGGCCATAATCGGTCCTAATGGGGCTGGTAAGTCGCTGTTACTGCGCACTTTGGGGG
Organism: uncultured Granulosicoccaceae bacterium; assembly: GCA_938035125.1. Lineage (GTDB taxonomy): Bacteria > Pseudomonadota > Gammaproteobacteria > Granulosicoccales > Granulosicoccaceae > Granulosicoccus. Next base: position 29,642 of record CALHNS010000099.1, on the reverse strand, counting down.
GGCTTCTTTTGCCCGATTCAGGCCAGATTCGTTGGGGGGGGAAACCTGCACCGAACCCAAGTCGGTCCATAGCAACACTGCAGCGTTCGCAGCGCTTGGCGGTTGGGTTTGTTCCCCAGCGCCCCGCGCTATTGGCAAGGACTGCATTACAGAATCTTGAGTACGCATTAAAAGCGCGTGGCTTAAACGCGGCACAAGGTCGCGCCAATGCGTTAGCCGCGCTGGAAATGGCGGGTTTGTCGGCTATTGTCAACACACCGGCACAGCGTCTTTCCGCTGGGGAACAGCAGCGGTTAGCGTTGGCGCGTGCATTAGCGCTCGAACCTGCGATACTTCTACTGGACGAGCCTACAGCCAGTGTCGACCCTGTCTCCACCGCTCCCATTGAAATGATGCTAAAAACCGCATCGCATTCGGGGTGTCGAATCGTGATCGTAAGCCACGATTTAAATCAGGTGAAACGTTTGGCGGATGAGGTTCTTCTGATGAACCAAGGTGCGGTGGTTGAGCAACAACCGGTGGCACCGTTTTTTGATGCACCAAAAAGTGATGAAGCGCGTAAATGGTTGGCCGGTGAGTTGTTGGTATAAAACGAATCGATTCGAGCAAGCGCACTAACGTAAGTAAAACGAGGATAACTATGGCTCGCGATTTTGGCACCCGATTCATGCCGGAAATGACGGTGAGTAAATTCGATGGCGATTGGAGCCCGATCGCGGCCCAAAGCTCGGATAGCATATCCATGCATCCCGGTGCGCACGTATTGCATTACGCCAGCACCTGCTTTGAAGGGTTAAAAGCCTTTCGACATGCAGACGGTTCGGTGAAAATTTTCCGTATGGACAAAAACATTGCGCGGTTCGCCCAAAGTAGTGAGTTGTTGTATTTGCCAAAATTCTCGCACGACCATGTCGCTAAAATGATTACCGACATAGTTGGCCAGTATCGTGATGATGTACCAGAGCCACCTGCATCTATGTACATTCGCCCAACGCATATCGGCTTGGAAGCTGCTATTGGAAAAGCGGCAGAGCCGTCGGATACATCCCTTATGTACGTGTTGCTATCGCCTGTGGGGGATTACTTTACTGGTGGTGAAGTGTCGCTGCGATTGCTGCTTGATTCTGTGGGGATGCGCTGTGGTGATGATCATGGCATGGTGAAAGGGGGTGGCAATTACGCCAGCGCGTTAAAGCACATACAAGGGGCCATAAAAAACCACAACGCACAGCAAGTCTTGTTCGCTAACGAGCAAGGCGTAAGCGAGACTGGTGCTGCGAATTTTCTCATGATCGATGGCAATGAAATCATCACGAAACCGCTAGATTCCTCGTTTCTTCACGGCGTTACTAGGGATTCTGTGCTCACATTGGCCCGCGATAACGGAATGCAGGTAACTGAACGCGACATCACCATTGAAGAATTACTCGAACGTGCCGCGAACCCTGAATATGAGGCGGGATTATCGGGCACAGCAGCGGTGCTTGCTGCGGTGGGAACGTTCATTCATGAAGGTAAAGATTATGCGGTTGGCTCTGGGCAGCCTGGACCGAAAATTCGAGCCCTTCGCGAGCAATTAAATGCCATTCAGTGGGGGCAAGCGCCAGACCCTTACGGTTGGTTAACACCAGTGGGTTAATGGTCAAACACTTCCACAATGCGGTCGTCGTTCTTCCCGATCAACTTCTGAACGGATGCATCCGTGTTCGCGACGAAATAATCGATGAGGTGCAGGAGGCAACGCTCTCAAATCTATCCGATGGGGTAGATTTTGAAGGCGATTACTTAATTCCAGGTCTAATAGAACTGCACACCGACAACATGGAGCGCCACTTAATTCCGCGGCCAAAGACCTTTTGGCCAAATATTATGGCAGCAGCCGTTGCGCACGATGCTGAAATGGCGGCAAGTGGCGTTACCACCGTATTTGACTCGACGCGAGTGGGCGCTATACCCAATGAAGATAAACCGCAAAATCGTTTGTTCATGCAATTGCAACAAGCGATTCACGACGGCCATAACGCCGGTGTTTTTAGAATTAATCATCGCTTGCATATTCGCTGCGAATTAACCGACCCTGAACTTATGCAGGCGTTAGAGCCTGCGGCCGATGCACCGTTATTAGGTTTGGTGTCACTCATGGACCACACACCTGGGCAACGCCAGTGGCGAGATTTAGATGCGTTGCGACGTCATAACAGTCGCAGCGAGCGTTCAGAAAGTGAAGTGGAGGAAATGATTCAACTTCGCATAGATCAAGGGCATAAATACGTTCAATTGAATCGTGAAAAAGTGTTGGATCGGTTTAAACACCACACCGGTTTAGTGCTAGCCAGCCACGATGACACCACCGAACAGCACGTGCTTGATGGTGTTAGAGACGGGGTTTTAATTTCAGAATTCCCTTGTTCGTTAGAGGCCGCCCATTGTGCTAAACAGCACGGTCTATTCACGATTGCGGGTGCACCTAATGTGGTTCGCGGCGGTTCGCATTCAGGCAACGTCAGCGCTATAGATTTACTCAAAGCCAAAGTTCTGGATGGCTTAAGTTCTGATTACGTACCTTCAAGCTTATTGCAGGCAGTGTTTGTTATTGCCAATTTAGAGGGTTGGGATTTACCCAAAGCGGTTGCGTTGGTCACATCCAACAATGCGGTTATGGCCAATCTTCACGATCGTGGCTCAATCCAAACCGGTATGCGAGCCGACTTTGTGCGTGTGGCTGTTATAAACAATACGCCCATCGTGCGCGAGGTTTATGTGGGCGGGCAACGGGTTGCCTAATTAATTTTTGTTATGGGCAATGTAATGGGCGATGAAACACAGAAAAAAATTGCTCGCTATGCGGTGTATTTTGTGCCATCCGATGATTCAATGTTAGGTGAATTCGGCGCGCATGTGTTGCAACGCACCCGCTGCCAAGACGATCACCCAATTCGGCTTAACGTAACAAAAAAAGCTGCTCATTATGGCTTTCATTCAACCTTTAAAGCGCCCATGGAATTGGCCAATGGATTCACCGAGCAGGCATTACTAGATGCCGTGCAAGCTTATACGCGCTCCAAAAAGCGTGTGCCGTTAACCGGATTGAGGCCGAATATCGTTAATGGCTTTCACGCGCTCACTTTGCCTCATTCGCCTGATGTGAATGCCTTCGCTGCCGATGTTATGCGCACGTTTGAACCCTTTCGAGCACCGCTGAATGATGCGGATCGACAACGTCGAAAACCTGAAACACTCTCAGAACGAGGGCGCAAGTACTTAGAAACCTACGGCTACCCACATGTGCTCGAAGAGTTTCATTTTCACATGACGTTGTCGAATCGAATTGAGAACGCTGAAGAATCGCACAGCTACCATCAGTGGCTTTCCGAGCTGTTCGAGACTAGGGTCACACAAACCCCATGGTTGGATCAGTTGGCTGTATTTTGGCAGCCCGACCGAAACACCGCGTTCACGCGAATTGGCGAATTTCCAGTAGACTAGCGTCCTTCCTCACCAGCAACCAATATTTAAAATGACACTTTCTCGATTCCCGTGGCATTTCGTCGTGGGCATGGCGCTCATCGTAGCGGCCTCCAATTACCTTGTAGAAATTCCCATCAACGAGTGGTTGGTGTGGGGTTCATTAACCTATCCCGTCGCCTTCTTAATCACGGATTTAACTAACCGTGTTTATGGGGCGAGTACCGCCAGAAAAGTGGTTCTGGTTGGTTTCGTGGTGGGTGTGGTGTTGTCGTTTATTCTTGCCACCCCAAGAATTGCACTAGCATCGGGTACCGCATTTTTGGTTGCGCAAATGCTTGATGTATCGGTGTTTAATCGCTTGCGTGAACACGTTTGGTGGGTTGCCCCCATCGTCTCCTCAGCACTAAGCTCGTTCATCGACAACACGTTATTTTGGGTGTTGGCGTTCGCAGGCCAAGGCGATTGGTGGCATATGCCAATGGTGACCGATTTACTGGTGAAGTGGGGCGTTGCACTCGCCGCGTTAATCCCTTACGGCGTGTTAGCCAAATGGTTAAAGCCCAAAGAAGGCTTAGCAACCTCTTAAGAGGTTCCTTTCGAGCGGTCTTTTAGAAACCGCTTTTATGCCGCCGCAGCGCTGCTAAAGGGCAGCGCTTTGGTAGTTTTCTAGCAATCCGCGGTTTTGGGCTTCTCTAACGCAGCTGGTTCGGTTTTTAACCGATAATAATTTGAACAGCTGCGAGGTGTGGTATTTCACCGTGGCCTCGCTGATGCCAACAATCTGAGATATTTGTTTGTTGGAATTGCCATCAGCCATTAGCCGAAGCACTTGCAGCTGCTTCTCACCTGGGCGCCTGCCTGTGCCTGAATTGGGAAACCGTGCGCCGGTGCGAGCAACATGGGTTTGGTCATCGATGGTGCCAAGATCTGGAAAATAACGCTGCCCAGCCATTACGCGTTTCAAGCCGTTCACCAGCTCGACACAGGGCAGGCTTTTACTAATAAACCCAGCCGCTCCGTTGTCGAAGGCATTGCGTACCGCACGTAAATCGGACACTCCGCTGACGATTACCACAGGAATCCGCACGCCACGATTTCTCAAACCTACCAGGAATCCGATTCCGTCGATGCCTGGCATCAGTAGGTCCGTTAGGATAAGATCGAAGTGAGAATTCTCTTCGAATAGAGAGAAAGCGTGCTGGGTGGAATAACAAGCGGTTACGTTAATATCGCTACCCACCTGTTTAAGCATGACTTGCATCGCATCAGCGACGAGTCGGTGGTCTTCAACCAGCAATATTTCCATGTCACGCTACCTCTTTGTATGACTTGTTAACCAGTAGCATCCTAGCCTCGCTACCATTACATATGACTTGATAACCCTTAGCATCCACTAAAGCACGGGATACGTCAATTAGACAAAAGGTTGGTTTATAGTGCAGAAACATGCTCACACGGAACCCTCAGATGCGAAAGAACGTCGTTCTAAGCCTGCAATCATAAGCTATGGGGTCAATCAATTGCCCCGATATGATAGGGCATTTTATGACGCAGTTCTCGCCGAATTAGTACCGGTTCACAGTGTAACGGTGCCCCCAAGGGATGCAAAAACCTTCGAAGTGCCCGCTGGCCATGTGGTTCGAATCAGCAGTGTGGATGGGCCTCAAGTGGGAGATTTGAACCTATGGAATATGCACAATTTAGAAGAGCGATTTTTTAGCGGTAAAACTCGTCAATTGCATGCCACCCACGTGAGTACAGGCGATAGATTGTGGAGCAACATGCCGTATTTACGCCCTTTGGCCACTATCGTTTGCGACACTCTAGACTGGTATGGCTTTGATGAGGACGGCGGTGGCATTCACGATGTTATTGGTACTCGGTGTGATCCTTACACGAACCATGTGTTAAACGGCGTGGATTATCACTTCTGTTGCCACTCAAATTTATCTCGCGCGCTAGCTGACCATCTAAACCTCAAACCCCAAGACGTGGAGCATCACATTCACGATGTATTAAACGTATTTATGTGCACAGGCTTTACTCGAGATACTCAGCAGTATTTTATGAAAGCAAGCCCTGTGCGGCCAGGGGATTATTTAGAACTGTTTGCTGAAACCGATTTATTGGGCGCGTTGTCTGCATGCCCCGGCGGGGATTGCGGCAGCAGTCATTCGGATGATTCAACGCCTTGTTACCCATTGCAAGTGGATGTGTATCGCTCTAATGCGTCTGTAATGCAAGAATGGAGTGAAGGGGCTGTTAACGGTTACTCAAGGACTCATGGCCGCTAATAGTGAATGGGGTGGCTCTAAAAAGGTGTTGCTCTAAAGATCGCTCGTATTGGCGGCACGGTATTCCACATGCTGACTTTTTTCTTGATGAATTTGTTCAGTTTGTAACACGAGATAATCCAAATTAAAATACTTAGGTACAGGCACTGTCCACCGTTCATTTGCGTACAAACGCTGCGTGGAGAGGGGTGCGCATACATCAATTGAGCGATCGCATAATTGCATTTGTCTCATTAATGCATTGCTGTTGCCGGTGTTCACCAAAGACATTCCCGAAGGTGTTCGGTGTAACGCAATATTGGGGTTGGATTTTTCAGGGCGAACCAAAAAAAGTAAGTCGTAGTTTAAGAAAATCGATGCACTGTCAGCGCTTCGTACGGGTTTCACCAGCAATCGATACACTTCCTCGTTTTTAATCGGTTTGATGTGCCGATTCACTACAGCGTGCGCTGTTTGGTGAGCAGGAATTTCTAATAGCGAAGGGGTAATGTGCATCACATGGCGCTTAACTGGAACAGTGGTTTCCTCGCCAAAACGTGAGGTAGCAGGCGATACCACCTGTTGTAAATCCAGTGTGATAAAGACAGAAGTCTTGCCAGTATTTTCAAATTCAAGCACCCGGTAGGCATCGCTGCTGCGCATTTCAATCACCGATTCTTGAATTTTTAATTGCGCGTTTGCCATTGGGGTTAAAAACAGCATGAGCATGGTCAGCATGATGCTGGCAAGCTTAACTCCCCATCGTTTTCGGCAAGTGCTGTGTTGTGCCACTGTGGCTCCAGAGAAACGTTCCTGTTAAGTCCAAAGCACGAGCTACGCCATTAAGATGCAAATATTAAAATTATTGCGCATTGATTTCACTCGGCCTCACGTACACTACTGGCATGCGAAGACCCATACATTCCATTGCCGATGCCCGTGCTCGCGCTAAACGCCGTATGCCTCGACTCATGTTCGATTACATCGATGGGGCGGCAGGAGAAGAAACCGCTGCAGCCAATAATGCGCAGCGCTTTCGCGACATACGGCTGCTACCTCGATCGTTTAAAGACATCAATCACCGTGATTTATCCGCAACGGTATTGGGTCAACAATTTGCGCTGCCGTTTGGCATAGCCCCAATGGGCATGTGTGCGTTGTCATGGCACGGTGCTGATAAATTATTGGCAGAAGCCGCTGTTGCTCGTCAGGTGCCCATTGGGGTTTCCACAGCCGCTTCTGCATCGTTAGAAGATATGTGCCAATGGGCACCAGATAATGCCTGGTTTCAGCTTTATGTTGGCCCCTCTATTGATGAAGCCATGAAGCTTGTGGAACGGGCAAAGCTTGCAGGATATAAAAACTTGATACTTACTGTGGATGCGCAAAAAGTAGCTCGTCGCTCACGCGATATAAAAAACGGGTTTCAAGCACCACTGAAAATTGGCCCTCGCCAGTTTATCGATTTAGCACTGCACCCAGAATGGTCGTTAACCACCTTAATTAAAGGCAAACCAGAACTTGCAAACTTTGCCAACGATCCTGCCGATGCCTCATTTACGCGAACCGCTACACGCGGTTTGTTAGATGCTACGTTTTTAAAACGTTTGCGTGATGCTTGGTCTGGTAACTTAATTGTTAAAGGCATCACTACCGTAGATAACGCACAACATGCCGTGGAATACGGTGCTGATGCGGTGTACTTATCTAACCATGGCGGTAGGCAGTTAGATAGTGCCGTTGCACCGATCGATCAATTGAGCGCTGTTCGCGCAGCTTTACCCAGCCACATTCCCGTGTTCATTGATAGCGGTGTTCGTAGTGGCGATTCCATTGTAAAAGCGTTAGCCAGAGGGGCTGATTTTGTGTTCCTTGGGCGTCCTTTTCTGTATGCCATTGGCGCATCGGGTGCGAAAGGCTTATCTGAGGTGTTTGATATAATAGAAGACGATATCAGCACGGTTATGGCGCAAGTGGGCTGCTCATCTGTCGCCGAACTGGATGAGCATATAATTTTTCAACATCAAAACTAAGCACCCACAATGCTTGGTAAACGAGTGGCTGGTGGTGTGTTGCGACTGCGGTGAGAACGCACTTCACCATCAATAACCGTCATGCCAATACCCGGTAAATTACCTTGTTCGATGCTTTCAAGCATGTCTTTACCGGGGGAGTGTTGAGCCTGATCAAGAAGAATAAAATCAGCCGACATACCCACTTCTAACAAACCGGTATCTAATTCGCGCATGCGAGCGGTATTGCCTGTTGCAAAGCAAAAGGCAATTTCCGCCGGTACGTTGCCTAAGCTAGATAACATGGCAATCATGCGCAATATGCCTAAAGGCTGCACACCAGAACCAGCTGGTGAGTCTGTGCCTAGAATGACGCGTTCAGATTGTTCTAATTCAAAGGCTGTGCGCATGGCCAATAAACCTGCACGTTCGTTGCCGTTGTGCACAATCTCGATGCCGCGCTGGCAACCTTCACACAAACACATAATTTGATCATCGGGCAGTGCCGTGTGCCCGCCGTTTATGTGACCGATAATATCGGCGTCAGCCTCCAGTACCACATCTTTATCAATTAACCCTGAACCCGGGATGGATGGCCCACCGGTATGAATGGTGGATTGTATGCCGTACTTACGCGCCCACTTAACCATCTGAGCCGCAGTTTCGCCTGCTTTTACCGAGCCTAAACCTACTTCACCTAGAAGCTTTACCCCCGCATCCGCCAGCTCTTTAAAATCGTTTTCTTCCATGCCTTCTTCAAGCACTGGCGCGCCTGCGTGCATTTTTACACCACTGGGGCGGAAGTTTTCATACCAACGCTGTGAGGCGATGGCCATTGCTTTTAAGCCCACAATGTCTTTGGGCCTACCGGGTAAATGCACCTCCCCTGCGGAGATCATGGTGGTAACCCCGCCGTGCAAGCAGGAATCTATCCAATGGATTTGTTGTTGTCTTGGTGTGTAGTCGCCAATGACAGGGTGTACGTGGCTGTCGATTAAGCCTGGCGCTACCCACACATCGTTGGCATCAATTTCAGTGGTAGCAAGATCGGTATCTAAATCTTTCGCGTAACCGATGTCTGTGATTTTACCGTCGATGGCGATGATGCAATTGCCATCGATCAAGGGTTCTTCTAATTTACCCGACAGCATGCGCCCGATGTTTTTTACCACTAATTTATGTTGTGTTGTGCTCATCTTCGCCGTTCGCGTTTGAAATAGAAAAAGGTTGACCCAAGGGCTATCAAGGGTTTCAATACAGCTATTCGAACACGAACAATAAACGAAACGCAAATATGCTCACATCGCTTCCCAAAGATATCGAATTGAGAAAGCTCAAGTGCTCGGTGGAAGAGATTTTCCACGAAGGCGGCCCGATAGCTGCAAAACCGTTGAAAAAGGGCGCCTGTGTGGCAGTAATCACCAACCCGTTTGCGGGGCACTATGTGCCAGAAATTGAAGGCTATATGGAATCGCTAAAACCGCTTGGTTTAGCGATGGCTCAGCGGCTGATTGATGAACTGGGCGGGCCAAATGAAGTGCAAGGTTTTGGCAAAGGGGCCATCGTGGGAGGGGCGGGCGAAGTTGAACACGGCGCGCTTTGGCATGTACCCGGTGGCTATGCCATGCGCGAGCTACTCGGTGATTCCAAAGCCATCGTGCCGTCAACAAAAAAAGTGGGTAGCCCAGGAGCTCAGTTGGATATTCCACTTACCCACATAAATGCCTCTTATGTTCGAAGCCATTTTGATACGGTAACGGTAGGAATTAATGATGCACCACGCGCCAATGAATTGTTGTTAGCGTTGGTCATGAGCACAGGGGCACGGGTGCACGAGCGCGTTGGTGGGCTTAAAGCCTCAGAGATTGCTGGTGTTGACGGCCTGCGCTAAACCCGTATCAAGTGCGTGGTCGCCCGCAGTGGCCATTTTGCCTAATGAACGTTTGCACCTGCACTACGGGCCCATTGATGTGCTCATTGATGTTGATGCCGATAAATCCACCATCGCAGCCGCGCATAATGCGGCGCAACATAGCTTTGATGGTTTGTTAGAGGCTTTGGTATGTGAGCTACCGTTGTTACGAACACCCTTAACATCGAATGTCAATCAACGTGGTAACCCACCCGAAGGAGTGGTCGCTAACTCGATGTGGCGTGCGTGTTTGCCTCATGCAAACCGGTTTGTTACACCCATGGCAGCCGTTGCTGGGGCGGTAGCTGATTTTTTAGTTCAAGGCATGCAGCAGGCGGCACCAAAAGCTAGGCGACTGATGGTAAACAATGGAGGGGATATCGCATTGTGGTTGTCCCCCGGTGCACAAAGCTCCATTGCTGTGTGTCAAAACAACGCGACACAGGCTGCCACTATCACTTTACGTTCAAACGATGGGGTTGGGGGAATTGCCACCAGTGGGTGGACTGGGCGCAGTTACAGCTTAGGCATTGCCGATGCAGTAACGGTATTGGCGCCCACCGCGGCAGCGGCCGATGTTGCTGCCACGTTAATTGCCAACGCTGTGCAGTTATCCTGTGCTGAAACTGATACGCGTTATGTAAAACGAATACCTGCTAATGAATTGCAGCCCGATTCTGATTTAAGCCACACGCAGGTTACGGTAGCGGTGTCTGAACTTCCCAAGCGTCTTCGAGAACAGGCCGTGCAAAATGGGTTAAACGAAGCACGGCAACTCATGACAGAATCGACTCTGGCTGGCGTTTTTATCAGTTGTCAAGGTCATCAAGCGTGTATAGGAGAATGGGCATGAGCCAAGCAAAAATTCGAAAAATTTGTGTGTTTTTAGATGAAACGCATAAAGAAATGGGGCAAGCCATCGTGCCGCCGACACGACGTGCAGCAGCCGTTGCGGTTATAGAAAATCCTTACGCCGGAAAATTTTCAGAAGATCTTGAAACCTTGATGGTCATCGGTGAAGAGCTGGGGGATTTATTAGGGCGTCGTGCCGTTGAGGCATTAGGTATAGAGCCCAGTGATGCACAAAGTTATGGCAAATCAGCCATGGTGGGTGAAAACGGTGAGCTTGAACATGCCGCCGCCATACTGCACCCAAGGCTTGGAAAGCCATTACGTGCAGCGGTTGAAAAAGGGGCAGCCTTGGTTGCTTCGAGTAAAAAAATGGGTTCTATGGGCCAAGTGCTCGACGTGCCTTTGGGGCATAAAGAGGCGGCTTATGTACGGTCTCATTTTGATGGAATGGAGGTATACATAACCGATGCGCCTCGCGCCAATGAAATCATGGTTGCCGTAGCGGTTACCGATTCTGGTAGGCCGTTGCCTCGCGTGGGTGGGTTAACACACGATGAGGCTGAGGGAAAGGATGGGCTGCGGTGAGCCTAGCGCTTGCACTTAAGCAACTGGCTAACAACCCGTTACCGGTTATCGCAGGTGGCACCGATTTTTATCCTGCTTTACAAGACGGGGCTGCACCTGCACACGCTATTGATGTTACCCAACTAAGCGAATTAAAAGGCATTACATTAATTGGCAACGAATGGCGTATTGGCGCTGCTGCCACTTGGACAGAACTACTACAAGCTGACTTACCGCCCGCCTTCAATGCGATAAAAGCGGCCGCCCGGGATGTGGGTTCAGTGCAAATACAAAACCGGGCAACGCTTGTGGGAAACATTTGCGAACCTTCGCCAGCTGCTGATGGTGTGCCAACCTTGCTGGCATTAGATGCATCCGTTGAATTACAACACGCCGGTGGCACGCGCCGAATCGCTTTGCAAAATTTTATAACCGGTGTGCGTACAACACAGCGAAAACCCGATGAATTGGTTACAGCCATTTATGTTCCAGCGCCTTTAAATACCGAACGCAGTGCATTCACTAAGTTAGGCGCACGATCGTATTTGGTGATATCCATTGCAATGTTAGCGGTGCATATTAGTACCAACGAACAAGGGCATATCAACCGCTGCGCATTAGCAGTTGGTTCGTGTTCGCCCATCGCCCAGCGGCTCTTTGATTTAGAAACTGCGCTTAATGGATTGGCCATAAACACCGCCACTGAGCAACAAGCGGTGCAGGCGCTGATTCAATCGTATCCGTTTAATGAACTCTCTCCCATTGATGATGTTCGAGGAACAGCGGATTATCGACTCACCGTGGTACGTGCCGTGTTGCAGCGCACGCTCTTGTCAGTTATCCAGCAATGTCTTTCAATATCGAGTGTGCATCCATGAGGCATACAGCATGAGCATTCCACATGGGCATTGAATTTGAGCTTAACGGTGCAAACATCGTTTTAGAACTACCTGCAACCCATCGTTTAAGTGATGCCTTAAGAGAACACGCGCAGTGTCGTGACGTTAAAGTTGGGTGTAATGCCGGAGATTGTGGCCTGTGTACGGTATTACTCAATGGTGATGCGGTGTGTGCGTGTTTGGTACCGATTGGACAAGTTGCGGGTAAACGAATTGATACTTTATCTGGGCTTATGCAAACAGAAGCTGTGACTCAGCGCTTGGCGAATTCGTTTTTAATGCATGGTGCGGCACAATGCGGTATTTGCACACCGGGTTTGTTGGTGGCCGCTACGCCATTACTTCGGGAAAACAAAACACCTTGCGAACAAGCAGCGAAAGATGCCTTAGGCGGTGTTCTCTGTCGATGCACAGGGTATCGAAAAATATTGGCAGCCGTTTGCAACACAGAAGCCTTAACCACAAACAACAATGCTCGTGTTGGCGGGTCTCCGATGCGCGTTGATGGATACCCAAAAGTAACAGGTGCAGAACAGTTTGCCGATGACGTAGCGCCTGAAAATGCGTTAGTACTTAAAGTGATTCGTTCGCCCTATCATCGAGCAAGTTTCTCATTTGGTGATATCGATGCCTTTGTAGCGAACACAGAAGGCGTTCATGCGGTTTTTACCCATAACGATATTCCAGGTGTTAATCAATTTGGGGTGATTCCGCCGTTTTTCGATCAACCCGTTTTCGCTGAAAGTGAATGCCGATTTAAAGGTGAACCGGTTGCTGCCGTGGTGGGGGATGCTGGTGTGATGCACGCCTTTAACCCCGATAGTTTTCCGGTGAGTTTTAATGCGTTAGAGGCTGTGTTAACACCTGAAGAAGCCATGCAACCCACAGTAAAGCGATTACACGAGAACAGTGAACACAACGTGATGTGCGAGGGGTTTGTGCAATGTGGAGATGCAAAAAGTGCACTGAAGGCAGCCTCTCACACAGCTACTGTACACATTGAAACGGGTTTTGTTGAGCACGCCTATTTAGAGCCTGAAGCAGGTTATGCCATTCGTCAGGGTAACCGAATCAGCTTATACGGTTGTACGCAAGCGCCTTACATGAACCGAGACAGCATCGCCAGCATATTAGGCATCGATGCTAAGGATGTTCAAATGGTGTCTACCGCCACAGGTGGCGGATTTGGATCGAAGCTGGATATCTCATGGCAGCCATTAGTTGCCTTAGCCGCTTGGCATCTTAAGCAGCCCGTTCGGGTTACCTTTTCGCGTCGTGAATCGATGCAATCCACCACCAAGCGGCACCCAGCCTCTATTCAAGTGCAGTTTGGTTGTGATGAACACGGGAAAGTCACCGCTGCTCATTTTGACGGTGTGTTTAATACCGGAGCTTATGCGTCGTGGGGGCCAACCGTTGCGAATCGCGTACCCATTCACGCATCAGGCCCTTATCGTATTGCTCATTATCGTGCGCGAACTCAAGCGGTGTACACACACTGTGCCCCCAGCGGTGCGTTTCGTGGTTTTGGTGTGCCGCAAGCTGCAATTGCACAAGAAATCGCATTTGATGACTTAGCCAATCAAGTGGGTATGGATCGTTTAGCGTTTCGATTACACAATGCGCTGCGTAACGGTGAGCCAACAATTACAGGCCAAGTATTTGATGGCGCGGTTGGTATAAGCGAATGTTTGAATGCATTAGAAAAGGCTTGGACAGATGCAAACAAGCGCGCCACATTGGCGAATAAAAACGCTATTGCTGAACACTCCCATCAACGTTTTGGGGTGGGTATTGCCAGCGGTTGGTATGGCTGCGGCAACACCTCTTTACCTAATCCGTCCACCATAAAAGCAGGTGTTAACGCTGATGGTGTGGTGTGCCTTCACCAAGGTGCTGTGGATATCGGCCAAGGTGCAAACACAGTCATTGCACAAATTTTCAGTGATGCGTGTGGTGTCGATTTAGCAGATATTCGCCTAATCAGCAGCGATACCGATATCACCCCGGATGCAGGTAAAACCTCTGCGTCCCGGCAAACGTTCGTATCGGGCAATGCAGCAAAGCTTGCAGGTGCTGCGTTACGTAAAAAAATGCTGCGGTTGGGTAATACACCAAGCTGGTCAGATTTACCGGTTGATGGCGATGGTTATGTGGTTCAAGTAAGTGAAACCTATGATCCACCCACTTTACCTTTAGATGAAAACGGGCAGGGCGTACCTTATGCCGTGTACGGTTACGCTGCCCAATTAGCAGAGCTTTGTGTTGATATAGAAACCGGACAGGTTACGTTATTGAATTTTGTTGCCGCCCACGATGTGGGAAAGGCCATAAACCCTGTGTTAATTGAAGGGCAAATTCAAGGTGGGGTAGCGCAGGGTATCGGCTTAGCATTAATGGAATCGTTCATTCCCGGGCGCACCGAAAATTTACACGACTACTTAATTCCCACCATTGGTGATATTCCTCCCATAGAATCCATTTTGGTGGAAGTTGCCGACCCGCATGGGCCGTTTGGGGCAAAGGGATTAGGTGAACACGTGCTAATTCCCACAGCGCCTGCCATTCTTAACGCCATTTACCACGCCAGCGGTGCACGAGTAACGAACTTACCGGCCACCCCCGATAAAGTATTGGCTGCCATAAGCAAGGATACCTAATACATGGTTCGACAAAGCGTAGTGCCTGAACCCAATGGCAAGATACGATGCGATGCCTGTCCTGTGTTGTGTTACATCAAAGACGGTCGTACCGGCGCGTGCGATCGTTATGCAAATGATGGAGGCGACCTCGTTAGAGTGGACCCATTCACCGTGTTACAGCACCAGAAGAGGCGAGGCAACGCAAGTGTTGTGGAATTTTTAAAATCTGATGTGGCTAAAGAAGAATGGGATGGCCAGTGGTTAGGGTCAACTAATCCGTTCATCACCGCCATTGGAGCAGGCACAACCTATCCTGACTATAAACCCGCACCGTTCATTGTTAGTCAAGACATCGAAGGCGTTGACATGGTAACAGTGGTTACTGAAGGGATATTCAGCTACTGCGGTGTAAAAATAAAAATTGATACCGATCGACACTTAGGTTCAGAGCAAGCCATAGTGCGAGCGCAAGGTGAGGCCGTTGGGCACATCACCACCGGCGAATACGGATCGCAAATGCTCTCTTTAGGTGGGGTAAACCATCTAACTGGCGGTTCTAAAAAAGAGGGGCGCATTACGTGTGACACCTTAATGAACTTATGTAACCGAGAAGCGGTTGAGCTTACCGTGGATGAAGGTGCTCGCATTCAAGTGCAAGCTGGTTGTGCACCTGTTGTAAACGGCGTGAAAGAAGAGGTGATGCGCGTTGGGTGCGGTTCGGCCACCATTGGCATGTTCGCCCGTCAATGGGCACCCTTCGTTGATGAAGTTATTGTGGTGGATGATCACATCACCGGGGTTTTGTCCGAGCATCAAGCTGGGCGCATGTTGGGGATGGAGCCAAGTGGTGTGCGCATAAAAGGGCGGCGATCCACGCCTGGGCGCTACTTTCAAGTGGCTGAACCCGGTAGTGGTTGGGGCGGCACCGACATTGAAGATCCGTTATCGCTAATCGATGGTTTTAAACCGGATCTTGCCCGTTCTGGATTGCGCTTACTGATGATTTCTACCACGGGTGAACAACACGCCTACTTTGTCTTAGACGATGAATTAGTGCCACAACCTATGGCATTGCCCGATACGTTAAAACCTGTCGTCCATCGCATAGCCGAGAATTGTGAGCCTTCGTTGTGCACCGTGTTGTTCATGGGCGGTGCAGGGGGTAGTTTACGCGCAGGCGTTACTGAGAACCCCGTGCGTTTAACACAATCGGTTCAAAAACGATTAACTCAGATTACTTGTGGTGGTGCGCCCGTGTATCGATGGCCCGGTGGAGGCATCACTATTATGGCTGATGTGTTGGATATGCCTAAAAACGCCTTTGGTTATGTGCCAACCCCCGCATTAGTAGCGCCGATTGAATTTAGCTTACGTAAATCTGATTTCATCGCATTAGGTGGCTATGAAGACGCCATCGTGCCGTTAGAAGATGTGCGCGTAGAATTGGATCGTTCGGTCGTGAACGAAACTGATATACCCTGGGCATTAGAAAAAAAACACTACGAATGGAGTGAATGAACCCCCATGTTAACGCCCGATGTGAATGCAGTACGAAAGCAGTTGTGCCCCACCGGTAAGCTGCGTGCTGCCATCAATATGACCAACGGATTGTTAGTTACCGGAGAAACCGCCGATGGCGATCCTACTGGGGTATCACCGGACATGGCGGCAGCGATTGCTGATGCCTTAGGTGTTGAACTTACACTACTTGCGTACCCTGGGCCTGGTTTTGTTGCTGATGCGCTGCTGGATGATGCGTGGGATATTGGCAACATTGCAGCTGAACCCGAGCGGGCCAAAACCATTAGTTTTTCACCCTCGTATTGCGAGATACAAGCAACCTATTTAGTTTTCGAAAACAGCCGCTTTCAAACACCACAAGACGTGGATGCAAAGGGGGTCAATATCGCTGCTAAATCTCGCGCTGCTTATGAACTGTGGTTACGTGAAAATCTTAACCATGCCAATCTTGTCACCAGTGATAGCTTTGAAAATTCAGTGGAAGATTTTTTAACCCAAAAATTGGATGCGTTAGCAGGCCTTCGGCCACCGTTATTAAAACAGCTTGCAGCGAACCCTGGAACACGCTTATTAAACGATAGTTTTACCGCGGTGCAACAGAGTATTGGTTGTAAGCATGGCATACCTGAAGCAAGCGCATGGTTAAGTAATTTTGTTAACCAAAGCATTCAATCTGGTTTGGTGCAAGCTCTTATTGATAAGCATGATGTCACTGGGCGATTATCGGTTAGCCCACTGTATGGCTGAGCGCTAACCAAGTGAACACACCATAGCCTGCTAGAAAAACCAACCCAATGCCTTTTCCGATAGGCCATTTTGCGAACACCACCAACGTTAAAACAATCGTTATGCCCAGTAACATGGTGATGTCGGTTAACACTAAGGTGGAGGCAACGCTCAGCGGTGTAATGATGGACGTAACGCCTATGATGGCCATAATGTTCATTAAATTAGAACCAATGACGTTCCCCATAATCACATCGGTTCTGCCTCGAAAGGCGGCCGCTACACTTGCCGCAAGTTCAGGTAAAGATGTGCCTAAAGCGATAACCGTCAGACCAATTGCGCTTTCAGATAAGCCCACTGCCAGCGCGATGTCTTTTGCTCCTGTGATTAATCCGTGGGCACCTATCGGTAGCCCAATAATGCCCACCAATAAATACAGGATGAGTTTTTTGCTGGGGATTTTTGCAGTTTCTGTCGCTTCTGTTTCAAGCTCAGCTGGTTGGTTTTTCGATAAATACAGGCTTAAACCGATGATGCCCAGCAAACCGATAAGAAAGCAAATTCCTGCAAATCGGGATATTTCCCCGCTCCAAGCAACCGCTGCGAAAGCTGCTGTGGCGGCTAACATCATGAAGGCATTGCGTTTGTGTTCTGATGCGTGGGTTTTAACTGCCAATATAAGTGCGGGTACGCCTAAAATTAACAAACTATTGGCGATATTACTGCCGATGACATTGCCAAGCGCCATATCGGTTGAGCCTGATAAGGCGGCTTGCACACTAACCAGTAATTCTGGCAATGACGTTCCTAGTGCCACAACGGTTAAACTGACGAACGTGGCTGATAAGCCTGAACGTAAACTGATACCCATGGCGCCCTTTACCAGCGCATCACCTGCGAACATTAATAGGGCAGCACCACCAATGAGGTACACAAAACTTAACGCGTTCATTCAGACGGGTATAACCTTGAAAACAAACCATCATCAGTATGAGTCATCGAGAGGGGCAAAACTTAAACCGCTCGGAAAAAACCTCATTCTGGCAAACGGTTACAGTGGTTTTATATCCGCATGAGCATCCGTTTCATGGCCTATGCGCCTTGGTTGTTTGTGTTTCTATGGAGCACGGGGTTTATCGGTACGAAGTTGGGCATTCCATTCGCTGCCCCCTTAACGTTTTTATGTGTTCGTTTGTCCATCGCATCGGCGCTGCTTTTTGTATTGGTGCCGCTTTTGAAAGAGCCGTGGATTCGCAGCGCATCGCATGTTGCTCACGCGGCCATTGTGGGAATACTGTTACACGGGTTTTATTTAGGTGGTGTGTTTATAGCCATTGATCGCGGCGTAGATGCAGGATTTAGTGCTTTGGTGGTTGGCTTGCAACCGTTATGCACGGTACTTCTTGCATCGGTTTGGTTAAAAGAGTCAATAACTCGGCGAAAGCTTATTGGGATTTTATTGGGGCTTTTGGGGGTTACCGTGGTGGTGTTCGATCGCGGTTTAAGTGTTCAAGGATTAGACAGTGCAGGTTTTGTGTTTTGTTTACTCGCCTTATTCGGTATTACCACAGCCACCTTGTATCAAAAACGTTTTTGTACCGACATTCCCATGGTGTGTGGGGCGGCGGTTCAATATTTAGCGGTGTCGGCCGTGTTGTTGCCCTTGTCGCTGTTGTTTGAGGACAACCACATTCAATGGACACCCACGTTTTTGTTTGCCTTGAGTTGGTTAATCCTTGTGTTGTCGCTGGGCGCTGTGCTGCTTTTGATGTTGCTGCTACGACAAGGTGAAGCGGGCAATGTAGCCAGCTTGTTTTATTTGGTTCCGCCTATTGTGGCGGTAGAATCTTGGCTGTTGTTTGGTGAAACCTTAAGCGCGGTGAGCGCGCTAGGGTTTGTGCTGTGCGCCGCAGGTGTTGCGCTCGTGGTTCGTCAAAGTTTGCGCTAAGGCTTACGCTAGGTCTTACTCTAGGGGCCTACATTAGAGCACATCAATGCAAAGGTTTACGATGATGCGACAGCTGCATGCCCTGGTGGTGACAAAGAGCATTGGCCGCGATCGGGGTTAGGCTCAACAGGGGCTTGGACAATGTCTTGCAATTCGTTTGCACCGCCAACGTATTTGCCATCGAACCAAATTTGTGGGACTGTAATGGGCGTTTTGGGGCCCACAATAGGCTTAACTCGGCCTAACATCTCATAAAGTGAACCGGGCTCTTTGACCACATCGTGGTAATCGAAATCCAAACCCGCTTTGGTTAAATACCCTTTCGCTCGAACGCAGTGAGGGCAGCTTTCTTTCCCAAACAAGTGTGTGCCTTTAAGCTCTGAACGTTTAACGTGCTCGGCAATGACGGCCTCTGTTAGTACGCCACGATTAAGCGCATGTCCTTGGCTTACTACTTTTCCGCCCACAATAACGATAGGCGCATGCCAGCCTCCAGAAAGTAGAGGTTTCCACCATTCTGAAAGCCAATCATGCATTTCCAATTCAACGGGGATATCGGCTAATTCGTGTTGGAAGGTGTCGTTTATGACATCGACAGTTAGGGAGCATTCACCGCAAGGGATATTGACTTTAAAAGGTCCCCATGCGCCCGCCCAGCGATACAGAATGACTTTGACAGGATTCGATGACATGATGTGTTCCTTAGGGTGCTGCTCAATACTAACGCTTTTCCGCTATTCTTTAGCTACGAACTTGTTCTGGGCCAATAGTTCCCTCGTTTTTATTCTGGTGATACATAAAATGAGTTCCTTTGCACATTCTGTTTCCTACAGCGATATTTTGGCAGCCGATGATCGCTTAAGCCCTGTGGTTCGGCGCACTCCTTTAATTGAAAATGACGCCTTATCGGCCCTTGTGGGTAAGCGTGTATTGGTGAAACTAGAATGTCTTCAGCATACGGGTTCATTTAAATGGCGCGGTGGTTGGAATGCAGTTAAAAGTGTGCAGGAATCTCAACCAGGAACCGGAGTCATCGCTTACTCATCGGGTAATCATGCCCAAGGAGTTGCCCGGGCCGCTCAAATTTTAGGCACCCCGGCTGTGATTGTGATGCCAAACGATGCACCCGAAATAAAGGTGAATAACACCAAAAGTTATGGTGCGGAAGTGATTTTCTACGACCGGCCTGGGGGTGAGAGCCGCGAAGCGGTAGGGGAAGAAATTGCAAATCAAAGAGGCTTGGCTTTGGTGCGCCCTTATGACGATACAAGGGTCATAGCAGGCCAAGGCACCTGCGGTTTAGAGATCGCCTCACAAGCCGCCGCGATGGGGGTTGATTCTGCGTCCGTGTTTGTGTGTTGCGGAGGAGGTGGGTTAACTTCAGGCATCGCATTAGCGCTCAGTGAAGCAACCGGTTTTTTTAAAGTGTATCCCGTCGAGCCTTCGGTATCAGACGATGTGTGTCGCTCATTAATATCAGGTGTTATTGAAGGAAACGAAGGTGTACCACAAACGGCATGCGATGCGATCATCACACCCAGCGCTGGCGAACTGACATTTCCTATTTTAAAAACTCATTGTGATCGTGGTTTTAGCATTAACGAAGAGCAAATGGAAAATGCAGTACGTTTTGCCTTCAACCAATTAAAAGTGGTTGCAGAGCCTGGTGGTTCTGTGGCGCTGGCGGCATCTATGGTGTTCGGGCCTGCGATGAACACCGATACGGTGATAGCGGTTATCACAGGCGGCAATGTTGATCCTGAATGGTTTACTCGCACGCTCCATAAGAATCATTGATTGTATAAAAGGCATCAGCAATGACAGCTTCAGTAGAGATTTCTGCATTAGTAGAAAGTGATGAGCCTGAATGGCGATTGTTATGGAAAGAGTATCTGGAATACTATGAAACCAGCGTATCCGATGCCGTTTATGCGTCTACTTTTACCCGAATGCTTGCAGGGAATGCCGGGGATATCAATGAATTTTGCGGCTTACTGGCTAGCGTGAACGGTAAGCCTGCTGGGTTAGTTCATTTTCTCTACCACCGTCACGGTTGGAAAATAGAGAACGTTTGTTATTTGCAAGATTTGTACGTGCGGAAAGAATTACGCGGCACGGGGGTTGGTAGAAAATTAATTGAAGCGGTATACGACCACGCCGATACAATGGGCGCACCATCGGTCTATTGGTTAACTCAAGATTTTAATGAGACTGGAAGGCGGTTGTATGATCGGGTAGGCGTTTTAACGCCGTTTATAAAATACGCCAGACAGTGATATACCGTGATCATTTATTTTTTTGATTTTTATACGCATCAAAAAGATCAGTAACCAACACACCATCAATTGTCATACCGTCAAGATTGGCATCACGAATCTTAGCGTTAGATAAATTTAAATTACTAAAAGACACGCCCGACATATTCAAGTTGTTAAGTTTAGCGTTAGAAAAATTAATATTTTCAAACGAGCTGTTGCCTAAATTTACATCATCAAATACGCACGACTCTAAATTACTGTCAGTGAATTTAGCGTTTTTCAGCACGGCCCAAAATGTTGATTCAGATAAATCTACGCCGTTAAAGTGCGATGCCGACATATCAGCGCTAGAAAATTCATAGCCCTTAAATGCTTTGTTTGAAAACGGATCGTGCTCGCTCATTTAATTATCTCTAGCCGATTAGAAAATGTGCGCAGCGGCTGCGTTAAAAGAAAAGCTTACTTCTTGGCCATTGGCAATATCCAAGCTCTCAGGAGATGCAAATCGAAACGAGGTTTGCTTATCGGATATGAGTTCAACGACCGTTTCAGTGCCTAAGCGTTCTACCAATGTGGCTTTGCCCTTTAGTGGGCCGTTATCATCAAGTATTAAATGCTGGGGGCGAATGCCTAGCTTTACAGCATCCCCTTGCGCTTTATCGCCACTGACCAATCGAGCGCCGCTGGCGTTAACGTCTTGACCTTCAAATTCACCTTGCTCGCTGCCTGCTCCACCACTTAGCACGCCATCAAAAAAATTCATTTTCGGTGAGCCTAAAAATCCTGCCACAAATTCATTCGCTGGGAAATTAAATAAATCCATTGGGGAACCCACTTGCATAACTTCACCATCTTTTAACACCACTATTTTGTCGGCCAACGTCATGGCTTCTACTTGGTCATGGGTAACGTAGATGGTGGTTGCGCCCAGTTGGTTATGCAGTTTGGCAATCTCTACGCGAGTATCGTGACGAAGTGCTGCATCTAGGTTTGACAGAGGCTCATCAAATAAGAACACATCTGGGTTTCGAACAATAGCGCGACCAATAGCCACGCGCTGACGTTGCCCACCGGATAAAGCCGCCGGTCGTCGATCTAGGAGATGTTCCATTTGAAGAATGGTTGCGGCCGCTTGTACGCGATCGTTAATATCTGCCTTGCTGACGCCTTGTAAGTCGAGAGAGAAAGCCATGTTGTTAAACACGGTCATGTGCGGATACAACGCATAAGATTGAAATACCATCGCAATCCCTCGTTTTGAGGGGGGTAAATCCATCACCAACTTATCGGCGATTGAAATCTGGCCACTGGTTAGATTTTCTAGGCCAGCGATAAGGCGCAACAGCGTTGATTTACCGCAGCCAGAGGGGCCAACAAATACAACGAATTCCCCATCGTCGATTTGCAAGTCGATGTCCCTTATGACGTTGACATTCCCAAAAGATTTGTTCACCCCGATGAGTGCAACCTGAGCCATTTATATTTCCTCAAAGGTGGCGCTAAGCGATTCGAAATCAAACACACAACGCAAGGTTTGTGCGTCCGATATGCGATCGAAGATAATTTGTGTTGAGCTGCCAGAAATTTCACTCATGGTGTTGGCACTCATGATGGCTGGCTGGTTTTTTCGCCATTTTAAAAATGTTGAAAAGTTACTGTAAACAGAATTTGGTCTTGCCGCCTCATCTAATGCTGCACGCTTTAAGTGTCTTGCATCAATAGGCAGCCAAGTGGTATTCGCCTTAGAAAAATCTCCATTCGAAGCGTTTTCTTTCCATACCATCGGGGTTCTGCACGTGTCTCTTCCTAAAAAGACCGGTGCAAATTCAATCCCCCAAGGATCTTGCATTTGTTCGATAGGAATAGTGCGAACATCTTCTAACGCCAATTCCTCACCTTGGTAAATACAAGCAGAACCAATTAAACAAGTTTCCAGTTTTAATAACAACAACTGCAACGCAGGTTGCTGCTCTACGGCGAGGCCCATGCGCTCCATCTGACGGGTAACGCTTCTAGGTACATCGTGATTGGAGAACGCAAAACTTAATCGCCCGGTTCCATTGAAGGCATCGATGGCTTTAGTAATCGCAGCTTTTAGTTCCTCAACGGTTAAACCTTCCCAGGCTAATAAATTAAAATTATAGGTTGCGTGCAGTCGATCTTTTGCTGTGAATGCTTGACTTGCCGCGATAGGATCATCACCGTGTAATTCTCCCATTAGGTAGCGCTCACTGTATTCATCGGCAACGCGCCGAAACGATTCGCTGAATGATTGAATGGCGGGCTGATTCAGTTGCGCGCTGTCATGTAACTGGCGGAAGAAGGGCTGTTGTTGTTGAGGCAACGGGCCAGGTTCGAACTCGGGGTTGGCCAAATTATTTTTATAAGGTGGCGCATCTGCGTTTATTGTATGCACAGCATCTAGGCGAAATCCGTCCACTCCGCGATCAAACCAAAACCGTGCAATATCCATTAAAGCGTTTTGCACGGAAGGGTTAGCATGATTTAAATTGGGTTGGCTGGCCAAGAAATTATGCAGATAATATTGCTGCCGTCTGGGTTCCCACGACCACGCCGGCCCGCCAAAAAATGACAACCAATTGGTGGGTGGGCTGCCATCTGGCATCGGATCTACCCAATGAAACCAATCCGCTTTATCGTTATCTCTTGATGCGCTACTCTCTATAAACCAAGCGTGTTGATCTGAACAATGGGCAGGAACGATGTCCACCATAATTTTCAAATTTAGACTGTGCGCTTTTGCAAGCAGCGCATCGAAGTCTGCCAGGGTGCCGTATTCTGGATTCACGTCGCAATAGTCAGAAACGTCGTAACCGAAATCCTTCTGTGGGCTTTTAAAAAACGGGCTTATCCAAACCGCATCAACACCAAGCTTAGCAATGTAATCAAGCCGTGAAGTGATGCCGGGTAAATCGCCGATACCATCGTCGTTAGAATCTTGATAAGAACGTGGGTAGATTTGGTATATAACGGCCGTTTCCCACCACGCTAATGTTTTGGAAGCCATGGTGTTATCCACCTTTCACCGAGCCTGCAAGAAGCCCACGAATAAAATAGCGCTGCATTGACAAGAATACGATCAGCGGTACGATGATAGAAATAACCGCCGAGGCATTGAGTAAGTGCAACTGATCTTTAAAGGTTCCTAGCTGTTTCTGCAGTCGAATAGGGAATACCAAATCGGTGGAATCGGCAGGGCCGATGTATAACGCCACAATTAAATCGTTCCATACCCATAAAAACTGAAAAATACTGAAAGACGCCAACGCCGGTACTGACAAAGGAATTATCAGCCGCGTGAAAATTTGCAAATGGCTAGCACCGTCGATACGGGCACTCTCTAATAACTCTTTGGGTAAACCAACAATATAATTACGCAATAAGTAGATGGCCAGTGGTAAGCCGAAAGCGGTGTGTGTTACCCACAAACTGGCAAACGATTTAGAGGCCACCTGACAGGTTTTAGTGGCTTCACAGTCTGTCATCCACGCATTCAGTGAAGTTGCCCATGAAGCGATACCGCTAAAACCTTGCAACACCGGCAAGAACGCAAGCTGTGTGGGCACCACCATTAACGACACCACTAAAACAAATAACCAGTCGCGGCCTGGAAAGCGCATCCACGCAAACGCATAAGCGGCAAACGCTGCAATGGTTATTGGAATGATGGTGGCTGGAATGGTAACGATAAAGGATGAAATTAACGCATTAGGTACGTTCTTGTTCTCAAACAATACCTCGATGTAGGCGTCCGGGCCAAACACAGGGTTTTGATTAATAAACGCATCAAGATTTTTAGGTTTGGCCGCTGTGGCTTCTGCGAATGTCCAGGTGAAGTCTCCAGAGGATTGAAATACAAATTCCCCACCTCGTACATCCATCGGCTCACCAGCGTAGATTAACTGCCGAATTAACTTGGTTTTTTCAGGATTGTCTGGATCGGGTACACGGCCTTTGAATAGAATCGATTTAACATCACCTTCAATTTCGAAACTGTCTTTACCTTCATTTAAGCGCTCAAAGATATTGCCGCTCATGGAAATAAAGGGTTCGGTGTCACCCTTATCATGTGTGCCAAATCGATGGCCTAATTCTGTGGGGGTGAAAGCCGTCCAAAAACCAGAGGTTTTAGAAGCGGTTTCTGAACGCAGTGAGGTGGTAACCAGCGCAAAAAATGGCAGCACCCAGATAAAGACAATGAAAGCGAGAACAACGTGTTTTAGTGTGCGAGTCATATCAATGCCCAAGCTCTTTTTGTTCACGTCGCAAGCGCCGTGCATTGAAAACCATATTGGGGATAACCGTAACCATTAACATGACGGCAATAGCGGCAAATAAATTTTCAACATTGTCACCCCCAACCGACCAGTTATTGCGTGCGTTCTCCATCATCGTGGCAAGCAGTAATTTATCGTCATCATTGGCTGACAACGCATAAGGTATATCGAACATTTTCAATACCAGAATAACCAACGTTGTCCATACCACCACAACAGTGGAATATATCTGGGGAAGTTTTATGCGAAAGAACATTTGAAAAGGATTCGCACCGTCGATTTTTGCAGCCTCGATCGTATCCTCTGGCACGCCACGTAAAGCGGCTGAAAAAATCACCATGGCAAATCCGGTTTGCACCCAAACCAGAATCCACATTAGAAAGAAGTTGCCCCAAAATTTGATGCTGTACAGCGGTTCATTGTAGGCCGCTGTGTGCCCCAATAGTGCTTTTAAAAGGCCGATTTGGTAAGACGGTGTTAACCCATTAATTGCTTCTTGCGGCTGTATCCCGCCACCTGCAAATATGTTTCGCCAAATAACGGCTGCGCCCACAAACGATATGGCCATTGGCACAAAGATCAGCGTTTTGGCAACGATTCCCCAGCGAACAGAATCGGCCAGCACCGCAATTAATAAACCTAAAGATATACAAACGGTTGGCACCAGCACTAACCACATAATACTGTTGCGCATGGCAAAACGAAATTGTTCGTAACCTAAAGAGGAGGGATCCCAAAGAAATGCATAGTTACGTACGGTGGCTGTGCCATCGGCTTCTTGAAAGGATAGGCTTAAAGTGGAAAACGCAGGTATAAATAAGAAAAGTATTAACAATACCAGTGCAGGGCCAACAAATATCCAAGGCTGTATGGCTTCAATTAAATAGGTCTCTTTTCCTGAAGACCCTTTGGACGTGACTCTTGCCAATCCTTGGTTAAGCCAATTGGTAAGCCAAAAATACAGAAACGAAATTCCTACCGCGATCACAATAGAGCGCAGCGCAAAACCGATTTTTCTAAACCGGTCTTGAGTCTCTAACAGTTGAAACGACCATTGATTACTTTCGTGCAGCCAAGTGCCCAATCGCACCATAGCATCGTCTAGCGGGGAAGACACCGCGTAGGCGAATATGGCTGTAATGGGTAAGACAAATAGAATAGTGAGTGCAATGGCAAGGCCA
The DNA here is from genome assembly GCA_938035125.1 of uncultured Granulosicoccaceae bacterium. Taxonomy (GTDB): domain Bacteria; phylum Pseudomonadota; class Gammaproteobacteria; order Granulosicoccales; family Granulosicoccaceae; genus Granulosicoccus. The sequence continues at coordinate 3,088 of CALHNS010000099.1, read as the reverse complement.
TTACCTGCAATAGTAGGCCGATAAGAACCCATACGTTTATACCGAAAGATTAAATCAATAGAACGGGGTAAGGAAAAGGCGCGCAAGGTTCCTTGCGCGCCTTAGCCTGGCAAAGCGAAAGAGCAGCTGCTTCACAGCGCTCTTTTAGCTTTTATTTTACTTAATAGCATCCCATGCAGATTGGATGTTATCAGCCGTTTCTTTAGCATCTTGCCCATTAGCAAACGCTGTCATCTCTGACCAGAATGCACCGGCACCGATGGCGCCAGGCATTAAATCGGATGCATCGAATCGGAACGTAGTTGCATTGGATAGGATCTCACCTTGCTTTTTCAACGCAGCGGTTGCGTATGCGTTCAAGTCAGCACCTTTGTGAGCGGTTAAAAAGGTACCTTGAGACATCCAAGCTTCGTGCGCAGAGGCTTCTTTCATGTATTCGAAGAAAGCACGAGTGGCTGGACTGTCTTTAGTCATTGTCCATAATGTGCCAGCACCCAATACTGGGTTACCCAAGTCGGCTGATTCATAAGGAGGGAAGTAGAAGAAATCGGCTTCGCCAGCATCTAGTTCTTCACCTTTCTTTGGAAAGAATGCAGGGATAAACGATGCTTGACGGTGCATCATGCATGAAGCGGGGCTTGAAAATAAGCCCTTTGGAGCATCGCCAAAGAACGTTGTGGCAACTGAGGATGCGCCACCGGCAACGTAATCATCGTTACGCGAAAACTGACCGTACACTTCCATTGCGTTAATAACTTCTGGGCTATTGAACGGCAAGTCGTTAGAAACCCAACGATCATAGTTTTCAGGAGATGTGGTGCGAAGCATTAAGTCTTCCATCCAATCTGTTGCTGTCCAGCCTGTTGCGTTACCCGATTCAACACCGATGCACCAAGGCGTGTTTCCGTCTTCAACCATTTGATCAGATAATGCAATCAAATCTTCCATGGTGCTAGGGATTTCATAGCCGTTGTCTTCAAATTGCTCTGGTGAGTACCAAACCAACGATTTCAGATCCATTTTGTAAGCAAAACCATAGAAATCTTCTTTGCCATCAGCATCGGCGTAGGTGCCTAGAGCAACCCATGATGGGCCTGCACCGTAGTTCTCAGCCATCCAGTCTGCAGACTCTTGGCCTAATGGAGTTAGGTGGCCTTCTTTAGCCATATCACCGGCTAATCCGGGTTGTGGGAAAATCGCAATGTTTGGAGCGTTGTTAGAGCGTAAATCGGCAACGATTAGCGCAGCAAAGTCGCGAGAACCGGAATACTTAACCACCGCTCCTGTTGCTTTTTCAAAGCAGCTAACGGTGTTGGTTAGCATTTGCTCATCATTGCCTTCCATTGAACCCATGATGGTGATGGTTTCACCTTCAAATTTGCCAAGATCACCAAGTTTAGAAGGTGTATCGCAGACGTCAGCGATCGATGGCGCTGAATACAGTGTTGCCACAGCGGCCAGCACGCTCGCGGCCGCGCCTAATGTAAATTTCATGTTTATCTCTCTCCAGAAATGGTAATTCCAACGCATCAAAGCGCATTGGATTGCTCCAGTATCCGCGACGCTGACGTCAGTGTCAACAAGGTTGCCTTTTTTGAAAAAATACCTGCAATTATTAGCCATCTGGCTTGAAAAATCGCCAATAATACAGCTACTATGAGCGATCCAAAGCGCTTTAAATTTATTTCCTACTCGTGAACCTTAAACAGCTTTCCCTCAAGCTCGGGCTGTCGCAAACGACTGTCAGTCGTGCATTGAATAATTATCCCGAGGTCAATGAGCATACGCGTGAGCGCGTAAAGCTTGCGGCGTTAAAGCATAACTACCGACCTAATACTCGCGCCACGCGATTGGCAACCGGGCGAGCCATGACCATCGGCCATATCTTGCCGATGAATTCTACAGAAACGTTCAACCCGATTTTTGGTGAATTCATAGCCGGTGCAGTTCAGGCGTATTCAAAGCGCGGTTATGAACTTAGCCTTACGTTAGCTAATGAAGATTCTGAGGAGTCTATTTACCGAGAACTTGCTGCCAACGGAACGGTGGACGGTGTGATTGTTCACTCACCACGTGTCAACGACATGCGAATCCCGTTACTACAAGAGCTTAATATTCCATTCGTGGTGCATGGGCGCGATTTTAATAATTTGTCAGATTACTCGTGGCTCGATATGAATAATCGCCGAGCGTTTTATCAAGCCACTAAATTGCTGATTGATTTGGGTCATCAGTCCATCTGTTTGGTGAATGGCCGCGAGACCTTAAACTTTGCTTGGCGCCGACGTCTTGGTTATCTTGATGCGTTGGGTGATGAAAAAATTGCTAGTGATACGGCCCTTATGCACACCGGTGATTTAACGGAATCGAATGGTTATTCAGCGGCTACAAAAGCGCTAGCGAATGGGAATCCGCCAACAGCGTTTTTAGTGGCATCCTATGTTGTCGCGTTGGGTGTAAGACGTGCCATTCACCACGCAGGATTAGAGATGGGCCGTGATATTTCAGTCATCATTCATGACGATGAGCTGTCATATTTTCAAAACGATGGCGATATCCCGCAATTTACGGCAACGCGTTTGTCGGTTAGAGATGGGGGAGAGCTAGCTGCCACCATGCTGTTAGATATTATTGATGAGCCCAGCAATGCTCCGCTAACCGCTTTAATGGAGGCACCATTGGTAATTGGTGCCTCAACGGGCCCTGTAAAATCAGGTACAGCATAACTACTTTAAATTGCACTGACGCGGTAACCCACTCTCGGGAAATGCACAACGACTTCGCCGCAAGCGTCGTCGGTTCTTGTTATCGCTACCCGGTCACGAGTTAATACGTGTAGCGCGCCCTCCACAGGTATTTCAACTTCAGGGTTTGCAAGCGAAGATACGGCAACTTTTGCGCCTGCGCTTAAATTGGTTGGATCACTTGCATCTACCGCTTGTTTAGTTTGCGACGTAGCGTTCGCTGCAACACTCAATGATTCAGCAGGTGTCATCGCTGTGCTGGTTCCGTGTCCCATCGATTCCATGTGAGTGGCCCACGTGGCAAGCGCTTTGAAAGGGGCTAAAAATTCATTGCTCTGTTCGTA
>CALHNS010000098.1 GCA_938035125.1 uncultured Granulosicoccaceae bacterium | reverse complement strand
GTTAAACGATATTATCTATCAACGAAGCAAATCAACAGAAGGGGTAAACGTAGGCTCTTTCAGCACAGGTCCGAATTGTTTGTCTAGCATTTCCCGGCTAACCGTTCCTGTGTGAGTGCCGCGTAATTTGCCGTTAGAATCGTAAACCATATAAGTAGGCGTACCTAGAAATTCACGCCCGGTAAACTGAGCGTAGGCATTGGAAAAATTCGAGCCTTCAAAATAATAATTAGTGAAACTGGTTTTACCGGATCGATAAGTTGCTATCGCTTTTTCACGTAGTGATTTCGAATCGGTTGAAATACCCACTACGGAGAATCCGCGTGATTTATTTTGCAGATAATACTTTTCAATTGTGGGCTTTTGGCGCTCACAAGGTATGCAGTCGTGTGCCCACAGCATCACCAATGTCCATCCATTCGACTTTACCGTTGAATGAATTCTATCTGGCCGGCCATCGGTATCGACGAGGTCAATGGCATGCGCGATAGGCGACATGCACACAGATGCAAGAAACAAGGCTAATTTTATAACTATACCGTTCATTGCTTATTAACCACGGTTTCTAAGACGTTTATGAGTAACCATCACACCGCGACGAGGTGCTTGTTCATCAAAATATTCAGAATCCCAGCATGCTTCATCAAAAATCAATTCTGGATCAAGCCCTGCAAACATTAATGATTCGGTAACGCGCTGGGCACGACCTTCTGCCAATAACTGGTTGCCGTTATCAAAACTAGTGCGGCCATGACTACAACCAATCACTGAAACAATGTCGGTTTCAGGATTAACCTCTTTGGCTAATTTAACCAGTATATTTTTATTTTTAGAACCCAATACCAACGAATCATTGGCAAACGTTAAATTCTTTCGAACCAAATCATCATATTGTTCGAAAACACTTTCAAAGTTACTTGCTTCAATTCTGCGTACATTACGTAGTGGGGCATTTAAATCTCTTATATCCTTATTCTTTTCGGCATAAACCAAAACTTCAGTGGCTGAACTGTTTATCTCAATAACGCTGGACACAGATCGTTCTAACAACACCCCAAACAAACTGTCATCTAATTCACCGCTAATCACGCTATCCGTTTTAACGGTAACAGGAGAGGTTGGTGTCGTTTTTCCATCGATGATTGTGTATTGCCGATGAACTTCATGATTTCCTGCAGACAATGAATAAATCTCCAACAACCCACTTTCTGTCTGGGACAGTTCTGCTTTATACCGAAGAAAGTTATCACCTAAATCTCCCGATACAATTTGAACCCCATAGCCTTGATCTTGCACCGCTTTAAGCACAGCTCGCCCAATTGGTGTGCTAGGTTCAATCATTTGAAACGTTGTATCAATACGATTGATCGATTCAATGGATCCAAGCACATTCACTAAATTCTCGGCGATAAGCGAATAATCCGAATGCTTTCTTGGAGTATCGATAGAGTCTTTCGACTGATTTACAGAGCATGCACTCACAAACAACAAGGCAACGGTAAATAAAACTGGGTGTACTGTAGATTTCATAGTCACTCTTTGCTGAATTATAGTGGTTCGATAAATCGTTTTAGAACTACACTTACCGACTGCCGAGGCAACCCAGTACGTGAATCATCATCGAAACACCCAGATTCTTGAATGGATGTTGGGGTAACACCAGCAACTAACAATTCCTTGTTCACTCGCTGTTGTCGTTCCAAAGAAAGGCTTTCTGTGCCATCCCAAAGCAAAGTCTTTCCTTTAACACAGCCTTGTATTACAAATCGATCGTCGGCTGAATTTGAGTTTTTTATTAACTGGGCAATGGCTTGTTTATTACTTTTACCCAATCGGGTGGGGTCAGAGCTTGGGAATTTTAATATCACTTCCGCTATGTCTCTGTAATGGCTCGCATTATGAATAGCAGATGCTCGTTGTCGAGAGAATGTGGCTGCTTGGCTAAGCGATAAGGCTCGCTCTGCTAATTTTGCGTTGTTTATAGCTTGAGTTGCATCGCCACTATTTGATACGCCCACGATTACTTCAGTGGAATCAAGCACATCGCCATTGGTGTTGTGAAAAACCACGCCAGATAAAAACCGTGTATCTTTTTTCCCATCACTGTGCAATTCGTTATACACCTTTACACGAGTAGGTTTTGCTCCGTAAACGAGTAAAGGTGAATTGGGAATCCAGCGATTTTTAACCCGTTTATAATGCCGCGTGACTCGAACGCCACGTATTTTTATCTCAAAAGCGTTTGAGCTTCCAGCACTTTCAATGATCGTGCTTTCTTTGTAAGCAACATGGTTTACACCTTGGTCTGCAGACACACGCTGTATACCGTAACCAGCATCGGTTAATGCGTCTACAATCGCTTTTCCAAAACTGCTTCGTATGGGTGACACCTGAGTTGTCATCGTCCAAGGGTCATACCCTGGCAATTGCCCAAGCACACTGATTAAATCAACGGCAACTATTTTCAGCGACGCATCGTCTTTGACGATATCATTACCATTGCCATCAAGCGATGCAGGTTGCGATGCACAACCTACCATTGCAATCGATAAAAATAACAGCCGCAGCCTGTACCAAAACCAGCGCATCACTCTTCCTGAATTCAACTTCACTCAATGATGAGCCTTGGCTTTGCGCCAACCTTGCGCTCATCATTTTCCTTGAGACGGAATTTACAGTATCAATTGATGGCCAACATTGAAGTAATCGATTTTAAATACGCCCAGAAAAGCTGTATTTCAGGCTTTGCCAACCACTTCATGATTTACTAGCTAACATTTAGAGAACGGTTGTGAACCAAATTTGGCACAACAACCGCTGCAGGAGTTTTTTTAAGGTACAGCGGGCCTTAACCCGCTTTTCGAACATCCAAAGGCATTGATGCCTCAATCTGCTGACCAATCATATCAGCGGTTGCAGCAGAAAGCGTCCAACCTAAATGCCCATGCCCTGTGTTATAAAACACACCCGTTTGCTTACCCGCACCTACGCGCGGCATCATATTTGGCATCATCGGGCGAAGGCCCGCCCAAGGAATTACCTTATCGGTGTTAACACCGGGGAAGTAGGTACGACACCATTCGGTTAACGGACGAATTCTATCGTCACGAATGTCGTAGTTCTCGCCATTGAATTCAGCGGTGCCAGCGATACGGAACCGATCTTTGCCTAACCGACTGGTGACAATTTTTGCATCATCATCCAGTAGGCTTACATAAGGCGCTGAGGCTTGGCTTTCTTCATCGTTTAATTCAACTGTAATGGAATAACCTTTTACCGGATAAATATTTACCCGATCACCTAACTGAGATGCAAAGCGCCGGCTTTCAATGCCTGCGCAAACTACCACACCATCAAAATGCGATGTAGCATTTGCTGTATCACCTTCAACGTGATGTATTTCTACGCCACTGCCGGTGTGCTTAAGGGTATTCACTTTGGCATCAAACACAAATTCTGCACCTAAGCGTTGGCAAGCTGAAGCCAAACCTCGGGTGTACTTATGAATATCCCCAGTGGAATCACTGGGCGTGTAATAACCACCGTAAAAATCACCCGTCAATGTAGGCTCTATAGATCGCATTTCCTCAACGCTTACCGACTGTCGATCTAATCCGCCTTTTCTAAGCAATTCATTAACGCGAGTTGCGTGTTCATAGCCTTTTTTATCATTGTAAAAATGCAAGATGCCTTTCATCTCTTGGTCAAAATCGATGTTCTCTTTTTCAGCCCAAGCGTATAGATGTTCACGAGCGGCAATCGCTAAGCGCGCGGTCTCAATCGTGTTGTTCTCGTACTTAGGAATGTTGCTAACGAATTCAGCCATCCAAGAATACTTATGCCAATTAGGCATTGGGTTAACTAATAAAGGCGCATCTTTTTTAAGCATCCACTTAATGCCTTTTAAAATGGTGGAGGCTTGTGTCCACACCTCGGCATTGGAAGCAGATAGTTGGCCGCCGTTTGCAAAAGAGGTTTGCATAGCAGCGTATCGATTTTTATCGAAAACGGTTACCGAGTAACCTCGGTTGAGTAGGGCGTAAGCGGTGGTAACACCAGTAATACCGGCACCAACAATGGCAATGTGTTGCATGAGCTGTTGCTCCAAAACAGGTTAACGAGTACACAGCGAGCACATCACTGTGTTGCTATCCCATCTGTCTTGGAACCTGAGAGCGTGGGCCACAGCATAACCATGCTACAGCTTACCCCTTCGGTGGATGAACGCATTGTTCATCACTCTCCAGATGTCTACAGCAAATCGTGGTCCGGGTGCCTGAGAGTTTACTGGGCGTTGCTCCTTCGGCGTCAGCTGATTCCATCACTCATTGATGAGTGTTGGGGGCGCTGAACTCTCCCACAATTTGCCGACAAAGCAATAGCCTTTAGCTATCGCCCTGCTGCGACCCGCGCATGGTGCACGAAATTCACCGGTTGCACAAGTCACTGTTCGACCTTTTAGCCATAGAAGTAGCGGCGAATAGATGGAGCGTTTTCACCCACTGTTAGGTGATGGTTCAAATTATCGCCCCTTTTTTGTTCACAGATTTTACATCTGCCAACCGGCATCGCACACTCCAAACCACACCGTTTTGTAGGATTTTTACCCAAAGCATATTGCTGTGTTCAATCATCACCCACGTTAACGGCTGCGTAGACCATGTACGGTTAAAAAACTACCTTTTGACGGTTTGGTAACCCGATTAATTTGCCGTTTGATGGTGATACGATACGCAGCTTGTTTTTGTTAAATGCTGCGCATTATTTTTCTATGAGTTCTGAGAATTCCCAGCTGTTCCAAACCATTGCAAACACCATTAACGCATCAGCCGCACAAGTCAAAGTAGCGGTAGAAATGCTTGATGGTGGCGATACGGTGCCTTTTATTTCACGATATCGAAAAGAGGCCACAGGTGGGTTAACCGACACCCAACTTAGAGACTTGGAGCAAAAACTTACCTACCTTAGAGAATTTAATGCCCGGCGCGACTCAATTTTGGCCGCCATCGATGAGCAAGGTGCGCTAACCGATGAGCTGCGTTCACGCATCATGCAAGCGGATACAAAATCTGTTTTAGAAGATCTGTATTTACCGTTTAAAAAGAAACGTCGCACTAAGGGGCAAATAGCTATTGAATCGGGGCTAGAGCCATTAGCTGATGCGTTGTGGAATTCACCAGACAAAGACCCAGCGGTAGAATCCAAAGCATTTGTGTCAAAAGAGCTTAACGTTGCCGATGAAAAAGCAGCTCTAGACGGTGCACGCTCAATTCTTGTAGAACGCTTTGCAGAAGATGCAACGCTTATAGGGCGCCTACGCGAACAACTGCAAACCAGAGCATTTTTATGTTCTGGCCCCTCGGCAAAAAGCGCCAGCGATAAGGCGGAAGATGCTGAGAAGTTCAACGACTACCTAGATCATAACGAAGCCTATTCTAAAATCCCAGGCCACCGAGCACTGGCTATGTTTCGTGGCCGTGCAGAAGGTGCATTGTCATTAAAACTGCAATTAAAAGAGGATGAGGGTTTTGGTGAAACGGGGTTTATCGATACCGTAGCAAGGCACTTAGGTTTTAACGATCAAGGAAGGGCTGCGGATGCGTGGCGAGCGCAAGTGGTTGCTTGGGTATGGAAAGTTAAATTATCTACGCACCTAGAGGCTGAGCTATTCACAGAATTAAAAATGCGCGCCGATGCTGAAGCGATTAGCGTGTTCGCAGCTAACTTGCAAGACTTACTTCTCTCAGCGCCTGCAGGTGCACGCCCAACCTTGGGCCTAGACCCAGGCTATCGCTCTGGAGTTAAGGTATGTGTCATTGACGCCAATGGAAAAGTGGTGCAACACGATACGATTTATCCTCATAAACCGCAACAACAGTGGCCACAAGCGGTGCAAAAATTGGTGGCGCTGTGCGATAAAAATAAAGTGGAGCTTATAGCCATTGGCAATGGCACGGCCAGCCGCGAAACCGAAAAATTAGGCGATGAAGTGATTAAAGCTGCTACCACTAAAGGCATCATAAAGGTGCTGGTATCAGAAGCTGGCGCATCGGTTTATTCAGCTTCAAAAATTGCCGAAGAAGAATTCCCTAATTTAGACGTTACCATTCGGGGAGCGGTGTCCATCGCCCGTCGCTTACAAGACCCCTTGGCAGAGCTTGTAAAAATAGACCCAAAAGCCATTGGGGTAGGTCAGTATCAACACGATGTATCGCAACCCGCTTTAGCAAGAAGTTTGGAAACCACGGTTGAAGATTGCGTAAATTCTGTGGGCGTTAATTTAGATACAGCTTCTGCAGCATTACTGTCTCGCGTGGCTGGTTTATCTACCACACTGGCTGAGAACATCGTTAGCTATCGTGATGAACACGGTGCGTTTAACAACCGAGCAGAACTGAAAAAAGTTCCTAGGCTTGGACCTAAAGCGTTTGAACAATGCGCAGGTTTTTTACGCATCCCCAAGGGCAGTAATCCATTGGATGCATCGGGTGTGCATCCTGAAAGTTATCCTGTGGTAAAGCGCATTATTGAACACAGCGGTAAAACCCTGAACGAGCTGGTGGGCGACAGTGCGTATTTACAATCGTTACAGCCATCGCTGTTTACAGACGATACCTTCGGGGAACCCACTGTGCGTGATATTTTAGATGAACTGGATAAGCCCGGTCGCGACCCACGACCTGAATTCAAGGCGGTAAAATTTTCCGATGGCGTTGAATCCATTAAAGATCTAAAAGACGATCAAATTTTAGAAGGACAAGTCACTAACGTTACCGCTTTCGGAGCCTTTGTTGATATTGGTGTGCATCAAGATGGGCTGGTGCACATTTCAGCCTTGTCGGATACGTTTGTGAAAGATCCACGCTCAGTGGTTAAAGCTGGCGACATTGTTAAAGTGAAAGTAATGAGTGTGGATGCACAACGTAATCGCATCGGGCTCTCTATGCGGCTCAATGATAAAGCCGGAGAAGCGACGTCCGAACGCGCGCGGCCACCACACACCGGTCATTCGAAAAGAAGCGGTGCACCCCACTCAGGACAACAAAAAAACCAACAAAAAAACGCGACAAGACCCCGCAATCAGCCCAAGCAGGCTGAGCCAGAATCGGCGCTCGCATTGTCCTTGCAGGCGGCCTTATCGGGTAAATCTAAAAACTAATGGGCTAAATTTTCGGCTCATTTGAGAGGAAAAGCGGGCAGGGTTCACAAAAAACCCACGGCCAGCTATTGATTGCCATCTGAAATGACGCTATATTTGTCATTCAATGTGTTTTTAGTGTATTCCTGATGAGCCTAAGCCATTATTCTGATGACGGATTTTTCGCCCCTAAGAAAATTGCCGCTGTTCTGGCCACCACGCAAGAAGATGTGGCTCAAAGCGTCGGCTTAGGCCGGGATGCGGTCATGCGCCGCGAGCGCATCCGTGCCGATAAAACACAACGCCGCCTAAGAGAGATGGTTGAAATAATCAATAAAGTCACACCGCGCTTTGGCAGCCCGTTGATGGCTTACGCTTGGTACCGCTCTGAACCCCTAGCAGGATTTTCTGGGCAAACCGCCATGCAGCTAAGCCAAGCAGGGCGCTCTTTAGAGGTATTGGAATACATCGATGCTGTAGACGCTGGCGTTTACGCCTAATCGCTGGTGCAATTCAAAGGGCTTTTGTATCGAGCGCTAAACCCTGTGTTCGCACAAACGCCTTTATCAGGAGAAGGGGCCAAACGATTTGGTGGGCGTTTTAATAGAAAAGGCACGCCCGCTCTTTATACCGCTTTATCACCTGAAACAGCCCTAAGAGAGAGCCATCAGGTGGGGCACTTACAACCCACTGTGTTGGTCTGCTACCAAGCCAGTATTACCCCTGTGTTTGATGCAAGAACCGATTCTGAATTAAAACCCTACGGCCTAACCAAACAGAGCCTTGCAGCTAACGATTGGCGCGAACAAATGAGGCTTAAAAAAATATCTGACTCGCAGCGCTTTGCAGAACAACTGGTTAAAAAGGGCTTTCACGGCATGCTGTGTGAAAGCTACGCCGCCGGCGCCACACAAAACGATACCAACCTTGTGCTTTGGCGATGGAACCTTGACTTACAGAACTATTTACGTGTGATTGATGATGAAAACCGGCTCTTACGCCGCCATTAGGCAAGTTTGAACACACACAAGGTGTGCACATCCGGTTATATTCGCCGTTAAAGTTGAAAAGCGCGATTGATATTTTTTCATGAAATCACACACAAAAGTAGTGGTCATAGGTGGCGGCGTTGTTGGCTGCTCGGTGCTTTATCACTTAACCAAGTTTGGTTGGAAAGACGTCGTTTTATTAGAACGATCTGAACTCACCTCAGGCTCAACCTGGCATGCCGCAGGTGGTATGCACACCATCAACGGTGACCCTAACGTAGCCAAGCTGCAAAAGTACACCGTGGAGCTGTACAAAGAAATTGAAGACTATTCTGGTCAGGACATTGGCTTGCACATGACCGGTGGTGTGATGCTAGCCGCCACGCAATCTCGATTTGATTGGTTAAAGTCCATTGTGGCCAAAGGCCGATACTCAGGATTAGACGCAGAAATTATCACCCCAAAAGAAGCGCACGATTTAATGCCACTGCTAGACCCCGATCAATTTGTGGGCGCTTTATACGATGAAGTTGAAGGCCATTTAGATCCTTACGGCACCACACACGCTTACGCAAAATCTGCCACTAAAAATGGCGCTGAGATACACCTTCACACGAAAGTGGAAGACATCGTGCAAAAAACCGATGGCACTTGGGATGTTGTAACAAACCAAGGCACCATCAATGCTGAACATGTTGTGAATGCCGCTGGGCTTTGGGCGCGAGAAGTAGGGCGTATGACAGGCTTAGAGCTACCCGTGCTTGCGATGGAGCACATGTACCTCATCACAGAAGACATGCAACAAGTCATCGACTTTAACGAAGCTACCGGTAAAGAGATGCTGCACGCGGTAGATTTTGATGGTGAACTGTATCTTCGCCAAGAACGCAAAGGCATGTTGATGGGCACCTATGAAAAAGACTGCCGACCGTGGATGCCTAAAGAAACCCCATGGACATTCGGTCATGAGTTACTCGAATCAGACATCGATCGCATTACCCCTGAACTCGAAGTCGGCTTTACACACTTTCCAGCGTTTAACGAAGCTGGCATTAAACAAGTCATTAATGGCCCTTTCACATTCGCACCCGATGGTAATCCTTTGGTGGGCCCCATCCCCGGGTATAAAAACTTATGGTCAGCGTGCGCGGTAATGGCAGGCTTTAGCCAAGGCGGTGGTGTGGGGTTGGCGCTGGCTAACTGGATGATAGAAGGCGATCCAGGTTTTGATGTGTTCGCTATGGACATTGCCCGCTTTGGCGACTTTGCCACACGCTCGTACACTAATGCAAAAGTGCGAGAGAATTATTCGCGTCGTTTCTCTATTCGTTTTCCTAATGAAGAGCTACCCGCTGGTCGCCCATTAAAAACAACGCCAATTTATGATTTATTAAAAGAGGCAGGCGCACAATTTTCAGCAGCACACGGCTTAGAAGTGCCGCTATGGTTTGCCCCAAAAGGTGTTGAGGAAGAATTCAGTTGGTATCGCTCCACCGATTTTGACACCATAGCTGAAGAAGTTGCCGCGGTTCGTGCCAGTGTTGGCTTGATGGAAGTATCAGGCTTTGCTAAATACTCGGTTACCGGTAAAGATTCTGAACAGTGGCTAGATTCCTTGTTAACGTGCAAGCTTCCAGCGCCTGGGCGAATGACGCTTGCACCCATGCTTAAACACGATGGCCGAGTTATTGGGGACTTCACCGTTGCGAATCTTGGCAATAATGAATGGTTCCTTGCAGGTTCAGGTGTTGCTGAGGATTACCACATGCGCTGGTTTAATCAACACATAAATAGTGCTGATGATGTGTCGGTTCAGTCTTACGGATCTAGCCTAGTGGGTTTGTCTATAGCAGGCCCAAAAGCGCGAGAAGTTCTTGCTGCCATCACCGATGAAGATGTATCCACAAAAGCTATGCGATTTATGTCGGTTCGAACAATGCAAATCGGCTTTGTAGAAGCACTTGTGGGGCGAGTCAGTTTTACTGGTGACTTAGGCTTTGAACTTTGGATGAAACCAGAATACCAGCGCTATATTTTCACTCAATTAATGAACGCAGGCAAACCACACAACATAAAGCTTTTCGGCTTACGTGCGTTAAACGCTATGCGAGTAGAGAAAAATTACGGCGGTTGGGCACGCGAATATCGGCCCGTTTATGATCCTATCGAATGTGGGCTCACAGCATTCGTTGCTCACGAAAAAGCTGCAAACTTTATAGGCAAGGAGGCTTACAACCAACTGCTTACCAACGGTGGTGGGCCCATGCGTTTACGCGGCTTCACAGTAGATGCTGAAAACGCCGATGCCATTGGCGATGAACCGCTGTTTTTGAACGATAAAACCGTTGGATGGGCAACCTCAGGAGCTTACGCACACAACGCAAAAACCTCATTCGCCATGGGCTATGTGCCTAAAGAAGTAGCCGATGAGTCAACCGGTTGGGAAATTGAAATACTAGGAGAACGTCGTAAAGCCACGATGCAGGCCGAGCCTCTGTTCGATCCTGCAGGTGAAAAAATGCGTTCTTAAACGTCAGTCAATCGCAGCGATTACGGTAATTTCAACTTTCAAAATCTCACGCGCCATTTTCACTTCACCGCACGCACGTGCAGGGGCGTGGCCCGTTGGCACCCAGTCGTTCCAAATTTCGTTAAATTCAGCGAAGTAACTCATATCGGATAGCCAAACAATCGCTTGCAGTAACTGTTCGCGCGACGAGCCAGCTTCTTTCAATGCAGCATCCACGCGACCAAGACAATCGTGCGCTTGTTCGCTCAAACTTTCTCCATCACCCACTTGGCCGCTTAAGTACACCACTCCATTGTGCTTAACGATTTTGCTGCTGCGCTCTGATGTACCGATTCGTTCAATTGACATAATGCGTGTTTGTTGATGATAGACGCTGCCAAGGGTACCCCAGCTGCAGCAATTGTGAAACCTACGCGTTGCACGCAGCGTCCTGAGTGCCGCTGCTACGAAAACAAAGTATCGGCTGCGCGAAAGAGCGCTAAACTAGCCACAAGCCCCACAACAAAACCACAAAGCGTACAGCCATGTTAAAAACCGCAATTACCCAACGCCTTGCAGGCTCAGGTGGCGCCAAATGGGAAGTGCACTTCAAGGGCCGTGAATTGGCGGAAACCGGCCATGATGTGATCGAGCTAAGCATTGGTGAACCTGATGTTGGCCCACCAGAGGCATTGATTCAAGCCGCCGCTGATGCCATGTGGCAAGGGCGCACGAAATACGCAGCCGGTGAAGGAGAGACTGGCTTACGAGAGGCACTCGCCATGCGCTACACCCGTAGCACCGGTCGCAGCATCAGCCCCGATCACATCTTATGTTTTCCCGGTACTCAAACCGCGTTGTACGTTGTGATGATGGGCGTGGCAGAAGCAGGCTGTGAGGTGTTGGTGGGTGACCCAATGTACGCAACCTACGAGGGTGTGATTCGTGCAAGCGGGGCAGAGCTTGCACCGGTGCCTTTGCGCCCAGAAAATAATTTTCGTCTGAACGCTGCAGATTTAGCTGCCAACATCACCGATAAAACGTCTGCGATATTACTCACAACGCCCCACAACCCTAGTGGCTCTATTCTTACACCCGATGACATCAAAGCCATCGGCGAACTTGCTATTGAACACGACCTATGGATTGTGTCCGATGAAGTGTACGAAGACTTTGTGTTTGATGGCGCAAGTTTTAGTTCGCCCTTGTCTGTGCCTGAATTGGCCGATAGAGTTATCGTGGTGTCGTCCATTTCAAAATCGCACGCAGCCCCAGGGTTTAGAAGTGGTTGGAGTGTTGGGCCGGTTGACTTTAACAACGCCTTGTTATCGTTATCTGAAACCATGTTGTTCGGCAATCAACCGTTTATTGCCGATATGACCGAGAAAGCCATTCGCGAAGGATCATCTGTTGTAGAAGGCATGCGCACGCGCTTTGAGGCACGTGCCGCGCGGCTACAAACTTATTTAAGCAAACACAGCGCACTAACGGTGCATAAGCCCGAGGCAGGCATGTTCGCTTTAATCAACATCTCAACCACCGGCATGAACGCCCACGATTATGCATTGCATTTGTTAGAACACGCAGGTGTTGTTGTTATGCCAGGTTCATCATTCGGTGATAGCTTAAATGGTTGGGTGCGTGTGGCCTTAACCGTTGACGATGAACGTTTTGATGAGGCGTGCCGTCGAATGGTTGAGCACGCGAATTCGTTATAAAAGGTTATTTTGATGAACAGCATTGGCGAAGCACTGGTTGAAGCACTTGAACAGCACAACGTGCAACTGGTGTTCGGCATTCCAGGTGTGCACACCATCGAATTGTATCGTGGCTTGGGAAAATCTAACATCCGCCACGTAACCCCACGCCACGAACAAGGGGCAGGATTCATGGCCGACGGTTATGCACGAGTGTCAGGTAAACCCGGTGTTGCATTTGTTATAACTGGCCCGGGGCTTACCAACACCATCACCGCCATGTTACAAGCTCGCGCTGATAGCGTGCCAATGCTGGTGGTATGTGGTGCTAACGTAGCAAACAGCTTAGGCAAAGGGTGGGGGCATTTGCATGAAATGCCTGATCAAAGTGCGTTGGGAAAAACGGTTGCGGCCGTGTCCCACCGTGTTAATTCATCTGAAGAACTCTTACCCGCACTTGATAGTGCATTTTTATCCTTTCAAAACAGCCGTCCTGGTCCTGCACTGATAGAAATTCCTTTAGATATCGCAGGGGCTCAATTCACAGCATCAGTTAAATCTGATTTCAGTACTGGCGTGCTATCTCCCGATGCATCAAAAATCGAATCTGCTCAACAATTACTGAGTAAAGCGACATCACCGGTTATTGTTATTGGCGGTGGCGCTCGTTACAGTGGTGCTGGCATTCAAGCCCTTGCTGAAACTCTGGATGCACCGGTTGTACAAACCACCAATGCACGAGGTGTTATGCACAAACACCCATTAACGGTCCCAGCCTCTCCGTGTTTAGCATCCGTTCGAACGTTAATTGAAGAATCCGATGTTGTTCTTGCATTAGGAACAGAAATTGGCCAAACCGATTTTGATATGTTTGCAACAGGTGAGCTACCCTCCATGAACCATTTAATTCGAGTAGATTGCTGCGCCGAACAATTGAATCGCCACCCAGCAACATTGCCTATTCACAGTGATGTAACCTCTGCATTAAGTGCATTAAACAATGCTATGGCAGTAACGCCAGATTCAAAAGATACGAAAAACACTATCAGCGGTGAAACCAGAGCCAACACAGCAAGGCATGGTGCGTGGAATGAATTGGGAAAAGATTTACAACACATCAGTACCTTGTTAACCCACATTCAACAGATCGTGCCTAATGCACTCATGGTGGGCGATTCCACACAGCCCATGTACGCAGGAAACCTGTACTACGACCACGATAGAGCAGGGGGTTGGTTTAATGCAGCAACTGGGTTCGGCGCTTTAGGTTATGGCATACCTGCAGCCATTGGTGCAGCCCTAGCAGCGCCCGGTGAACAAGTTATATGCATAACCGGGGATGGCGGAGCTCAGTTCAGCATGGCTGAAATCATGACAGCGGTTGATGAAAAGCTTCCCATCATCTTTTTAATATGGAATAACCGGGGCTATCAAGAAATTGCCACATCCATGCAAGCGGTTAACATTGATGTGGTTGGCTGTGACCCAACACCACCGGATTTTAAAGGCATTGCAAAAGCGTTTGGAATTCCTTATATCCGAAGCTCTGATGATTCTTCTGATATAACGAATGCACTTAATAACGCTTGTGATATTGATGGGCCTACGTTAATTGATGTTCAGGTTCCTAATTTGTCTCATATAGTCACATAAAATCTCTACCCACACGCCGCTTCCACACTTTTTCATGAAATTCTTGCCCATCTAGCCAAGCCGTGACGCAAGCGGTTAAGTAAAAATTATCGGCATCACAGGTCATGTCTGTTTTACATTCAACGCGAGTGTGCCAACCTTCACGTTCGCTGGTCCATGTATGGATACCGGTTGCCTTCATCGATAAAGGATCATCGGCATCGATTGTCCAACACTCATCGCGTATGTGCCGATTAATCATTTGATGTGTGGGGTTCTCTTCGGCGCCTGTGTCGCTGTACACGAAGTACCGCGTTTTCTGCTGCTGCAAATCATGCTTTACCCACCGCTTTTCCTCACCTTCTACGTGCTGTTTATAAACCGGTAGAAGATGATCGTTTTCAGGTTCTGGCACCGTTACACTATGTGCGTTATTCGCTAGCGGCAGCGTCAACTGCGTTTTTCCCATTGTCAGTGTGGCGGTTATCTGTTCAGGTGGTGGGTGTATGGCAGGCCAGTAGTTA
>CALHNS010000097.1 GCA_938035125.1 uncultured Granulosicoccaceae bacterium | reverse complement strand
CTGCTTTCACTGATGATCATTTAAAAGAAATTCGGAAAATTCACGAAAAACACACCAGCAGCACGGTGGTTTATTCTTCAGAACATTTTCATTCTCGCGTGGCGCACGAATCAGAAGTGCAACGTTTGAAAGATTTTCTTTATCAGGTGTACGACCATGTCAGCATCATTGTGTACTTGCGGCGGCAAGACAAACTGGCAATGAGCCAGGAAAACACCTCCATACAAGGCGGGGCGGTGAAGCGTTTTAGCTATTCAGATGTTCCTACCGAATCTAACTACTTTAACTTCTTATCTTTAGTAAAAAGGTGGTCATCGATTTTCGGAGAAAAGCACATCATGGTGCGAATTTTTGAGAAAAACAGACTTATTGGCAATGATGTAGGACAAGATTTTAAAGCCCATATGTTCTCTGATGACATAAACGCACAACTTGAAAACGAACCCCTACACTACGAACGTTCAAACCCTCGCTTATCACATAGCGCCCTAGAAACCTTATTAGAATTTAATCGAATGCCCGAGAACGATTCCATCTTAAAAGGAATGAGCAAAGCAGAACTTAGGCAACCGTTGATATCTGCATTACATGAATTAAAAGATGACGGCGCTCAACTACTGCCTTCAAGGAAACTATCTGAAGAATTCTACGAGCACTTTAGAAAAGAGAACCAAACTGTATTTGATACATGGGGGGATGGGCAATCGTTCGATGATGATTTTTCAATGTATCCTGATAACCCTACTGATTTGGAACCTGTGGCTGTTAGAGAACTGTTAGAGCAATACCTACCTGTACCCACATAGATTATTGAAACTTAACGTAAAGATAATTTATACAAAAAAAACGGCGCGAAAAATCACGCCGTTTTTATACTCTGTGTTTTTAACCAGTAGAACCTACTGGCAACACACTAACAATTCACTTATTAAAACCTTAACACTACTTAGACACAATACGCCCTTCAATGGCGGGTATGTGCTCACCGTTAGCGGCCATGTAATCAGCTAACACCACGTCTAAATCTGGGCCGAAATCGTAAGCGTTGATGGCGTTGGTTGAGAACATTTTGTATCCATCGCCACCACCGCGAACATAGTTATTTGAAACAACACCGTATTCTGCGGCAGGATCAATGGCAACCCACTCACCTTCCATGTTCACCAACACTTCTTGAATTCGGCCATCGTTTGCAGGCTGACTTGGATCCCACGTGAACTTTATACCGGCAACTTGGGGAAATCGCCCCTTAACCTCTTCTACTTGGCTAACGCCATTTTCAAGTGCTGCAATTACATCAGCGCCAGAGATTTTAAACGTTGACAAGGTATTCTGGAAAGGCAGCACTGTTAACACATCACCCATCGTCACCTCGCCTCCATCCATAGATGCTCGAATGCCCCCTGAATTCATCAATGCAATAGACACCCCTTGATCCGCCACTCGATCGAGCATGGCATCAGCAATCAAGTTACCCATGGCACATTCCTGCACTCGGCAAACCTCTCGATTACCTTCAATTGGGGCAGCCGATTCAGCGACCACTTTATTGCGAATTTCATCTAATGGTGCAGCCATTTCAGAAACGCGAGCAACCGTTGCTTCATCTTCAACCACTTCACCATCAATAAGTAAGGGCTCACCTGATGCATTCGTTATGGTGCCGTTATCATCAAAGGTTACCGATAATTCGCCCAGATACTTACCATAGGCATAGGCCTGCACAACCGCCGTGCTGCCTACCATGGTGGGGTAAGGCCCCTTCGCATCTTCGTTCGTGTTTGAAAGTAAGGTATTGGAATGCCCACCCACGATGACATCCACACCGGTCGTTTCTTCAGCCACTTTAAGATCTACCGCATAACCTGAATGCGATAACACCACAATTTTATTAATCCCTTCTTCAGTTAAGCGATCAACTTCAGCTTGCACCGCTGCCACAGGATCGCTAAAGGTGATGTTCTTACCGGGGCTGGCTAATTCATTCGTATCTTCAGGGGTGAGACCAATCAATCCGATCTTTGTGTTGCCCTTGGTTACCACCGTAGATTTCATTAGCTTATCGGCCAGTAACGGTTCTTTAGTTACATCGCCGTTCGACATCAAAACAGGAAAACCAACCGATCGCATAAAACCAGCTAGAACCGCAGGGCCATCATCAAATTCATGGTTCCCTACCGTCATGCCATCGTATTGAAGCGCATTCATCATTTCAGCAGCGGCTTTTCCTTTGTAATAGGTATAAAACAAGGAGCCTTGAAACTGATCCCCGCCATCAACTAATAATGCATTTGGGTTACGTGAACGAGCTTCGGCAACAGCAGTTACCAAACGGGCATAGCCACCAAAACATTCACCAGCTTCATTGTCTTCTGCAGAGCAGCCACTGTCGTACTTACTAATCGGTTCAAAGCGTGAATGAAAATCGTTAGTGTGCAAGATCGTGATGCTCTCTTCAGCCGATGCTGGCAGAGCTGCTGCAAGAAAGCCTAAGACGGACGATGCAACCAAGGTACGTTTTAGCAATGTCATGTAGATTCTCCTTAAAGGGCGGATGGTTTGAAATATCAAACCGGTTACCGTTACTTTTTTGTTGTGTTGTCAGTTGGACAAAAAATACTTCATACAACGTTACTCATAAATCGGGCAATCGGTGTTAAACGCTGCCTTACAAAATACGCCAGGGTCGTTAAACCGCCGGTTTTGATTCAATGCACTGATGGCGGCCATTTCAGATTCATTTAATTCAAAGTCAAACACATCGGCGTTCTCAATTAATCGAGCGGGTTTCGTGGTTTTAGGAATGACGGCTGTGCCACGTTGCACGCCCCATCGAAGCACAATTTGCGCAGGCGTTTTTCCCAAGCGCTTAGATGCATCAACGACACACGTTTCAGTTAGTACGGAATCTGCCTGCCCTGCCATACCCAATTCCACATACGACAGCGCTGCCAACGGTGAAAAGGCAGTAACCGCAATGTGATTGTCTTTGCAGTAACGAAGTAATGCCTCTTGCGTAAGGTAAGGATGCGACTCGATTTGTAAAACGCTGGGCTGAATGCGCGCGTAATTGCCTAAGTCTCGCATTAAAGAGACGCCGTAATTGCATACACCGATGTGTTTCACTTTGCCTGAATCCACTAAGGCTTCCATGGCGGCCCAAGTTTCCGATAACGGCACTTTGGCAAATTGCATAGTGGGGCTTGCGGCATCCGGGTCGTAAAACCACTCCGGCGGATAACGTGTTTCGAAAGGCACGAACGACAGGGCAATAGGAAAGTGTATTAGGTATAGATCTAAATAATCTACACCTAAATCGTCCAGAGTTCGTTGCAGCGCTTGTGGAACGTCAGCTGAGGCGTGGTAGGTATTCCAAAGTTTTGATGTAATCCAAAGCTCGTCTCTTGTACACAAGCCTTCATCAATCGCTTGTGCGATTCCTGCGCCCACTTCGGCCTCGTTACCATAATCGCAAGCCGAATCCAGATGCCGATAGCCTGCGCGAATGGCTTCAACCACGGCCGCTGCGGCATCGTCTTTAGGAATTTTCCACAGCCCGAGGCCGATACTAGGAAGAGAGGCACCGGACGTGAGAGAAACAGCAGTCATTAGGCATTGAGCTTTTGAAAAACGAGAAGTAGGCAGTATAACCTCATGCCGGTGGGTGAACCTAGGGCCTTAACGCTCCCTCGCTTTGCACCTACTTAGCACCCACTTAGCCCAATCAATCGAATTGCAGTTGGAATCTGCAAGGCTGGTAAACTAGCCCTTATAAACGCATACGGTTGATTTAGGAAGGATTGATGGAGGTGAAATACGCCAAATTTAGCTTAGGCGATATTGTCCAACATAGAGTTTTTTCGTTTCGAGGCATCATCTTCGACGTCGATCCTGAATTCTCTAACAGCGAAGAATGGTACCAAGCCATCCCTGAAGACATTCGCCCACGAAAAAATCAGCCCTTCTACCATCTGTACGCTCAGAACGATCAAACCACCTATGAAGCCTATGTGTCTGAACAGAACTTACTGCCAGATCAGTCCGATGAACCTTTGCGACATCCTGCCATTGCTAATGAATTCAGCCGTGACGCCACAGGGATTTACCGGTTACGAAACACCCACCATCATTAACCACAGCGCCAAACCGCGCTTACCCTACAGGGCGTAAGTGAATCACCACCACGCCTCGGCGTGGAAGCTCCTCATCGAAATGCACATTCGCCCAACAAGCCTCGTGCAAGATGGATGAATCGGGGACACCGGCCAATAACAATTCCTCGCGCACTCGAATCGCCCGACCTTTGGCTAAATTTTCATTGCCATTAGCTAATGATGATTTTCCATGGGAGCAACCGACCACCCGCACGATGTCATCACTGCGCCGAACACGATTAGCCAATTCAAAAAGGTAGTTTTTATTGGCACTGCCCAACACTAAAGAATCGTTGGGAAAAATCAACACTTGCGAACTGACTTCGGCGTAGTCGCGGGTTGAATCCGTAAACATCGCTTGGTAAACCGATTCACGCGATTCGTACAAATTAGCATCCAACGGATCCCAATCTTCATCGCTACGGGCCAGCTCATTTATGCGTTGAACGCCCAATTGATCATTCGCTAGCGTTTTGGGAGCCGACTTCAGAGCCCCAGTATTCAAAATTTGCCGCGGTTTTAAAGATGCGGAAGCCACATCAGTTTGATCGACCGTTTGGCCAAAAGCTTGGTTAGCCGTTCGGTTAACCAAAGTCTGTAGGGGCCTCAAAGATCGGGCATCGATGCCCGACATCAGCATCTCACTAACAGGCGCTATACGATCTCCAAAAATTTCATAGCTGCGTTTTAATTGCAGCTCCCCTACAGAAACATAAAATGTATGAACGTCCGGAGATTGTTTAGAGGGTAAATCTATAGAATAACCAAGAGCAGGCAATCGGGCGTTGTCGCCTAATACAATGGCAAAGCCAGCTTGTCGAAGCTGCTCCATTAGAATTTCGCCATAACGCGTGCGGGGCAAGGCCGATGAAAATTGAGTTTGACCGGGCACAAAATCAGGCACGCGCGATATTACGCTTAAGAAATCTCGGGCCACGAAAATCGATTTGGAAAAATCGCCACGCCCTTCTCGGCTGTTAAATTCTAGTAAGCCATCAGATGCGCTAGCCGTTGGGTTAGCGGTTCTGAGATTGGCGGAATTTTCCGTAATATCAGAGGTTTGAGTAGCGCTACGTCCTCCAAACAGCGAGCAGCCGCTGTTCAAGCCCACGACCGCAAGCAATAAAATGCACCAATTCTTCAAAACATAGGCCCTCTGTTATGTGGAGGGAGGCTACTTGGCATCGCATTTGAGTGCTGCTGGATAAATCACAAACTGAAACCTCATTTAAATTAGTTGCCGGATTAACCTTGAGTGCGTGAACCTGTCGACATAAACTCTTTACTAACTACTTTTATGGCCTTGCCTGAATGATCGACGAAGAACTCTATCAATACGCCACCGATGAGCTAAACAGCGACCGCCGAGACACCGAGCTTTGGAATCGAGCCTGCGCCCTTGCCCGCGACGATCACGATGAAGCTCGGTTTTTGTACACCAACTTACGAGTGGAAGAATTACTTGAGCAAAAGGCCAATGGCGAGCCCATGCCCGAGATGCCCGACTCAGTAAAAGGTGCAGCTTCGGTCGCTTTCGATTTGGACGCAGCCCCTAACGCCACCGAAGGCTTAGGTCTTATGCTGGACACCGATGATGAAAATTCTGGCGACGAAGTCATTTCATCTTCAAATCGCTCTTTTTCAGAGTCTTCTGCCAGCGCCGATATTTCCGAAGATTTGATCGCAGACCTAGCATTATCAAATGAGGCGAACGCATCCGAAGACGATGCCCCTCTGCCAAATGCTGATGCTTTATCAATGGACTCAGAAGACGAATCTGAAGTTACGCTAGATTCACTATCCTTCTCAGAAGCCTCTGAAGATACGGCCACATCAGAGTTCGACGCCACTGCAGAATCGACCTTAGCGGTTGACGACAGCAGTCCTGCGTTTGATTTAGACAGCCCATCTGCCGACAGCCTCGCCGCTGAAAGCGCTTTGCTTGATGCCGATTTGGATATTGCCGCCCTCGCCGCACAAGCCAGCGAGCAATTGCGCGATAAAGCAGACATTGGCGCCGCAGGACTCACAAATGACTCTGTAACCGCCGCAGAAGATGACTCAGAAGACAATCCAGACGCACTTTCATTAGAGTTTGAAGAGGCATTGGATACTGCCACGCCTTTGGAAAAAACGCCTTTCAATTCCGATGCACTGGATGCAATTGCCACTGAAACCGGTGCATTTGAATCCATCGACACCCCTTCCATGGAATCTGCGGATATCAGTCCAGCAGAACCTGCATTCGATGCGCTAAACGACAATGTTGATGGCAACGAAGCATCAACTGATTCTACTTCTTTAAACGAAAACGAATTAGCGTTTCTGGATGCGTCTATAGAAAAAGGTCGCGACGAAATTGCCGATCAACATCGCGAAGTGTTACACCAAAAGGATGCCCTAACCGAAGAACTAGAACGTCAAGCGGATACTTTTTTATCAGAAGGCGATGAGACAGAAACTGACTATATCGATCATGCAGAGTTGGTGCACGACACGGTAGAGATCGATGAAATCAGCACCACAACCGCCAGTATTGACGCGGTTGCCGACACAGTTGATGCGGCAAAAATGGACGATTTCAACACCGATGACTTCTCATCAGATGAAGCTATCGATAACATGGCTGGCTCCGGCGCGGGTAACTTCGATGTTGACGCCCTTGCAGGCACGAAAGAAAACGACTTTGATGTTGATGCGCTTACTGGTGAGAACGACAATACTATCGATGTGTCAGCAGGTGTTACCAGCGCGGTCGCTGCTGGTGGGGCAGCCCTAGCAGCCACAGCCGCCATAGCAAAAGATCAAGGATCGCAAATTTCCCAAGACTATTCGCCACCGGGTATGCCAGAGATCAGTGCCGATAGGCCTTCTTTGGATCAGGCTGAGTTACTCTCAGGTCGTGGCCGTAATTACCGTGTTTTCTCGCGTGGGCCAGAAGATAATCGGGCAGTGAAAGACGGGGTGAGCTGGACGGCTATGCTATTCACTCTCCCGTGGCTTTTGGTAAAACGTATGCCCTTAACGGCCATCGTTTATGCGCTGCTATGGCTAGCGTTGGCGGCAGGTCTTGTAATCACCGGATTGCATTGGCTGGATGCCCCAAAAAATGCACAAAACACCCTTGCGATTTGGCCCCTTGCCTTTGCCGCACTGGCGGTAATCGGGTTGATTGTTTTGCCGTTTTTTATGGCCAATCGATGGCATGCCAGTAGCCTTTCCAAACGCGGTTATGAAGAGATTGCGCTGGTTCGCGCTAAGGGCCCAAGAGGTGCGATAGATCGCATTATGCAGATGGCCTCTTAACAACACAGGCTAATAAGCAACCTTGAATCAACGCACAGGATAGGCGCAAAACAACGACAGTTACGCAGATAGTGTTTTGAATGAAAAACTCGACGACTCAACAACTCTGAGTTAGTTCGGCATCCAATGCGCATTTCGATGTGAACAAATGTAACCGGCTTTGCACTTCAAGCCCATTTCTTTCACACACAGCGTAGGCCTTGTCGTTAACCCCAGTAAGCCATCGATAAGAATGGTACGTGCCAACCCGTTAAGAAGGTTGCACACACCGGGGGGAACCTGCGGTACACCTAAAGGCCAGTAGCGCAAGCTGCTGGCCTTTTTTACGCCTTCGATTGCGCTTTGTAAGAACGGGTATACGCTTTTGATGAGGGGCTTAAAAGCTACGATGCAGCCCTTCGCTAGGCAGCCTCATTAGACTGCAATCGACGCTCTAACCAGCGCACCCCCATCGATACGATGAAGATCAGCACCAGATACTCCAGCACTAAGACTGAATAAATCTCCAGCGGGCGGTAGGTAGAGACCACTAATTCATTTGCTCGCCGCGTAAGTTCCTGCATACCGATGACCGACACCAGCGAAGACATTTTCAGCATGTACACAAGCTGGTTGCCCAGCGGCGGAAGAATTCGTCTTAATGCCTGCGGCAACACAACATAACGCAGCCTGCCAAAATAGCCTAAACCAATCGAATCAGCCGCTTCAATTTGCCCGCGTTCTATCGATTGAATACCGGCTCGAAAAATCTCAGCTTCAAACGCACTATCGGATAAAGCCAGCGCAATAACACCTGCCCAAAACACGTTAATGTTGATGCCATCGTGCAAAATCGGTAAGCCGTAGTACACCCAAAATATCAACACCAAAATGGGTACCGCTCGAACCAATTCTACGTACACCCGATTTAACGCACGAACCCCTGGAGAGGGAGATAAACCTGGCAAGGCAATTAACAACCCTAAAATGATCGAGATAGTG
The DNA here is from genome assembly GCA_938035125.1 of uncultured Granulosicoccaceae bacterium. Classification (GTDB taxonomy): domain Bacteria; phylum Pseudomonadota; class Gammaproteobacteria; order Granulosicoccales; family Granulosicoccaceae; genus Granulosicoccus. The sequence continues at coordinate 14,054 of CALHNS010000097.1, read as the reverse complement.
ATGGCGGTGATTGACATCTTTAAGGTGTATTCCAACCCACCCAACAAGAATAAAAGATTCGTGCGCCCTGTTTGGGTGGCTGGAGATACCACATACCAAGCAAGCTCATCCCAGTTAAGTGATTTTATAAACAACGCCGCGGCGATGAACAACAGCGTAATAACGGCCCAGAAAATTATGGAATTGAGGCGCATCGAAAACCTTGAACGTGTTTATTGAGTTATAAGCAGAAGTGAATGAAGCGGTAAGCCGATATCAGTGCCGTAAGATTTTTTTCAAAAACAATTTACCGCGCTCTGACGACGGATTGGAGAAGAACGTTTCAGGATCGTTCGACTCGATAATTTTGCCCCCATCCATGAACACGATCGTGTCAGCTACTTGATTGGCGAACCCCATCTCGTGAGTCACCACAACCATCGTCATGCCCGTTTCAGCCAATTCCACCATCACATCCAACACCTCGACGATCATCTCAGGATCAAGCGCCGAAGTTGGCTCATCGAACAACAGAATTTTTGGCTCCATGCATAAGCTCCTGGCAATGGCAACGCGTTGTTGCTGCCCACCCGACAGTTGCCGAGGGTACTTATCGGCTTGTTCTGGAATGTGCACACGCTCTAAGTACTCTTTGGCAAGTTCTGTGGCAGCCGCCTCAGGCAGCTTTCGAGTTCGCATGGGCCCAAGGGTTAAATTTTCCAACACGGTTAAATGCGGGAACAGATTGAACTGCTGGAATACCATGCCCACTTCGGCCCGCACTTTACGAAGTTCGGACCCACTTAACCGGCTCAAGGCTTTGCCATCGATGCGAATTTCACCTGCATCATGCTGCTCAAGTTGATTCATGCAACGTATGAGTGTGGATTTTCCCGACCCAGATGGCCCGCATACCACCATGCGCTGGCCCGTTTTCACCGACAAAGAAACGCCGTCTAAAGCGCGAAACTGCCCGTATAACTTGGTAACGTCGCGCATCTCTATAAGCGGCGTGGCTGTGCTCTCAGGCGCTCGTGCCTGAGTGGATATCGACTCGTTCATGGCTGCATTGTACGCTCAGTGGCCGCTTGCACCGCTTATTGGCAGCCCTTGAGCTTACAATCTACGATGTAAACCGAACGTGACGTTATAATGGCCCCACACCAACCAAAGGATATCTCTTAGTTCGATGAACTTAAATTCAATTACGAAAACTCTCAGCGCCGCTCTTTTGCTGGGCGCAGCGGCAATGACACCAGCTTTAGCGCAGGATTCAGTGCTAGATGAAATCCTTGCTGACGGTAAGTTAAAGGTGGGCACAACCGGTGATTGGAACCCAATGACCATGAAAGACCCCGCCACAAATAGCTACGAAGGCTACGACATCGATGTTATGACTGAGCTTGCAAAAGACTTAGAAGTTGAGCTTGAATTCGTACCCACCGACTGGAAAACACTGGTTAATGGCGTAGTTGCTGGCAAATACCACATGACGGGCAGTGCCTCAATCAGTGCAGGTCGTGCAAAAGCGGCTGGCTATTCAAGCAGCTACTTCTCATTAGCCACTGTTCCTTTAACGCTAAAAAAGAACGCCGACAAATACACCGACTGGGCTGATTTGGATAAACCAGGCGTAACAGTTGCGGCCACTCTAGGCACCACTCAAGAACAGCAGATTAAGGATTTCTTTCCTAACGCTGAGCACAAAATTATTGAAGCGCCAGCGCGTGATTTCCAAGAAGTGTTAGCCGGTCGTGCCGATGCGCACATTACCTCTAACGTAGAAGCATACAAATTGGTAGACCAGTACGAGCAATTGATGGTGGTTCCAGTAGAGCAGCCTCGTGCTCGCACCCCTATCGCCATGTTGTTGCCACAAGGTGATCAGGTGTGGATCAACTACGTAAACACCTGGGTACAGCTGAAAAAAGAACGCGGTTTCTTTGATGAACTGGGCAAGAAGTGGCAGTTAAGTAACTAATCATTGCACCACTGGTATTGTTCGTAACGAGTATTGAGTGATTTTGTCAGTAATCGGGGCCGCTATTCACCCCGCGCACTGAGGTACTCTTAGGGCTGGGTGGCTTTAGCCACTCAGCCTTTTTTACGCCCTTTTTTCGCTGATGGCCTAACCGCCCATGGAGTCTTTGCATGTTTGAAGCCCTACCCGTCAAACAACCCGACGCAATCTTAAAACTCATGCTCGCCTTTCGCGCCGATACCCGCGATCACAAAATGGACTTAGGCGTGGGCATCTATAAAGACATCAACGGCGCCACCCCCGTGATGCAAGCGGTGAAGTCTGCTGAAGGCAAACTGCTAGAAGAGCAAGACACCAAAGCCTATGTGGGCCCGCTAGGCAGCCCACAATTTAATGAAGCCATGATTGAAACCGTGTTTGGTAAAAACGCCGACAAACAGCGTTTGCGCTCGGCTCAATCACCAGGCGGCAGTGGCGCACTTCGAATCATTGCAGACTTCATTAATGAAGCTCGCCCTGATGCCACGGTTTGGGTATCGGACCCCACTTGGCCGAACCACATTCCACTGCTAAGCGCTGCTGGTTTAAACCTTGAAAACTATCCCTACTACGATGCAACTCACTGCAAAGTAACCATCGATGCCATGTTATCTTCGCTGCAAAAAGCCAAACCAGGCGATGCGGTGTTACTGCACGGCTGCTGCCACAACCCAACGGGTGCCGATCTAACACACGATCAATGGATGCAGGTTATTCAGCTTCTCAAAGACAAAGACTTGATGCCTTTTGTCGATATCGCCTATCAAGGTTTTGGCGATGGCTTAGAAGAGGATGCGTGGGCCATTCGTGAAATGGCTAAACAGTTACCAGAAATGATGGTGGCTGCCAGCTGCTCGAAAAACTTAGGGCTATACCGTGAACGCGCGGGTGCCGCCTTACTGATGGGTCGTAATGATACGGAAGCCACCACAGCGTTGTCTAATTTACAAACAGTGATTCGTGCTAACTATTCCATGCCACCTGATCACGGCGCGCACGTGGTTGAAATGGTTTTAGCCGATGATGAATTTAACGCCAATTGGCGAGAAGAACTTGAATCTATGCGAGTGCGAATGATTCAGCTTCGTAGCTCATTTGCAGACGCCATGCGAAAACGTACCAATTCAGATAAGTTCGATTTTCTTATCGAGCAAAAAGGCATGTTCAGTCGGCTGCCTTTGAATGGTGAGCAAATTGAAGCCTTACGAGAAAACAACGCCATCTACATCGTGGGCGATGGCCGAATTAATGTGGCAGGCTTACCCGATGACCAAGCCGCGATGGACACCTTAACCGATGCCATCGCAGCCGTTCTATAAAAACACTTAAGCTGGCAAAGTAAATCGACCGTCCGGTAAATCTAACCGGGCGGCGATTGCCGCAGCAGCTATTACGGTTACCGTATCTTGCTCTGGGTCAACCACGTTTAAGCCGCCAACTTCCACTTTAACGTTTACTGTGCCAAACGGCACTTGCTTTGCCACCGCCTCTTTATCTACCTGCTCAGGTTTTTGTACACCAACGGTAACCGTGATATTCATCGACTCTCGATCAATGCCCAATGAGCGAAACAAGGTTAACGAGCTATGGTGTAACGCATCTTGCACCGCACGAATGGCCGCTTTTGTGTAGTCTTCACCGTATAAATCGTTACCGGTTCCCATCTCTAAAATGATTCGTTTGTAGCTCACGACTTTGCTCCTGCCACATCCACATCGAGGTACACCACCGCAGCAGCATTGGCGATAACGGTGGTGTTGTCTCCCTCATCATTGAGCACGTCCAACCCACCTTTAACCGCGGTTACCGATGAGCTGCCGTAGGGCAGCACTTGGCTAACGGCATCGCAGTCAACCTGTTCAGGTTTGGCCACACCGATCTCCACTTCCACGTGCATGGATTCAATCGGATAGCCCAGAGCACGCACCACAGACAGCGAGTTGTGCCACAACGCATCCCGCAAAGCCCGCGAGGCCGCTTTCGTATAATCCTGACCGTGTAGGTCGGTTCCCATGCCCATTTCTATGGCAAGACGCTTTTTTGGCATCGATTTATGGCCTGTATCAATAGTAAAACGAGACATTACCACCAAAGTTCGGCCACAGGATTTCCAACTCTCGGCCGATACTGAGACCATGGAACGACGATCCCCATTCGCCGCATTGTGCTCATTGGTATTGACAGCCTTACTGCTGACACTTTGGGTAGCGCCTGCCGTTGCGGCGGTATACGCCTGCGCAAATGCCAATGGAGATACTCAGTTCCAAGATCGCCCTTGCGCTTCCAATGCTCCTGCTCAATCGGCGGGCGGCGATACTTCAAAATCAGCAGGGAAAAACAGTAAATATCCATTAGGCATGCACGCCAGCTGGTTCATAGCACCAGAACATGCACCACAGCCAGCTTACTGTGATCGAGTGGGATGCGACTGCGCATCACTGACACGAAACTTTCGACGTGGCCTGACAGCTGCTGTTGCCGATGCTTTATTTTTAGAAGCTGACTGGCATCGCTACGCAGAACAAGTCATTCAAATGGAAACCAACCCGCCCACAGGTTTTGCCAAGATGGAACTAATGGCGGCGATCGAAGATTCTGCCTGCAACATCCAAATGTCGCAGCTTACGGTACGAAATTACGCCGAATACGCGATGAACGACTTAGAATCACGAGCGAAAGCTGCCATAGAACGAGGCAATGTGGATTACGACCTATGCGATGGAAGCGATGCCCAAGTGTGTGCTGATGTGGATGCGGTGGCACTGCTTGAGCGCGTAAAGCTCGACATTGAGACTTTATCGCTTCCGCGATTTTTCTTAATTGCAGAAGCTGATTAGAAAGAGCGAATTAGTAAAAGCGGACCAGCAAGAGCTGTTAAATAAAAGCTTTTTTGTAGAAGCTACTAATAAAGTTTTTCCGCCTAGAGCGTTACCAAAGAATATCGCTCCAAACCCCATTGGTTCGCTTACTGGATATGGTTCTGTCTTGATAGCTTTGAGACGGTGTGGCTCGATTCCCGTTATCGCGAATCATACGATCAATGCGCAATGTACCCACGATCGATTTATCCACATCGCGCGCGCGAATAGCCGTTATCGACATCTCGATTCGTTCAAACCCATCGATTAAGCGCGAAAAAAGCTCGGCTTGTTCACCCCCATTGGTCAATCGATAAATGGCCACCTTATTGCCGTTTTCTATCGCCTCTTTAAGCTGATGAAATTCACCTAAAATTAAATTAAATTCTTGATCACTGATGGGTTCGCGCGCATTGGCTTCAGCGGCCGCCAACGCATTATTCAGAGTTTGAATTCTTGGGTTTTTGTTTTTAATATTTTCAGCTTGCGCTAATCGCTGCTGAGCGGTTGAGAAATCATTGTTATCAATGGCCGCTTTTGCCTCATCCAATAATGTATTTTGTTGAAGCCGTAAGGCAGCTAAATCGCGAGCACGTTTCGCAGATGCAGCCTCTTTGGCTTTTTTATCTGCAGCCAGTTGCTTCGCCGCCGCCTCATCACGCGCAGCTTTCGCTTCACGCTCCTCTTGCGCAAGCTTTGCTGCCGCCTCTGCCGCATTTTGCCGTTCAAGCCCCAAGCGCTCACGCTCTTCATCTCTTCTACGCTGTTCACTTACCGCTGCTAACGCTTCCTGTCGGGCGGCCTCCGCCTTAGCTAAGGCTTCATCGGCTGCGCGCTTTTGAGCATCCACAGCCGCCTGCTGTGTGGCGAATTGCCCTTTCAATGCATCGTAACCAAACCAACCGGCCACCCCAAGCCCTGCGATCAATACCAAAGTGATAAGCCCAGATGCTTTCGAATGTTTTTTACCGGACGTTTTGTGATGTCGACTGGACGCCGATTGAGTGGCCGTTGCACCCGCACTACGTCGGCGGCGCGCAACAGGCTGTGAGTCGCTGGGTATTGCCATAGTGGCATCGGTTGGCAACGGATCGTCGGCGTCTCGCTGCTCAGCGGCAGCCATCGCCTTATCCCAGTTGTCTTGCTCAATATGCGTTTGCGAATCGGCGGCAGCGTTTGCTTGGGGCTGCGCATCAGTGTCTTTGCCCATCACATCGGATAATTTTTTATTCGAAACAACTTTTGACGAACTTGTGGCAATTCGGGTTTGTTGATCTAAAAATCGCTGCGTGGTTTCACTGGCATCCGGTGGCACATTAGTGGCGAATAAAGCAGGAATCCAATCACCTAACATTTGCGGCCTATCCGCAATGCGCACAGACAAAGCCCAATCGATAGCACGTAAAAACGCCACCGAGTAATTACCGGCACCCAGCTCTTCTGCGGTTGGCATCGGATCTTTTTGCCCATTAACTATGCTCAAACTGCGTTGAGTGCTATCCGCTGGGTCTTTTTGCGTCACGCTGTGATAAAGCACACCACCGAGCGCGTAAATGTCGCTCCATGGGCCTTGTTGTTCTTCGCTTTCAGGGTTGTATTGCTCAAGCGGTGCATAACCACTAGACACTAGCGCCGTTAACCCATGAGTGGCATGACGGCTGGCCAATCGGGCTGAACCAAAATCGAGTAAAACCGGTGAGCCATCGTTTCTTACCAACAAATTACCTGGCTTGATATCACGATGAATAAAGCCTTGTCGGTGCACTTCAGATAGGCCTTGGGCAATAGGTTTGATTAACGCTTTCAGTTGCTCTTCGGTGCGATTTTCAGGCACCGATACGAATTGACGAAGCGACACACCCTCTTCAAAATCCATCACCATATAAGCGGTGTTGTTCTCTTGAAATAACGCGCTAACACGCACGATATTGGGATGGCGGAAACGCACCAAATTGCGCGCCTCTTTCACAAAGCGATCTAATCCCCACTGGTACAGCTGCTCATGATCGGTATGGTTGGGGATTACCCGGCTGTCTTTCGCCCTAGATGAGATGTCCCCTGGTAGGTATTCCTTGATAGCTACGCGGTGACCCAAACTGATGTCATTCGCCAGATAAATAGCGCCAAACCCTCCACGCCCCAATAGCTTTACGATGCGGAAATTCTGCAATCGCGAGCCTGGCGGCAAGATATGTGAGGATGAGGCGGTCGGATCCATGATGGAGGGTTGTTATTTTCTTATCGTTGAGCTTAACTTGAGAGTTTAGTTACTTGAAACCCTATCGCGTTCACAAATAACGGCCTCAAAGCATAAATTTTCGATTTTTCTCAATTTGGTGCCGATAACCCCATTGCGTAGCCAACAGAACCAGCATCTCACATGACTAAAGCGAACGAACACCTTAACCAATACATTAACGAGCAAGACGCTGCCGAGCGAATGCTGCCCATCGTTGGCCAGCTGTATCGACAACGTGGCGTTATTGTCACCGTTTTTGGTCGGAAACTGCTTAGCTCTTCCACCATTGAGATTATCAAAGCACATCGCTTGGCTCGGTTAACGCAGAAAGATCCGGTGTCTGTAGAAGAAACCATGACAGTGCTGCAAGGGATTGTGAATGCGAACCCTGGCTCTTGCCGAATTGATTTAGGGCTATTAACCGTGAATGCTCGTGCTATTGGCAGCCTAAACGATACTGATTTTGTTAACGAACATACGCAGAAAGTCTTAGCCGATATCCCTAACACCGTATCCTTACTCGATGAGCCGCGTGACATTGTGCTGTACGGTTTTGGCCGAATCGGCCGAATTATGGCGCGCCTTCTCATTGAGCGCACCACATCGGCCAACCCGTTACGCCTTCGCGCCATTGTGGTTCGTGGCGGCCGTGATGGCGACTTAAGAAAGCGTGCTAGCTTATTACGCCGCGATTCTATTCATGGGCCATTTAACGGCGACATAACCGTTGATGAAGAAAATTCAGCCATCATTGCCAACGGTAACTTCATCAAAGTGATTTACGCCAACCAGCCTGAAGACATCGACTACGGTGACTATGGCATTAGCAATGCGTTAATCGTTGATAACACGGGAATTTTCAAAGACGAAGAAGCCCTATCACGCCACTTGCGCCCAGGTGCATCGCGCGTGCTACTTACCGCCCCTGCAGGTGGTGCGATTAAAAACATTGTTTATGGTGTAAACCATGGCGATATTAAAGACAGCGATGCCATCGTGTGTGCCGCCAGTTGCACCACCAACGCCATCACTCCGGTGTTAAAAGCCATCAACGATGAATACGGCATTGCCAATGGGCATGTTGAAACGGTGCACTCTTACACCAATGATCAAAACCTTATTGATAACTACCACAAAGCAGAACGCCGTGGTCGTAGCGCACCGTTGAATATGGTTTTAACCTCAACCGGTGCTGCGAAAGCGGTATCAAAAGCGTTACCTGAATTGGAAGGTAAATTAACCGGTAACGCCATTCGCGTTCCTACGCCTAATGTATCCATGGCCGTGTGTAATTTAAATTTAGACAAAGCCACCGATCGTGAAACCTTAAACGCTTACATGCGTGATGTAAGTTTTAACAGCGAGTTAAAGCAACAAATCGATTATTCGTTTTCAACTGAAGTGGTGTCGTCTGATTTTGTGGGCACACCAGAGCCTGCCATTTTTGATTCAGTGGCAACCATTGTTGATGGTAATCGCTGCGTGCTTTATGTGTGGTATGACAACGAATACGGCTACACCACACAAGTGCTTAGAGTGCTGCAACAAATGGCAGGGCTTTATATTCCGAATGTTCCGAATACCGGGTCATAATTTTTTAGCGTTGTAGCTTTAAAGCGTTATACCCTCGAATGATTTACCCACTGAGTGAGTGCTCAGTGGGTCATTCCATACAGCACATAGTTCACCCCTAAACGATAAGCGGTGGCGGTATACAAAGCACTGTACTCTTCCATATCGGCGTGCTCCCATGCATCGCCTAAATCCATATTCCAGTTAACAATCGCCATAACACGACCATCATCATCTAACACACCGCGCCACTGCGGGCGTTGACGCGATGCGTTACTTTCCACCACCGACGGCGCTTTAGAGATCGGTAACTCCCAGGTTTCCCCAGGGTTTAAACACAGTGCGCGAAGACCTGGAATTTGAATAAAGTCATCGATGGGAAAATGCACATTAAAAATTTCATGCGATTTTGGGATATCTACGATATCTCGATCGGGGAACACTCGGCCCATCCATTCGGCAAATTGTTCCCATTGATAACGACCGTGAAAATCATCCACCAATAAAAACCCACCGCGCAATAAATATTCTCTTAAATTTTCTGCCTCAGGGTCTGTGAATGAGGCGAACCCTGCTTCCACCACATACAACATCGGGAAATCGTAAATTCGTTCATCCAGCAGTGAAATAGATTGGCTGTCTATGTTGGTGTCTACATCGGTTAAGCGTTTCATTGCAGCGATAAAATGCGGTTCAGACTCAGAACAATCAGCCTGCCAATGCGGGTAACCAATGTGATCGCCCAGCGCATCGATGGCGCGTTGGTTATCGGCAAAAATCAATCGCGAAAAGGTGAATTCCCCGTTTGCCACCCCGTTTATGGCTGACGGGCATTGTGGCCTTTGAGGCGATGTGCATATCGCCAGCTGCTGAGCTGCGGCTGGCACCGAAAACACAGCAAGGGCTGCAAGAAAAAACGATGTTGTGACTTTCATAGGTTCAAGGCTAGACTGAGCTTGGAATTCAAGCAACACCAATTGGCGCACCACATTATGTATTTAGGCATTGATTTAGGTACCTCTAGTGTCAAAACGCTGCTGGTCGATAACACGCAAGCCATCGTGGGCAGCGCCTCATACGACCCATCGGTGGAACGACCCTACCCTTCTTGGTCAGAGCAAGACCCTAACAGTTGGATCTTAGGTATTGAAGCCACATTCATCGAACTGCAACGCCAATATTCTGCTGCTTTCAAATCGGTAACCGGTATTGGCCTATCGGGCCAACAGCACGGCGCCACCTTGTTAAATGATGCAGATAAGCCGCTTCGCCCTTGCATTTTATGGAACGACACCCGCAGCCACATACAAGCCGCCCGCCTTGATACCCGTACATCACAAGACATTACCGGCAACATTTTGTTCCCTGGTTTTACGGCTCCAAAGCTTACTTGGGTGGCCGAAAACGAACCCGATATCTTTGCTAAAACCAAAAAAGTCCTGCTGCCTAAAGACTATGCAAGACTTTGGCTAACCGGTGAACACGTAAGTGATATGTCCGATGCTGCAGGCACCGGATGGCTTGATGTGGCCAATCGCTGCTGGTCTAGTGAATTGCTGGAGACCACCGAATTAACGACCAGCCATATGCCTAGATTAGTTGAAGGATCTGATCGTTCAGGTGTATTACGCAAAGAATTAGCCGAACAATTCGGATTGTCATCATCGGTATTCGTAGCAGGCGGTGCGGGGGATAACGCAGCTTCGGCTTGTGGTATGGGCAACGTTAACCCAGGGGATGCGTTTGTATCATTAGGCACATCGGGTGTGTTGTTCGCAAGCAATGCAACCTTCCAACCAAACGCTGCCAGTGCCGTGCACACGTTCTGCCACGCCTTACCTAACACTTGGCATCAGATGGGTGTGATTTTATCGGCAGCCGATTCGCTAACGTGGTTAAGTCAACTGACGGGCCGAACCCCAGATGAACTCACTAAGCCGTTAGACCCCACCACCGCAGTATCGGTAGATGAATTGTTTCTGCCCTATTTAGGCGGCGAACGCACACCCCATAACGATGCAACGGTGCGCGGTTCATTATCAGGGTTATCTCATCACTCAGGCGCTGAAGAAATTTGTCGAGCGGTATTACAAGGGGTTAGTTTTGCGTTTAAAGATTCACAACGAGCACTGCACGATGCAGGCACAACGCTTAACAGCGCATTCGCCATTGGCGGCGGCAGTCAATCAAATTATTGGGTGCAATTGTTGGCTAACGTTTTACAAATTCCATTGCATGTAACTGAAGCAAGCCATATAGGTGCAGGTTTTGGTGCAGCAAGATTAGCGCGCCTAAGCGTTACCGGGGAATCGGCATCTGATGTATGCACTGCACCGGCTATTGCTAAAACTTTCGAACCTAACGTGTCAACGTTTGAAGATTTCGAAGCCAGCTACGAGCGTTTTCGCAACGCGTACAAAGAAAAGTGAACACACTATCGAAAAGAGCAATCGGTGCGGTTAAGATGCCGCGCCTTCAGAGCTGTGCTCCGAATCTCCAGTGCACAACCACGGGTCCTGCTCAGTAATCTCTTCTTGATCGCCAGAACACAACCAAGAGTCCTTCACCTTTTTGCGCCTGTCGTTAGATCGACGATCGCGGTCAATTGGATAAGTGTCAGCACGTTCAGATCGTCGACTGGATACCCGCTCTTCCAACGCTTCTTCAAGTTGGGTGATGGTGGCTTTTGGAAACCCTGCCAAATTGTCGCTTGTGACGGTTTTTCCTGACTCTGGTCGTTTCAGCTTGCTCATAGTAGAGAGGCGCTAGTTCATTTCAGAAAAAGCACAATAACACCGAAAACAGCCGAGACGTCAACCAAGCAATACGTAAGTGTCAACCCTGCCATACACATGCACAATAAATGAACATAATGCTTATTTATTGAACAGTTTTTTTATCAGAATACTATCTAAGTGATTAGCTAACATAAAATATAGCTGCTAATTTTATACTGGAAAAACGCCATGCGTCAATATTTAATTACACTCAAAATGTAATTTTATTTTTACATGCTGATGATTTTCTTAGGCTAATTATTAGGCACAAAAAAACCCGCGTTGCGCGGGCTGTTTTTTAAGCTTGGCGGAGAGGGAGGGATTCGAACCCCCGGACGGTTTAACCCGTCAACGGTTTTCAAGACCGCCGCATTCGACCACTCTGCCACCTCTCCTGAGCCGCCTATTGTACAAAAATGTGAGGCCTTTAGGCACTTTCTTGAGTGTAATCGATGGAATTTTGCTCGATTGCTTGAAATTGTGGCGACTAATTCCTACCTTATCCCTCATATAAGCCGATGGTATGTACATTGCGAATCAATTTTCAATTAATCTATCGGCTGTTATAGATTCATCGCATGTCACACATTTTAGGAGTTAAGACAGAATGCAAAACACAGGACCGGTAGTTCGCACGAATGAGAGTGCGCTAGCAACTAACAAGGTGCTTCGCAACACCTACATGTTGTTAGCGATGACGCTGTTATTCAGCGCCGCTATGGCCGTTGTTTCTATGGTGCTCAACCTGCCTTCATCCATCAGTATGGTGGCCTTCTTTGGCGCATTGGCGTTGGTTTGGTTCGTTTTGCCGCGCGTATACGATTCAGCGGCTGGCATTTATGTTGTGTTTGCCTTCACAGGGCTTCTTGGGCTGGCCATCGGGCCAACCGTTCAACACTACTTGAACTACCCCAACGGCTCTCAAATTGTTGCCACAGCAATGGGCGGCACTGGAACCATCTTTTTAGGTCTTAGCGCCTATGTGTTAACAACTCGCAAAGACTTCTCTTTCATGGGCGGTTTTTTGTTCGTGGGTTTATTGGTGGCAATCGTTGCCATGATTGCCAACATTTTCTTACAGCTTCCTATTCTGTCCATCGCATTGTCAGCGGCCATCATCATGATCATGAGTGGTTTCATCCTGTATGACACCAGCCGAATTTTAAATGGCGGCGAAACCAACTATGTTCGAGCAACCGTTAGTTTGTTCTTGAACATCTACAACATCTTCCAAAACTTGTTGTTCTTAATTGGTATGGGCGGCGACGACTAATCATCGCGTTTTAAAAGTTAACGCAAGATTGCCTGCGTTAACGTTCGTTCTCGTCGGGCCGCATTATGCGGCCCGATTTGTATCCAATTCATTATTAAGTTGTTAGGACACGTTATCTGATGGAAAACCTTCCACCGCTTCCCATGCTGCTGATGGCAGGTGTCTTTGCTTTTTTCGTTATCCGGGCGCTACCTTCCGCTGTGGATATGCTAAAAAATGGTCCCAAAGGCTCAGCCCCTGAATGGCTCAACGCCGCTTTGTTGTTAATCGCTGTTGCGGCTTTCGTTTTGTTTTTAATGAGCCTTGCGTGAAACAACGCATGCGTCGCTTAAGCACTAAGCACCAAGCACCAAGCACCAAGCACCAAACGCTAAGTGGCCGCCACCACTTTAGGTAGAACACACAACATTTCATACAATAAGTTTGCACCTATCAATGCTGTTGCACCCGCCATATCATAAGGCGGTGATACTTCCACAAGATCTGCCCCCACAAGGTTCACACCGCGTAAACCGCGAATAATTTCTAACGCTTGTATGGTGGTTAAGCCGCCAATTTCTAATGTGCCAGTGCCCGGTGCAAATGCTGGATCTAAGCTGTCGATGTCGTAGGTTAAGTACACAGGGCCTGAACCCATTTGAGCACGCACTTCTGCCATTAATGGGGTAAGTGATTTGTGCCAACATTCTTCTGCGGTAACCACACGAAAACCTTGTTCTCTTGGCCAATCAAAATCATCATCGGCGTAGCCGGTCCCGCGTAACCCAATTTGAATAACCCGCTCAGAATCTAGTAAACCTTCTTCAAAGGCGCGGCGAAACGGCGTGCCATGAGCGATGGCTTCACCAAACATATGATCGTTAATATCCGCATGGGCATCCACATGGACAAGCCCTACGGGGCCGTGATGTTTGGCTACCGCTCTTAAAGCAGGCAACGTTAAGGTGTGGTCGCCGCCAAGGGTCATAGGAACCGCACCGGCATTTACTATTTTTGAAATTCCGGCCTCAATTAAACCCACCGATTTTTCTAAATTAAACGTATTGATAGCAATATCGCCCATGTCCGCCACATGCATATGATCAAACGGGGACACCTTAGTGGCCATGTTGTAAGGGCGCAGCATGGCTGATTCTGCGCGTATCTGACGTGGGCCAAACCGGGTACCACTACGATGCGAGGCCCCGATATCCATAGGGACGCCCACAAAGGCTGCATCCAGTCCTTCAGCACTGGTGGCAGACGGCAACCGCATCATAGTGACAGGGCCTGCAAAACGTGGCATTTCGTTGCCGCCCAGCGGTTGATTAAATTTCATGTTCGTATCCTTTAGGTT
>CALHNS010000096.1 GCA_938035125.1 uncultured Granulosicoccaceae bacterium | reverse complement strand
ATTGTCTCGGCAACCAAAATAGCCTGTACCGATTTGCCAAATTAAATCAGCACCGCCTGCTAAATGGTGCGGGCTGATGCTGCCTTCGCCGGTGTTGTGGGCGAAGTTGCCTTTTTTAGCGCCTTTATTTAATGCGCGAATAGCGTTAGGGCTTAATGAGCCGTAACTCATGGCTGAAATATTTAATGGTGAGGCGCTGTAAGGTTTGGTGCAATCTTTACCGCCAAAAGTAATGCGCGGCTCTTCATCGTCTAAGTGAATGGGTGCCATGGAATGGTTTATCCATTCATAGCCTGCTTGGTTAACATCAATGATGGTGCCGAAGGGGCGGGTGTCGCGTGCGCCTTTTGCGCGTTGGTAAACCAATGAACGAAATTCGCGAGGAATAGGGCGGCCCGATAAATCGCTTTCTACAAAGTATTGCTGAATTTCAGGGCGCACCGCTTCAAACCAGTAACGCATGCGACCAATCAGTGGGTACAAGCGGCGAATGCTGTGCTTGGTTTGGATCATGTCGTACACGCCAAACCCCACCAGTGGAAAAACAACCAGTGCTATGCAAATGAACCAAGGGGAATAAAGGAACGCTACGATGGATAACACGATGGCGGCAATAGAGGCCACCACAAAAATTTGTCTTATAGTCATATGAGTTACTGCATCTCGTATCACCCGCGAACGGGTTGTTATACTGTGTGTAATGACAATGCCCAGCTTCGACCAACGCGTTCTTCAATGGTTCGACGAACACGGTCGTAAGCACCTGCCGTGGCAACAAAATCCAACCGCTTATCGCGTGTGGATTTCAGAAATCATGTTGCAACAAACTCAAGTAGCCACGGTTGTTCCGTTTTATGAGCGCTTCATGTTGTCGTTCCCCACGTTAGGGTCTTTGGCACAAAGCCCAACCGATGATGTGCTGGCGCATTGGTCGGGGCTAGGGTACTACGCTCGGGCTAGAAATCTCCACCGTTGTGCGCAAACTGTGGTTAAAGATCATGCAGGTGAATTGCCCACCACACGGCCAGAACTGGAAGCCTTGCCAGGCATTGGGCGAAGTACGGCTGGGGCCATTTTAAGTTTGGCTCATGGCCTGCCAGAACCTATTTTGGATGGCAACGTAAAGCGTGTGTTGGCAAGGCATCAAGCCATAGACGGTTGGCCGGGGCAGGCTTCGGTATTGAAGCAGCTTTGGGCGCTTTCAGAAAAAATAACCCCAATTGAGCGTTGTGGGCCCTTTAATCAGGCCATGATGGATTTAGGCGCCACCTTATGTAAACGCACGAAGCCCCAGTGCGCCATTTGCCCTGTGGCTGAGGATTGTCAAGGGTTTGCCAGTGGCAACCCCACAGCATTTCCTGGCAAGAAACCCAAAAAAGAGAAGCCTGTGAAATCCACCGTGATGCTGCTGATTCGAAACGCATCGGGTGAAACCTACCTTGAAAAGCGCCCCCCTTCAGGCATTTGGGGTGGGTTATGGAGCTTGCCTGAAGCCACCCCTGATGAAGCTGTCGGTCTTTCTGGGGATTCTGTGATGCGTTTTCGGCACACCTTCAGCCACTATCACTTAGACATTGAAGTAAAAGAGGTGATGCACCAATCCATCCAGGGGCTGAAAGGCCGGTGGGGAAAAGTGGGTTCCCAGACGCTTAGCGACGCAAACAAAGTGAGCGAGACAAGTGAATGCGTGTGGTGGGATAATGACCAGAAGCTTCCCGGCGGTATTGCTGCACCGGTGGCAAAAATATTGACCGCAACAACTGGAGATTTATTGTGAGCAGAATGGTGCAGTGCGCCAAGTTAGGCAAAGAGGCCCCAGGCCTTGAGCGCCCCACCTACCCAGGGGATTTGGGTAAGAAAATTTGGCTGAACATCTCGCAAGAGGGATGGGATGAGTGGGTGCGTCATCAAACCATGTTAATTAATGAGTACCGATTAACCCCGGTTGACCCAAAAGCTAGAAAATTTCTTGAAGAAGAGATGGAGAAATTTTTATTTACAGGTGATGCGGCTCCGCCTCCGGATTTTGTTGCACCTGATTAAAACGTAAAGCACGGCAGTTTCCCCATCGGTACTTCATCCGGCCCCATTATCGGTATAGACCTTGGCACCTCGAATAGCCTAATAGCCGTGTGGCAAGAAGGTGACGACGGGGTGCCCTGCGCTAAGCTCATACCCAATAGCGCTGGGCAGCTGCTCACACCCAGTGCGGTCAGTTTAGATGACAAAGGTGTTGTGTTAGTCGGTGATGCCGCGGCGCAAAGAAAGTTACGCTACCCCGAGCGCACGGCCACAGAATTTAAACGCGACATGGGCAGTACGCGTATTTATCGTTTAGCCGATAAACGCTTTACCCCTGAACAGCTCAGTTCGTTAATTTTACGTTCCTTAAAAAAAGATGCCGAGGCGGCGTTAGGCGAACCCGTAACGCAGGCGGTTATCAGTGTGCCAGCGTATTTTAACGACACTCAACGAAACGCCACGTTAGCGGCAGCACATTTGGCAGAATTGCACGTTACTCGTTTGGTTAACGAACCCACCGCCGCCGCCATTGCTTTTGGCCTTGCCAACCAAGACGATGACGATGCGCCCAACGCCACCTTAGTGTTTGATTTAGGCGGTGGTACCTTTGATATTTCAGTGGTGGAACAATTTGATGGGGTAATTGAAATTAAGGCCTCTACGGGGGATAACTACTTAGGTGGTGAAGATTTTACGCAAGCCATTGCCACTCTTTTATATAAAAAAGTTGGCTTAACTGATGAGCAAATCGCCACATTTAAAGGTGTTGAACTAGAACACTTTGTTCAGGCGGCTGAAAGAATAAAACGAGGGTTAACATCTTCTAACAGTGTAAACACTACAGTGCAGGTTGATGGTAAGGCTAACGATCTAAGCGTAAAAGAAAGCGAATTTGAACAAGCCGCTGCTGAACTGTTTGAACGCATACGCTTGCCGATAAAACAAGCGCTGCGTGATGCACGCATTAACACCGATGCGTTGGATAACATCGTGTTGGTGGGTGGCAGCACTCGCATGCCGTTGGTTAGAAAGCTGGTGGCTAAGCTATTTGGGCATTTTCCGCAAAGCCACATTAACCCCGATGAAGCGGTCGCGTTAGGGGCGGCAACGCAAGCGGCATTGTTGGCACGCGATGTCACCTTAGAGGAAGTACTGCTTACGGATGTGTCGCCTTTTACGTTAGGTGTTGCCACCAGTTCAAAGCATCGCACTGGGCACACAGTGCAAGGTGTGTTATCGCCCATTATTGAGCGCAATACCATCATTCCCGTTAGCCGCGAAGAAAACTACACCACCATGGACGATGGCCAAGAAGAAATTGAATTGCAGGTGTACCAAGGCGAACATCGTTTTGTTAAGGACAACATCAAGCTAGGAGAACTGAACGTACCCATACCCGCAAGGCCTGCTGGGGATGTGCCCATTACCGTACGTTTTACTTACGATTCATCGGGCATGTTGGAAGTGGATGTGACTGTGGGTTTTGAGGAGGATGGCGTTGATAATGAGAATGTTAGTGACGATGTTAATAACCATCTTAATAACAAGGGTGGTAGTTCAAACCAAACAAAGAAATCCTATAACTTAACTTTATTAGGCAATGCCGCGCGCTTGGATGAAAAAGACATCGCTGCGCGCAAGGCAGAATTAGCTAAGTTAAAAATACATCCACGAGATGATTTGCCGAACCGCGCCTTAATGGAGCGTGCCGATCGTTTGTATTCCACATTAATTGGCTTAGCTCGTGATCGATTAGGGGAGGCCATTAACGATTTTGCCGCAGCCATTGAATCTCAAGATACGAATACAATCCTGGATGCGCGCCAAGAGTTTTCACAACAATTGGATGCCCTAGAGGCCATGCTGTAAGCACACTCGTGATGAACCTTAAGCAAGCGCGCAAGGTGTTGGGGTTGGATGATGCGCCCGCAGACATCGATGAACGAACGGTTCGACGAGCTTACGCAACCTTAGCCAAAACCTATCGGCCCGATACACACCCTGAAGAATTTGGCCGTATTCGATGCGCTTATGAATTGGTGTTGGAGTCGGTGGCGTCTGCACCAGTACCATCTTCATCGGCTGAATCTACCGCATCGCCTGTAACAGACTATGGTGCACCTAACGCGCAAAGCGAACCCGTGCAGCTAAATGACAAGGCCGTATCTTATGTGATGATGGCGAAAGAGCTGGGCAGTGTGGAAGAGGATGTGCCTAAGGATAATCCTCTGCAAGCACTAGAAAACGAATTTGTTCAGGCGGTTAAAGATCTAAAGCCTTCAGATACTGAAGCTGGTAATCGTGTGGTGCAGTTAATGGATGAATACCTAGCCGCATCCGCTAGGCATTCACGAGCATTGCGAGATTACGTTGAACGTTTTTTTATTGGCACTTGCTTGGGCGATTACTACTTACCTCATGCTGTGCGTGAAAGGTCAGCAGACTTTAGTGGCTTAGGTAACTCTGTGGTGGTAGAGCACCGATTAAAACCTTGGGAGCGTGAGTTTCTATTACGCTTTGATGAATCAGAAATTTTGAAAGAACTGCTGGCCCAAGCAAACACCCGGGGTAACCCCGCCGAAACCTCTTTAGTGCACGGTGCAAAGTACAGCAAAGTGTTTATGCACCGCTTAGACAGTACCCAAGTGAGTAACATCAATCGTTGGATACATTGGTTGGATGAAACCTTTGGAGCCGATGCAGGTTATGTGCATGATGAATTTCGATATCGTTGGCAAAGGCTAAAGCAAGTTGAACCGCTAAACGCGTTCTTCTTGTTTTTGTTTACTGCATTTATGGCAATGAGTGGCTTGGTATTAAATTATTTAGGCGCACCTTTAGGCCAGTTGTTTCAATTGCCTGTTAAGTCTTTGGCTTTAACGGTGCTGGGTTTGGCAGCGCTTTCATGGGCGAATTTTTTATTGGTGATCTTAATGCGCCCTGTGTATCGAGAGATCCAGTATCGCGTTATGGTTTATACGCTAGCCCATTTTTCCAAACCCTTGTTGGTGGCAGAGTGTTTAGCGATGCTGCTGTTGATTTGGGGCAGCTTGTTTAGTAACGGCGCTAGTAGTTGGGGTTCGCCCGTTGTGATAGTGAGCGGAATGGTGTTCTTCGTGTTGGCGTTTGCCTCCCGTGCGGGTGGTTGGCTAGACAGGCTGCCGTTTACCCAGCTTGCTTTGCGCGTAGGTATTTATTATTTACTCATAAACATCGTGTTTATTTTGGTAAACAACCACTTTGCTAATACCCTGTGGTTGTTGTTAGGGATGATTGTCTTAAGCCTTCGAAGCCGCCCCATGATGCATTGGACGCATAAAGATACTTCAGATACAACTAAAGGCGTATTTGCGTTACGACGGCAACAAGCAACCTATTCAATTAAAGGAATACGAATTGCGATGGCAATGGTTGGGTTAGTAAGCCTTGCCATGATGACGGTACAAAAGTTTGTATTGGATGCCCCTATGACGCCCATCTTAAGCGCAATCATCACAGCCACACTGCTGTGCTTTGTTGCTATAGAGCTAGCGTTAAACGGTGGAATTCACACACACCATGGACCAAAAACTCCCAGCCATCAGCGCGTGATGCGAGT
>CALHNS010000095.1 GCA_938035125.1 uncultured Granulosicoccaceae bacterium | reverse complement strand
TGATAAAAACCGTCACGAACTAGGGATGATCGCGGCGCATCGCAGCGAGGGCAGTGTGTGGTCGCGTCCATGCGAACCTCTTTGTTTTGTCGATAAATTTAGCTTAACAGAAAAATTCATCCCCAGTGTTCTGGGGCAGTTTTTATTGCATAGCAGGAACGATGCGCTCAACACCCTGCAGCACACTAGAAGAAATCTGACCATCATTAATATGCGCCTCACCGCGTATCTCAAACGAAAGCGTTTGAAATCCACCAACATTACCTAAAGAATAGCCGAAGGCGTTGCTCATTCCTTGGTATCGAATCTTACCGACAACCTGCAAGCCGTCAGTGTTTTGTGAGTAAACCTCGATGTTTTCACCGCCTGCATCATAAGCTTTCATTAGCTGATCGGTGTCGTTCATTACTGTCGTGGTAGTGGTATCAGCTAATTGAAATGCTATAGATCTGTGTACCGCATTAGTTGTCATGCGTTTTTGCAAAGACGATTCGCGCAAAGAGGTCATTCCCATTACGGTCATGATAAAAATTAGCACCAATGACACCATTAATGCAGCGCCATCTTGTCGGTGTGCAGCGAGATGAGCACGTTGGCCCATAGATTGAAATGTGTTCATTAGGTGCCCCCACCGCGACGGTTTCTAAGTTGGGCTGTGGTATTGAAAACTAAACGGTACTGATTATTTCCGCTGTGGGAGTTGCCGTTGGCTGACTGCCCATTTGCTTGAATTTCTTGACCTGCCAATACGTATGTTTGTTCATCGGCGGTGCTTCGAATACGATCGTACGAAACCATTAAAATACCCAATTGGACCGATTGAACACGTGTAGCGTCGTACCGTGGATCATTGGCCGTGACGTAAACGATTGATCCGTTGTTTTGGCGAATGCCAAACCGTACCCGAAAATTTTCAACGCCTTCCACCAATTCAATAGGCGGGTTATCGGCGGTATAGGGTAGAGTTTGTAGGTAAAGCGAGCGTATTGGGTCTTCATCGGCTGTGGAATCACCTCGGGTGCCCACAAAATAAACATTCGAATGAAATTTCATTAAGCGAGTGTTGGGAATATGGTCTTCTTCACCATATACTTTCGACAAATTGGCGTCGACATTACTGCCTGCGGGGTGTGTGACTACCCCTGCACCTTGAGGGGCCGCACCAACACGGAAAAGATCGGCAGTGTTGCAATCTGAAATAATGGCAAAATCTCCAGATTTCAAATTAGCATCATTGTCAGAAACCGGAATAGCTCCTGCTAAAGATTGTGAGCCGCCAGATTCCATAGGACCGTTAACGGTGGAGTTTCCTATTGATCCAAATTGCACCGATAAGGTATGTGTGCCGGGTACGGCGGTCACCAATCCATTGGGGATGATAAAAGTAGGCGGTGGAGCTGGGGTCCAATTATCGGCTGTCACCACTAAAGAGCCGCCAATCAGTGTTTGTAAAAAATCGCCAGTGGGTGCATCGTTTGTTCGAATAGATGTGCTGTTTTCATTCACAGGAACGCAGCCTTGAAATCCCGCCAGACGGATTTCACGGCTCATCGATTCGATGATATACCGAGCGTTTTCTTGTAAGTCGGCTAAGGCCGTGTTCAAATCTGATGTGCGTTTGCTGCCAATAAACACGCTCAACATGCCACTGATAAGCACTAGGCCTAGCGTCATGCCTATGAGCAATTCAGTAATGGTAAATCCACGCAGTCGTTTTGCGTGTTGGTGCCTAGTTAGTTTCATGGCAAGCTTCATGGCATGAACTCTATTTCAATTTTCTGTTCGGTATCTTGATTGCCAATTCGTTCAACCCAGAACGCACTCATTGTGTAAACATCGCTATCCGAATCTTTTTCTATAACTGCGCGGGCCTCAACTGTATCGGATCCGTGCAAAATAGGGGTGAAGTTCGCTGTGCCTCTTAAGGGGTGTATCTGCGCACTCCAATCGAATAAATCTTGTTCTGCTAACTGCTCGACGCTGCAATTACTGGATTCGTTGCATCCTGGATTTACGGCTTCGCTAGATGTCTCTGCCCCGTCGTACGCGCCTAGTTCTACACCTTCCATATTACTGCGCATACGATCCATCATATCGCTAAGCATAAAATAAGCTTGCGCCTGGTTATAAGCATTTTGACCAAAACGAAGGCCTTGACTTTGCATTTTCGCCGCTGCCAAAAAACCTACAGACACCAAAACAACGGCAATAAGAATTTCAATTAATCCAACACCCTTAGCTTTTGGGTATGCGCAAGCTAAGTTCATCGGTTGTGCCGATTGAGGTATTTTTTTTATAGAGCTGGGCATGTGAGTTCTGCACCGTTGATATCTCTAGGCTTACTGCCGTTGTCTTTGCGGCCCTTACGGATATCACCGGTTAACACAATATTAGTGGTGCGCGCAAATTCTTCGCCTCTGTCGTCACACATTAAAAACGTACCGGTGCTCCAACTGGTGGAACCATCGGAGCGATATTGTATGTGGTTGAGCGCTTGGGCATTGGAAGTGGATGATGGCAAATGCCCTGGTGTAGCTTTTACCTCTACCGCTAAATTCTCAAGTGGTTCGTAAATTCGCAGCACTTCATCGTCACCATCGATAACTCCTTCTGTACCTGCACTGCTGCCAACCGAATTATCGGTAAACAAGATCCAGCCATTGTTCCAGTCGCTACCGCATGAGGCATCACTTTGACGTGCACAAACGCTTACACGACCTGAACGTTTGGTGGCTTCAGAGCGCGCTAGGTAAAGAGCAGAAACAAGATCTGTGTTGCTTGCACCGATTTTACTGTTTTTCACGGCTGAGAAGAAGCTAGGTACGCCAAGCCCAAGTAAAATTAGAGCAATTGCCATAGCAATGATGAGTTCTATGAGCGTAAAACCGGATTGTGATTGGCGTTTCATATTTTGCGTAACGACCGTAGTTTTGAAAACCTAAGTGAATGAAATTAATGCTAAACGTACAAACAGTTCAAATATTTCGCTTTTACCAGCACGGCCCGTCACCTGTGTGTCCGCGCTGAGCTTGATCGTTTAAGGTAATCGTTGGGCAGTGGCTATCAGATGCCTGAGCCCCTTTTGCAGTCGCTGTAATCGTGTACGAATTTCTAGTAGTAATTAATGTTAAGTCGTAGTTACCTTCATCAGAGGTCGTCAGATGAGCGGGCAGGGTGCAGTTACTGTAAACAAAATTTTGGGCATGGCACTGCTCAACCGATTGCGCTGCGTTCATTAGGGCAAGGTGCGCATCTGCTCGGCGTGTCTTTGAAACATGGCTTTGGTAACTGGGGTAGCCAATGGCTGAAATAATGCCAATAATAGCCACCACAATCATCAATTCTATCAAGCTAAATCCGCTAGATTTAGCGTGCTTTTTGGTACGAAGGTAAATACTTCTGTTTGCAATGGCGTTATGCATGAGTAATGACTACCGTATTGAGTTCACAAAAATTACAACGTCGTCTTTATATTTTCGTTGCAACACACTTATCGGCTGCAAAATCAGCAGCCTTAAATCACTTCGCAGAAATCATTGCCCCTGCTCATTAATAGCCTCCATCCACCAAGTTCGCTCGGTCAGTTGCTCTATCTCGACATCATCGATTACTTCTTGTCCCACTACGATAACGGGTACACCTTCTTCGCTGATCAGTGCGGATGCAGAAGGCGGAATACCGGTTGTTTGCAGCACTTTTTTCCGATCAGCCACACCTGGCAGGCTTGATGAACCTGAGCCGTTGTCTGAGATGAATGCATTTGTGGGGCTGCCGTCAAAGGCGTTCACGATGTAAAGCTCTGCTGTACCGAGGTCCACAACACAAGGGTTTTCGCTGAAGCCGGGTCGGTAGGTGGTAAATATAATTCTATTCTCCACAGTCAGTCCAGTGGATAAGACTTTGGCGCCGGGTTCGTTTAGTTTTAGCATCCACCCAGCATTAGCGCTAACATCGGTTACGTCGGGTTTTGCATCGCTGGTTATGTCAAGTAGATCGGCTTCGGTATACGGATAATAAACCGTGGTGTTTCCGTTACCCGAAGGTTTGCCGTACCCAGCTGGCGCACCAAAGGTTATCGGTAGGCGCAGTGTGTAGTAGCGATCTTCAATCACATCATCTAATGGATGTGCGCGCCAGCCCGAACCAATGCCCAGTGATAGGTAGGGGCCCGTCGCATGTTCAATAAGCGCAAGGTCAGGTGGGTTATGAAAACGCCGAGCGTTGTCTGCACCACTGCTGCCGAAGTCGGCCAATAGTCCGCCGGTGATTAATGGACCGGATGGGTCATTATTAAAATCGAACCGCCAAATCTGTCCACCGGTATCACCTACGTACATTTGGTCCGCACGGCCATCAGCGTCTATGTCGATAACTCGAACATCTGAGGGGATGCTGTAGTTCATATCAGGCAGAATGGTGTGGTTAGAGCCATTGCTGATCGGTGATGCTGACCAAAGTCTTTCACCAGTTTCTGCATCTACAATAAAAATTCCACGGCCTTCAGAGTCATCATTTCGTGGCGCTGTAGGCACCTCTGGTAAGTCGTCTTTATTTTCATCGTATCCTGCGCCAAAAATTAGCACCGGTTTCCTAGAGTTGGAACCATAGCGAATATGAGCCACCTGCGGGCGTGACCAGGTTTGCCCCATTTCTTCATAACCAGGTGTGCCACCACTGCCGCCTTCGATAACCCACTGCAGTTTGGGTTTGGCTATGTTGGAAACATCAAACGCATAGTAGTTATAACCGCCACGACGCATACCCAAAAACAATAAAGCCGGTTCGTTCGAATCCACCAGACCATCGTCGTCTAAATCGTCTGTCCAGAAAGTCATGGAACCGTCTAAGCCATAGGGGTGTGCTTGAATGGAATCGTTGCGTCGGAAGGTATCCAGATTAGGCAGAAGCTCTTGTGGCACAAACGCAAAATGTTCACGACCTGTATTATTGTCAAGAGCGTGTAAATAACCTTCGTTGGTTGCCACAAATACGACGGCTTCGTCATTGGCCGAACCTAAGTCGTAATTAATAACTACAGGGCTTGAATGTAATGGATCTCCCATATGCAGTCGAGCGTCTGAATTGTCTTGGTTATTGTTTTCATCGAAAACATCGACACCCCTTGACCAGCTTAATAGATCTTTTAAGTACTGAATGCCTTCACCGTTGACACCCATCAAATCGGCGGTGAGTGCGGAATTGTTTTCGTGAAGTTGATTAACAGCCAGTGTTAAATCTTCGCTATCAGCGGGTTCTGTGCCGGTATAGGTGTAGACATTGCGAAAATTAGCGAAATCGCTGTTTCTATCCAACCTTGATGCCGCTCCTCCACTGGATACATTATCACCATCGGCTGACGCTGACCACTCGCTCCTTGTGTTCGCGAAGAAAGTACCGGTGTTGGGATCGATCGCGGGGCTATTATTAGCATCAACGATTACCACCGAGTTGTCGTCCTTGGTCAAGATGTTGAATTTCTTTAAATTCCCACCCCAAGTTGGTCCTACCCTAGGTTCAAATAATGAGAAGAAAATGCTGTTCTCATTAGTTAAGCGGTTAGATTGATTGACCGAAGAGCTTGGCGATACAAAGGTTGCACCTGAATCTACTTCAACGGTTGATAAGTACTCAAACGTTGAACGTAAATCATTAGAGTCTCTTGCATCGAAATGCTCACCTCCACCGGCATCTGCAACCGTTCTGAGAAAGCTTCCAGAAACACCAAAACTAATGGTGTGCGTAGTGATGATTTGTTCTCGATCAATATGAGCAGCTTGGTCATTATTTGCTAAAAAATCGGCCACAGCTCGTATGCAGCTTGTACCGAAAGGGCAACCGTTAGGTGCCATCATTTGTGAGACGTGTGCGGTAGAAACAGAACCGGAAGGTTGTCCGTCAGATAATAAAATGATGCTGTTTGGTTGGCATTCACTTTGTATTGGTGAAATGTACACCGGATTGCCAGTGATAATCTCTTCTTCGCAAACCGTAGTGAAACCCTCCCGTCCGGCACCTTGACAGGGCTCGGGGGTGATGGGTGTACCACCTGTGTAGCTTAAAGGGTGTGAAACTCTATGTTTATGGCTGCGATTATCTGTACCGTTCACAAATCTGCCGCGAGTTTTTCCAAAATCGACGGGGTTTCCTTGATAATACTGCGCAGCTTCGTACATCACATCCAGCATGGGTGTAAAGCCTTCAGCCCTCATATCATTTGTAATTCTTATGAGTTCTTCGCGCGCCGAAACTGTTTGAATACCCCTTTCTTCGTATTCAATAAACAAGGCAGGTGATTTGGCTGCATTGGATTCAAGCGCTTCTACTATTCGGTTTCCACTGCCTGAACCCTCAATACGAAACGCTAGCGCATTGCCCGCAGCCCAGCCGTCTTGGTTAACAATTTCTTGCACAATTGGGCTAAGGTCGACTGAACGTATTGTGCCGCCGGCTGGCGGTGAGGGAACATTCGGCCATGCTATTTGGGTAGACGTTGTAGGTTTAATGCTAACGAGGAAAGCTGTCGGTGTTACTAAAGGCGTATCAGGTAGTGCTATACCTTTCACGGTTAAAGATACCGGTCCATTGTCGCCATTAGCTAACACAAAATCTACATAGGCTTTTTTGATAATGGCATCTTTTGGAATATTGACACCTTGATATCTTAAAAACATCATGCCAGCCTGTCTTGGCCTGAGGGTTCCATTGTGTAAGAAAAAAGGTCTGGTATCTGTTGGCCCCGACTGAACCCTGCCGGTATACCATTCGCGCGCGTCGTCTCTGCGATCAATAATCCGCGATAAGGAAGAATAGGACTGACAACCGTCAGTAGGCGATACGTTGCTGGCATCGTAATCAATTAATAATAACGGGGCATCGTTTGAGCTACTATCGAAGGAGTTTATCGTTCGCGTACCCGTGCCCTCGATCAATAGTGTTAATGATGAACCTCCACACCAATCAGATTTATTAATGACATTTTGTATTAACGGACCGATGTCAGGTGATTCGTAATTGGTGTTTGCCTGCCATGAGCCTGGAAACCAATTTCGCACAAGAGTGGTTTGTGGTCGGCTGGAAATATTGAAAGTATCTGAGGTTATCTCTTCTGAATTTGCGGTATTTTCAGCGCGGATTTGAAAAGCTGCTGATCCGAACTCAGTGGAGGCTGAGTTCACCACCAGTTGCGCAGAATTAATGACAACGCCCGACGGAATACGTAATTCGGAAAATTTAAGAGCCACTCGGTTTGAAGACGAGTCTGTTGCGTCTTCTCCCAATGATATCACCGGCTCGTTAAGCGTCACGGTTCCTGTGGTTAGAGTCTCTACTGCATCATCACTTGCGGCTTTGATGCGAGAACTAAGCTCAAGTGAGTCACACAATATACCGTCACAAAGGTTCTTATCAATTGGGGTGATCGGAAACATGATTGGACCGCCACCGCCTTGCCCATTGAATCGCATTAATCCGACGTTGACATTTTGAGTACTGCTGAGATATTCAGTTAACGCAGCTTTCAGTGAATCCATTTTGGAGGCATGGTTTGAGTCAGAACTGATGCTCTCATCCATCGACTTGGAAGTATCAAGAGCGAAAAGCAGATTCGGCCGAATAGAACCCAAATCTCTACTAAAGAATATCTCGGTATCGTCAGCAGAGGCTTGCAATGGCAGCAGCACCAATAAAACAGTCGCCACCATGGCTGTGCTGAGTTGTTTTACGTTACGAAGAAAGGCGGTGACGAGCTGTTGAAATGAAACCATGAGAGCCCATAAAATCTGAATTTATTGAATAGGTAGCGGCTCGGCAGGCCATTTTCTTTATGTCGGGTGAGAATATGGTGCTACTGAATTCACTGAATTTGGTGAGTGAGTCTGATACATCCGAGCATCACAATGTGATGCTCTTCACAATGTTGAGTGTGGTGCCTGAAATTTTAAGTTTCGCAGTTATTAGCGGCATTAATGGCGAGAGACTGATTGCTGATTGCTGATTGCTGATTGCTGATTGCTGATTGCTGATTGCTGATTGCTTAGGGTTGCGAGATGCGAGATGCGAGATGCGAGATGCGAGATGCGAGATGCGAGATGCGAGATGCTTGTGGCGAGCTAAGCCTACGCGTATAACGGTTATGCATTCAAGTAAATCGAATTGCTCGCACACTCTCGACCATATCAACAGCGTTTTGTTGGTGAATGAGCCCATGATCAATAATATGACGAACCTTGGGGTGGGACAGTTGCGTTTTTGCTAAAGACACTGGCACCGCGAGCTGAATTGCGTATTGTTCAGCCAGTTCGGTAAAGAATGAATCAAAATTATCCAAAACACGCAAGTATTCATGCGTTAACCGTTCCGGGGTTTCGAAAAAGCCTTTAAGAATTTTGGGGCGATCATGTAAATCGCAGCCTTCAATCAGTTGCGCAATGTCATTGTCGTCTTTGTTATGAAGCCAAGCAATGAAATTTTCAGAACGTTCAACGCGTTCTTTGTCATCGTCATAGTCGTTGTCATGGCGAGGTTTAAATTGTGTAATGACAATTAAATCTGATAAGTGTGATCGCGTTGCGTAAACAGGGGTTGCCGATTTTCGTATGGCTTTAAGTTTTACATAGAAGCGCTGGCTCGCCGTCAGATGAGCTAATGCTGATGAAAGTAAAACCTCAGGCGCTACATTTGATGGCTTTAGAATATTCTCCAACACACTATCCGGATAGCGAGGCATGGAAGAATGTAACTGTTCTGAATTTTTTATTTCGTCGCTATTATTTATGTGGGCGACAGAATGCGAATGGGCTGATATCTGTGTTGATATTTCATACGCATGAGCGAGTAAGCATCTCTCAACTCTTGAATTTATAAACTGATGGTGTACGTAAGCGCCATCGTTTGCATCATAAATAAATAATCCGACAGTGTCGTCATTAAAAATGATGTGGCATGCCATTAGCGCGCTGTAGTCAGCGATGTTTATCTTTTTTTCATGCCCTAACGCTGGCGCGCCGTGCAACATGTTTGCAGCGGCAGCTCCCAGCGGGTTCGAGTGAACCACATCAACGGCGGGACCTAAATAAAGATCATTTTTCACGCACTGTATTTACGTGAGGTTGGGATCATTTTTCGGGGATGTGTTTTTATGGTTATCAGCGGCAATATTGGTATGACGAATATCGCGCCCTTTAACCAAATAAACCACGTACTCGCAGATGTTTACAGAATGATCACCAATTCTCTCTAGCGCTCTTGCACACCATGTAATTTTAAGAATCTCGGTGACGCGACGCGGATCTTCCACTAAGTGCGTGGTTAGCAAGCGAGTAAGGTTTTCATATTCAGCGTTTACATCGTCGTCGCGTTGAGCAATTTTAAGCGCAGCCTCGGCATCTAAGCGAGCGAAGCAATCTAAGGAATCTTGCAACATCGATCGTACAAGACCACCCAAATGACGCAGCTCTTTTCGATACTCTAAAATTTGGTTACTGCTGGAAAGTTCTGCTGCAAAGCGGCCTAATTTTTCAGCCTCATCGCCAATACGTTCAAGGTCGGTGATTGCTTTTATAACGGCCACTATCAGGCGTAAATCACTGGCGGTTGGGGCACGTCGTGCAAGCACTTGAATGCATTCTTCATCGATTTCAACTTCCATGGCATTCACTTCATAATCGGCCTTGGACACTTGTTCGGCTAAGTCTCCGTCATTTTCCAATAATGCGATGAGGCCGTTAGACACTTGTTGTTCTACCAAACCGCCCATGGCAAGCACTCGGTTACGAATGTCTTCAAGCTCTTGGTTAAACTGTTGGGAGATGTGTTGATCCAGATGTAGTTTATCCATAATGATTTACCCGAAACGTCCAGTGATGTAGTTTTCCGTCAGTTCGTGCGACGGGTTTGTGAATATTCTTTTGGTTTCACCCACTTCAACCAACTTACCTAAGTGAAAGTAGGCGGTGCGTTGCGATACACGGGCAGCTTGTTGCATCGAGTGGGTTACTATGGCGATGGCATAGTTCTCACGCAGCTCATCAATGAGTTCTTCAATACGTGCTGTGGCGATAGGGTCGAGGGCAGAGCAGGGCTCGTCCATTAGAATGACTTCTGGGCTAACGGCGATGGTGCGTGCAATGCAAAGCCTTTGTTGTTGACCGCCGGATAAACTCGTGCCTGGCGCTGTTAATCGATCTTTCACTTCATCAAATAAGCCTGCGCGTTGTAAGCTAGATTCTACGATGTCGTCCAGCTCGGCTCGATTGTTGGCAAGACCATGAATTTTAGGGCCATAGGCTACGTTGTCGTAAATGCTTTTGGCAAAGGGGTTGGGTTTTTGAAACACCATGCCTACCCGGGCGCGCAGTAATACAGGGTCCATGTCTTTACTGTAAAGGCTTTCACCTTCTAAAGTGATATCGCCCGTTACTTTGCAGCTTGGGATGGTGTCGTTCATACGGTTTAAACAACGAAGAAAGGTTGATTTGCCGCATCCAGATGGCCCAATCATCGCCACTACTTCATTTTTGGCAACATCTAGGGTTACATCGTAGATGGCTTGCTTATCGCCGTAAAACACATCGACGTTTTGCGCCTGCATTTTCGGATCATCAACGGTTACTCGCCCCACAGTCTCCTTTAGGGCATCGAACGCTTCTTTTGCTGCATCAGACACTAATACTTACTCGGTTGTTATTTCATCAGAAGATGATTGGGTTTTACGTAACTAATAAACGAATGCATCACTTGGGCTACCAACGGCGCTCAAACTTTTTACGTAATAGCACAGCGGTTAAATTCATGACCACCAGAAAGGCCAGTAACACAAGTATGGCACCAGAGGTGCGTTCGGTAAACGCACGTTCGGGTGCGTCGGCCCATAAAAATACTTGCACCGGTAACACGGTGGACGGATCCGTTACGCTTTGAGGGATGTCTACGATAAATGCGACCATGCCTATCATGAGTAATGGTGCTGTTTCACCTAAAGCTTGCGCTAACCCGATAATCGTGCCAGTTAATATGCCCGGCATGGCCAAGGGCAGCACATGATGCGTAACCACTTGCACCGGTGATGCGCCTAACCCGCGCGCGGCCTCGCGAATAGAGGGCGGTACCGCCTTTAAGGCTGCGCGACTGGATATGATGATGGTGGGTAACGTCATAAGGCTTAACACAATACCCCCTACCACGGGAGCAGAACGAGGCATGGCTAAGTAGTTTATAAATATGGCAAGCCCTAATAGACCAAACACGATGGATGGGACAGCGGCAAGGTTATTAATGTTCACCTCCACTAAATCGGTCCATCGATTCTGCGGAGCAAATTCCTCTAAATAAATAGCCGCCGCTACAGCAATAGGGAAAGACAACACGAACGTTATGAGCAAGGTGTACGCAGAGCCAATTAGTGCTGCGCGAATGCCCGCTTGTTCGGGTTCTCGCGAATCTCCATTGGTGAAGAACGTGCTACTAAATCGTACATTCGTATCACCAGCGTCTTTAAACGATTGCAGCCATCCCAGTTGATCTTCGCTTAATCGGGTAATGAGTGCGCTTTCGTTGTTTTTATTTTTACCGCGTTTGATGGGCTGTGTTAAATCTTTATTGCGTTTAATTAATGCATCTACTTCATCATCGGCCAGTAACCAAAGATTAACGGTATTACCGAACTGGTCTCTATTTTCAGCTAAGTAGTCCGCTAGGGCATATTCAGCACCAGAACTCACCAGCCCAGATAGTTGGCGCCTTTGTTTGCGTTTGGTTACTTCAGGAAAACGATCCCTCAGTGCTTGATTTATAGCGCCAGAAAAATTAGCGCCACGCAATTCTTCTGTGCTGGCATCGGCTGAGATATCCAGTACGTCTTCAGTGAGTTCGATATCAACATTTAAATAGGTGGCCTGAAACGCTGGCAAGCCCTTAATGAGTATGCTGCCCAGTAATAACACTAAAAAACCTAAACTTGCGGCTATGGCTGTGATGCCAAAGCCTCGGAATATCTTTTCTTTAAGATAGCGTTTTTTTAATGTGGCGCGGACGCGCTCAGTGGTTGCGTTATTCAATCGTATTGCTCCCGGTAACGTCGCACCACATACAGGGCAATAACGTTTAAAACAAGGGTGGATACAAAGAGCATTAAACCCAGTGCAAAAGCCGCAAGAGTTTTAGCGCTGTCAAACTCTTGGTCACCTGTGAGCAGGGTGACGATTTGAACCGTCACCGTGGTCACCGCTTCTAGCGGGTTGGCGGTAAGTTTTGCAGCAAGTCCTGCGGCCATCACCACAATCATGGTTTCACCGATAGCGCGGGAAGCTGCGAGTAAAACGCCACCGACAATACCAGGCAAAGCGGCTGGAATAACCACTTTACGTATGGTTTCAGAATGGGTAGCACCTAAACCAAACGAGCCGTCGCGCATCGATTGTGGCACAGCCGTTATCACATCATCGGATAAGGACGATACAAATGGGATGATCATAATGCCCATGACAAGCCCTGCTGCCAAAGCACTTTCGGATGCTACCGATAACCCAATCGATTCTCCAATGCCTTTAATCCACGGTGCAACAGTTAATGCGGCGAAGAAGCCGTACACAACCGTTGGAATGCCTGCCAGCATTTCTAACAATGGTTTGATAACAGCGCGAGCGGATGAGCTTGCGTATTCTGCCAAGTAAATGGCTGACATCAATCCGAACGGCACAGCCACTAACATGGCGATTAATGAGATGAGCATGGTGCCTGCAAATAGCGGTATGGCACCGAACGATCCGGTGGACCCCACTTGATCAGAACGGATTGCCGTTTGCGGGCTCCACTTTAATCCGGTAACAAATTCAACAAAGCTAACTTGGTTAAAAAAACGGATGGATTCAAATAACACCGAGAGCACAATACCGATAGTGGTCAATATAGCGATGGAGGCACAGGCTAATAAAAAACCTTGCACAGTTGCTTCTACACGATGGCGGGCTTCGAGAGTGGGTGAGATTCGCCCGATGGCCAAAAAGCCTAGTAAAGTTGCTACACATAGCGTTAAGGCGAATAGGCCATAAGATGCGTACTTTTGTAAGCCTGCCAAACGCGTTGCAGTAGCTTGCTTTGCAGGATCACTTAAACTGCTGATGCGCGCAGAATCTACCGCGTTGTTGATTTCATTGCGATACAACGATACCGCCATATCACCTTGTGCACGAATCTCGGCTGGAATACTGCTGGACAGCAGCGAATCCACAACGCTAGGTTCTAATAACTTCCAAGCAACAATAATGAATAAAGCTGGCACCACACACCACAACGCCACCAGGGCCCCGTAGTGTGTGGGCAGCGAATGCATGCCACGAATACCACCGTTACCTTTTGCCACACTGTAGGCGCGTTGACGACCAAACAAAAAATACAACAGGGTTAAAACGGCAGTAACAATGAGTAGATTAATAACTGTCATGGCAGGCTCAGCTCACACGTTAATCTAAGCTATCTAGTGTTTCTAACGCGCGAATGGATTCACCGGTTTCATCGCGTAAGTCTTCATCTAGTGGAATCATACCTTTGTCGGCTAAGTAACCTTCTTCACCCCAAGTGCGTTCTTTGGTGAATTCTGTTAAATATTCTTCAATGCCTGGCACGGTGCCAATGTGTTGCTTTTTCGCATAGAAATAAAGTGGGCGGGAAATTGGGTAGTCGCCATCGGCGATGGCATCAAAGTCGGCTTCAAAACCACCAATTAATGAACTTTGAACAATGTCGTCGTTTTGTTCAAGAAAGCTGAAACCGAAAATACCCATGGCATCAGGATTAGCTTGCAGTTTCTGCACAATTAAATTGTCGTTTTCACCGGCCTCAACATAAGCACCGTCTTCGCGCATGGTGTGGCAAACCGCTTTGTACAATTCTTTATCGGTTTCTTCTAATGCCGCTATGATATCGAAAGTTTCACAGCCGCCTTCCATTGCAAGTTCTGCAAACGCATCACGTGTGCCCGAGGTAGGTGGTGGGCCCAATACTTCGATGTCGATATCGGGTAGATCGGGGTTGATTTCAGACCATTGGGTGTAAGGGTTTTCAACCAAATCATCACCGCCGTTAGGGTTTGGTACTTGAGCGGCTAAGGCTAAAAAGATATCACTTAATTCCAGTTCTAATGGTTCAGCATCAAGTGAGTTGGCGAAAGCGATGCCATCAAAACCAATCAACACTTCAATAATTTCAGTAACCCCATTTTCTTGGCATTGCTCAAACTCACTGGCTTTAATTCGCCGTGATGAATTGGTGATGTCTGGCGTGTCTACGCCAATGCCTGAGCAAAATAATTTTAAACCACCACCTGAACCGGTAGATTCAATTTTTGGTGTGTTAAAAGAGGTGGATTTACCAAAGCGTTCGGCAACGACAGTGGCAAAAGGAAATACGGTGGAACTGCCCACAACGCTTATGTAATCTCGTGCCTGAGCGGATTGCGACATTGAGAATATCAGCAATGAGACTGGAAGTAATGCACGCTTAAACATGTGAAGAAAACCTGAAATTAGTATTTAAGGAGACCTCATTATCGGTGCTGAATATGACAGGCATGTTACACGGGTAAAAATCGAATCACAGAGTGGCAATTTAAGTGAAACGCGTTTAAAAATTTGACGCCTGGTCAGCTAATATTTCAACCCGCTGGGCAGGAAAGTGCACAGCGAAAGTGGAGCCTTCTCCGGGCACACTGTCGATCAGTAATTGGCCACTGTGGCGCTGCGCAATGTGTTTCACAATGGCAAGGCCTAAACCGGTACCGCCGCTTTCTCGTGCGCGCGCTCGGTCCACTCGGTAAAAGCGTTCGCTTAAACGGGGTAAGTGCCGATATTCAATACCAATGCCGTTGTCACTGACGGATAAATACGCACCAGCAAGCTCTTCGGTGGTTGCCCCATCGCTCACATCTGCGGTGTTGTCAAACACTTCATCTTGAGACCAACTTACGGTTATCACCGTTCGATTACCAGAATATTTAACGGCGTTTTGCAATAAATTTTGCACAACGCTGTACAGCTCATCGTAGTTTCCGCGAAGCCCCAGTTGCTCGTTCAATTTAAGCACCCATTCGTGTTGGGTTTCAGACGTGTTGTTTAAATCAGCAACAATCGTGTGCACCAACTGCGAAACGTTCACCGTCTCGCCTTCGTCAGCACCTAGGGGATTGCCTTCTAATTTAGACAATCGAAGTAACTTATGCACGATGTGCATCATGCGCTGGCTTTGCTCATCCACTTTTTGAATCGCCTCTTTTGAGGCGCTGCCGATGGAAGCATCATCTAATAACATTTCGGTGTAACCGCGAATAACGGTTAAAGGCGTGCGCAGTTCGTGGCTTACATCGTCCACAAAATCTTTACGCATCTCTCTTAAACGAATGCGTTGAGTGGCATCGCGAGCCACCAACACGAACATGCCACGCCCTGAAGGAATGCAGCGACACGCAAGAATCAAACTTTGGTTGTTTGGCGCCATCATCTCGATTTCAGCACCAGGATCGTTTGATTGCAAAAATTCATGAAAATCGGGATCACGAATCAAATTATCGATTCGCTGGCCACGATCTCGCTCGGTGCTAATGTTTAAAAAATTTCGTGCGGCAACATTAGCCCAACGAATAACGTTGTGGCTGTCAAGCACGACAGTGGCATCGGGTAATTCAGACGCTAAATTATTAAATTGCAACAGCGAACGCTTGAAGCGATTCTTTTGTTTTCGGCTGTACGATTTTTCTTGATGGATAAGTCGTACGATGTCATCCATCATGCCCACCGTGGGTGGTGCAGAGCGCTTAGACGCTCCAGCTTTTAGCCAACGCACCATGTTGGCCATTCGGTGCAGCAGCCATAGAATGTAGGCACACGCCGACACCAACAACGCCTGCAAGGGAAAACCCAATAGCCAACCAAGCGCTGCGATAATCACAGCGCCTGCAACAAACCACCACACTTCTTTTTGCCATGAATCGGGCATGGGGCTGCCGGTTCAGTTGAAATTGATGGGCATCATAACCAAACCGGCGATGGGTTAGGGGCAAGATTGGTTAGCCGGGTCAAGAAACGAGAAAAAGTTCGGCAATGAAAATTTTGCGTCAAGGGTTCGGCAGGCGATACCCCGCACCACGAACCGTCTCCACGGTTTCTTCTAAGCCTACTGCCCGCAACGCTTTTCGCAATCGAAGTACGTGCACATCCACCGTGCGCTCTTCAATATAGGTGCCATGGCCCCACACACTGTCTAGGAGCTGGGAGCGACTGAACACACGGTCTGGGTTCATCATAAAGTGGCGAAGTAACTTAAATTCGGTGTGATTTAGATTCACCGTTTTATCGTGTGCCCAAACACGGTGTGAGGCTGTGTCGATGGATAGTTTTCCAATGGTTAAAATTTGATCGATATCAGATTTTACGGTGCGCCGAAGCAGCGCACGAATTCGGCTTTGCAGTTCTTTAGGTGAGAAGGGCTTGAGCACATAATCATCTGCGCCAGAATCCAATCCTTTGGAAATATCGTCTTCGCTGGTGCGAGCTGTCAACATAATAATGGCCATATCACGGGCCTTCTCATGGCCGCGAATGTGCTCAACCAGCGCCAAACCGCTACCTCCTGGCAGCATCCAGTCTACTAAGGCTAAATCGAAGAAATGGGCTTGAATGGCCTGCCTTGCAGCATGGGCTGTGCTTACATGCGTGGTGAGGTAACCTGCTTGCTTTAAGCTTATCGACAGCATGTCAGCTATAGCGAATTCATCTTCAACGATCAGGATGTTTGGATTTGGCATAGAAGCTGGAAAATTTATGGCGGAATTGGCGGCAAATGTCTGTGCCGACAGAATCGGTTGCGCTGCATCGGCGATCCAGCCACAATATACCCTCAATGGTGCTTTGCATCGGCGTTCTCGCGACGAGAAGCTGTTAACCCCGTCAGGCCCGGAAGGGAGCAGCGGCAGCAGTGGATTCGGGTGCCGAGTTTTTGCTGGTGTGAAGCGCCTTCCCTTATCATCTGGCCCAGGGTATCTGGCCCAGGCGATTGGCCTCAGCACTCGGCAAAGCGATCGATGAGCTACCAAGTCCTAGCGCGAAAGTGGCGGCCGCAGCAATTCGGCGACATGATCGGGCAAGAGCATGTTCTTAAAGCGTTGGTGAATGCGCTTGAATCGAATCGATTGCACCACGCTTATTTGTTCACTGGCATGCGCGGTGTGGGCAAAACCACGATTGCCCGAATTTTCGCCAAATGCCTTAACTGCGAGAGCGTTGAATCCGTCACGGCCAACCCCTGCGGTGAATGCGCAACTTGCCAAGACATAGAAGC
Source organism: uncultured Granulosicoccaceae bacterium (assembly GCA_938035125.1). Classification (GTDB taxonomy): domain Bacteria; phylum Pseudomonadota; class Gammaproteobacteria; order Granulosicoccales; family Granulosicoccaceae; genus Granulosicoccus. The sequence continues at coordinate 24,271 of CALHNS010000095.1, read as the reverse complement.
CGGTCGATTCTTTGACTTAATAGAAGTGGATGCCGCTTCGCGCACCAAAGTGGATGAAACCCGCGAGTTATTAGAGAACGTACCTTACGCTCCAACATCGGGCCGCTACAAGGTTTATCTAATCGACGAAGTGCATATGTTTTCAACGCACAGTTTTAATGCTTTATTGAAAACGCTTGAAGAACCTCCAGCACACGTAAAATTTTTACTGGCCACCACCGACCCACAAAAAGTGCCAGTAACGGTGTTATCGCGCTGTTTGCAATTCAACTTAAAGCGCATGATTCCCGCACGTTTGGCCGACTACCTTGAAAAAATTCTAACCGAAGAATCGATCAGCGCAGAACGCAGCGCATTAGATTTAATCGCACGCGCCGCCGATGGCAGTGTGCGTGATTCACTGAGTTTGGTTGAACAAGCTGCCGCTTATGGGGAAGGTGCGGTAAAACTTGACGAAGTGGAATCCATGCTAGGGCGCGTATCGGTTGCACGTATATTAGATTTAATCGATGCATTGGCCGATAACCAAGTTGATCAGTTGTTTACTCGCATTAATGAACTGGCGCAATACGCACCCGATTATCATGAGTTATTGGGAGAAATTTTAAGCCTCACCCATCGAATTGCATTACTTCAATCCGTACCGAACAGCATTGAACCTGATGCCACCGAAGCGGCTCAACTGCAATCGCTTGCCGATAAAGTCAGCGCGGAAGACATTCAACTGTGGTACCAAATCGGAATGCATGCTCGTCGAGATATGCCGTTCGCCCCTGATCCACGCGAAGCGTTTGATATGGCCATGCTGAGAATGTTGGCGTTTGCCCCGCAGGGTGGTGATGGAAGTGGGGGAAGCAATGGCGGTGGTGGTTCGAGTGTGCAAAGTGGCTCAGCGCATCAGGCTACTACAACACTTGCAAAGGCAGCACCACCTAAGAATTCAGCGGCGCAGCGGCCTTTAGATTCTGCGCAGAAGCCTGCAGTTAAAGCTACCTCGAATTCAGATGCAAAGTTAGATTCAAAGCCAGCTGCGAATCCACCGAAAGAAGCATCGCAGAATCCTGTAACTATAGAAACAGCAGCCGAACCCGTGGCGGCCGTTTCTGAAAGCTTATCAAATGCGGCTGATAGAAAAGCGGCCTTAGCCGCTGCGTTAGGTCAAGGCGAGTCGCCAAAAAAAAAACTAGCTAAAGCGCCGGTTAAAAATCCTTTAAGTGCTGAAAACAAGGAAGCGACAGCGGATATTCAGCGCCAATCGGTACCTGTAGAAGCTAACGTTTCAGCTCAACCAGCTCAACCAGCACAACCAGCACAGCCAGCACAACCAGCACAGCCAGATGCAAAGAATGCGACTGATGCGACTGATGCGACTGATGCGAATACGCGCAAAGAGCAGTTACAACCGGTGGTTAAGTTAGAACTCACTGCAGAGCACTGGCCAACTATCGTAAGAGCAATTGGTGTAGAAGGTTTACCCTTACAACTAGCGATGCAATCGGCGGTGAAGGGCTTTGATCAAGGATTACTGACATTGCTTTTGCCAAAACCGGCCCAACATTTAAAGAAAGCACAAGCTGTTGAGCAGCTAACGGCAGCGCTTACTCGGTATAACGAAACCCCGGTTAAATTAGGGGTGGAAATTACTACCGCCCAGTTGGTTACGCCTGCGAGTTTGAAAGAAGCGGCTGCTCGAAAAGCACAGCAAGATGCTGAAGAATCGATTGAAAATGATCCACTACTGGCTGAATTACTTAGTCGGGTGGATGGCGAAGTTACTAAGAACAGCGTGCGACCTTTTCAAGCGCACGTTGAAACAACCACAGATAACGGAGAGAACTCATGAAAGGTGCCATGGGCAACTTAATGAAACAAGCGCAGCAAATGCAAGAAGACATGCAGAAAGCGCAAGCTGAAATTGCAGCGATGGAAATTGAAGGTAAGTCCGGAGGAGGCTTAGTTACTGTCACTCTAACCGGCTCTCACGAATGTCGTCGTGTGCAAATTGATGATTCGTTAGTCGGTGATGACAAAGACATGCTAGAAGACTTGGTAGCGGCCGCAATAAACGATGCTGCGCAGAAAGTTGCCTCAACCACTAAAGATAAAATGAGTGGCTTAACGTCTGGCATGAATCTACCTGCTGGAATGAAACTACCTTTCTAAATGAGTAGCGCATTACTTGATGAATTGATAGAAGGCTTTCGCTGCTTACCCGGTGTTGGTCCTAAGTCTGCTCAACGTATGGCCTTGCACTTGTTGCAACGTGACCGCGTTGGTGCAAAGCGCTTGGGTGAATTACTGATTCAAACGATGGATACCGTGCAGCCTTGCAGTCAATGCCGAGTGTTTACTGAAAGTGAGCTGTGCAAGTGGTGCGCTGATGAGGCAAGGAATGCAGCGCATGTTTGCGTTGTGGAAAACCCAGCTGATGTTCTTGCTATAGATAAAGCGGCTGACTACACTGGGCGTTTTTTCTTGTTATTAGGTCATTTATCTCCGCTGGATGGAATTGGGCCGAAAGATTTAGGCTTAGATTTACTAGAGACCCAATTGGAGTCTGGCAGTATTGAGGAATTAACGCTTGCGATAAATCCAACTTTAGAAGGACAAGTAACTGCTCGTTACATCACCGATTTAGCCAATAAACATTCGGTGCCTGTAATGCAAATTGCCCGCGGTGTTCCTTTAGGCAGCGAACTGGAATTCGCCGATAGCACGACCTTATCAGTAGCGTTTGCGGAGCGTACTCGGTTGAATTGATAGGGGTTGTTAAAGCGCACTGAATTCCAAGAAAACCCTAAGCCCTGTATATTGGGAGAGTATTCAAATTTCTACCAGATTTTCTGCCGATGCTTGAACAATCCAGCCCGTCGATAGGACGATTCGATAAATCCTTTTTAATTCATATGATTAAGGATTTCTTTTTGGTGTTGCTCGTTGTAACGCTAATCGAATTTGCGCTTAAAGCGGGCAAAGTGTATTGGGATTATGAAGTTAATGGGAAAGATCAAGCGCTAGAAGTGGCGCAGGAGCTTTCTGAAAACGTTATATCGATTATGACCAATGCAGGTGGCCCCATTGCTGTTCGAACCATGTACCCAATTTTAGAGCAAAACTGGTTGGATCTAGGCTACGAAATCGCCATTGTTCCATCGGAAGTTACGGTGCAATCCATAGAGAAAAGATTTGGCTATGTGCCTACTGGGATACCGATGGCCGGTATGACGGAGAGTGAATACAAATCGGCCTATGTTGATATTGATGCATCCGAATTTTGCACCTCATGTCATATGGACGCATCGGTAGGCGATACGTTGGGAACTGTGGTAGTGCGGAACTATTTAGATCGTGATATTGCTATGTGGTGGGAAGGCGTAAAGCTAACGCTGGGTCTAGCCATCGGTAAGATTGTGTTGCATTCTATCTTACTGTTTTTAATTTTACGCTCACGAATGGAGCCGTTGCTTAGGCTTCGATCTGTAGTGAGTCGGCTATCGAAAGCGTACACTGACTTAAACCAACGAGCTGAGGTGCGTACCGCTGACGAATTCGGTGTGTTGGCGCGCGATCTTAATGTGTTTTTAGATCGAATCAGTCGGTTAGTGCAAGAGCTTGATAACGTGTTGATTCAAGTGGTGGCGGTAAACGATGACATAGTTCAAATACAAGGGGATTTACGTTCCCAAATTGATAACGTCGTATCGAATACACGCAGTGTTGAGCGGCGCGCAATGCTCAGTGCTAAACAAGAACCTCGGCTTTCCGATGCTTGGTTTGATGCAACAAAGCGATCGGTGGCAGAACTTGATGCCACTTTAGCAAGTGCTAATAATCCGCCTGAGGCTGAAGCTCTGCTTCAAAATCTTAGAGCGGTTGTTCATAATGCAGAAAGTCAGGTTCGAAATTCAGAACAGCTCTACGTCTCAATGGCCGAACTAGGGGATGAGACGGTTGCGCTAAAAGATTCCATGTCTGAGATGATTCGTCTTGAAGAACGGATGAAAAGTATCATTGACACAGGCTCGCAGTTAGTGCGGCGACTTCAGCCTTGAGTGCGTATAGCGTAGAAGGCGGATTTAGAGCCAGAACATTTTCATAAAAAATGTTGCAAGCGAGAAAGTGTCGCCGAGCAGGGGCAACTCTAGCTAAGAACGAAATTAGACTAATAAAATATGACATACGTCTAAGAATGTCTTGCGCGCTGCGAGCGTGCAATATTGCCAACCAATTCCCTGAAAATACGAGCGCTGAAGATTAGGGCACTTTGCCTACAAGTTGCTAAAACTAATCAAAATCGCAGAATCAATGCGCTCTTCGGTCAATTTTGAGAAACGTATACCCTCGCATAATCATGCGCTCTACTATGATGCAATCTGATAAAAGCCTGTGGCGACGAGTCGCTAGAAGAAACTGCATTAATTAAGCAACGGTGGTTTTTGTTAGGAATCAGAACTTTACCGTGTCTTATCAATCGAACCACGGGGCTTTAAGCCGTACTCAAGCACATCAACATTACTATGACCAACAAGTAATTTTTATTTTAATTAAGAAGGCGAAAGTAACCATGTTAAGTAGGTTTCATAAATTGGTCCTAATGGGGACTTACTTAGTCATGTCGATGTTATGAGTAACCCTTGTTTATCACTTATAGATTTGCTGGCGAAAACAGTAGATCAGTTTCCAGATAATGATGCCTTTATCAGTGGGAAACATCGGCTGAGCTACGCAGAGCTTTGGCAGTCAAGTCGGCGGTTGTCAAGGTGTTTGGACAAACAAGGCGTCCAGTCGCAAGAAGCGGTAGCTATTGTGTTGCCCCGTTGCCTAGAGGCGAGCATCAGTGTTTACGGAGTGATGTACGGAAGCCATGTTTGGGTGCCAATAGATCCACTATCCCCTACAGAAGTGATTCATCAAATATTGGTGGACAACCATTGCAGAGTGTTAATAACACATCCTGTGCTAAGTCAAAAAATCGAGAAGCTGTTAACAGGTAAACACGCTTTACACACAGTTATTGGCTTGGATGAAAACATAACGGATCAAAATTCGGTCACTTTTATTTCTTGGTCGCATATTGGCACACTGCCTGAGTCCGATAAACCACCGCAGCCGCAAAGTGATGATATTGCGTACATTATTCACACGTCGGGTTCAACCGGTCGACCCAAAGGCATCGTCCACACTCATTACAGTGGTGCAAGCTATGCAGCGCTAGCAGCGCAGACCTTTACACTTTCTGAAAATGATGTAGTGGCTTGCCATGGACCTTTGCACACGGATATGTGCACCTTAGGGCTACTAGCCGCCCCCAGTGTCGGTGCTTGCACAAACATAATTCCTGACGCTTACGTCAAAGTGCCCGCTAGCTTGTCAGCGTATATCGAATCAAATGGCATCACGGTTTGGTACTCGGTGCCGCAGGCCATTGTTCAACTTATCACTGGTGGTGTGCTCCATAAAAGAAATTTGCACTCACTACGTTGGGTCATTTATGCAGGTGAATCGATAGCGCCCAAAAGGCTCTTACAATTAATTGAATGGGTGCCAAATGCTCAACTGTGCAATGTCTATGGCCCCGCTGAAACGAATCAATGTATGCACCATGTTATTGAGGGTGAAAAAGAATTGACCCTGTTGGATGCGAACAGAGAGTCAGTACCTATTGGAAATGTGTGGGCAGAGACATCAATCTTACTCATTGATCATCAGGATCAGCCGGTTGTTCGAGGAGCAATCGGAGAGTTATTGGTTCACTCCAGCACCATGATGAAAGGTTATGTTCGAACTGATGCTGCCAACGACAACTCAGCAAAAAGGTCTGTCTTTTTCACGGATTCGAAAGAGGGCAAGCGTTTTTATCGCACGGGTGACTTAGCTAAACTATTGCCCAACGGTAGCTATTCATTGGTGGGTCGGCGCGACCGACAAGTTAAAGTTCGAGGCATGCGAGTGGAGCTGGATGCGATCGAACTGCTTCTGACCCAACACCCCAACGTGATAAACGCGGCTGTGGTCAAAATGTGTGATGAATCGGATTCGTATAACATCAGCATTAGGGCAGCGGTTACTACTCAAGAAAACTGTGATCATGATTCAATTTCGGACTACCTTCGGTCACGACTGCCTATTCATGCCATACCCAACAGCATTCAAGTGATTGAAGCGATGCCTCTAACCAGTGGCGCTAAGCTTGATCGTTTGAAACTTATTGAACAAATGCAGTGGTAGGTCAATCATCTCATCGATGGCTTCTCGCTCCAAGTAAACAAGATATGTAATCTCATGCTAAATCAAGATTCGCCCACAACAGTCAAATCCATTTCATCAGATGCGATGAGTGATGAAATATGTGAATACATACAACGTGAATTACTTCCCAGTGACGCCAAGGTTGAACTCAAATCTGATGATGACTTACTGAGCATCGAATATCTAGATTCGATGCAATTCATAAGATTAGTTCAGTTTGTTGAAGATCGATTTAAATTGGTTATCCCTCCGGAGGATTTATTGATTGATAATTTTCAAACCGTCCGTCAACTCTCTGGGTATTTGTCAGAGCAATTAGCTAAATCGTGATTATCGAATCGTGAAATATCCTCTAAGTTCAGCTCAATCCCAACTGCTTGCTGGTCAGCTGTTGAATGTCGATGTTCCCATGTGCAACATGGCACTTGCCTATACCATTCGCGGGGAACTAGATCCTGAGCTAATGACAAATGCTTGGGATAGGGTTGCTGAACAAAGTGATGCACTGCGTATGCGGTTGCATATTGAAGAGGAGCGCATTCTACAATCTACTAACCACGCTTGGCCGGTTATTGAATTGCTAGATTATTCACAATCAACCGATTCCGAAGGCGATGCGGATCGCTGGATGCAATCGGCTGTATCAACAGCGATTTCCCCTTCGGATGTGTTGGGCCAGGTTGCATTAATAAAAATATCCGAGTCTCATTGGATTTTCTTTTGTAATTTGCACCATGTTATTTGTGATGCAAGCTCATTCTCATCATTATGGGAACAATTGATTTTAACTTACCAAAGTCTTAAACCGATGGGCTCGATACACTCCTCGGTAAATAAGTCTGCACAAGGTTTTTTTAAAGACCCTTCGAATCATTTCTTGAAACATGTGGAAGACATCGAGCAAGCACGCGCTTCTAGAGAAAGTGATTTACCGGGTTATTTAACTCATCTTATCGAGGCTGAAGCACCATCACCCTTTGGGCAACGACCTAATCGAATGAGTACAGCCTCAACGCGGCTTTCAACATCGTTCACAGCCGAACGTGCTATTGCATTTAAACAACTGACTGCGCATCCTAAAATTAGAGGGTTCAGTGCAGGTATTGGACATTGCCATATTCTATTGTCTTTGTTGGTTATATTACTCCATCGCATTGGCGGTGGAAGCCATCAAACAATCGGATTGCCGTTGCCTCAACGACAACGTTCAGAATTTAAGAAAACTTTAGGATTGTTTGTAGAAGTATTGCCTGTGCAAATTGAAGTGAATGAACAAGATTCCTTTGATACCGTTATTCAAAGAGTTCGAGCCAGTTTTTTAAATGTATTGAAATCCAGCGCCGCTGGCGACAGTTTCTGGGCGGGGAAATACGAAATACCCGCAGTACTCAATTACATCAATGATTCAATGGGTGATTTTGGTGAGCTTCCAGCAACCAGCGAATGGCTCCACAGTGGACAAATCGATAGTCAGCACCGTGTTAGGCTTCAAGTGCAAGATTGGAACAATAGCGGAGACTTAACGTTAGCTTTTGATTTTAATGATGCGATATTCAATGAAGCACAGCGAGAGCAAACCATCGTGGCTTTCTGGCATCTGTTCGATGCAATGGCAACTAATCTGCTTCAATCTGTAGGGGAAGTGGCCATTGTTCCGTCACGGACATTGGCAAGTGCGCCGGTAAAGAGTAATGCTTTGGTAAGTAATACGGTTATAGCGCAAGTGCTGCGCACGATAGAGGTTGGTGATAAAAAAACGGCGCTAACACAAGATAAAACAACGATTAGTTACAATGAACTGGGACGCCGAGTAATGGCGCTCGCCGATCAGTTAAAGCGAGTAGGGGTCTTGCGCGGATCTCGAGTCGTCGTGCATCTGCATAGAGACATAAGGCTTCCCCAGATTCTATTAGCCATTCATGCCTGTGGCGCTGCGTATGTTCCAGTGGATGCGAACCAACCGGCTGACCGCGTAACCAGTATCATTAAAAGTGCATCACCTTCTACGATAATCAGTTCCAACGACATTGCAATCGACAATAGAATTCCCTCTCAATTGGATGTCGATGATTTATTCGCAGCGCCTTTGCTACCGAGTGACCCCAATGCTTGGAATGTGTTTGTTAATAGTGTATGCGTTGAGCCCACCGATATGGCCTATCTTATGTTTACATCCGGGTCTACAGGTGTGCCAAAAGGGGTATGCATTTCACACGCATCATTGGCTAATTACTGTTTTTTCGCAGCACAGCGTTACGGTGACGATCAAGCCGTCAACATGCCGTTGTTTACTCCAGTAGGTTTTGATCTGACGGTTACCTCGATATTTCTCCCGATGCTAACGACAGGAACATTGCATGTGTACGATGAGCGTCAATGGCCGGCTGTTGCAGCGCTTGGTGCGGTAATCGAAGACGATTCGGTGAATACCGTGAAGCTAACGCCTGCACATTTGACTCTTTTGGATAAAGAATCTTGTCAAAAAAATCAGCACATTAAACAATTGATTGTGGGTGGTGAGGATTTAACTACGGGTCAAGCAGCGAGAGTCAATTCACTTTTTAATCGCCAGATTTCGATTCTCAACGAATATGGGCCTACCGAAGCCACTGTCGGTTGTGTCGTGCACCGTTACGATCCTGAACAGGATAGGCAAGGCTCGGTACCGATTGGTAAACCGGTAGCAGGCACACGCTTAAGAGTCTTAAATTCGTGTGGTCAAGATCAACTACCGGGCTGCTTAGGAGAGCTTTACATTGGAGGGCCTTCGCTAGCAAACGGTTATTGGGATCGATCCGATTTAACCGATGCGGTCTTTGTAAATCTTGCGCCTAACGATGAACGTTACTATCGAACGGGTGATGTAGTGCGTGAGGACAATCAAGGTAATTTGACCTACCTTCGACGATCAAACGAGCAATTCAAAGTAAGAGGCTACCGTATTGAACCAGCGGAGATAGAATCGGCTGCCTTGCAGTATCCAGCGTTGTCATCGTGCATCGCAGTATTGGTCAACCCGCAAACCAGCGCTCAGGCCAGTGATCGAAAATGCGTTCGTTGTGGTTTGTCGTCACGAGTGCCAGATGCTCAGTTGAATGCGGAAGGGCTCTGTAGTCCTTGTCAAAATTACGATCATTACAAAGACCGAGTGACATCGTATTTTCGACCGATGCAAGAATTTTTCGACATTGTTGAATCTATTAAAAAGAATCGCCAGTCACCATACGATTGCATCATGTTGTTAAGTGGAGGCAAAGACAGTTCGTACGCACTTGGTCAATTGGTTGATATGGGGTTGTCGGTGCTGGCGTTTACTTTGGATAACGGCTTTATTTCACAAGGTGCAAAAGACAACATCGCTCGGCTTTGTAACGATCTGCAGGTCGATCACCGTTACGCATCAACCCCATCGATGAACGATATATTTTTAGACAGTTTGCAACGGCACGCGAACGTATGTAACGGGTGCTTTAAGACCATATACAACCACGCGTTACAGTATGCAGACGAGATGAACATCAATTGCATTATCACAGGATTATCTCGTGGCCAGTTCTTTGAAACCCGATTGAGCGAAGATTGGTTTACTAAACCAAATTTTGATGTATCTGAAATGGATGAGGCGATTGTAGCGGCAAGAAAGGTGTATCACCGAATGCCCGATGCCGTGTCCTCATCAATGGATACATCGTTTCTAAACGATGATGATCTGTTCAACAGAATACAAGTGATTGATTTCTACCGCTACTGTAACGTTGACCTATCGGAGATGTATGAATACTTGGATTCAAAGCTTCCGTGGGTTCGACCTAATGATACGGGCCGCTCTACCAATTGCTTAATCAATGACGCAGGTATTTATGTGCATCAGTACGAACGGGGTTTCCATAATTACGCAAACCCGTATAGTTGGGATGTTCGACTGGGGCATAAACAGCGTGATGAAGCGCTTTACGAATTAAGTGATGAAATCGATGAAGCTACCGTATTAAAGCAATTAGATGACATTGGCTATCGGCTATCGGATAAAAAAACCGGACAAATTGCTTTGTACTACGTTTCAGATGGATCTTTTTCGAAAAGTGATTTAAAGCGTTGGTTGCTCAGTCAGTTACCTGAGTGGATGGTACCTGTTTGGTTAATCGAACTGCCCGCTTTACCGATTAGCTTGAACGGGAAAGTCGATCAACTTCGATTGCCCGTGCCGGTTGAATCTCCCGTTGTGTTTTCTAAAACTGGGGTGCCGAGAGGATTTGTTGACGGATTTGCCACCGATTCTGATGAACCCGATAAATTATCTCCAAAAACAGATATTGAAAAATTAGTTGCAAGGATCTGGTCTCGCCACTTGCGAATCGAACACATTGGTGTGGAAGAAAGTTTCTTTCAGTTAGGCGGAGATTCTTTGATGGCTATACGAATTGTATCGGAGCTGAACCGTGCAGGTTACACCTGCAAACCAGCCGATATTTTTGAATATCCGACCGTGGCTCAACTGGCACAACGAGCCAGTAAAAATATCGATATTGATGCAAATCCATTGTCGCCTGAAGAACTAACACTGCCAGATTCAGTTGGAAAAAAAGCATTCTCAGCATTAAGCGAATCGCAATATGATGCGTTGGCTAAAACCTTGGCGAAGAGATCCGATAGATGATCGATAAGAAAAGGTTCTTTAAATCAGATCAAGCGCTAGTTGCTAAGACTAGCCTCCATTATTCCTACGTCCATCGAGTGTGTTAATGGATTTTTCACTTACAACAGAACACGAGCAACTGCGTCAAAAGATGATGGAATTTGCTCATGAGAAATTGAGTGTTAATTCAATTGATCGGCAGTTTGAACGTGATAATTGGCAGCGGTGTGCCGATGAAGGTGTTCAAGGCATGCCGCTACCGTCGCTGTATTCTAACGATGAAGCAAAAGATATTTTAACTAGCGTTATCGCCATGGAAGGATTAGGTTATGGCTGTGTTGATAATGGTCTGTTGTTTGCGCTCAATGCTCACATTTGGACGGTTCAAATGCCCTTGTTGGAACATGGGAATACGCAGCTTAAAGATCGTTATCTTAAAAAAATGGCTAACGGTGAGCTGATTGCTGCGCAAGCGATGACAGAGCCCGATGCCGGTTCTGATGTATTCAGTTTAAAAACACAAGCGATTCGTCATAGCGAAGGTTACGTAATTACCGGGAGTAAGTGCATGATCTCACTTGCACCGATTGCGGATGTGTTTCTTGTGTTTGCAACCACAAACCCCGATGCGGGTCGTTGGGGGGTGTCCGCGTTCTATGTTGATGCTGATACGGCTGGGTTAACTATCAGCACGCCAACAAAAAAAATGGGATTGGACACCGTGCCCATGGCCAGTTTACGTTTTAACGAGTGTTGGGTACCAGAATCGAGTCGTTTAGGTCCTGAAGGTGCGGGTGTAGGGATAGCTACCAGTGCGTTGGAGTATGAGCGTTGTTGCATTATGGCAGGACAGGTAGGGCGTATGCAGCAACAATTAGAACAATCGGTTGAATACGCGCGCACACGGCGCCAATCGGGGCAAACTATCGGTAAGTTTCAATCGGTATCAAATCGAATTGCGGATATGAAGTTACGTTTAGAACTATCACGCTTGATGCTTTACAAAACTGCCTGGATCAAGCAACAAGGTGGTTCTGCAGTTATGGAATGCGCAATGTTGAAGTTACATTTAAGTGAAATGTTTTTAGCTTCAGGAATGGATGCGATGCGAGTGCACGGTGGCTACGGATATTTATCAGAAACGGGTATCGAAAAAGATGTACGGGATGCGATGGGTGGTGTTCTGTACGGAGGCACATCGGACATTCAACGTAACATCATTGCCGGCATGTTAGGGTTGTAGGCGCAATATGCGATTCGGACATGGATAAAGCCACTACTGTTTTGTACGTAATGTACGGCATGCCCAGTTGCTACAGCAGCGGCTTCACCTTTGCTAAAAAATTTATACAAGACAATTTCAATGTGACGGTGGCATGCGATCAAGATGTCAGTGATTTAGCACAACAAGCCGGTGTACCGTTTGTCCATCTTAGCGCGTTGTCCAAACAACAGACTTCAGAGCAATTTAAAACTCTCATAAATGCGCAGCATTCTAATCGACTGGTCAAGTTATTGGGCTACCCAAAGCAATTATGGAAACGATATAGGTTGCGTCAGCACTTGCTTCAGGAGCAGGAGTTTACAAATTTAGTTAAAAAGATAAATCCGAACCTTTTAATTGTTGATGTCGAGTGTCACTACGCCATAATCGCCTCACACGCACTGAAAAAACCATTGGTGTTATGTTCTCGGTTATTTAATCACACACGAGAAAAGGGAATTCCCCCTTTAAACAGCAGCAGTCTGCCTGCTCAAAATTGGCAAGGGCGTGTATCGATCAAGTTGGAGTGGTGGCGTCTACGACTGGCGTCATGGCAGATAGCCAGTATACAAGCGATGTCGTTTTCTCGATTGTCTCCAATTCACTATCGTTCGCATACACTTGTAGATGTAAAAGCAATAGCGAAACATTTCAATGTTAATTTGTCATCTATCGCCACCACGGCTCAATGGTTTAGGCCGGTAGCTTATACGCAAGTGCCCATAATCTCGTTAACATTAGGTGCGTTAGATTTTGGTACAAGAAACCGATCGCAGTTTTTGCACATTGGACCAATGGTTGCGCAAAATGACTACGCGTTCGCATTAGATCAGCGAACAGTAAGTGAGATCGACCAATTTATAAAACACGCAAAATCGATCGAACAGAAAGTGATCTACTGCGCGATGGGTACTTATGCGGGTCGAGAACCCAAATTCGTGAATTTATTGAGAACGCTGGCACGGTTAAGAACGGATTTGGCCTTTATTATCGCACTAGGTAGTAGGGAGTCTGTCGAGTCCTACACGGAATTTTCAAACAATGCTTTACTAGTTTCTGCGGCACCTCAAATTGATTGCTTGATTAAAGCCGACGCTACCATTTTGCACGCAGGTATTGCCAGCTTGCAAGAAGCGTTAGTTCACAAAGTACCGACGGTTTGTTTTTCTGTGGGTTCGAATGATCAAAACGGAACCTTACGACGTTGGGTTTATCATGGTTTGGCATCCGAAGTATCGCTTAGTGATGTATCCAGTAATGAGTTGTCTGAATTGATTGATCGATTGTTTTCGGATGAAGAAATGCTCGAAAGAATTAATTATTTTTCCCAACTCGCTTCGAATGAGATCCAATCATTCTTACCTCAATCCTTAATTCAAGATTTCCCATCATGAACAAGAAATTAACGCTGAGCAAACAGAACGCCTTCGTAACATTATTCATAATGACGCTACTGGCATTCAGTAACAATGTATTTGCTCACGCCAAACAAGAGAATTACATTTGGCTCAATGTGGACGAAGACGCCATCGTAGGTCGTGTTGAAATCAACGTCAATGATTTACGAGATAAGCTGGGAATTGATGTTGATGCCACCGGTGATAACCGTATTGAGGGTTTAAAAGCTTCCAGTGATAGCATTCAAGCTTTTATAAAAGAAAATTTTACGCTCTCAGATGAACAAGGTGAGTTGAGTTATACGTTTGGGGAGCCTTCCTTGTTTCAAGAAGGCAATGACTTTCTTCAATTTCCTTATCGAACCGATCGATTGCCAGTCAGCTCGGTTATCACGATAGAGAATTCTTTGTTTTTAGTGCCACCGTATAGCGACCAAGACCGTTTTCATCGAAGTATGATTGTGGCTGAATACAATAACGTCAGTGGTGAAACGTTCAATCAAAGCAATGTGGCGATTGTGTTTACACCCAATCGCTTGGTCCAAACGCTCGATATCGAAAACCCGGGATCCATATTAAATTGGAAAGACTTCCTTTGGCAAGGAATCGTGCACATAGCCATAGGCTTGGATCACATATTGTTTTTAGTATTACTGTTACTAAGTGCAGTAGTTAAATATGAGAATAAACGATGGGTGCCAGTGGCTAGCTTTAAAGCGGCGTTGTTCAACACCATTAAAATCGTCACTATATTCACGGTTGCGCACTCAATCACGTTGAGTTTAGCCGCGTTAGACTTAGTCAATGTGCCGTCAGCTGCAGTTGAAAGTATAATTGCTTTGTCTATTATCGCTATGGCTTTTAATAATTTAGTGCCTGTATTTAGAGCGCATTCATGGGTGTTGATATTTGCGTTTGGCTTATTTCATGGGCTGGGCTTTGCTTCGGTAATGGGAGATCTACAGTTTAGAGTGGGCTTTTTAGAGCGAATTCTGCTGATGTTCAATATAGGGGTTGAAGTAGGCCAGATCACCATTGTTATTTTACTGCTGCCCGTGTTGTACTTTTTAAGTAGAAAAGCGCTGTATCAGCCGTATATATTACGAGGCGTCTCGCTGGTTGCCATCGTCATCTCTTCGTATTGGGTTCTTGAGCGCACTGGTATCTTGTCTGCTTAATGGATTCGATTGAAGACGCTTATCCCTTAAGTCGCACACAGCAGGGAATACTGTTTCATTCCTTACAGGGGCACTGTGAGGATTCCTACCTGTCCGTTATCAGTATGGCTGTTACGGGTCAGTTAGATGTACAAGCGTTTAAACAATCCTGGCAACGGGTGCTTAAGCACCACGCAGCGCTTCGCTCATCTGTTGTCATCGATGGATTAGAGCAGCCGCTGTGGGTGGTACATGAATCCATAGAACTTGCGTGGGATGTGATTGATCTGTCTGCGATGGACGCTGTACAGCGCCATGCTCGTGTTAATGAACTGATAGCAGGTAAAAAAAAGACACACTTTAAATTTTCCGCCGATCCGCTGATGAACTTTACGTTGATAAAACACAGCGAATCTAATCATGAGCTGCTGTGGACCATTCATCATTTACTCTCTGATGGTTGGTCAACTGCCATTGTTCTGGAAGATCTATCCATTACTTATAACGCGTTGCGTCAAAATAAAACCGTATCGCTACAACCTGCATTACGTTACCAGGACTATTTGCAATATTTATCTGAAATAGATCAGGCAAGCTGTGAGCATTACTGGTCAAAATATTTAGATCAACGTGAACCCACACCGTTAAAATTAGTTGAAACCTCAGCAATTATTGATTCTCCCATAGAGAGTAAAATTCAACTTGATGAGCAATTTACACAATCGATAAAGCGTGCAGCGCAAGCACATGAGTCAACGGTTAGTGTGCTGCTATTAGCTGCATGGGCGTTGGTGCTCAAAGATTACACACAAGTAGCATCACCGAATTACGGCGTTACACTTGCCGGTAGGCCCACTCACTTGCCAACCATCGAGCGCGGTGTTGGGTTATACATCAGTACCGTGCCGATGTGCATCGATTTTCCCGAATCAATGAGTGTGAAGAATTGGCTCTCAGGATTTATGCGCACGTTAAATGCGCACGCAGAGCATGCCTCACTTCCTTTAGTGGATATTCAGAAAACGCAACAAAATCGATTGCAAGAACCCTTATTTAACAGTGTTGTTGCCATTGAAGGTCATGAGGGAGAACTGTGTTTTGACTCAACCTCTACCGGTGGAATCAGAATTGATTCTTTGGATTATCACATCCGGAGTCATTTTGATCTCTCGCTACTCATTACGCCAGGTTCGCGCACCGAAGTCACATTAATCACTCAGCTCACGACGGTAGATGCTGCTACGCACGCAGCGATACTTAAGCGTTACAAAGATGCGGTTAAGCAATTGGTAGGTAGTGCTGGGCAATCTGTCGGTTCTTTGGTTGCCGATGCACCTTTATATGAGAGCATCGATACCTCAAAAAATAAGACACCCGTACTCCAGTATGATCGAATGGATCAATGGATAATGGCATGCGCGTCTCGACATCCGTCGGCTATTGCCTTACAACAAGGTGACCAAATAGTCAGCTATTTTGAATTGGCGGAGCGCTCTGAAAAAATATGTAACGCACTGAACCGATTAGGCTTGAATAAAGCGCAGCCGATTGGTTTGTGTTTTACCGATACGCTAGAGGCCATCATATCGATGCTTGGTGTATTGCGTGCTGGTATCAGCTACGTAGTGATGGATGCTGAGCAACCGCATGCTCGCAATCAATTCATCTGTGAGGATGCTAATTGCTCGCTGGTCATTGTGGAAATTGAAGGTTTTGAGTGGCCGTGTGAAGCTTTTGAGCGAAATGCGTTAGAGGCATTAGATGTTATAACCGCTCATAGAGAGGATGCATTATCAGATGATGCCTACATTATTTACACCTCGGGCTCAACGGGCGCGCCAAAAGGTGTTCGAATAACGCATAGCAATCTAATCTATTCCACTGCTGCTCGTTTTGAATATTATAAAAAACCGGTTGAACGATATTTGTTGGTATCGCCGTTACATTTCGACAGCTCGGTTGCAGGCATCTATTGGACACTTTGTAGTGGCGGTCATCTTGTAATACCTGAGCGATTGGATCGTAAAGACGTGTCACATTGGTCAGATTTAATTAAGCGACATGCCGTCACTCATACGCTGTGTTTACCCAGCGTGTACCGTCTTTGGCTTAAACAGTGTGCGACCGATGAGCTTCAAACGCTTAATACCGTTATCGTAGCTGGGGAACCTTGCGACGCTGATCTGTGCGTAAGTCACTCCAATAAACTGCCGACTACCAAGCTCTACAATGAATATGGGCCCACCGAGTGTTGTGTGTGGAGCGCTGTTTATGAATGTCATGGTGAAATTCGAAATCCTGTACCAATCGGCGCACCCATTCCTGGTACGCAGATGGATATCGTGGGTTTAGATGGTCGGCGTTGTCCTGATGGGGTTGAAGGTGAACTAAGAATTATTAGTGATGGCGTGGCTAATAAATATATTAATCAAGACGCTCTCAATGCGAAGAAATTCGTCGGTAATCCACCTTGTTATTACACTGGTGATTTAGCCTACGTTAACAGAGCAGGTGAAATTGTTTGCACTGGACGGGCGGATAGGCAAATTAAAGTACGTGGTCAACGCGTAGAGCCTGGAGAGATTGAACAAGTAGCACGACAGGTAGCCGGGATTGATTCTGTTCATGCGTTTTTAGCCAAGCGATTTGATGAGGATTCTGAGAAATTGTTTTTAGCTTATTCGCCTGAAACGATATCAGAAACCAATCTTAAGACCGCTTTGCAACAAAATATGCATGAATCGATGATTCCTGCTGGACTGCTCCCTTTGTCTGATATGCCAAGATTGGCAAACGGTAAAGTGTCTGAAACGGCACTTGTTGAGCAAGTACTCAAGCTTGGACAACAACCAACAACTCCGCATGAAATCGGCGCTAAGAAATCTTCGATTTCGTATTCTGATACAGAGCGTTTGCTACTTGATGCTGTCAATACGTTGTTATCTGAAGAGGTATCTGATATTACCAAAGATGTTGCAAGCAGCGGATTGGATTCGATTGATGCGATGAAACTCAACGCTCGGATCAGGGAAGAATTTCAAGTTAACCTTAAGTTGCGAACGTTATTGGACAGTGCATCGTGGGAAGCGTTGGCAAGCCATATTGATTCTCTAGTCAGTGAAGAGTTAAATCTATCAGCGCAGGCGGTTGCAGAATTAAATTCCAACCATTCAGGTGTTCCTAACGCTCACCCAACACCCGATTCGGAAGAGTCAAAGCGAGCACCGGCATCCACTGAACAGACAGCGCTCTGGTACGCATCGCAAGCCACTAATTTAGCAGAACTGTACGCGGTGCAGTCTAGTGTAAAGATTCGAGGTTCGTTGTCTTTAGAGTGTGTGCATGATGCTATGAACGCTTTAGTGCAAAGACATGAAATACTCAGAACTCGATTACGGTTAAATGATTTAGCTGAGCTTGAACAAATCGTACTGCCGGCTGAACACGTACCCGTTATCATAATCGATGCTAAGGCTGATGGAATGAATTGGCAAGAAGCTCAGCAGGTGCAACTGGCTATTCCGTTTGATCTCGCGCACGATCAATTGTTTCGAGTGTTCATCTATCGTTTTAATGACACACATCATGGGTTAATGATGCATTCGCATCACGTCGCGCTAGACGGTTGGAGTTTTGATTTACTGTTTCAGCAGTTCGTTGAAAAATACGAATGGCTCAACCACAATCATCTTGGCAATTCTTCAAAGGGGAATGAGAAAGGCATTACCGTTTACAATAAAAGTCAAGCGAACCAGTATCGACACTATGCTTTACAGCAACCTGCTGAAATCGAACGGGCTCGACAGCGTGAATTGTCTTTTTGGTGTGAAAACCTAAAATTACCGCGAGAGCGGTTAAACCTCCCATTTGATGCGGATACAAGTTCACGTAAACAGTTTCATGGTGATTCCAATGTTCAGTCAATTCCGCTAGCGGTCACCTCACAGTGGGCTAAGTTGGCGCAAGAAAAAAAGACAACACCATTTGTGGTCGCGCTTAGTGCGATTAAATACGCGTTGCGAACAACATTTCAAGCCTACGATGTTCGAATAGGTACGCCTGTATCCAATCGAATGGATGCTGAGTGGCAAAATACGTGTGGTTTTTTTAGTAATACAGCGGTGATAAGAACACAGCATAGTCCAAAAGAATCGTTTGAATTTAATATTAGTGCAACAGCAGCGGCTTTGAGTGACGCAATTGATCATCAACACCTACCTTTTGCTGACATTGTTCAAGCATTGGGTTTATCAGGGAGCAGCGGGAGCGAATCATTATTCGATGTGTACTTTGTGTACCAACATCGATTATCGCCATTACCTCAAATAAAAGATTTATCGTTTGTTCGTGCTGAAAATTTAAAATTGAACGCCGCTAAGTTTCCTTTGTCGATCGAGATTAGACCATCTGAGAATGTGAAAGCAGGGTATGACATCCATTTAAATTATAATACGGCATGGATGAAAACAAGCACAGCGGTAAAGTTAACAAACAATTTGATAAGTGCTTTTAACCCTGTTGATACAAGTGACATGGCTCATGTTGTAAATGTTTACTCGCCACCAACTGCTATTACTCAAAAAACGGTTATTGATGTATTTGACAGCACAGTCGCACGATCACCTAACAACGTTGCTCTGGTGCATGGCGCACAAACTATAAATTTCAGTGATTTAAACAAATGGGTGACCCACCTTGCCGACTATCTTGAAGATATAGGTGTGGTTCGGGGGGAAATTATTGCTTTGTCCATGTCGCGATCAATGCATCAGATCGCCGCGGCATTAGCCATCTGGCGTTGCGGAGCGCTTTGTTGTCCTGTTGATCCTACTTATCCACCCCATAGAAAAACCACAATGGTAGCGGTTAGTGGGGCTCGTTTTGTACTAGACGATCAGATTGATTCTGTTCTGTGGGGTGATGACGATGTCAATGA
The DNA here is from genome assembly GCA_938035125.1 of uncultured Granulosicoccaceae bacterium. Lineage (GTDB taxonomy): Bacteria > Pseudomonadota > Gammaproteobacteria > Granulosicoccales > Granulosicoccaceae > Granulosicoccus. Next base: position 4,632 of record CALHNS010000095.1, on the reverse strand, counting down.
CGTAAACAGCCATAGTTTCACTCGCATTGGAATTGATCCTCTTCGGCAGATCGGTCAGAATAATCCATCTGGTAAACCACAGGTGAGTCGTGCTATTACTGAAGATGAGAAAAGCGCCTGTCATCATCGAACCGATAATCGTTGTGCACTGCTTATGTTTACCTCGGGTTCTACGGCCAGTCCCAAAGGAGTATTACTGGGCCATGAAGCCGTACTTAACCGCTTTTCGTGGATGTGGATGCATTATCCGTTCAGGCCAGAGGATGTCAATGTCATAAAAACATCCTGCAGCTTTATCGACAGCATTTGGGAGAGTTTCGGTGCGCTACTGTCCGGTACGCCATCGGTTATCGTTGATGATGCTGAGGTTCAAGATGTGCAAAAATTCGTAGCGCTTCTAAAAGTACATCGCGTTAGCCGATTGCTTGTTGTTCCATCATTACTTAAGTCAATGCTCGACTGGCTGGAGGCAACGCAGCAAAGCTTACCACAGCTCACTTTATGCAGTTGCAGTGGTGAGGAACTTACAACGAAAACAGCTAATAAATTCTTAGAAATACAGGCTAACAGTCGGTTGTTGAATTTATATGGATGCACAGAGGTCATGGCTGATGCTACGTGCTTGGAGGTTGTACGATCGAGCTCTGATGATAGGGTATCTATTGGATTGCCAATAACCGGGATGCATGTCTTCGTACTTGATTCTCAAATGGCCTCTGTGAAAACAGGTGATGCAGGTGAAATTGCAATAGGTGGTTGGGGTCTTGCGCAAGGTTATTTAGAAGATGCACAAATAGAGTCTGAAAAATTTAAAACATTACCTGATTTAGGCCGTGTGTTCCTAACGGGAGACCATGGACACATGGATGAATTTGGCCGCTTGTACTATCACGGTAGAAAAGACAGCCAGGTTAAAGTGAGGGGAGTGCGAATTAACTGCGCGGCGATAGAGAATGCTATCAACAAGCAGCCAAGCGTGGTGGCGAGTTTGGTCTTCGCAGTGGGTGAACTGAATGAGAGAAAACTGGTTGCTGTAGTGCAAAACAGCGAGCATAGTGGGGCGGATTCAGACATCCGTCAAATTAAGCCAGCGAGCCATACGCAAAACTTAGCAACAGGGCGAGCGCTTTCTCAAGCGTTGAGTCGCTATCTTCCCAAGCATCAGCTGCCTGATCATTTCCAATTTGTGAATGCTTTACCTCGGCTACCTAATGGCAAGCTTGATCGTGTTACTGCCATGCGATTGTATGGCAATTCAAAAGTGGATTCAAAAATCGATTCAACCGGTGTAGCGGATTCGACAAGTTCCAATGAAGCACTTTGCACCAATGTGCCTGATGAATTTATTAATGAAACGGCAGAGTACCAGGAGAACATTGACGAACAACTGTTACTTCTTTGGCAAGATGTGTTGAGTAACCGCAAGCTAACAGTAAGCGATGATTTTTTTGACTCAGGTGGTTATTCGCTATTGGCTGTAAAAACGGTACTACGCATAAATCAAGAACTTCTGGCTGAGCACAATATTGAAATAAAGCTAGGTGATTTATTAGAAAACAGTAATGTCAGTGCTTTATCTAACTGTATCCGATCATTAGTTCACACTTCAAAGCTTGGGTTAAATCGCAGCGACCCTAAGACCATGACCCAATTAAAACCAGGCTCAGGGTTTCGACATGTGTTTATGTTTCCGCCTTTTGGTCATACCTCGATGTATGTGAAGAAATTTGCAGATGCATTTCCAGATGATGTTGCCGTGCATTCGTTTGATTATGAATCAGGGTTACATCATCAATTCACTGAAGAGACGTGTGAAGAATACGTAGAAGATATATTGGCTGTACAGCCTCGTGGTCCATGGGTGCTTGTAGGCGTGTGTTATGGCAATGTGCTAGCGTTTGAAACTGCAAGGCAGTTGTATGAAAAAACAGGTATTCGAAGCTCGATTAACATTATTGATAGTAGCCCGCCTAAAGAAGGCCCAAGCTGGAAACACAGAAAAGCCTTGAAGCGACCAAAGCATGTACGTTTGTGGCAAGAGTGGCGAAGAGATTTTGGCGTCAATTTGATCAAGGAAAGAATACGTATTATGCGAGGTAAGCATAATCCATCTATCCAGTTATTCATCGATATACAAATGTCTCAAAGTGCTCAGTACGAGCAATATGTTGGCATACAAGGCGTTTCAGATATCTGCATGTTCCATTCAGAGAAAAATTCACTGATGATTGGTGATATTGAGCGTTGGCGTGAATTAACCTCCGGTAAGTTTACAGTGCACCGCTTTGTAGGCACAACCCATAAAGAATTTATAAATCCTGATTCGAAGTATTGGGGTGAGATAGCAGAAACCGTATTGGAGCATTCTGAGGCTTTATCAACTGAACGAACATTATTGACGCAAGATATTGAGATTGATAATGGTGATCATAAATTGCGAAATGTCTTGAGCACAGAACTGATGGTCCGGGATCATAATGCGTGAATTTTTTACGGTTCTGTTTGACTCTGAATCTCAGAAGTCGTTATTGTTCGTGTGTTTTATTAGCGCGGTCAGCGGAATATTTAGTGCCAGTTTAATCGCCTTGGTGGGGCAAACTCTGGTAGACATTGAATCGTTTGATAGTAAAAAGATCTATATCTATGTTTCTTTGCTTATTGTTTTAGTTGTTGTTTCTTTATCACTTGATTTACTGGCAAAGTGGTACTTAAGTAAGTACAGCGCAGCGCGCCATCGCCAATTACATTTGGCTTATTCAAAAACTGTGCTCAACGATGCGTTAAGACAAACAGAAACCACGGGTATGGCAAGATTAATCACCATATACACTGAAGATATGTCGATTATTGGTAGCGGGCTGAACGTATTTGCAAACGTTAGTGTTAGCTTTTTTGTGGTTTTAGGGTGTTTAGGGTATTTAATCTACATATCACCGAGCTTACTGTTACTTACACTGGTAGTAGGTTTTTTTGCGGTGATTGGCTATCACTTGATTCATAAAAAATCCATTGCACTGGCTGGCGATGCATTTTTCTATCGTGATAAACATGTCAGCCAATTCAAAGACCTAGTGCATGGAATAGCAGAACTCAAATTGAACTATAAAAAACGGTACGATTATTTTTATGATTTGTATATGCCTACCGTTCTTTTGCATGAAAAACACTACTTGCGTTTCGTTCTAACCACGCTTTTAGCCAATGCATGGGTGCAGTTGGTGGTTTTTATTTTACTTATTGCCATCGTGCTCAGTATTGTATTGACCGATTTAAGTGTTGAAGTTATTGGTCCGTTTGTATTGGTGGTTTTATTCATGCGATCCCACGTTCTTGGTTTGGTAGGAGCTGTGCCAACCTGGTCAAGGGCAGGTGTGGCTTTACGTAGAATCCAAGATCAAGGCTATGGCAATCTAAAGAATGATCAAACACTGGAGCCAACCAAAGCTTCTGAATTATTTTATGCCGATTCTAATGCCCATGAATTATCCTTAAAAATTACGGGGCTTACATGGGATTACACCAGCGAGGAAAACAACAGCTCATTTACTGTGGGGCCAATTTCGGTTAACTTTTCAAGTGGCGAGTTGATTTTCTTAGTGGGGCATAATGGGGCAGGTAAATCAACATTTGCAAAATTAGTCAGCGGGCTGTACGAAAGTGAGCAGGGTGCTATCGTTTGTAATGGTGTTGAGATAAATGATTCGAATCGCGCTAGTTATAGCGAGTTGTTCAGTGTTATTTTTAACGACCCATTTATTTTTAATCAGCTGACCATTTCTGATTCGAATGACCGTCTTGGTAGTAATTCTTTTGTCAATGACCCAATGTTGGAAAACTTTAGCGAATTAGACGAACCGGGTAAACGCATACAACACTATCTAGAAAAGCTTCAGCTTCACCATAAAGTGGTTGTTGAAAATAACCAGCTGTCCACCACGCAACTGTCGGGTGGTCAAAGAAAAAGGTTAGCTCTGTTGGCGGCTTATCTGGAAGATAAACCGGTGATGATTTTTGATGAATGGGCTGAGAATCAAGATCCTGCATTTAAAGATGTTTTTTATCACGAGCTTCTGCCTGAACTGCGGTCACTGGGTAAGCTTGTGATTGTTATTTCCCACGAATCTCAGTACTTTCACGTGGCCGATAAACAAGTTACATTAGATTCGAAACAGACAGGCGTTACTCAGTTACTCAGTGTCCAGAAAAAGAATACGTAAGTTAGTGACTCTATAGATGTGAGTTTTGCTTTTATACCGTGTGAAGATCTGTAATGACGCACATCTGATATCACGCACACCCTAACTAAATCACACCCTGCTTAAATTAAGCACAAACCTCAGCATCAGCTTCCCATCGATGAATTCTCACAGGCGTATCGTCGCTTAACTTCTTACGGGCATCTTCCCATAGCTGACGCCAAGCGTGTGCAGACCTTAGTTCGGATTCTGGGTTTGCTTCACTTCGAACAACAAACGATGGAAAAAAGTCTCGACCTGTTGCATCCCCGGTAACGTTATACCGAAGATCAAAGCTCCATCGAATATCGTTTGAATGATTACTCAGTGAGCTGTGAATAGTGTTCGGATGAAACAACACACCGCCACCAGCAGGAACGGGGATGGCCACGGCTGT
>CALHNS010000094.1 GCA_938035125.1 uncultured Granulosicoccaceae bacterium | reverse complement strand
TGATGTAACAGGTGCGCTAGGTGATGCTGCGTTAGCGCCATTTGTTGCGTCAGCCAATAGCGCAGCATCAGAATTACTGTCGGGGTTCGATGCAGGTTCAGCCGCTGGAGTAGGCTCAGGAGTGGGTTCAGGCTCAGGAGTAGGCGCAGGTTCTGGCGCAAGGTCGGGCTCTGGCGCGGGTTCTGGTTCAGGTGTTGGCTGCGTAGGTTCTGCCGCTGGTGTTGGAGTGGCCGATGGTTCTTGTTGTGATTCTGGCTGCGAATCTGGTTCAGGATCTGGCGCTTCGGCAGAATCGGGCGCCGTAGTGTTGCCTTGAACAGCAGAAGGTGTGGATGCAGCTGTTGAGTTTGCTGCATTACTGGCAACTTCAGTGTTGTTGGTTGCTGTGTCCAATTCCACCAATTCAAGCTCTTGTGTAGTGGAATTCGCGCCCGGTGTTACGGCAACTGTTTCAACGGTGCGGTACTCATCGCTTCCCCTTAGAGCTGCTGGGCTTCGCTCTCCATCATTCTGCGTGAACATGAATAGTCCTGCCATGATCATTAAGCAGGCAAGCCCACCGAGCAGCATTTTGACCATACTGCCGCCTGCGCGTTTTTCCATTAATTCAGGTGGTAGAACAGAATCTGCATGTTGGCCATGTTGTGCATTTAAATTAAGCGCTGCGTATTTATTTAACGGACCAGGGAAGCCTTCGGACTGTTCCATGATCGAATCGGTGTCACTTTCTGTGAACGGGAATTCGTCAAAGTAGCCTGCTTGATTGAGCCGAAACTCTAGATAATTCTCAGCCCGTTCAGCATCCAACGGATCGATCATTAAAGAGGCGTATCGAATCTCGGCACCTTGCGGTAATACGTCGGGGAGTTTGTCTTCAAATTCAGGCGTGCTGGCAAGCAATATTCGCAGTAAAGGCTCTTCGTGGCCATTCAAATACAATGCACTACTGAGTAGTTTCGTTAATTCTTCAACAGGCACCAATTCAGCATCATCTAATACGATGGTGCTTAATCGGTTATAGCGTTCAAAGGTGCCTTGTAAGTTCGGTATTAGGGCATCTAAGGCATCTTTCAAATCGGCAGGAACTGGGGTTTTAAAGGCATCCAACACACTGCCGAATAAATGTGCGGTATCGAATCGAGCAGAACCTTTAACACTGAAGCAGGCAATACGTGATTTTTGGCTTGAAGCCAATTGACGCAGTAACGTTGAGCGGCCACTGCCTTCATTACCTAAAATCAGCAACACATCGTCGGTGCCATAAAGCGCTGCGTTGATGTCGGTTAGTAACGATGTGGTGGTGGAATCGGTAAACAATTCGCCGCCCACTGGGGCATCTGCGAACGGTTGGTGCTGCAGTTCCAGCGCCTCCATGGAGGCATAAGACAACTGATTTTGGTTGTCGATGATGGCGTCGGACCCAGTCATTAGCGCATATGCCGCAGTGCTATTAGTGCGCTGATTTTACACCATTGCAGGATGGGCTACTTGGCTAGTCAAGGAACGCTGAAAGTGTTGAAAAAAGATCCGATTCGCTAAAATCTGAACAAACTTCTGTCTCGCCTATGGCGTTAGCCAAAATGAGTTTCAGTTGTCCAGCCGCCACCTTTTTATCGCGCGCCATGTAGCCGTGCATTTGCTCAGGATTCATCTCCTGGGGAGGGGCGATGGGGAGGCCTGCTCGTTCAAGCAAATGTGTGCCTCGTTGCACGGTATTACCGCCCATGCGCCCAGTTCTGGCCGACATATCCAGCGCCATCACCATGCCAGCGCTGATGGCTTCACCATGCAACCAATTGCCGTATCCCATCGCAGCCTCAATGGCGTGGCCAAAGGTATGACCAAAATTTAACAACGCGCGTTGTCCGTGCTCGTGCTCATCGGCTTCCACAATTTGCGCTTTTATTTCGCAAGAACGCCGAACCGCCCAAGCAATGGCATCGCTGTCACGCGACAATAAAGCGTCGATATTATTTTCCAGCCATTCAAAAAAATCGGCATCTAATATAAAGCCGTATTTAATTACTTCGGCTAAGCCTGCTTTGAATTCACGATCACTGAGGCTTTCAAGCACGCTCATGTCAGCCAGCACAGCCTTCGGTTGATGGAAAGCGCCAATCATATTTTTGCCCAGTGGGTGATTAACCGCCGTTTTCCCGCCAACCGAGGAATCGACTTGCGCCAGTAACGTGGTGGGTACCTGAACAAAATTGACGCCACGTTGGTAACTGGCTGCCGCGTACCCAGTCATATCGCCAATCACACCGCCGCCCAAGGCTAAAAGGGTGCAACCACGGTCGAAACGATGAGTGAGTAAGGCTTCGTAAATGGTGTCTAGGGTTTGGGTTGATTTGTATTGTTCGCCATCGGGCAAAATCACGTGTTGAGCGTCTTTAGCGCTTAACGCGCTTAAGGTTTGATCTAAATAGTTTGGGGCAATAGTCTCGTTTGTTACCACCATGATTTGGTGGGTTACGTTTGGCAGCAAATGCTGCTCGGTGAGTAAATCGCGCCCGATAAGAATAGGGTAGCTACGATCGCCCAAGTCAATAGTTAAGGTGTGCATAGGGTGGGTCTGTTAAGAGTCAGACGAAATAATCTGATGAGTTTGAAGGTGTTTCAAAATTCGGTTCACCACATGAAACAATCGCCGAGAATCGGTTGATATTTCAACATCTGCAACCGATTTATACAAAGGCCCCCTAGCTTCCCACAATTGCTGCAAACGAGCTTCTGGGTCAGTATCGGCTAGAAGAGGGCGTTTCGCATCGCGGCTCACTCGCCGGATCTGCTCTTTTAGTTCCACCGACAGCAATATCACATGGCCGCGTTCTGCAAGGTATTGTCGGTTCTCTTCGCGAATGACAGCACCGCCACCGGTGGCGAGTACGATGCCTGTTTCTTGGGTGAGCTCATCAATAACGCGGGTTTCTCGTTCTCGAAAGCCGTCTTCACCTTCGAATTCGAAAATAGTGGGGATATCCACGCCGCAGCGTTCTTCGATTTCTCGATCGCTGTCGAAGAAGGGGAGTTCCAGCCGATTGGCCAAGGCTCTTCCAACCGAAGTTTTACCCGCTCCCATCGGTCCGATTAATATCAAATTGACCATGGGGTTAACTATAGCGCCTTGGTGTAAAACGTAAAAGGGCTCTGCCAAGATGGCAGAGCCCTTTTTTCTTCACAAGCCCTTTGCAGGTCCTTGTGTTAGTAAGTCAAGCTAGCGCTTTCCTTAACGATTTTAGGTGTAACGAAAACCAGTAGCTCAGTTTTGTCGTCATCAATAATCTTATGTTTGAACAAGTTGCCGATCAAAGGCAAGCTGCCAAAGAACGGTACTGAGTCGGTCTCGTTGATCTTGGTTTGTTCGTAAACACCACCTAGAACAACCGTCTCACCATTGTCCACTAAGACTTGGGTCACCAACTCGCGAGTGTCAATACTGGGCACTTGCAATTGGCCTGCGCCGAATATCTCACCGACAGAATCTTTATTGATGGTCAGATCCATAATGATGCGATCATCCGGTGTGATTTGAGGGGTTACCTTCAAACCCAGTACCGCCTTTCGGAAAGATACCGTAGCACCGCCACCTGAAGAAGACTCTAGGTAAGGAATTTCCACACCTTGTTCGATGTACGCTTCACGTTGGTTCGCCGTAATAATACGCGGGCTTGAAATTACTTCACCCGTGCCTTCTGCTTGCATCGCTGACAGTTCAAGTTCTAGTAAAGTCCCAAAGGGGAGTTTAGCCAGTGCAACACCTAGAGAACCGAATGCGTTGTTAGCACCTAGGTTTACATTGAATCGACCTGGATCGCTTAGCTCTTCGCCGTTGATCAGGTTGGTTAAGCCGTTAGAGCTGCCCGATAGTGCGAACCCGCCATCTGGATCGGCTAAGCCACCAGGGTTAGCTGTATTTCGGTTAATACCCCAACGAACACCAATGTCGCGGTTGAAGTCATCGGTTGCAATCACGATGCGTGATTCGATAAGAACTTGGCGAATAGGGATGTCCAAACGGTGCACTAATGAACGGATGTCAGCCAGTTTGTCAGCGGTATCGCTAATCAACAAAGTGTTAGTACGATCGTCTACTGTTACGCTGCCTCGCTCAGAGAGTAAGCCGCCACCTTCTTGTGTAGCCATTAATGTGGCAAGTTCAGAGGCTTTAGCGTAATTCGCTTGGAAGTACTCTGTGCGAATGGGGGCTAATTCAATCTTCTGTTGTAAGGCTTCTAACTCGATACGTTCACGAGTTGCGATTTCTTCGGCTGGTGCCACCATGATAACGTCGCCAGCTTCACGCTTATCCAATGCTTTGGTTTGTAGGATAATGTCAAGGGCTTGATCCCATGGCGTGTTCTTTAAGCGAAGCGTTAACTTGCCTTGAACCGTATCACTAACCACAATGTTTAAGTCAGTGAAATCTGCCAGTAATTGAAGAACAGATCGAACTTCAATATCTTGGAAGTTTAACGATAGCTTTTCACCGGTATAACCAAACTTAGATTTACGGTTCAATTCGATTTCTTCACGAGACATAGGCTTTAATTCAACGGTGAATAACGTATCCGTTTGATAAGCCAGTTGCTCAAACTCTTGCGTGGCAGGTTGGATAATGATTCGTGTGCCGCGGTTGTTTGATAGCGTGTCAATGAACTGTACAGGTGTGCCGAAGTCCATAACATCAAGACGACGTTGCAATTCTGAAGAAATACCCGTGTCAGGGAATTCAACAATAACGCGTCCACCTTCTTCACGCATGTCAGTAACGATGCCTGGGTTTGACAGTTCGAAAATGATTCGACCTTCACCCAGTGGGCCTCGGCGGAAATCAATGTTCTTAATAGAACGATCAGAGCCTGATAAACCATCAGCTGTCACAAGCGCGCTGGGGGCCGGTGTGGCTGCAGCAAGAATGCTAGTGGGTTGTGCTGAGAAATCACTTGGGCTGTCTAAAGTAACCAGTAATTGATTGCCTTGTACCGCAGTTGTGTAGGGCACCATGTTGGCTAAGTTAATAACCACTCGTGTGCGACCACCGGCTTCAACCGTTGTGATGTTTTGCAACAGGCCTGCGTTCACGCGGATGTTGCGTTGGTCTAAGGCGTTGCTGGTATTTGGTAAGTCTAAAGCGATTCGAGCAGGATTATCAATCGTGAACGCTTTAGGCTCCGGTGCTTGCCCGCTCATGGTGAGTGCCAGTTGTTGCTTGTTACCAGGCAAAGTTACGTGGCTAATGTCAACCAAAGCGTTCGCAGCAGAAGCAGCTTGTGCTGCTAAGGCCATTCCGGCAAAGGTGGCTAATTGTGCAACTCTTAGCAAGGTCTTGCGACTTAGTTTCGCAGCCTGGCTGAGTCGTTGCGTAGTTTCGCTAACGGTCATTTTTATCATGTCTCCAATCAATTCTCTTCAGCCATCGCGAGTACAGCATCGCGGTTGACCCAGCCACTCAGTCCGTCAGGAACGAGCTCAACAATGTCTATTCGTGTTTCGGATACCGCAACAATCTTGCCGTGGTTCTGACCGGCGAAATTTCCCGGTTGTACTCTGTGAATCATGCCGTCGGGGTCTTTAACTAAGCCCCAAATTTGTGATTTTTGCTGCAATAAACCGACCATCTTCAAAGAATCAACGGGGTAACTTTCCAATGGTTCTTTCAAACGCTGCGCTTCAGGTCGTGGACCTGACGACGTTGTTTGAGCAATCGCTCCTGTACCGATGTCAGTTTGCGGTCTGAACGGGTCTCGAATATTTGCGTAGGTGTATTCGAATGTTTCATAAGGAGGGAACTCAGGCAGTTGCTCAACCGAACCATGATGTTTGTTCTTGGTTGAATCGATGAACTGCTCAAGATCACTCATGTCTCCTCCGCAGGCACTTAGCACTGAAGCTAGGCCGAGCATTGGCAACACTGATAAACGAGCCATGTTGTTATTCCTCTTCCAGGTAGCGGTAAGTGGTTGCAGTAAGATCCATTTTTAGTTTCTTATTTGAGTTGCTGTCGTCGCCGCCGTTGTTATTTCGAGCGCTCTCAGACAAATCTTCAATGTCAATATTTGACAAAGTAACAATTCGAGGCAGGGCTGCCAGGCCACTTACGAATTGTCCGAATTGGTGGTACTGACCCGTTACACTGATTTTGATCGGGTACTCTGCGTAAAACTCTCTGGGAATTTCACTTTCAGGTTTGAAAAATTGAACCTCAAGGCCACTGGCTACGCTAGTTTGAGATAAGTCAACTAGTAAGCTTTCAATGTCCGTTTGGTTGGGAAGTTGACGAAGCATGACGTTAAACGTTTTCTTCATCTCTTCAAGCTGTTCAACATAAGCGGTGCGATTTGCAGCTTTGGAAGATTCTCTATCAAACTTCGCTCGAAGCTCGATCTCATTTCGTTCCACCATTTTCAGTTCATTGAACTGTGGGGTGATGAGAAAGTGCCAAATTAAGCCGATGATCACAGCGGCGGCAATAACAATAACGAGAAGTCGAGCAAGTATTGGTGCCGTACCGATACGCTTTACAATATCTTCTTCAAAATTAATGTTTTTGAATTCATCAATAGCGTTAGTTAATGCCATCTTCAGACTCCTCCTGCGCGTTTGGTGTTGTTTGCTTCATCACCAGGCGGAAAGTACTGATGCCATCGTTACTGTTGGCTTCAATAACTTCTAACTTTGGTTCTTTGAAGTAGTCACTTCGATCCAGTGTTCGCATTAATGCAGAAACTCTGGCGTTAGATTCAGCGCGGCCTTCTACAACCATCTGCTCGTTTCCTGACTGCTCAAGAGCTTGCAAGAACACGCCATCTGGAATACGTGTGGCCACTTCATGAAACGTATGAACAATCTGTGGACGTTGGCCCTGAAGCTGTTGAATGATTTCCATTCGAGCTAATAAATTGTTTTTAGTCTCTTCAAGTTCTTTGATTTCTTCCAGCTCTTCCTGCAGTAAAGCAATCTCATCGTTTAATCGTTGGTTACGACTGTCTTGATAGTTGACTTTATCTTCGGCGTACTTAAAGCCTGCGAACCCGATCATTCCTGCTAAAGCTGCACACAGACCCAGAAGTACAAAGTACTCGCTGTTCTTTGTTTTCCGGTGCTCTTCGCGCCAAGGAAGGAGATTTATCTTAGTGCTCATTAATCGGCTCCTCGCAAAGCCAGGCCGCAGGCAATCATCATCGCTGGGCTGTCGTCCTGAAGTCGCTGTGTTGGAATATCAGAGCTGATTGACATGTTGGCAAAGGGATCAGCTATGACGGTAGGGGTGCCGATACGTTGTTCGATCAGTTCGGCGATACCTGGTATTCCTGTACAACCACCCGCTAGAACGATTTGATCAACGTAATCGTTTTTGTCTGCAGAGAAGAAAAACTGCAAGAAGCGGTTAGCTTGCTGCACCATCAAATCTCTAAAGGGTTCTAGAACTTCAGGTTCGTAGTTATCGGGTAGTCCACCCACGCGTTTTACACGGCCAGCATCTTCATACGACAAACCATAGCGACGCATGATTTCTTCGGTTAGCTGCTTACCGCCAAAGGGTTGTTCACGGGTGTAAATTAGTTTTTGATCTCGAAGGATGGACAGGCTAGTCATGCTTGCACCCACATCGAGAATCGCTACCGTTTTTTCTTCACCTTCGTTTTGAACTTGATGCTTGATCAGTTCAAAGGCGCTTTCGACGGTATAGGGTTCAACGTCCACAATTTTGACGTTCAAGCCGCCAATTTCTGCAGCCGCTGTTCTGTCTTCAACATTCTCGCTGCGCGATGCAGCAAGAAGCACATCAACATAACCGTTGGCGTTAGGTGAGGGGCCAATTACGTGAAAGTCGAGATTGACCTCTTCCAGCGCGTAAGGAATGTATTGATCCGCTTCGAGCTGGATTTGCGCATCCATTTCGTAATCTTTCAAGCCATCCGGCATTTGGATAACTTTGGTGATAACCATGGCGCTTGGCACAGCCACCGCGCATGCTTTGTTGCGGGTGCCAGAACGTTTCACGGCGCGTCGAATTGCGTCTCCGACCGCCTCCACGTCCTGCAGATTTTTTTCGTTAACCGCGTTCGCTGGCAAGGGCTCTACGGTGTAGCTAACAATCTTTGGCTTCTTGCCTGTTAACTTCAGTTCGAGCAACTTAACCGAGGTTGCGGTAATGTCTAAGCCGATTAGGGCCTGTTTTTTAGATTTGAGTGCCATGTCATGTTTAGCGCCCAAGCTGCGAGAAAGCTTTCGTTTTGACCGTGAAATGAATCACACTTACTCATCAGTTTGAACTGCAATCCTCCGTTGGCCGACTAGTAGGGCCTTGAGTGTTCCGCGTCGATTGGCACTAGGTGGCACTAAATTGACGATTTGTGTCGAATTTGAAACCCTGACAAACATCCGCTTTAAGCGTGGTGTCAGTTGATATAATCCGTACAAATCAACGATTTCATGGCACCTCATGCCTCAATCTTCATCCCGCCGAAACCGCAGACGTCGCCGTAGCAACCGCAAAAGTCCCAGCTGGTGGCGTATTGCATTCAAATGGCTTGCCATAACTGGCATTTGCTGCGTAATAATTGCAGCGATTGGCGTGTTTTATTTGTACTCAAAGATTCAGCCAACCTTGCCGGATGTAGGCCGTTTGGCCGAGGTTCAGTTACAAATGCCCATGCGCGTGATGACCAGTGATGGCCAGCTGGTGGCTGAATACGGTGAAAAGCGCCGAGAACCGGTGTTTATTTCTGAAGTGCCTGAGATTTTGTCCAACGCCATCATTGCATCGGAAGATCAGCACTTTTATTCCCACCCTGGGGTGGCTTGGCAGGGTTTGGCTCGTGCCGGCTTGCACCTGATTAAAACCGGTAAGAAAGGGCCTGGTGGCAGTACCATCACCATGCAGGTGGCTAGAAATTTCTTCCTAAACCGCGATAAAACCTACGCACGAAAAATCACTGAAATTTTTCTCGCACTTAAAATTGAGCGCGAGCTAGCTAAAGACCAAATTCTAGAGCTGTACATCAACAAGATTTATTTAGGTCAAAGATCGTATGGTTTCGCAGCAGCAGCCAGGGTTTACTACAACAAAGACATTGGCGATTTAACCTTAGCGCAAGCCACCATGTTGGCTGGATTACCAAAAGCACCATCAACTTTTAACCCCATTGTTAACCCTGAACGGGCCATTATTCGCCGTGATTATGTGCTGGGCCGAATGTACGCTTTGGACATGATCAGCGCATCTGAATACGCCGCAGCTAAGGCAGAGCCGGTATCGGCTAGCCAATATGTGGTTCGCCCTGATGTGGAAGCAAACTATGTAGGAGAGATGGCGCGGGCTCGCATTAAACAACTGTTCGGTGATACTTGGGCAAATGCCGGGTATCGGGTGTTCACCAGCATCGATTCTAAAGCGCAACAAGCGGCCAACTTAGCGCTTAGAAACGCGTTATATAACTATGAGTCTCGTCACGGGTATAAAGGCCCTATCGACACACTAGATGCCGAGCTCTTAACCGACGCTGATAAACTCTTTGAACAGTTAGATACCTACCCAGAGTACGGTGACATGGTTCCAGCAGCCGTGGTTGATGTAAACCCTGAGCAAGCCATTGTCGTTACGAAGGAAGGAACCGAGCACGGCTTTACTTTAGAAGATGTTGAGTGGGCACGAGAGCGCATCGCTATTGATGACTTAGGCGATGAGATTACGTCTGTCGATCAAGTTTTTGCATTAGGTGATGTGGTGCATATCCAAAACCTGGCAGGTGGTGGTGCACGATTTGTCCAAGAGCCTTCGGTGGAAGGTGCTTTTGTTTCCGTGTCTCCCACCAGTGGTCAAATTCAAGCGCTTGTGGGCGGGTTCGATTATTACCGCAGTAAATTTAACCGCGTAACGCAAGCCAGAAGACAGCCAGGCTCTACATTCAAACCGTTCATCTACTCCGCCGCTTTAGAGTATGGCGATACCGCAGCTACCGTTTATAACGATGCGCCTGTGGTCTTCCAAGACGATGCCTTAGAAGATGAGTGGCGGCCTCAAAATTACAGTGGCCGATTCTTTGGGCCAACACGCCTGCGCGAGGCGTTGGTGAAAAGTCGTAATTTGGTGTCTATTCGTGTGCTGCGAGAAATAACGGTGCCTTACGCCATTGATTACGCTAAGCGTTTTGGTTTCGAAGAGAAGTACATGCCGCCCGACTTGTCATTGTCTTTAGGCAGTGCCAGCGTAACACCGATGGAGTTGGCGGCAGCCTTTGGGGTGTTTGCCAATGGAGGTTATAAAGTTCAACCGCACTTTATTGAGCGCATTGAAGATCCGCGTGGCAACGTTATATACACAGCCCCTAAAGTGGTTATGTGCGATGACTGTGACCCCTTAGATGTCAGCCCATTACTTAGTGAGATGCAAATTGAAACTACGGGTAAGGCAGCAGGTGATGAAGATGAGTCGGCCGTGCTTGCAGGCATCGATCCTGAAACAGGAGAAATCAATCCAGACTTCGACCCGCGGGATGCGGTTACCCAGCTTGATGTGGTAAACGCACCATTAATAATTGAGCCGCGAAATGCTTTCATCATGAACAGCATGATGCGCGATGTGGTTCGACGCGGCACCGCTAGACGAGCAGGTGAGGCGTTGGGTCGATCAGATTTAGGCGGTAAAACGGGCACCACGAATAATCAGTTGGATGCTTGGTTTTCAGGCTTTAGTAGCGACATGGTGGCAGCGGCTTGGATTGGATCAGACGGTTTAGATCCATTAGGCCGAGGTGAGGCGGGTGGAGTTGCGGCGTTACCGATGTGGACTGAATATATGCAAACTATGTTGGCTGATTCAGAAGAGAAAACCTTAGATGAGCCTCAGGGCTTAGAACAAATTCGCATTGATTGGAAATCAGGTGAACCCACAGCCGGTGGATCGGGTGAGTCATTACTTGAGTACTTTTACGCAGAGAATAGGCCCGAAGCTGTTAGAACCGTTGCAGCTCCTCGTGCTCCCAGCACAAACAATAGTTCAGGCAGTGTAGCTGCACCGGTAACACGACAAAGTCAAAAAGAAGCGGTAGAGGAACTGTTCTAATCGGCCACTCCCGGTTTGCTGCCTTGCGCCCCGGGACTACACCATAAAAAACTATTGGTTGAACGCGCATTTGGTTGAACACACCTTCAGAAACCGCATTTTATGATCGAGCCATTGGATGAACATTCCACTAAATCAGTAGTAAATCAGGAGCACTGACTCCCCTCAGAGTCGGTGCCCCTTACCACTCACTGCCTGTGATGACTCAAGTACACACTTGTTTTATTTTTAAAAAGTACATTGAGTCTGAAGATAATATTTTTATACATGGTTCAAAGTCATCTACTTTCGCAGTCTTAGAGCATGTGTCGGCCTGGTGATTTGTAGTTTTCAGTGATAAGTCGATGTTGCTTAACGCTTTTTGATGCAGTGCGCAGAATCAAGTCTCACTTATCGAGTGTATGCGCTCAAGGATTCAGATTAACTGTCGAAAGTTGGCGGTTTCAGTCACGCGTTAATGCGTTTTCAAAAGCCTGTAAGCCTGTTTCAAAATGTGCCCGTCCAAATCCTATGCGAAAACTATTAGGTGTGTAGTGCATCAGGTCGGATCGATACAAAGACGCAGGTAACAGTAATACGCCGTGATTTTCCACGATACGATGGCAAAATTCAGTGGCGGATTCATCGCTGGTATAGCGAATGAAACCCACACACCCGCCTTGAGGGGGTGTCCATTGCATTCGGTTTTGATGCCGAGATAAGAAGCTATCGAGTAGGGCTCGGTTTTTATTAATAATTGAACGATTGCGATCTAGCAAAGCTTTGCGATTTTCTAAAGCAATCACACTCAATGACTCGCTGGGCCCAGAGTTACAAATAGATAAGTAATGTTTGTAACGTTCAATTTCTTGCAATAACGCTTTGTCTTTAGTGGCCAACCAGCCAATTCTAAGCCCAGGTAATCCATAAGCTTTCGACATCACATTAAGTGATAACCCTTTTTCGTAAGCATCAGCAATTTGCGGCATGCGCAGCTTATCGTTCTGTTCAGTTAATCGATACACTTCATCACTGAATAAGTACAGATCAAATTCTCGGCACAGTGCAATCAGTGCGTTTAAATCCTCAGCGGGCATTAATGCACCGGTGGGGTTATTCGGGAAGTTGATGGAAATCAGTTTAGTGGTTGGCCGAATAGCGGCTCGCACCTCGTCCATATCTAAGCGCCATTGGTTGTCTTCATGCAACAGCACCCCCGATACTTGGCAGATTTGTAATGGCACCGTTTCTGCGCTTTGATAATTTGGTACTACTACAATGGCATGGTCAGTGGGTTGAAGCATGACTCGCATCGCAGCATAAATACCTTCACCGGCACCTGCGAAGGTTAATACTTCTGATGGCTGTATGGAGTCGTAAGTGGTGGCTATGGTTTCGCGTAACGCAGGGGCGCCCCACGTTTCTGTGTAGCCAAGCCATAGGTTATGAAAATCATCTTGCTGGCTTTGTGTTCCTAAGGCCAGCAATTCTTTTAATGACATGCTCTCAGTATCTGAGGCCGTCATATGGTACTTGGCTTTAAATTCCCAGCGCGAGAAATACTTTTCTAATTCAAAGTGTCGCATCGGATTTGCCGTTTTGGTTAGCTGTAGTGGATTGCTGTATTTATGGGCGCGTGCTTAATTCACGAACGGCTTCGACCATTACGCCTAAGTGTTCAGGATTAACAAATTGATGGATGCCGTGACCTAAATTGAACACATGACCGGGTGCATCACCGTAGCTGTCTAATACTTTTTTCACTTCAGCATGAATGCTTTCAGGTGAGCCGTATAAAACAGATGGATCAAGATTGCCTTGCAGGGCAACTGAATCTCCAGCTCGTTTGCGAGCATCGGCTAAATCGATTGTCCAATCTACGCCTAAACCATCGCAGCCTGTTTTTGCCATCAAGTCTAGCCACTGCCCACCGCTCTTAGTGAACAAAGTAATGGGAACCTTTCTGCCATCTGCTTCGCGGGTAACACCTTCAACGATTTGCTGCATATAGCGCAGTGAAAATTCTTGGTAGTTAGTCGGTGACAATACACCTCCCCACGTATCAAACACCATTAAGGCTTGCGCGCCCGCTTCCACTTGTGCATTTAGATAACTCACCACCGCTTGCGCGTTTTTATCTAACAACGCGTGCATGGTGTGCGGGTCAGAGAACATCAGCCCTTTCACTTTTGAGAAGTCTTTACTGCCGCCACCTTCCACCATGTATGTGGCCAGTGTCCAAGGGCTACCTGAAAAGCCAATTAATGGGACGCGCCCGTTTAATTCTCGCCGAATGGTGGATACCGCGTCCATCACATATTGCAGTGAATCGTTCGGATCGGGAATAGGTAAGGCTTCCACATCGGCCCGGCTTTTTATCGGTTTGCCAAACTTTGGCCCTTCACCGGTTTCAAACGTCAGTTCTAATCCCATGGCGTCGGGGATGGTAAGAATGTCAGAGAATAATATGGCCGCATCTAAATTGAAGCGATCAATGGGTTGCAAGGTGACTTCGCATGCAAGTTCTGGGTTTGAACATAAGTTCATGAAATTGCCCGCTTGGGCACGAACTCGTTTGTATTCAGGTAAATAACGGCCCGCTTGGCGCATTACCCAAACCGGTGTTCGTTCAACGGTTTCTCGATTTAAGGCTCGAAGGTATAAGTCATTTTTTAACGGTGCATTCATGCCGTTAAATATCGCACAATCCCGTCGGCAGCGTTTCGACCTTCAAACACAGCAGTCACAACTAAATCAGAACCTCGAACCATGTCGCCGCCAGCAAACACTTTAGGATTCGTGGTTTGGTGGGTAAATTGGGCGTTTTCTGGTGCGACAACTCGACCACCATCGTCGGTATTGATGCCAAAGTCGTTAAACCAAGGGGCCGGGTTGGGCCGAAACCCGAAAGCCACTAAAACGGCATCAGCTGGTAAGTCCTCTTCGCTGCCTGCAACAACTTCGGGCATCCGTCGGCCACGGGCATCGGGTTCGCCAAGTTGCGTTTTTACGGTTCTAACCGCTTTAACTTTGCCGTTCTCGCCAATAATTTCAACGGGTTGACGATTCCACAAAAATTCAACGCCTTCCTCTTTAGCGTTTGCCACCTCGCGTCTAGAGCCTGGCATGTTCTCTTCATCGCGACGGTAGGCGCACTGCACCGTTGCAGCGCCTTGGCGAACCGATGTTCGATTGCAATCCATAGCGGTATCTCCGCCACCGAGAACTACCACGCGTTTGCCTTCCATGCTGATAAAGCCAGACGTTTGTTGGTCCCAGTTGTAGAGTTTATTAACGTTAGAAATTAAGTACGGTAAGGCTTCGTGCACGCCTTCTAAATCTTCGCCTGGAAACCCACCTCGCATGGAGGTATAGGTGCCCATTCCTAAAAATACGGCATCGTGATCATCAATAAGGCTTTGGAAAGCGATGTCTTTACCTACTTCTGTATTGAGCACAAACTGTACGCCCATGCCTTCAAGAATTTCACGGCGTGTAAACACCACCTCTTTTTCTAGTTTGAATGGGGGTATGCCGTAAGTGAGTAGGCCGCCAATTTCAGAATATTTATCGTACACAATGGCTTTGATGCCATTTCGCGCAAGAACATCTGCGCAAGCTAGCCCTGCAGGGCCTGCACCCACTATGGCTACCGTGTGTTCTGTGGCAACAACATTGGATAGATCTGGACGCCAGCCTTGCTTAAACGCTTCATCGGTTATGTACTTTTCAATGGAGCCGATAGTGACGGCGCCAAAACCATCATTTAATGTGCATGCGCCTTCGCATAAACGATCCTGCGGGCAAACGCGACCGCACACTTCAGGTAGTGAATTAGTACGGTGCGACATCTCGGCCGCTTCAAGTAAATTACCTTCGGAAATCAGTTTTAACCAGTTCGGAATGTAGTTATGAACTGGGCACTTCCATTCGCAGTAAGGGTTACCGCATGCTAGGCATCGATCGGCTTGGGTGCCTGCATTGTCTGGATCGAACGAGCCATAAATTTCATTCCAGTTCTGAATGCGAATGGGAGCTGTGACCTTTTCTGGATCGGCTCTAGGGGCATCGAGAAATTGAAAATCGTTGCTCATGTTGGTGCGCTAACTATCCTGAAAGTTTGGTTTTAATTATGCCGCTTATTTTGCCCATGTCGGCACGGCCTTGGGCTTGTGCCTTCACAAGGCCCATGACTTTACCCATGTCTTTAATGCTAGCCGCGCCAGAATCGGCAATGGCTTTATCAATCAGCGCATCCACTTCTGCATCGGTAAGGGCTGCGGGTAAGTATTCTTGAATGATGGCAGCTTCGGCAATTTCAACATCGGCTAAATCATCGCGGCCCGCTTCTTGGTACTGAGCAATCGATTCGCGACGCTGCTTAAGCTGCTTGTCCAAAATAAGCAGCATGGCGTCATCGTCGATTTCGATACGCTCGTCGACTTCTTTCTGTTTTGCCGCTGCAGAAATTTGTCGCAGTGTGCCTAGGCGGGTTTTGTCGCCAGCTTTCATTGCTGCTTTGATATCGTCCAGCAGGCGGGTACGGGTGTCACTCATGAACTTTTCCCGAAAAAGTGAAACTGTTTTGTAAATAGGCCTTGGTGGTCCGTGCCAGAAAATATGGACACGGGGCAACGTGTTGGCCAATACCTAAACCTTGGATAAATCAACCAGAGGTTTTAGGAAATGCTTCGAAATTATCTAAACGGCGTAAATCATCTCGTCATAATCTTAAGAGCAATGATTTACGCGCAATGCCCTGAATACGACCTAGTACAGACGGTTTCGGCGCGATTGCTCTTTAGATAATTTCTTTTGGTGGCGTTTTACGGCAGCAGCAGCTTTGCGCTTACGCTCAGCCGTTGGTTTTTCGTAAAATTCGCGGCGACGCGTCTCAGTGAGCACGCCTGCTTTTTCACAGGAACGCTTGAAACGACGTAGAGCCATTTCGAAGGGCTCGTTTTCTTTTACCTTAACTGACGGCATGGATTGTTTGACTCTGAAAGAAAGCTGGAACGCGAAAAGCCCGTTAGTATAGCGACCATTGAGTATAAATTTCAATCACAGATGAAAATCCTTGGATGTGAGTCCTCGTGTGACGAGACCGGGCTCGCTATTTTCGACACAAATGCAGGCCTTTTGGGCCATGTGTTACACAGTCAGATCGATGAACACGCGCTCTACGGCGGTGTTGTGCCTGAATTAGCCTCTCGAGACCATATACAAAGGCTGTCGCCCTTGTTTAATTCCCTGTTGGAACAAACCAATCTCAAGCGCACAGATTTGGACGCCATTGCCTACACACAAGGGCCTGGATTGGCGGGTGCGTTGCTCACCGGTGCTCAATTTTCGCGTTCTTTGGCCTTTGGTTTGGGCATTCCTGCGTTAGGAGTGCACCATATGGAAGGGCATTTACTCGCCCCGATGCTCGAAGATCCAGCGCCAGAATTTCCCTTTGTGTGTTTGCTGGTGTCTGGTGGGCACACCCAATTAGTGAATGTAACGGGCGTTGGGCAATATGAGTTGCTGGGTGAATCCATTGATGATGCAGCGGGCGAGGCCTTTGATAAAACGGCCAAAATGCTTGGTTTGCCTTATCCAGGTGGGCCCCATTTGGCTGCAATGGCGGAAACTGGAGACCCTGCTGCTGTGAAGCTGCCTCGGCCGATGCTCGACAGGCCGGGTATGGATTTTAGTTTTAGTGGGCTGAAAACAGCCGCCATTGTGCACCATCGTGCTTGGCAGGCCGATCAAGATGCGTTGTTTGAAAAAACAGGGCAAAAAGCCTGTGAGGCAGACGCCAAACGCTGGTTATCCGATCTTGCCGCTTCATTTGAAGAGGCGGTAGTGGATACCTTAATTAAGAAAAGTGTTCGGGCATTGAAAGCCACAGGACATCAGCGTTTAGTGATTTCAGGTGGGGTAAGCGCTAATAAAAAACTTCGTGCACGGGTGGATGAATTATGCGCAGAAAATTCGTGGCACGCGTTTTACCCAGCGCTGGAATTTTGCACGGACAATGGCGCCATGATCGCACTGGCAGGGGCTTATCGTTTGGCAGCGGGCCAAAAAGACACAGCCGATGCCCAAAGCGTTCGACCTCGATGGCCGCTTACAGAACTCAGCGGCATTGAATCAACGTTTTAACGCTTACCAATCTTGGGTTCAGTGCCATCAATGAGGCGCTGGATATTGCTGCGATGGGTGTAATAAAGAAAGCCTGCAATCATCACCGACAAAATAGCGTAACGAGGTTCTTGGGCCCAAAACCAGTACAGTGGCAGTAATGAGAAAGCGATTAATGCGGCCAAAGACGAGCGCTTGAATATAAAAGCGGATGCGCCCCACAATAGCGCCGCTACGATACCAGCGAGCGGGTGCAAGCCAAACATCACGCCAAAGGCTGTTGCCACACCTTTGCCACCTTCAAAATTGAAAAATATCGGGTACAAGTGCCCCAGTAGCGCGCCTAAGCCAACCAAAGCGATAAGTACCGTGTTGTCGCTGAAAAGGTTTGCGATGGCCACAGGTATTAGGCCTTTCAATAAATCCCCAGCCAGTGTCATAGCAGCAGGTTTCTTGCCGCCAATGCGCAAAACATTGGTGGCCCCAGGGTTTCCCGAGCCATCAGTACGAGGATCCGGTAATCCGAGTGCTCGACAGACTAAAATAGCGGCAGAGATAGATCCGATGAAGTACGCCAACACGCTGGCGACAAGAGCTGGAAGCACGAGTGTTAAATCCTAAGGTTAGAAAATTGTATTCAGCTGAGTGTACCGGTAGATGAGCACTGACGACTTTGCGCCTGACTCCATGGCTGTTGTGGTGCGTGCTCAAGCTAAGGCTCGATTGCGTGCAAAAGCCCGCGGCTTGCAGGCTGATGATGCGGTTTTGCGCACGGTGAGCGATCAAGTGCTGGAGCGTTTGCCGCTGTTATTGATCGAGCCAACCCAAGTGCTAGATCTGGGCTGTTGGGGTCAGTCTTCGCTTGAGGCTTTGTCGAATGTTTATCCTGAAGCTGATATTACGGGTTTGGCTCTTGGGCACGCATCGCTAGTGGAAGCTCAAAAGAATGATAACAGTGGGCCTAAAAAAAATTGGTTGAACCGATTGGCATCAATTGGTCGCAAGTCGCGCCATAAAATGATAAGCGGCGATCCTCATGCTATGCCGTTCCCCGATGCGCAATTTGAACTGGTTGTGTCTAATTTATGCCTGCCCTTTTGCCAGAACCCCAATGCGGTGTTCAAAGAGGTTTCCCGCGTATTGAAGCCCGGTGGTGCGTTTCTGTTCAGCAGTTTAGGCCCGGATACTTTGGTTGAATACCGAAGACGCTGGGCAGCGGTCGATTCCTACCCTCGTGTCTCTGGTCTTATCGATATGCACGATTTAGGCGATGCAATGCTTAAAGCCGGTTTAGGCGACCCAGTTTTGGATCGAGATACCTTGAATTTAGATTACCCATCGGTTGCTGCTTTGGAAAACGAATTGCAGGTGTTTGGGTTAGTGAATACCGCCTTTGGACGTCGAAAAGGTTTGTTGTCATCACAATCTGTGTCGCAAGTGCAGGCCGGTACGTCTCGATTTACCGTTGGTCTGGAGCTGGTGCACGGGCACGCATGGAAAGCAGAATACAGCCCGAAACGGAACAGCTCTAATGATGAGTACAGAATTTCGATTAGTGAACTGAAAGGTTCTTGGAAGCGTTAGAATTATGCACCTGTGGGTGCGGAAAAGATTTGCACAGTCAGCTAAAATTCCTTGGCGTGGCTTACGAACATTACGCGCAGTGTCAGGAGGCATTGTTTAATGATCAGTGAACAAGCCCTAGCTCCCGATTCGGTACGTTTTATCGTTCAAGGTAATCAGTCAATGAGTTGGCGGGCTAACTGTTGGCTTGCAGCCTTTCTTGGTGTGTTCATTATGGGCATAGCGTTGGCGTTAGCCAGTCAAGGGCTTTGGTTGGTCATTCCGTTCGCGGGGGCCGAGGTGTTATTTGTGCTGTACTGCTTGTACCTAACGGTTAAGCGCTTAGCAAGAAAAGAAGTC
The DNA here is from genome assembly GCA_938035125.1 of uncultured Granulosicoccaceae bacterium. Taxonomy (GTDB): domain Bacteria; phylum Pseudomonadota; class Gammaproteobacteria; order Granulosicoccales; family Granulosicoccaceae; genus Granulosicoccus. Next base: position 29,299 of record CALHNS010000094.1, on the reverse strand, counting down.
ATCACAGTGGCAACAGACGCTGTGAAATTAGAATGGGGAGAAACCCAGCCGGATCGGCAAGTGGAGCTTCCTAGGCATTGGTCGCGTTTAAGCTACCACTGCCCAGACAGTGAATTTGAAGTGGGTGTTTTAGAAGTTTCGGCACACGGACGTCGTTACTCATTAGGTCGAGCGCTCGGACGCGCAGAAAAACGAACGTTGTACAACAAATTAAAGGTGTGGTTGCCTTAGGTTTGGCAGTCACCGAAGCCTTGTTTTCATCAATGAAAACTAAGGTGCGGAATTTAAATTTAGTTTTGACTTTGGGAGAGTAACGGTATGAGGTTTGGCATCATTCGATGGATGCTCCTCGGACTTGTAGCGACGGCATTGCCGAGCGTTGCGTTGGCCGACTGGGGTGCGCTAAACATGACCGAAGGTGTGACGGATATTAGCCGTCGCGTTTACGGGTTGCACATGGCTATTTTCTACATCTGCTGCATTATTGGTGCGTTGGTTTTTGGTGTGATGTTTTACTCCATATTCAAACACCGAAAATCTCAAGGTGCGGTAGCGGCTGATTTTCACGAAAGCACCACAGTAGAAATAGTATGGACAGTTGTCCCCTTAGTGATCCTTATCGCCATGGCCATTCCGGCTGCGCGCGTGTTAATCAAGATGGAAGATTTCACCGATTCTGAAATGTCTATCAAAATCACAGGTTACCAATGGCGCTGGCAATACGAGTATTTAGATGAAGGCATTGCTTTCTACAGCCAGTTGCATCCAGAGCACAACGCGGCACGGCAAATGGATTCAGGTGTTGATCTTGAAACCATTGAGAATTATCTGTCTGAAGTAGATAAACCTCTCGTGGTTCCTGTAGGTAAGAAAATTCGCTTCCTTCACACAGCGGCTGATGTTATCCACTCATGGTGGGTGCCTGCTTTGTCTGTTAAGAAAGATGCGAACCCTGGGTTTATCAATGAGAACTGGGCATTAATTGAAGAGCCTGGTATTTATCGAGGTAAGTGCACTGAATTATGCGGTCGTGACCACGGCTTTATGCCCGTGGTGGTCCATGCTGTCCCTCAAGAAGAATACGACCAATGGGTTGCTGAGCAACAAGAACAAATGGCCGCTAATGATTTACAAAAAGATCGGCAGTGGAGCAAGGAAGAACTGATTGCTCAAGGCGAGATGGTTTACGGTGCAAACTGCATGGGTTGTCATCAAGCTCAAGGCCAAGGCATTCCGGGCATGTTCCCAGCGATTGCTGGAAGTGCTGTAGCAACGGGTGATGTCAGTACTCACGTGCAAACGGTATTAATGGGTGTGGCCGATACCTCAATGGCAGCTTACGGTTCAAAGTTAAGTGATACAGACCTTGCTGCGGTCATTACTTACCAACGCAACGCGTTCGGCAACGATTTAGGTGACACCGTGCAGCCATATCAAATGAAGTCACTGCGTCAAGGCTTACTGCAAAGCAACGCCGTACTCGACCAATTCGATTTAACAGGGGGCGTTAACTAATGAGCTATTCAGACGCAGACGCACATCACGGCGATCACGATCACCACGGCCCAGCGCCAGGTTTAATGCGTTGGGTGACCACCACCAACCATAAAGACATCGGTACCTTGTACCTGTGGTTCTCGCTAATCATGTTCTTTATTGGCGGCGGTATGGCGCTTATTATCCGGGCCGAACTTTGGGCGCCGGGTATTCAAATTGTTGACCCCATGTTCTTCAATTCAATGACCACAATGCACGCTATCGTGATGATATTTGGTGTGGTTATGCCAGCTTTTGTAGGTCTTGCGAATTGGATGATTCCGATGATGCTAGGCGCACCAGACATGGCATTGCCGCGTTTGAATAACTGGTCTTTTTGGATCATGCCGTTTGCCTTCACCATCATGCTGTCCACGTTGTTTATGGATTCAGGTGGTCCGGCTGGTGGTTGGACTATGTATCCGCCCCTAGTACTGCAGATGGGCGATAGCTTTGCGTACGTTATCTTTGCTATCCACTTTATGGGTATCTCATCGGTGATGGGTTCGATCAACATCGTCGCCACCATTTTTAATATGCGTGCCCCCGGCATGACGCTTATGCAAATGCCCATGTTCGTATGGACTTGGTTAATTACTGCGTTCTTGTTAATTGCCACCATTCCGGTTTTTGCAGGTGCAGTAACCATGCTACTAACCGATCGCTTCTTTGAAACCAGCTTCTTTAGCGCGGCGGGCGGCGGTGATCCGGTTATGTATCAGCACATCTTCTGGTTCTTTGGTCATCCAGAGGTGTACATTCTGATTTTGCCTGCGTTTGGCATCATCTCTCACATCATTCCAACCTTCTCTCGCAAGCAATTGTTTGGGTATGACTCCATGGTGTACGCCACCGCATCCATTGCGTTCTTGTCGTTCATCGTTTGGGCACACCACATGTTTACCACGGGTATGCCTCTGGCGGCCGAACTGTTCTTTATGTTCTCCACCATGATGATATCGGTGCCTACCGGTGTGAAAGTGTTCAACTGGGTATCAACCATGTGGCGCGGTTCCATGACGTTTGAAACCCCCATGTTATTCGCCATCGGCTTCGTGATTATGTTCACTATCGGTGGCTTGTCAGGGTTAATGCTGGCGATCACGCCAGCTGATATCCAATACCACGACACCTACTTTGTGGTGGCTCACTTCCACTATGTATTGGTGCCAGGCGCAATCTATTCGTTAATGGCAGCCTGCTACTTCTGGATTCCGAAGTGGACTGGCAACATGTACGACGAAAAACTGGGTCGAATGCACTTTTGGATTTCTACCATCTTCGTTAACGTGTTGTTCTTCCCAATGCACTTTGTGGGCTTGGCAGGTATGCCACGTCGTATTCCCGATTACAGCTTGCAGTTTGCTGATTGGAATGCGATCGCCACAATCGGTGCGTTTGGATTTGGATTTAGCCAGTTGATGTTTGTGTACATCATCTTCAAGTGCATCAAAGGGGGCGAAAAAGCCACCGGCGAAGTGTGGGAAGGTGCACGTGGTTTGGAATGGACGGTAGATTCTCCAGCCCCATACCACACCTTCGAAGACTCACCGACTATTACTCCTGAGACAATCACGCGATAGCGTGATTGTTCGAGAGAAACTAGAACCGTGAGCGTAAACACATTCGAGTTGACTTACACTTCCGACAACGCATCACGCGCGTGCCGTGTTTTGATTGTTCGAAGGAAACTAGAACCGTGAGCACAAGCACAGCCATGACTGAAAACACATCGCCAAGCTTTTTTAAGCGTTATCGATTACCCATTTTTTTGGGTATTCTGGCGGTGTGTCTTTATGCGTTTAGCATCTTGTACATCATGTTTGGTAAAGGTCAGATCGGATGAGTGATCACCAAGCCGATCAACCGCACCCACGTGCAACGAATAAATCTCACGCAGCTGTTGCTGGCAAAATGCTGGCCTTGGCGGTGGGGATGTTTGGGTTCGGGTACGCGATGGTGCCAATCTACGACATCATTTGCGAAGTTACGGGTTTAAACGGTAAAACAGGTCGCGTGTCCATTGCAGAAGCAGAAGCTGCAAAATTGGACGAAAATCGAGAAATTGTTGTGCAGTTTACCTCCACCATCAATGCATCAGGTTCGTGGAAATTTGAGCCAACCGTGCGTGAAATGCGAGTGAAACCGGGTCAAACCTATCAAACTTCGTACTACGCTGAAAACCTAACCAACGCCACAACCGTTGGGCAGGCAACGCCGAGTGTGTCGCCATCAGAGGCGGCTAAATACTTCAATAAGACTGAGTGCTTTTGCTTTACCCAGCAATTATTTGAGCCATTGGCTTCAAAAGACATGCCTTTAGTCTTTATCATTGACCCCGATCTGCCGTTGACTGTAGACCGGGTGACACTGTCTTACACTTTTTTCAATTCTCCCGGTGCGACACCTGCGGCTGACCAGTCAGCCAGTTTGAGTCCTTCGTTAACCGGTTTTACACAGGAAATCAGCCAATGAGTGCAGCTACCGACGGCTATTACATTCCCCATGAAGCCAAGTGGCCTATCGTGGGATCCATTGGATTGTTCATCACCTTTATGGGTCTTGGCAGTTGGTTAAACGGATCGGGCGCAGGCCAGATGGCGTTCTACCTTGGTCTTGCCATCATGGTGTTTATGCTATTTGGTTGGTTCGGCACCGTAGTAAAAGAAAGCGTGGGCGGCACCTACAACGGCCAAGTGGATATCTCATTCCGCATGTGCATGATGTGGTTCATTTTTTCCGAAGTGATGTTTTTCGGAGCCTTCTTTGGCGCATTGTTTTACGCCAGGCAATTCTCAGGTCCTTGGTTAGGTGGTGAGGGTGCCGGTGGCGCTGACGTAACCAATGCCGTGCTTTGGGCAGGCCATAACTACGTTTGGCCAAGTGATGGTCCTGCGAACGTAGGCGGTGGTTTTCAGCAAATGGGTTGGTTTGGCTTGCCGTTAATCAACACGCTGCTGTTATTAACCAGTGGTTTCACTTGCACAGTGGCTCACCATGCTATCCAAGCCGATGACCGTAAAAAAATGGTGCGTTGGTTAGGTGCAACAGTTGCTTTGGGTTTCATTTTCGTATTGTGCCAAGCGGTTGAATATTACGAAGCCTACGCTCACTTAGGCTTAAAAATGTCCAGCGGTATCTACGGTTCAACCTTCTTCATGCTGACAGGCTTCCACGGCTTTCATGTGTGCATGGGTGCCATCATGTTAGCGGTGGTTATGTTGCGTGGTATGAAAGGGCACTTCAGTGCGAAAAATCACTTCGCGTTTGAAGCGGCGGCTTGGTACTGGCACTTTGTAGATGTGGTTTGGTTAGGCTTGTTCGTCTTTGTCTACCTCTTCTAATACCCCTTCCAATAACCTGCGCTCGATCTGTGTGTTTTGCGGTTCGAGTGCAGGTGATTCCCCAATTTTCCGCACTGCAAGTCTTGAACTGGCTGATATTCTCGGAAACGCTCAAATTTCTTTGGTTTATGGTGGCGCCCATATCGGTTTGATGGGGGCGGTAGCTGATCGTGTGTTGGAAAAAAACGGTCGGGTGATTGGTGTTATTCCCCAGTCTTTAGTTGATGTGGAAGTGGCTCATGATGGGTTGACAGAGCTGCACGTAACCGATGGTATGCACCAAAGGAAGGCAAAAATGGCAGACGAGTCGGATGCGTTTATTGCCTTGCCGGGTGGATTAGGCACACTTGAAGAGCTGTTTGAAGTGTTAACGTGGGCACAGCTGGGTTATCACACAAAGCCCATAGGCCTTCTTAACGTAGACGGCTACTATGACGACTTACTGCGCTTTCTAGATAATTCCGCCGCGCGCGGATTCATGAGGCAATCGCATCGTGATTTATTGCACGTGGCATCAAACGCTGCTGAGTTGTTTGATTTATTGCAAAACGCAAAGCCATTGCAAGATAAAAAACTCTAACTCTCACTGAAAAGTGGGGTTCGGATTCAATTCAATGATGCCTGTGAATCCTGCGATCATGATAATAATGATGATCACAATGGATAATCCAATGCGCACTGACAGTGCATTAACCGATCGCTTGGTTTGACCTTTATCTTTCACCATGAAGAACATGGCTGAAAATAGGCTGACAATGGTAAACCCAAGCAGCAGTAACACTAAAAGTTTTACAAGTAGCATGCATAGAAGGGTACCACCATCTAAACCATGAACGCCGACTCCAGTAACAACCCACAGCGTCCCAGAAGTTTTGTGCAGTCGTTAATCGTGCACGGAGCCTTCGTGCTGATCAGTGCCGCGTTGCTTTCATTGGGCATCTGGCAGCTTAATCGCGCCGAAGAAAAACGCACCCTGTTGTCCTTAGAGGCTGCCAGTTCAGCTGCGCAGCCTGTTCCTATGAAAGAGATATTAAACGATGTGGGGGGAGCTGCATCGATTTATGCCCGGGTGAGTTTATCCGGTGTCTGGTTGCCTGAAAAACAACTGTTATGGGACAACCGAATTGCAGCGGGTAAGGCAGGTTACGAAGTGATCACCCCATTTCAATCCGATGATGGCTCCATCGTTTTGTTGAATCGCGGTTGGGTGCCTGTGGGCGCTTCTCGAAGCATACTGCCGGAGGTAGGTGATGGGGTTGCCGATGCTCAGGTTTGGCAACTTCAAGGTGTTGTGACCCGGCCTTCGAAAGGGCTTGCCAGCGGGCCTGCTGTTGAAGCCAGTGAGCAATGGCCCAAACGCCTGCAATATCTTGATTATGAGGCAATCGCCGACGAGCTGAAGCTTGATATAGTGCCCGCTCTTATCCAAACGCGTTTATTAGGCGCTAAGATAGAGGCCCCGTGGCACTATCTAGCCAATTGGGAGCCCACAGAAAGTTTTGGGCCTTCTCGGCATTTGGGTTATGCGGTGCAGTGGTTCGCGTTACTGATAACGCTGATATTTTTGTATTTATGGTATGAAATCAGGCTGTTTCGGGGCGCTGAAAAGGACACAACATCGTATGAGTAATACAAGTGGCAACATCGATCCCAGTATGACGTCCAGCGTAAATTCCGATGCTTCTGAATCTAATCCAGAAGGCAACGAAAAAAATGCCAAACAAGCTCGAAAGCGATTTTTATTAATCATCGCGTGCTTCGCCATTCCGTTAATTTTGGCCATCATTTGGTTGCAAGTGGTGCGCACACAAGGCGGTACTTGGGGCAACACCTCGCGTGGCGAATTGATTCATCCGGCGCTGCCATTGAGCGACTTTTCATTAAATCAGTTCATTATGAAGAACGATGGGAACACCGCTGAAGAGGCTTACCGAGAACCACAGGATGCGTTCACTGTGGAAAATTTTCGCGGTATTTGGTCGGTTTTCTACATGCCTGAAGGCGCGTGCACAGAAGTTTGCGAGAAAAATATTTATCACATGCGCCAAGTGCGGCTGGCATTGAATAATCGAATGAACCGCGTGCAGCGTGTCACGCTTGTGGATTCCGCCGATCAATTTGATGAACAATTGTTGTCCGAGCACTTAGGCTTACAAGTACTCAGTGGGGATGCGAATGAGGTGGGCGCGTTACGAGATCAAATTCGTGCAGCAGAAGCTGAAAGAAAGATGGATCCCCTTCCTGATGCCATTTACGTGATTGATCCGTTTGGCAATGTAATGATGCGCTTTAAGCCGGATTTAGATCCTGGGAAAATGCTTAAAGATCTTAAGCACCTTCTCAAAGTATCACGCATCGGGTAACCCTTTACCATAGCTTATGAGTACAGACAGTATTAACAATCCCGTTTCCCATGCACTGGCGCACTGGCGTGACTACTTAGAAATCACTAAGCCTAAAGTGGTGTTGCTGCTGGTGTTTACAGCATTAGTGGGCATGGCGTTAGCGGTACCTAGCTGGTTACCTTTACAAGAAACATTTTTTGGATTGTTGGGCATCGGATTAGCCTCATCATCAGCAGCGGCTATTAATCATGTGATCGATCAGCGCACTGATGCCATTATGAAACGAACGGAAAATCGCCCACTGCCACAAGGAGCGCTGACCACCAAACAATGTGTAGTGTTTGCTTTACTCATTGGTGCGTTGGGCATGTTCGTATTGGTTGTGTTCGTTAATGTACTAACGGCGGTGCTCACGTTTTTATCTTTGATTGGTTACGCCATTGTTTACACCGTGTATTTAAAACGCGCCACACCACAAAACATCGTAATCGGAGGCGCAGCAGGTGCAATGCCACCGGTGCTTGGTTGGGCTGCGGTAACTGGAGAAGTAACCGCTGGGGCGTTACTGTTGTTTCTTATCGTGTTCATCTGGACGCCACCGCATTTTTGGGCGCTAGCCATTCATCGACGTGATGACTACGCCAAAGTGGATATTCCTATGTTGCCGGTAACCCATGGAATCCCGTTTACTCGTGTGCAAATTTTGTTGTACACCGTGCTGCTTCTTATCGTTACGATTTTCCCGTATTTAATTCGCATGAGTGGATTGGTTTACTTGGTGTGCGCGTTAATTTTAGGTGGGCGTTTTCTTTATCACTCTTGGAAAATGTTTGACGATACAGCCGAGAAACAACCAATGAAAACGTTTGTGTTCTCGATTAACTATCTCATGTGGCTTTTTGGCGTTATGTTGGTAGATCATTATCTTCCGCTTCTTGGTTTTCACTATTAATAGTTGCATGACGCTTTCGCTACCACAAACCACCGAAGGCAATCGGTCTTGAATGCATCAACCGTTCGAACAGATATAGGCATCGCTGGCCACGACAGACAACGTGCAGCTGAGCTTTATGAAGAGGCGTTTGGGGCAAAGCTGGGTATTGCCATTCGCCAAAAAGAGCATCGCGTTGCATTATTGCGAGATGGCTTTCAGCTCAGTCACGCCATCACCGCTTCAGAAGGTGAGTATCTTGTGGGCTTGGCAGGTTTTTGCACCCAGAAAAATTCACTTACCTCTGGAATTACTTACCGAAGTATTCTTAAACAAGTAGGTTTTTTTAAAGGTCAAAAAGCGGCCATTGTATTGGGATTGTTTGAACGTAAAGCGTTAGAGAATGAGCTGTTAATGGACGGTATTGCTGTTAGTGAATCCTATCGTGGGCAGGGCGTCGGTACCGCATTATTTGACGCGCTCATCGCTTATGCAAAAGACAATAACTATCAACGTATTCGATTGGATGTGATTGATACTAACCCCGATGCGCGCCGTTTATATGAACGTCTGGGATTTAGCGCTGAGCGTACGAACACCTTTGAAGTGTTGCGCCCGTTACTGGGTTTTGGTGCAACCACCACCATGGTGTACGCGCTGGACTAAAAAAAACGGCCCGCAAGCGGACCGTTATTTTTTATTATTGGTCACCTTTACTTGTTGGTGGCCAACTTATCGCTCAAAATTATCGATAAGAGGAAGTGCCCTGGAATGCTTCACGCTGCATTACTCGGATGTAGTCCACTTCGAACTGAATCGGAAATAAGTTTGGATTGGTAATGTCCGGGGTGGGTGCCCAAGCTGAACCCGCCACTAAGTAATTAACGATGTTCATAGGCTGTCTTGAAACCTGAGGGCCGGTAATGCGCTTAATTTCAACACCGTCGATGTACCAGATGACTAATGATGGCTCCCATAGAACGCCGAAGGTGTGCCAGTCACCGCTGTATGAACTGCCATCGGGATTGGCAAATGACATGGTAGGCGCCGACCGAATTTCACCTGTATCAGGATCTTGATAGTGATAGGTTTGGAATGCATCTTCATCACCAAACGGGTTTTCACCTAAGAACTCAACGATATCGATTTCGGGCCCGTGACGGTTCACACCTTCACCGGGGAAGCGGTGATACAAGTAGTTGCTTGACAATGCCCCTGGAGTTCCACTAACGCGCAAGCGACTTTCTGTATAGCCGTAAATGAATCCGTACTTATGGCCACCGTTTCTACCATCTTGACGATGTGAAGAGATGGCGCCTGATAAAAATTCGCAGCGATCAAGCCCTGTTGGATCAGGTTCATCGCACACTGGAGGCAAGCTGTCTCTGAGTTCGTCTGGAACCGGTATCGCTTCAATAATTAATGAATCGCCTGTAAAGCTAAATGGGTTGTAGCCAAAGTCAGGATCTTGTTGTGGGTTAACGAAGTACTGCTGTTCACCATTGATGATGCGCGTATCACCCCACACTAATCCGGTTGTCCATTTGGTTTCGTCAATTTCAGTACCGTCAAATTCGTCTTCAAACATTGTGTCGAATTCATCAAGGAAAAAACGAGTTTCAGATAAATCGTTACGCTGAGCAAAGTCATCTAAATGACTTAAGAAGGGGTCTTGATAGCGAGGTATGGGCGCTCCACGATCAGCGTGATAGGTAATGGTAATGGCGTTTGAACGTGGTGATTCCTGTGCCTCATCATCAATGGCGGTAACTTGGTAGCTGTAAGTTTCGCCTGGAATCGGGCTGTTGGCGGCGCAGTTGTGCACACGATCAAAAAAGCGTGTGTAGTTGCAGTCGATAAACGCGGTGGTTCTAAAGAACTTGTCAATTTCAGCTTGTGCGCCGGAATTTATATCTGTTTGATCTCTACCCACATCGTAAATCACACCATCGCTTCGATACACTTTGTAAGCAACTACGTCCCCATCGTCGTTCGATGGAGCCCAGTTAATTTCTGCCCAATCGTTACTGACTAAATCAATGCGTAGATTTTTCGGCGTTGTTGGTGGGCCACCAGCAACCGCTTGTTCATTGTCAATATCGAGTAAGGAGTTAAACGGATCTGAAAGGGACGGGCCAGGAATTGGTGGTGCAAACGGATCGGGTAAGGTTGGTGGCACCTCACCAAATGGTGTCGAACCGGTTTGATCAAGATTGACGGTTAGCGTTTGCGATTGTGGGCTGAAGTTTGGTGTGCCATCAAAAGCCACCACGCTGTATTCAAAAAGAGTTGCGTCCGGGACGCTGTTATCAATGTAGGTGTTGTTGAACACTGTGGCTAAGTACCCACCGTTTCGGTAAACGTTGTAACCGCGAAGTGAGCTATCAGAGTCATCTTCTAACCAACTGAAAATAACTCGGTTTGAATCAGCTGAATCGAGAGTTAAACCCGTTACGCGAGCTGGAGCTTGTGTATCGTTTTCAGGCTCAGGGGTTGGCTCTGGCTCTGGCTCTGGTGTAGGTTCCGGTGTAGGAATCGGCTCAGGTTCCGGTGTAGGTTCAGGTGTTGGCTGCGGTGTTGGTTCGGGGCTCATCACACCCACGATGGCCGTACTTCCTACCGAGCCAGCTATCGTCACGACCGGTGAACGCGGCGAGAAGTTGCGCGGTTCATCGAAGGCCACGATGTAATAGTCGTGTTCAGTGCCGGCTATTGCATTGATGTCGAGGAAGCTTGTCGTGAACACTGTGGCCAAATAAGTGCCGTCGCGGTAAACGTTGTAGCCATCAACGGCCGTATCATCGCTGGCACCCGACCACAGCAATTCAACATTTGAGGCGTTGCGCTGGGCTGATAATGCCGTTGGCGCTGTTGGGTTTGGACCGGATGTTGGGGTGGGGTTTTCTGGTGCTGGGGATGGATTTGGGTTGGTTTGTGGGGCTGGTGCTTGCGTGGGCACTTCGATAACCGCAGAACGTGCGGAATACGATCTGGATTCTCCCGCGCTGGGTTGATCAAATGACACCACGTAAAAAGTCTGCCCCAAACTATCGGCCTCACTGATCGAGTATTCAGTACCTGCGATGGTGGTCAGGTAGCGATCATTTCGGTACACGTTGTAGCCTGCAACGGCATCATCATCGCTTGATTCTGACCAGCTTAAGACCACTTCGCCATCATTGAAAGTTGCCAACAGATTGTCTGGAATGGTTGGGCTTTGAGCCAAGCTAAGAGGGCTTAGCAAAGTCAGCGATATGGCACCTGCTAACAGCGTCAGACGGTTATTTGCTGGGGTCATGTGGGTCGTTTTTTCAGTTAGTGTGATGGAGGCCAAACTATCAGATTGCGTCATTTTTCGGTGGTAGTATTACGCACGCGCTGTTAGACATTGTGACCTTTAGCTGTCAATTGGTTGCCACTGGGAAGATTGGCTCAGCAACATCACGGTTCTTGGCTGAACGCCTTACTAATATTGCTGTCGAAGATGTAAGAAAAGTGGTTACACAGAGATATAATCGTGCATATATTGCTCATTGAAGACGACATTGAGTCGGCGAATTACGCCGCCAAAGGCTTTACTGAAGCTGGCCATGTTGTGGACGTACTGCACGATGGCAAAGAAGGCATGGTTCAGTGCCTACAAACCAACTACGACGTGCTGGTTGTCGATCGCATGTTGCCGGGTATGGACGGACTATCAATGGTAAAGGCGCTGCGGGCATCGGGTAATAAAACTCCCGTTATATTTCTTACCGCTGTGTCCGGGGTTGATGATCGCGTTCAGGGCCTTGAGGCGGGCGGCGATGACTACCTAACAAAACCTTTCGCGTTTTCAGAATTATTAGCACGAGTTACCGCCCTCAGTCGCCGACCTGCGGCAACCGTCGAAGTTACACAATTGCAAGTGGGCGATCTTGAATTGGATCTATTACAACGTGTGGCACGCCGCAGTGGCACTGAGATAGAACTGCAACCGCGAGAATTTTTGTTGCTTGAAGTGCTCATGCGCAATGAAGGACGAGTGGTTAGTCGAACCATGCTATTAGAGCAAGTTTGGGATTTCCATTTCGATCCTAAAACCAGTGTGGTGGAAACTCACATAAGCCGTTTGCGCAGCAAAATTGATAAGCCATTTGATACCCAGCTTCTTCATACCGTTCGAAATCTTGGATACAGTTTGCACGTGCCCCGTCAGTGAGTGAATCAAAACCCAATTCAGCTGTAATCCCGACGCTTCCTGCACCGGCATTAGACGAAAATTCAGGGTTGCGCCAACCGGGTGAGTTTCACACCTTCAGTTTTTCGGAACTGCTATTCAGTAAAGAGTTGTATCGAAGTTCTGCGTTTCGTTTAGGGCTTGCGATTTCGGCTATTTATTTATTTTGCTTCTCTATTGCTTGGGGGCTGTCTTATCAGTTCTTGCAAGATGGCATTGTGTCTCGCGTGGACGATACCTTAAACCATCGTTACATCAACATGCTAAACATTTACGAAGCAGGTGGTGAAAACGCCATCGTGGGGCTTGCTCATCCGGGCAGAATGTCCCCTTTTGTGCTTAATGGTGGGTTTCAACTTCGCGATGGTGAAGGCGAAGATATCGCAGGCACTTTAAATATTGATGTTAAAGAACCGGGTTTATCAACGGTTAAGGGTTCGGACATGAACTTGCCGTATGAAGGTTCTGTTCGAATTATTGTGGGTTTACTTGGCGTGAACACTATAGCCATTGCCCACAATTTAGAAAACGCTGACAACATACGCGTAGATGCAACGCGCAGTTTTATAAAGCTCTTTTTATTCTCAATGGGGTTGGGTTTACTAGGCTCGGCTTATGCGGCTTGGCGAACACACGGTCGTATCGATCGAATCACACTGGTTATGCGATCTGTTGCGGCAGGAAACTTAGCTCGTCGGTTACCGATAAATGATAGTGGTGATGACATTGATGAATTCTCTATTCGGGTAAACGATGCGTTAGATCGTTTACAACAAAACGTTGATGGCTTACGACAAATGAGTTCAGATATGGCGCACGAGCTTAAAACGCCATTGAATCGTTTGTATATCCAGCTAGAAGGTGCCTCCACTAAATTATATGAACAAGGTATTGAAATAGAAGAAGTACATAAAGCGATGGATGAGGCTGAGTACATCAATTCCACCTTTCAAGCCATTCTTCGCATTGCGCAAATTGAAGCGGGTGCTCGAAAATCTGCGTTTAAGCCAGTGAATATAATTGAAGTGGTTAGTACCGTTGCAGAAGTGTACGAACCTGTTGTGGAAGAGGCTGGTAAACACATACAGGTATTATTCGATCCCACCGAAATTCAACACGTAATGGGTGATCGAGAGTTACTGATGCAAATCGTGGTGAATTTAATAGAAAACGCTATTCGTCATTGTCCTGATGGGACAACCGTTTTCATTGATGCGGGTGAATACCATGGTGAACCGTGGTTTCGAGTGGCTGATAATGGGCCAGGGGTTCCAGAAGAATTACGCGAGAAGCTCTTTCAACGTATGTTTCGCTTAGAAGCGAGCCGCACCACACCGGGAACTGGGTTAGGTATGACATTAGTTAAAGCGGTGGCTGATTTGCACTGTGCTTCGGTAACACTGGATGATAATAATCCTGGTTTGTCCATCACGGTTAAGTTTGAAACAGAATGCCCCGTGTGAGTAATAAAAAGCCCCAGGTGAATGTAATCACCTAGGGCTCTTTTTTTACCTATACCGCGCCGAGTTGTCAGCGTCTTCTTAGTGAGCTACGGATACGTTGCCGGTCATGGCAAGTTTTAACTTTTTCATGGCCGCTTTTTCAATTTGGCGGATGCGTTCAGCAGACACACCGAACTCGTTTGCTAAATCATGAAGTGTTGACTTCTGATCAGCTAACCACCGACGTTGCAAAATGGTGCGGCTACGCTCGTCTAAATCATCCATGCTATTGGATAGGCTGGCTAAAGCTTGTTGACGAATATCATCGGTTTCCAGCAACTCAGATGGATCGGTCTCTTCTCGGTGTAAGACGTCGGCAGGAGCTAAATTACGATCTTCGCTGCTGCCTATAGGTGCATCAAATGCACTGTCATGACCGTGCATGCGCGATTCCATTTCCATGACTACGGACGGATCCACACCCAAGTCTTCAGCTACAGAGTTCACCTCTTCTTGGCTAAACCAATTGAGTTTTTTAGGCGCGCTTCTTAGTTTGAAAAACAACTTACGCTGAGCCTTGGTGGTGGCCACTTTCACGATGCGCCAATTTTTAATGACGAACTCGTGAATTTCCGCTCGAATCCAATGAACGGCGAAGGAAATTAGCCGCACGTTCATGTCTGGATCAAATCGCTTAACCGCTTTCATTAGGCCAATATTGCCTTCTTGCACCAAGTCGGCCATTGGCAGTCCATAGCCTTTGTAGCTACGAGCGATGTGCACTACAAACCGGAGCTGCGACATGACCAGCTGACGAGCTGCTTCTAAGTCATCATGACTGCGCAGTTGGCGAGCAAGCTTCTGCTCTTCTTCGGCAGAAAGCAGCGTAGCGTTTGAAATCTTTGCCAAATAGCTGTTCAGATCGTCGGCGATTACCGGAACGGCTGTGGCAGCTGAATGGTTCATTGTTAGGGCAGTACTCATAAGTTACTTCTCCGTGTCCAGTCCCATTACTGGTATTTTAGCACTCACAAGGATAGAGTGCTAATTAGCGGCGTAGTTCACTGTTAAATTGAGTTTCAAGGTCTAATTTATTGATAAAAAATAAATAAATATCAATAAAAACAATTAGTTACTATGTTCTTACCGATTCGTGAGAATAGATGGAGAGGGTCGTAGTACGGTCATTAGCCCACCAATCAGGCCCAGTAAGGTGCATACAGCCACAATGGTCAAAAATTGACCAGCTGAAGGCAAAGCAAGCCTAAATGGGCTGGCGTATTGAGCTGCCAGTTGATCGGCCGGGGTTTTAATGAAGCTGTACGAAACAGTTGCCAATACGGCCGCCACGGCTCCTCCCAGCAACCCATACAGCGTGCCGGTGTACACGATGGGGCGATTTAAGAATGAACGACTGGCACCTAATAAAGTACTGACCTGCATTTCGCGTTGACGGCGTAGTAGCTCTAGTCGAACGGTATTGCCAATCACTAACAGCCCAGTAAGGGTTAAGAAAATTGCCAGTAAAGAGACAATGATTTGAAATAAATTCAGTGCGGACTGCAGCTTTCGAACCCAATCTAGATCTATTTGAACTCGCTCAACGGTTTGCATTTGGTTAAATCGGGCCGCTAATGCTTCTGCATTTTCTGCCATAGCCGATGCCGAATCCGATGAGCTGGGGTAAACCACGATGGCACCTGGTAAGGGGTTCGATCCTAGGGCTGCGATAGCGTCTTGTAAATCTGTTTGTTCTTGAAATAAGGCTAATGCTTCATCGCGTGATACGTAAGTGGTTTTTCGAATAGCGGGGTGTTCCTGCCACTCTTTAGCAAGCGCTGCACCTTCCAAATCTGGCACGTCCAGAGACAAATACACAGTTAGGCTTTCCTCGCCCACAGAGCCATTGACAAGATTTGATAATGATGCCGAACCGAACCAGAAAACGGCAGGCAACGCCAGGGTGGTGCCCAGTACAAATAAAGTTAATAAAGTGGCAGCGCTTCGTTGTCTTAGTTGACGAATGCTCTGAGTTAAAGCGTAGCCGCGCTGGGTGTAATTCCAGCGAGAGCCTAGAACCGGTTCTTTCATGAAACTGTCTCAGGTGCTTGTTTAGCATGAAGATGTAAACTGGCATCGGATGCGTTTGATAAACGACCTGCTTCAAGCACTAATTGCGGAAATTTGAAACTGTTTAACAACTCACGATCGTGTGTAGCAAATAAAACAGATACGCCAGATGCGTTGAATTGCAACAGCAGTTTCATGATTTCTTCACTTATTTCTGCATCTAGGTTACCGGTAGGTTCATCGGCCAGCAGTAACTTGGGACGTGCAACCACAGCGCGTGCGATGCCCACACGTTGCTGTTCACCCCCAGATAAATTGATGGGGTTCTCTGCGTATCGGCTGGCTAAGTTCACACGCTCCAATGCCGCCATTACTCGAGTTTTTATATCTTTAAATTTATACCCACCAATGATTAACGGCAACGCTACGTTATCAAACACGCTTCGATCGTAAAGCAGTTGGTTGTCTTGAAATACTATGCCCATTTGGCGTCTCAGCTTGGGCTCTTGCCGAGTTTTTAAGGTGCTGTAGGCTGTGTTGCCTACTTGAATTTCACCGCTGGTGGGTTTTTCTAAGCGTGCAATCAGTCGAAGTAAAGAGCTTTTGCCAGCGCCTGAATGCCCGGTTAAAAAGGTAAACGAACCCGACCTTAAATGAAAGCTAAGATCGTCAAGTGCGAGCTGGCCTGTGCGATAGGCCAAGCTAACATGTTGGAACGAAATCATGAGGCTTCCGTATCGGTATCTATGCCTGAATCGGTGCCTGTATCGGTTAAGGCGGTTACAAATCGCTCGGCTTGGAACACTTCTAAATCATCTACTTTTTCGCCGACACCGATAAAGCGAATAGGGATGCCGAGGGTATTAGCTATGGCGAAAACGATGCCGCCCTTAGCGGTGCCATCCAGTTTGGTTATGACAAGCCCTGTTAAGTCCATGGCGGCATGAAACTCTCGCGCTTGGCTTAGTGCATTTTGGCCTGTGCCACCGTCTAACACAATCAGTGTTTCGTGAGGCGCATGTTCATCCAATTTGCTCATCACTCGTTTGACTTTTTTAAGCTCATCCATCAAGCCTGCTTGGGTATGTAAGCGACCGGCTGTATCAGCGATGAGTACATCAATATTTTTCGCCGTAGCCGATTGCAACGCATCAAAAATTACTGATGCTGAGTCTGAACCGTGCTGCTGAGATATAACCGGCACATCATTGCGCTCACCCCAGGTTTGCAATTGCTCGATGGCTGCCGCTCGAAACGTATCCCCTGCGGCCAACATCACACTCTTTCCACCTTGCTGCAATTGCTTGGCTAATTTTCCAATGGTGGTGGTTTTGCCCGAACCATTTACACCCACGACCAAAATAACGAAGGGGGTGTCTTGTTCAGGAATGATCAGCGGCTGCTCTACAGGATTCAGCAAACGCTTAAGTTCATTTTGCAACGCAAGGCGTAAGCCTTCGGAATCGGCCATTTTCGTATTGGAAACCTGCTCATTGAGCGAATCCATGATGGAGGCGGTGGCATCAACGCCCACATCTGCCATGATGAGCTGATTTTCAAGCTCTTCAAGTAAATCGGCATCGATGGGTTTCTTGCCACGTAGAAAACCCATTAGGTTCTCTTTGAAAGTGGAGCGAGTGCGGTTGAGTTTTTTATCTAGCGGGGCATCGTTCTGGTCCTGCTGGGTGTCGCGTTGACGCTTAAGAAAACTGAATATGCCCATGAAACCATCGCTACCTGAATCGCTGTGTATATCCTACCATCTGACTTCAGTGCGAAAGTGATATGCGCCTAGGTAGAACTATGTCAAAACGTCAAACTCGAACCCCGAAAAATGCCGGAATGGTCAGAATTATTTCAGGCCAATATCGCGGTCGTCGTTTGCCGGTACTAAGTGTAGATGGCTTAAGGCCCACTGGCGATAGGGTGCGTGAAACTCTGTTTAATTGGCTGCAGAATGAAGTGCCCGGGGCGCGCTGTCTGGATGCTTTCGCTGGTACGGGTGCCTTGGGTTTCGAGGCAGCCTCCAGGTATGCTGAATCGGTGACACTGGTTGAAGCACACCCTAGCGTTGCCCAAGCATTAGAGCAAAGTAGGGCCACTTTGCAAGCGGATCACGTCAGTGTCGTGCAAACCCGCTTTGAGGCCTATGTTGCCTCAAAGCCTGAGCTTTTTGATGTGGTTTTCGTCGACCCTCCCTTTCATCAAACAGATTTTACCGACGTGCTTAACGGTGTTCAGAAAGTGGTAGCTGCAAATGCATCCATTTACATCGAATGCCCCAAAAACCTGAATGATGCCGAAGTTTTGCTTCCTAAAGGCTGGGAAGTTCAACAGGATAAGATTTATGGCGATGTGCGTGCTCGTTTATGCATTGCAGGCGCGTTGCGATAGGTGCAAACTAACCACTGAATCGACCCACTATTGAGGCACTGTGATGGACGTCACGGCAATTTATCCTGGAACATTTGACCCGATAACTGTGGGCCACATTGACGTGGCAGAACGCGTGAGCAGCATGTTTGATCATATCGTGCTTGCCATCGCTCGAAATCCATCTAAGAAACCGTTATTTAATTTAGAGGAGCGAACAGAGCTTGCTCAAGAAATTTTAAAACCCTTGGGAAATGTAACTGTATTGCCGTTCGATGGATTGTTAGTGAATGCAGCCGTTGAGGTGAACGCATCGGTTATCGTTCGAGGCTTAAGAGCGGTTTCGGATTTTGATTATGAAATGCAAATTTCTGGTATGAATCGCAAACTAAATAGTGATATCGAAACGGTGTTCATTGCAGCGGCTCAAGAAAATGCTTTTTTGTCTTCTAGTATTGTTCGCGAAATTGCTTCACACGGCGGGGATGTCAGTGAGTTCGTACATCCAATGGTTCTAAAAGCGTTCAAGAAAAAATTGGGATAACCACTATGGCGTTAATTATTACTGATGAGTGCATCAACTGTGACGTTTGTGAACCCGAATGCCCAAATGATGCGATATATATGGGTGCCGAGATTTACGAAATACACCCCCACCTTTGTACAGAATGTGTTGGGCATCATGATGAATCGCAATGTGTAGTGGTGTGCCCTGTGGAGTGTATTTTGGTTGATCCACAAAACGTAGAGTCGCAAGATGAATTGATGCTGAAGTATCGATCTTTGATGAAGTCGTCTTGACGCATCATTCAGTACCGTTATTTGTGTTTGGCACTTTGATGGACGAAGATGTTCTTCAAAGCGTTAGTGGGATGGCGATATCAGAGCTTCAGTTGCAGCCTGCTGTCGTTAATGGATTTCAACGGCGACAAGTTAAAGGCGAGAGTTTTCCAGTTTTAATGCCATCAGAGCAAGGTAAGGTCAGTGGAGTATTAATCCGTGGTTTAACCTCGTTGGCATTGCAGCGCATTCAATTTTTCGAAGGTGAGGAATACCAATTGCAGAGTATCAGTGCGGAAGGTATGCCTGACTCACACAGCCGTATTTTGAAAGAAGGTATATGTTCTGCGAATTATTTTGCTGATGCACAGGTGTACGAAATTGAAGACACCGATTGGAGTGTTCAAACTTGGCGTGAACACGATAAGCCCAATTTCATGCCTCAGTTGATGCACTATATGACATTTTTTGGTGCTTTGGACGCGTCTGAGGCGAATGTACACTGGCAGCTACCGAAGGAATAGGAGGGTGATCCCCTACGTTTTAGTGAACTGTGGCTAAGAGTCTCTCCAAAATCAGTTAATTCGCTAGTCAGTGCCATATTGGTGGCTCGGTAATTGCCATGAGCATAGGTAATCTCCGCAATTTCTGAGAATGAACTCGATGGTACTCAGGGCCAAGCCACTCGCACGGAAAATTTTCCGTGCACGCGTCATTCTTACATTTGTTGCCGGTCTGTTTGGATTTGCAACAGCCAACGCTGCGGCCCCCGTGGCAGTTGATGATGCGTTCTCAACCAATCCGAGTGTGGCAGTATCAGGAGTTTTGGCTGCGAACGACGCTGGGCTAGATGGCCCGGCAGATACCTATTCCTTGAGCACCGCACCGGTAAATGGCAACGCTGTAGTCAATGCCGACAGTAGTTTCACCTATACGCCTAATGCGGGTTTTGCCGGCGGCGATGACACTTTCACCTACACCGTTAGTGATGGAGCGGGCGGTCAATCCTCTGCTACGGTAACGATAGCCGTTGCGTCCGCAACCAATTTCTTAAGTGCTGCAAGCCCTTTGGTTATTACACCAGAAGATACACCAGCACCTTTAAATATATCGGTTGCGCAAGACTTATTCGATGGTGGAGCGTTACAAGACATCGTTAGCACCGATGTTCTATTTCGACCTGACAACGCAGGTCTTACACCGTTAATTACCACGATTCCATCTGGGGTTACGGGTATAACCATAACTGCATTCTCAACACAATCTAGAGATACCGGTGGCGATAACATCTCTGATGATGATTACCAACTGTTGAATGTACGCATCGATCTGAATAGTGGAACGTCGAGTGGGCGTTTGGCTAACTTGGTTCACGGCAGGATTCAATTTTTAGATCAATACAGTTGGCAAGATGTATCGCTTGGGCAGTCGGTGTTGGCTGATCCTTCGAAAGTTACTGGTTTTAGTACGGGCGCTTCAGATCCTGTGTTTAACGTGGTGGGGGACAAATTACACATTGTCGAAACCCATACGTTAGAGACGGTGTATCACGTGGAATTCACGACCGCCAATGGAGACAGCACTAACTTTTTAGGTGCGGCCAGTTCGGTTCAAGTGGAAGGGGTTAATTCATCAACCGTTACTATTGACCCTGGAGTTGAACCTGCAACCGGTAAGCAGGGAATCATCGTCTTAAGTGGTTTCAGTGGTGCTGCGTCTACTAATTTTGCGCATGAGCATAAAGGCTTCAGTCGTATCGTAATTGATTTTGATTCACGCACCATTTCGGGTGCAATCGCAGCCCTTCGTGGTGAGACTGAAGCCAACACGGTCACCTACGGTTTTGAAGGCTATCCGTTAGTGGATTTGCGGAACGGACCAGCAGTAATCTCGGATGTATTAACTGGCAGTGCATTGATAACTGGAGATGTGACAGGTACGCCTGAAGTGCTGGACAACCCCACGTTATACATTGATGCTGCAGGTGATTTGGTTATAACGCGTGCCAATGGTTTTGCTAATACCTACACCACAATGTACACCGGAGAGGCCTACGAGCGAACCGGGTTTAGTTCTATAGCTTCGTTTGTTAATGTCAGCTCCGACGATACGTTATTTAATACTGGCGGCGGAGTGGATTCCGATGGTGGTCCTATTAACGAATTGCATTTCGATGTGCCTGCCAGTGCTCGAATTGGCTTGGCACAAATGTCGTGGAATACCATCGGTGGGAATGACACTAACGAGAATGTGGGCTTTGGATTCGCGGTAATTGATTTTGATAACGCCATTAGTTCGGGTTCCATAACGTTCATTCGAGCATCCACTCCTGATTTAATCTCTTGGGACGGTGTGCCATTGAATTCGACAATCTTTGGTGCAACAGACTCATCAGGTAATCCGCTGTATCAAAGTAATAAAACGATAGGTACCTTTACCGATCTTTATGGGCAGACGGCTAAGTTTACCTTGGTTAATAACGCGGACGGATCCAGAACCTTAGTGTTTACTGCCGAGAATGGCAATGGAACTCAGTTTTTTCGACAATACCAAGGAAATATGCAAATTTCCTGGTTGGGAAGTGAACCGTTTGAAATTCAAGGGGTGCCGGTCACTGGTGCGCTTTCCCATGGATCACCTACCGCGAACGGTAACTGGCAAATCGATTTTAGTCAGCTGCCTTTGTTGTCTTATATTCCGCAGGATCATTCCTCTGATGTTGTGAATCTAGATTTTGTGTTGTCTTCTAGTGGCGAAACCGAAAGCATTGAGGTGTATATCGAGCCTGTGGTAGATGCGGTTAGTTTAACGACGAGTGATGCGGCAGGTTATGTGGCAACCCCTTTTCCGTTGTCCATCGGTTTAGGTGCGTCGATAGATGTCGATGGCTCAGAAATCGAGCCCAGTTTTCTTACACTGCAAGGTGTGCCGCCCAGTGTTGTTTTGAGCTCTAGCGCAGGCTCTGTAACCAATAGCAGTAGTGGAACTTGGGAGGTTTCAGATACAGCATTGGCATCTTTGCAAGCGTCATCACCTATAGCCGCTTCGGCAACAGTGTTCGTTCTAGGTGTTCAAGAAGATGAAAATGATTTAGATGGCAGCGGTGTCATTGACGATGGCGCTAACAGCGTGGGCGCTGATGAATACGATATTGTCAATATTACGGATACATTTCAGTTAGATATCTTTGATATTCCCACAGTGGTTTCTCAAACAACCAATCAAAGCAGCCCTGTAATCTCAGGCGATGTAGTTCTAGCGCCTGGTGAAACGTTTAGTGTTTCTGTTAACGGTATTACGTATAGCGCAGGTGATGGCAATCTGGTGGTAAATGCTAATGGCACATGGGATTTAACCATTCCGGCCAACGATGCTATTCCAGAAGGTACTTACAGTGTTGTGGCTGAAAAGTCTCACAGTGGGGGTTCAGCGGCAACTGATACAACCAGCAGTGAATTAGTCATTGATTTAACACCGCCTCCGGCGCCCGGTGTCACCAGCCAAACTACACAAAATTCAACTCCGGTAATCAGTGGTACGGCAACGCCTGGTACTGGGTTTGTTTTATCTGTGGTGGTGAATGGAGTAACGTACATTGAAGGCGATGGCAACTTAGTGGTTAACGGAAACGGCACTTGGAATTTAACCATTCCTGCCGCGGATGCATTGCCCGATGCGTTATATCAAGTGGTGGCGACATTAACCGATGCTGGTGGTAATAGCGCATCAGATCCGGGTGTGGACGATTTACTGGTTGATACGACTGCACCGCCAAGCCCAGGTGTTACAAGCTTAGTTACAAACGATGATACTCCGATTGTTTCTGGCACCGCTTTAGTAGGAGTAGGAGATACGTTAACTGTTGAAGTTAATGGTATTACCTATACGGCAGGTGATGGTAATCTGGTTGACAACGGTAACGGTACTTGGGATTTAACCATTCCGCCTACTGATGTATTGCCTGAAGCTAACTACAATGTAACCGCTAGCGTAACCGATGCCGTTGGCAACGTTGCTACAGACCCCAGTAGTGCAGAACTTACTGTTGATTTAACAGCCCCAGCAACACCTATTGTTTTCTTTCAAGTAACTAACGATTCAACTCCGGTTATCTCGGGGGTGGCAGCGGTGCTTGCGGGTGAAACACTAACCGTAGAGGTTAATGGTGTGGTGTACACAGCAGGTGACGGCAATCTTGTTGATAACGGGAACGGAACTTGGGATTTAACCATACCCGCTGCCAATGCGTTACTAGGTATTACCTATGATGTGACGGCTACCGTTTCTGACGGTGCAGGAAATGGTTCAAGCGATGGAACAACCAACGAATTGGTCATTGATTTAGTTGCGCCTCCCATTCCAACGGTGGCGTCTCAACTTACCAACGATACAACACCTACGGTAAATGGAACAGCGATGGTGAGTACGGGTGATGTACTCACCGTTGAAATTAATGGTGTAGTGTACACACAAGGTGATGGAAATTTAACGTTAAACGCCAGTGGTGCCTGGAGCCTAGACATTCCTGCAGGGGATGTATTGGTTGATGGCAGTTATGAAGTGATTGCATCAGTCACTGATTTTGTTGGTAATGTAGCCGTAGATGTAACTTCCACCGAATTGGTTATTGATAATACGCCTCCTCCTGCACCGGGTGTAACGAGTCAAACCACTCAAGACACGACACCTTTAATTAGTGGTACTACCGCTGTTGGCTTAGGCTTAGCACTGAGCGTTGAAGTTAACGGTGTAAGCTATAGCGCTGGCGATGGTAATTTAGTGGATAACGGCGATGGCACGTGGGATCTAACACTACCTTTAATTGATGCATTGCCAGATGGGCTTTATCAAGTGGTTGCCACCTTAAGTGATGCCGCAGGCAATGTGGCGACTGATCCTGGTGTTGATGATTTAGTTGTTGATACTGTGCTGCCAGCGACCCCTGGTGTAACCAGTTTGGTCACTAACGATGTCACACCAACCCTATCAGGAACGGCTGTGATTTTGACTGGTGAAGTGCTCACGGTTGAAGTGAACGGTGTTGTGTACATCGCGGGTGACGGCAATCTGGTTGATAACGGTGATGGTACATGGGATTTAACAATCCCTTCCATTGATGCTTTGGCTGAGGCGAACTACAACGTTACGGCAACGGTTACCGATGCAGCGGGCAACCCTGCAACCGACCCCAGTAGTGCAGAGCTAACTATCGACTTAACCGCACCGGTTGCACCCACTGTTATAGACCAAAGTACGAACAACCCAACGCCTACCGTTTCAGGTACCGCTACGGTAGGTATCGGAGAGATTCTAACCGTTGAAGTGAATGGCGTTACCTATGTAGCAGGTGATGGCAACTTAGTGGATAACACCGATGGAACTTGGAATTTAACTATACCTGCATCGGATGCATTGTTTGAAGCAACCTTTGAGGTAATTGCAACGGTAACCGATGGGGCGGGTAACGCTTCATCAGATGTATCCACCGATGAACTGATTGTTGATTTAACACCGCCAACGGTTCCAGCGGTGAGTAGTTTATTAACTAATAATCCAACGCCTGTATTGATGGGTACCGCGGTTGTTGCTGCAACCGATGTGCTCAATATAGAGGTGAACGGAGTTGTCTATACCGCAGGGGATGGCAACTTAGTGGACAACGGGAACGGGACTTGGAATTTAACTATTCCTGCTACAGATGCGCTAGCTGATAGTGCCTATGATGTGATCGTAACGGTAACAGACAGCGTGGGTAACGCAGCGGTTGATATCACGGTGAATGAATTGGTAGTGGATACCACGCCACCAATTGCACCAGGTGTTACCAGTCAAACAACACAGGATAATACGCCGTTAATCTCTGGCACCTTGCCGGTAGGTACGGGTTTGACATTAACCGTTGAAGTCAATGGTGTGGTTTACACCGCAGGTGATGGCAATCTTGTTGTTAATCCGAACGGTACATGGGACCTTACGATTCCAGTTGCAGACTTACTAAGTGATGGTTTATATCAAGTACTAGCCACCTTAACAGATGCTGCTGGTAATAGTGCTATTGATGCGGGTGTAGACGACTTGGTTGTGGATACCACCGCTCCACCAACACCGGGTGTTACCAGTCAAGTTACTAATAATACAACACCTGTCATATCGGGCACAGCCATTGTTGGTTTTGGAGAAATTTTAACTGTAGAGGTTAATGGCATAACGTACACCGCAGGTGACGGCAATCTAGTAGATAACGCTGATGGCACATGGGATTTAAATATACCGATTAGTGATGCGTTGCCAGAAGCAGGTTATGACGTTACCGCGCTCGTTATGGATATTGCAGGTAATGCCAGTACCGATCCAAGTAGTGCAGAGCTTGTTATAGATTTAACAGCGCCCACAGCACCCACAGTTAATCCATTGCTTACAAACAATCCAACCCCCGTTGTTTCTGGTACGGCAACGGTTGGAGTGGGTGAAGTGCTAACGGTTGAAGTCAATGGTGTTATTTACACTCAAGGCGATGGAAACTTAGTTGTCAATACCGACAGCACGTGGGATTTAACAATTCCTGCTGTGGATGCGTTAATTGAAGCCACCTACGATGTTATCGCAACAGTTGAAGATGCTGCTGGAAATAGTTCTGCCGATGCAACTACCGATGAACTCATTGTTGATTTAACACCAAGCGCGCCACCACAGCCGATTATTGTGGCCGATGCTGATAATAATGGTTTGCTCAGCATCGTTGAGGCTGTTACACCTCAGCCTTTAGATATCGTGCTCCCACCAACGGCGAATGTGGGTTATACGCTGTTTGTAGATGATGGCACGTCCGTATCCAGTTTTGTGCTGACAGGAGCTGACATTGCCGCAGGTATTGTATCCACTTCAGGGGCTTTGCCTGCAGATGGAATTCTTTTTAATGTATTAGCTTACATTCAAGATGTAGCTGGTAATGTGTCTGCCAATGGCGGAGATTTGGCATTGGTTGATCTCACCATGCCAACACAGCCTTCAATTGTAATTAGTGAAGATACGAATAACGACGCTTTCATTAATGTGGCTGAAAATTTAGGTTTGGTCGATGTGCAGGTGTTATTGCCAGGTACCGCATCAGCAGGCGATGTATTAACCACTAGCATTCGAGGGGTGGTTGCAACGCAAGTATTATCGGCTGTTAATATTGCAGCCGGTGTCGTTAATTTAAGCACCACAGCACCTTCCCATGGAGCTGTGATTGTTGCTGAGGCGTTCATTACTGACCCTGCTGGCAATGTATCCACTACAGCTAATGACGTGGCGAGTTTGGATATTTCGCCTCCCTTTATCCCAACTGTGAATTCTCAAATTACTAACAGTGGTACACCAACAATAACGGGAAATGCAGCAGTTGGGCCGGGAGATATTTTACGCGTTACGGTCAATGGAGTGATTTATACAGAAGGTGATGGAAATCTGGTTTACAACGGCAGCGGTGCTTGGTCATTAGCTATTCCCGCTGCAGACGCATTGGTCAGTGCTGTTTACGATGTTGTTGTTCAGATTGAAGACCCGGCTGGAAATTCATCTGTTGATGCTACCATCGATGAACTCATTGTGGATTTGTTGCCGCCTGCCATTCCTACGGTGAATAGCTTACTGACTAATAACGCTACCCCAACATTATCAGGTACTGCAATTATCGTAACGGGTGAAAGCTTATCGGTTGCTGTGAACGGTGTAACGTACATCGAAGGGGATGTCAATCTATCGTTTAACGCAAGCGGTGTATGGTCACTGGTCATCCCTGCATCCGATGCCTTGGTTGATTCGGTTTATGAGGTTGATGCGGTAATAACCGATGCTGCCGGAAACACCTCAGCAGATATAACAGTCAATGAATTAATTGTTGATTTAACACCTGCGCCAGCACCAGGCGTAACCAGTCAAACCACGCAAGATACTACGCCATTGATTAGTGGTACAACACCTGTTGGCACTGGGTTGGTGTTAAGTGTGTTAGTCGATGGTGTTATATATACAGCTGGCGACGGCAACTTAGTGGATAACGCTGATGGAACATGGGATTTAACGATTCCTGCAGCTAACGTAATGATTGATGGATTGTATCAAGTGGTTGCAACAGTAACGGATGCCGCTGGCAATCAATCTTTTGATGCTGGTGTTAACGATTTAGTTATCGATACCGTGTCACCGTCTACCCCGGGTGTGACTAGTTTGGTTACGAACATACAAACGCCAACTATTGCAGGAACCGCAACGGTTGTAATAGGGGAGGTGTTACAGGTTGAAGTTAACGGTATTACTTATACCGCCGGCGATGGAAATTTGATTGATAACGGCAACGGTACATGGAATTTAACGATTCCTGCATCTGATGCTTTGCCAGAGGCGACTTATGATGTTACTGCAATGGTTACTGACGTTGCTGGCAATGTCAGTGTTGATCCAAGTAGTACAGAACTTACTGTTGATTTAACAGCACCAGTGGCTCCAACGGTAGATTTTCAACTGAGTAATTCTTCAGTTCCTGTGGTTACAGGTTCTGCAACACTATTACCAGGCGATGTGCTTACGGTGCTTGTCAATGGGGTTGTGTATACCGCAGGTGATGGCAATTTAGTGGCTAATGCTAACGGCACTTGGAGCTTACCCATTCCAGCAGCGGATGCTTTGCCAGAAGCGTTTTACGATGTTGTGGTAACGGTGGTAGATTTGGCTGGAAACTCAATTTCAGAAGGTACGCTTAATGAACTTGTTATAGATCTAACCGCAACAGCTGCGCCTACGGTTACGTTAACAGCCGATAGCAACAACGATGCGTTACTTGGCTCAGCTGAGGCGATAAACCCGCAACCTGTGGATATCGGTTTGCCGGTAGATGCGATGGTAGGTGATTCGTTGCTATGGACCGATGGAACCACTCCTGGCAGTACCGTATTAACGGCTGCAGATATTGCAGCAGGTGTTGTGTCTACCACAGTAGCATTGGTTGCTGATGGCAATACGCTTAGTGTGTCAGCAAATATTGTTGATCAAGCGGGCAATGTTTCGCCTAGCGATACCGATTTAGCCGTAGTGGATACCACCGTGCCATCACCACCGATGATCATCATTGCAGAAGATGTTGATGATAATAGTTTATTGAATATCACTGAATCCAATGGGCCTGTTGATGTATCGGTGCAGTTGCCTGCCGATGTGATGGTTGGAGATATTCTCACTGTTACTCTAAACGGTGTAGTTTCATCGATTACACTTAATGTCATTGAAGTATCCACTGGTGTTGTAAATTTAACCACACTGGTTCCTGTAAATGGGGCGGCTGTGGTGGCTGAAGCATTCCTCACTGATCCTGCCGGGAATTCAACGGCTACAGTGAATGACACCGCCGTTGTCGATACGTCAGCTCCGTTTATTCCAACAGCGCATTTTCAAATTACCAACAATGCCACACCAACGCTTACTGGAAATGCGGCGGTGGGGCCAGGGGATAGTTTAACCGTTACGGTTAATGGTGTTACATATGTAGATGGTGATGGTTTTTTAAGTCACGATGGTGCCAACACTTGGACATTGGTAATTCCTGCTTCTGATTCGTTGGCTGATGCCATCTACGATGTGGCAGTGTCATTAACCGACCCTGCTGGGAACACATCAATCGATATTTCAGTGAATGAACTTACGGTTGACACGATGGCGCCTCAAGCGCCTGGTGTAACGAGCCAAACCACACCAGATTCAACGCCGTTAATAAGTGGGGTAACGCCTATCAATGCGGGGCTGACATTATCCATTATGGTGAACGGTGTTGTTTATACAGAAGGTGATGGGAATTTAGTTGTTAATAATGATGGCACTTGGGGTTTAACCATTCCGCCTGCGAACCTTTTAGTAGATGGTTTGTATCAAGTGATTGCCACTGTTACTGATTTAGCAGGCAATACTTCAGTGGATTCTGGTATCGATGAGCTGGTTGTTGATACGGTATCGCCTATAACCCCTGGCGTGACGAGCCAAGTTACCAATACAACAGTGCCGGTAATTGAAGGCACGGCCACAATCAGTGCTGGGGAAACCTTGACGGTTCTTGTCAATGGAATAACGTATGTTGCTGGAGATGGTAACTTAGTTAATAACAACGATGGAACTTGGCAGTTAAGCATTCCTGTAGCGGATGCTTTGCCTGAAGCGGTTTATTCGGTAACAGCTGCGATAATTGACTTGGCAGGTAATCTTAGCGCTGATCCTAGTAGTTCAGAACTAAC
>CALHNS010000093.1 GCA_938035125.1 uncultured Granulosicoccaceae bacterium | reverse complement strand
CTTAGCGCACGATGGCAACAAACCACTCGTTTGGCATGGACGGCGTCACTAGGTCGTTACTTTCGCATTCCCACTTTTTCCGAGATGTTTGGAACCCAAGGCCTTGTGATAGGAAACGAAGATTTAAATCCTGAGCAAGGCCTAAACACAGAAATTAACGTTCAGTGGGCAGCGACAAAAGTATTGAATGTAAGCGCCACTTTATTTCATAGTGGTCGTGATGACACCATAGTGACTGTATTTGATGCCAGAGGTATCGGACGAAATGCAAACACCGGTTCTGCCACGATACAAGGGTTGGAATTTGAAACGTCTTGGTCGCCAACAAGCGCAATGAAACTAAAAACAAACTTAACGGTACAAGACACAAATAATCAATCGAACATCATTGCCTTCTCAGGTAAACAATTACCGAATCAATCAGCACTCAGCGCCTACGTCAGAGGTGAGTATCAAGCTCAACGTTATTTGACATTGTGGTCAGAACTGAATCTTGCTCAAGAGCGTTTTTATGATCTTGGCAATTTTCTACCCGCTGAGGATGCCACAGTGATTAATGTAGGCACGCAATGGCAGCGCAATCAATGGAGTGCTGATTTTACCGTAAGCAATATCACCGACCAAACCATTGAAGATTTCAATGGTTTTCCAAGACCCGGGCGATCTTTCAGCCTAGGGTTTTCTTACCAGCTTTAGTGCAAACAGTACTAAAAAAATTACCTATAGAGAACCGATTGACATGTTTATAAAACGCGCACCCCTAACTCGCGCATTGGCTTCAAGTGTTTTACTTGTTGCCTTAAGCGCTTGTTCTAGTAGCGATGACGATTCGCTAACTGATGGCATTAACGACGTGACGTCAGAAGCTGATGCAGACACCGGTGCTGACGCAGATACTGATGCCGATGCAGAAACCGATGCAGGCGCCAATGCCGATGCCGAAGGTGACCAAGTTGCCGCTGCAACTACCTGTGAGGCTGCGAATGCTGCTGAGACTCTTAGCGCCGCTGACGCACCTTACTTCGCTTTCGCCAATACTCGTTCTACTGGATTTGATGCAGGCTTTTATGAGCGCCTTTCTATTGGTGAGAATGTCGAATTATCCGGTTGCAGTGAACCCAATGCCTCCTCGGATAATTTTGCCGTTACCGACGGTACGCATCTGTATGGAATAGGTCGATTCAATCAAGACAACGTCACACGCTACAACATAGAAACGTTTGAAGCCGATTATCAATACTCGGTTGTGGGTGACGACGGCGTGGCTTCCAACCCCCATGACATGGCGTTTGTTGATGAAACGAAAGCCTATGTTGCCCGTTATGGAACCGGTGAAGTTTGGATCGTTAATCCATCAGCCACTTCACAAGAAGAATTTTTCGTAGGCACTATTGATTTATCCGCATACGATGCCGATGGCGCAACCGAAATGACACGAGCGGTTGTTGTTGGTGATCGTTTGTTTGTTTTAATGCAGCGTTTACAACAATTCTCCCCCACGCAAAACGGATACATCGCCGTCATCGATACGAACACCGATACCGAAATCGCAACAGGCCAAGGTGCTGACGGTTTGAACGGTATCGAACTGCCCATGAGAAATGGTTTGGATATGTTTTTTAATGACGCCACCAATGATTTGGTTGTATCGTCTGCTGGTGACTTCTTCAACCCTGATGGAGCGAATGCAGATACGCTCACCGGAGGTGTTGCGTTAGTGGATGCCACAGACTTCAGCGTGGAGGTATTAATTGATGACGACACCTTGGGTGAATTTGTGGATAGCGTTGCCATTGCGTCCGCTGATAAAGGTTATGTAGTAACCACCACCTCATTTGGTACTGCATTTTTACGAGCGTTCAACCCCACTACTGGCGTTGTCGAAACCGATCCATTATCTAACTTCAGTGGCATAGACATCACCGCCATTGGCGTTGGCCCAATGGGTAATGTTTGGATCGGTATCAACGATGATGCAGCCCCTGGTTTTGATCGTATTAACCCTGCTGATGATAGCCCAGTGGGGGGGCGAATCAGAACAGAGTTGATTCCTGAATCTTTGGTTTTTATTGCACGCTAATCTTTACTTTTTTACTCGCAAACTATCGAACAAAGCCAATGAAAATTGCGTGTTCGGGCTAGTGCAAGGCGAGTTTTGTAATATGTATTTGTAATACAAGGGGTGGTAACAATGAACTCTCGTTCAAGGTTACCGCCCTTTTTTATGCACATAATTTAAGTTCTACTTTGGTGTATCTTGGCAATCTTTGTTACGCTTTGGCATCACAAACCAGCAATTGCCCCATGAATGACAACGATAAACATCAAATTTGAACCCCCACTATGAAAGCCTCAATTGTCGATACCCTACTTGAATCTGGAGACGCGGTAATACAGTCTGTGCCTACAGGCAGCCAGCTTTTTTGCTTGGGCGATTCGTGTGAACACTACGTCATTGTAAAAACGGGCACAGTACGAGTAGAACTACTCACCACCACCGGCCACCAGCTGCTTTTGTATCGGATAAACGCTGGCGAATCGTGTGTCATGACCACCTCATGCTTGCTTAGCAACAGTAATTACGATGCACAAGCGCTTACTGAATCCACGACCGAATTGGTCCTCATTCGCCGCGCTGCTTTCAAACGACTCACCACACAATCGCCAGAATTTCTTGAATTTGTTTTCAATAATTTCAGTGAACGCCTTGCGGCTTTAGTAAAAAGAACCACAGAGCTGACCACACAATCGGTAGATCAGCGACTGGCCGCGGCGCTTTTAGCAAGGGCTGAACAATCGAACGCCGAATCAGCCATAAACTTGACTCACCAGCAATTAGCGGTGGATATCGGCTCGGCACGAGAAGTGATCAGCCGACGCCTGTCGCATTTCGAAAAGCAGGCTCTCATAGAACGACAACGCGGGCAAATCGTTATAAAAGACCCTGTGGCACTCAACAAAATGCTGCAATCGGTCTAATTTTTTTGCAACCAAAAGGAATTAGCATCGTCAATGATAGGGGTAGGTGACAAAATCACAGACACCAGAATACAAAGCATGCCAAATTAAGGCTTCAATTCATTAACGCTTGAGAAAAACATGGCTCTTCCACATAACGTAGGCTCTGTAGATAAAACCATCCGACTGGTAGCGGGCTTGTTGTTGGCTGCTTTCGGTATTTTTGGTGCGGGCTTAAGCTCTACTGTTGGCATTATCGCACTGGTTGTTGGTGCTGTCTTAGTTGTAACCGGTGTTGTTAACTTTTGCCCAATTTTTAAAATCTTAGGCATCAGCTCTGTTAAGGCTCAATGAATTCGGATTAGTTAGCCAGCATCATC
The DNA here is from genome assembly GCA_938035125.1 of uncultured Granulosicoccaceae bacterium. Taxonomy (GTDB): domain Bacteria; phylum Pseudomonadota; class Gammaproteobacteria; order Granulosicoccales; family Granulosicoccaceae; genus Granulosicoccus. The sequence continues at coordinate 12,445 of CALHNS010000093.1, read as the reverse complement.
ATTTTGGATTCAACATGAAATCGATACCAATATCTTTATTCACTTTGGCGTTGTTAGTATGGGTTAGCGTTAGCAATGTATCTATTGCACAAGACGCAGCGAGTGCATCCGATGACGAGGTTTTTGTTCAAGACGTCACCCCCTTAGAAGCTGCGAAGCTCATTGAAGAAAACCCTGATTATGTGATTTTAGATGTACGTACTCCTATTGAATACAATCATTCCAAAATAGAAAATGCGATTAACATAAATTACTATTCATTTTCGTTTAAAAAGAACATAGAAAAGCTGGATAGAGATAAAACTTATATAGTGCACTGCCAATCTGGCGTGCGAAGTGGAAAAACGTTGCCTATCATGCTTCGCGCAGGGTTTAAAAACATCATTCACATCGATGCAGGCATGAAGGGTTGGAAGCAAGCTAAATTGCCTACTCAGTAATGATGCTTGCGGTATTGAGTATGGGCATTTTTAACATAAAAATGCTCATACTAATTTGATTAATTCCGTAAATTCCAATACGGCATGTATAAACACGTTTGCGCATGCTTCAACCCACTCTTTGGCAATGTTCTTATTGTTGCCATATCCATAGGCTAAACACAACGATCATACAAACGTGCTCACCCTCAATGCATCCAACAAGGCTGCATGAAGGTTTCGACCGGTTACCGCATCGCCAATACGGGCTAAGAAAAATCGCCCTTGTGCATTGAGAACGTTAAATGGATTTTCACCTTGAATTAATGCGGTATTCTCTAATTGTCCTAAATTTTTAGATTGATCTTTTAGTTCAAAATATATCTCATCAATAGGTGTTAACCCGCGCTCTACCACCACATAATCTGCATGTTTTGTTTGTATGGCATCAGTTAAAACATTACGTAGCCCAACAGATAATCGATTGCCCGCCCTTTGAACCCAAGCCAATTCGTTTAAGCATTCAAAACCTACATTACGTTGTGCTAAATGTTTTAGTGCTACCGATGATGTGGTGGGCCCTAAGTCATGCATCAGCGATCGATCGGGGGTCACCCAAGTAACACTGGAATCGTGCTGGCTCAACACATCCGCAACCACACTACCGGCTTGATCACCGGTTTCATCAAAGATAATAATTTCGCCAGATAACCTTGCTTTATCGGATAACACATCCCAGCTAGACAAGGTTAATTCAGCGCCCGGAATATCAGGTGCTTCAGGCCAACCTCCGGTCGCAACGAACACCACATCTGGATTCCAGCTTAGAACTTCCTCTGCATCCACATAATGATTCAGCACCACATTAACACCTAAGTGGGTAACCTCAGAAATCAACCATTGGGTTACCGCTTGCATTGATCGTCTAATCTGCCCCTGGGATGCTAACTTTAATTGCCCTCCCAGTTCTGATGAAGCCTCATACAATGTAACAACATGGCCCTTTTCCGCACACACTCTTGCCGCCTCCAATCCAGCAGGACCTCCGCCTATCACAGCAACCTGTTTAACTTCTTTAGCAACCGTTATAAGATGAGATAAAAACTCTTCGCGACCTGTGGCAGCATTTTGCCCACACACAGCGGCCTTGCCTTGGTTAACGCGATCAACGCAATACCCTAGCCCAACGCACGTTCGAATCCGTTCTTCTTGCCCTTGCACCCACTTATTGACTAAATGCGGGTCAGCCATGTGCGCACGAGTCATACCAACAAGATCCATATGATTGCCCGCAATGGCGTGTTGGGCTGTGGCTAAATCGCTTATACCCCCTGCGTGAAGAATGGGAATATTCACCGAATCGCGTATTCGCTTTGCAACGGTTAAATTAGGAATTGCCTCCATGCCCATTGGAGGTACCCAAGTAGCTAAACCTAAATCATCATAGGGTGCACCAACCAGTATGTTGAACAAATCGGCGTGCCCTGTTGCTTCAAGCGATTGTGCAACTGCCACACATTCATCTGCTGTGAGCCCGCCTTGCACTAATTCATCGCCTGTCAGCCTCAAAGAAATAACAAAGGACTGCCCCACTGCTTTACGCACCTTTTCTAATACGGTTTTCGTTAAACGCAAACGATTTTCAAGACTCCCGCCATAGTCGTCGTTGCGTTTATTGGTAATTGGCGAAATAAATTGCCCTAATAAATGAGAATGCACCAATAACTCGATACCATCAAACCCACCTTCTTGGCAACGTACCGCAGCGCGTAAGAAGTCTTCTATAACTCGATCGATATCATGGCTTTCCATCACCTTCGGGAATGCACGGTGGGCACGCTCCCGAACATTGGATGGTGCAATAACGGGCAACCAGTCCCCGTCATCCCAAGCGGTGCGTCGCCCCATGTGCGTTAACTGGCACATGATGGCAGCGCCTTGCTGATGAACACCATCGGTGAGTTTCTGAAACCACGGAATAATACGATCATCGCCGGCGTACAATTGCCCGAACACCGAAGGACTATCAGCTGCGATATTGGTGGAGCCACCGATCATGGTTAAACCAATGCCGCCACGAGCCTTTTCTTCGTGATACAAACGATAACGCTTACGAGGGTGGCCTTCTTCTGCAAAAGCTGGCGCGTGCGCTGTGCTTACAATTCGGTTACGCAGCGTTAAAGAGTTTACTGTAAAGGGCTTTAACAGATCGTTCACGGGATATTCGTTTTATGCTCTGCATCAATGCCTGCTAAAACATCGTGCCCTTGGCTTAGCCAAAAATGTAATAAATCGATGAATATCCAATTCTCTGTGAGTTTGTTTCCATCTCGGCGGTAAACATCAATAACTCGCATATCCCCTGGGGTATCGCTGGGCGGCATGCCCATAAATCCATTAGGGGTGACGGTTAAATTTGGCCACCCAAAGAATGCTCCAAATTCCCCTTCAGCCAATCGGCACACATGTCCGTTAAAGGTTCGGTCTTTCAACCCTTGGCGAAACGGCCCAGAATGTTGTTCTGCATACCGTTCGATGGTGTACGTGGCGCCAATGCCGGTTGGCCCCCACCAAATCATGTCTTCATTCCAACTGCGCCGAAGCTCATCCACTAAGGATTCTTCTTGTTCACCACCACGCCAGGTTTGGATGTCATTCACCATAAAATCAATCGCTGCCATGGTCTTTTCACCTTCTGCCGGGTCTTGTTCTTCAAACATAAGACCGTTATGCGTCATTGGCCCCGGTTGCACCAACTGAGCTGCCGTTTGGTCTGGAAATGGATTCATTCCGGCCTGCGCCATTAAGTGAGGGATGTCGAAGTACATAGCGGTTTCGGTTATTTGATCACCTTCCACTTTGTTGAATTCGCAGTAACGCAGCATCACCATTTTTCGCGTAGGCGGAATGTTCAACCAAGGCTCATCAAACAAGCCCATTAAATGTCCCATCGACACCACCCAAACGCCGTCTTGGTCGGGTAGCGTGTTAGCACCTGCCATAAATACATCCATACGCCGTTGCAGGTGTTTTAACGATTGGCGTAGCGGTACCCAAAAGTTCTGGCCCACCTGCGCTGGCCCAGTCAATTCATTAAACGGGTGGTAGCCGCGCCAAAAGTAATCCTTGCTGGTGTATTGCTCTAATACCTCAATCAAGCCATTAGATTCTGCCGCATCCAACGCATCGTAATAACGGCGCACCAACTGCTTTTGACTCTGGAAATTGGACACGTCGATGCTCTTTGGGTTAGAGGTAAAACAAAAATTAGTAGCAATTAGGCTTGCCAACCATAGAGCACAGAGTTTATTCTATTTGCATGCGTATGCAAAATAGTTTTCAGTGCGGAGATTCGGTTGGCTGAAATTCAATTAAATGGGTTATCCAAACGCTGGGGTAGCTTCGTTGGGGTCGATAACTTTGACCTCACCATAGCCGATAAAGAATTCCTGGTACTGCTCGGGCCATCGGGCTGTGGCAAAACCACCACCATGCGCATGATCGCAGGCCTTGAAGACGCCAGCGAGGGCACCATCAAAATCGATGGTCAAGTGGTGAACGATTTAGAACCCAAAGATCGCGATGTGGCTATGGTCTTCCAAAGCTATGCACTGTACCCGAACATGAACGTATACGAAAACATTCGCTTTCCACTCAAAGTGCGTAATGTGGATGCTGCCACGCACCACGAGCGCGTAATGAAAGCCAGTGCCATGGTCGAACTGGATGATTTTCTACAACGAAAACCAGCTGAACTCTCTGGTGGGCAACGCCAACGTGTAGCCCTTGCGCGCGCGATTGTTCGTAAACCATCTGCATTTTTAATGGATGAACCCTTATCAAACTTAGACGCAAAACTGCGCGTCTCCACTCGTGCGCAAATTAAAAACCTGACACACGATTTGGCTGTCACCACCATCTACGTAACACACGATCAAATTGAAGCCATGACACTTGCTGATCGTGTGGTGGTCATGAAAACGGGTGTGGTTCAGCAAGTGGGCAGCCCCACAGAAATTTACGACACCCCTGCGAACACATTCGTGGCCTCCTTTATTGGAAGCCCTGCGATGAACTTAATTGAAGGCAAGGTTGAAAACGGAGAGTTCACTGCGCAGAACGTTCGCATTTCGAACATATCGCACGCTGATGGCCCATTAACGCTTGGTTTTAGAGCAGAAGATGCCAGCTTGGCAGAAAATGATAGCGGGCAAATAACCGCCCCCATCTATGCAATCGAATTACTCGGTGATGCCACCATGGTATCCATCCGTGTGGGAGGAGCGCTTGTGAGTGTAAAAACTCACAAGAACTACCGCGCCAATATTGGAGACACGGTATCGATGTCCGTGCCTGCCAACATATGTCACCTGTTCGACGCCGAATCGGGGGCACGTATTTAAAGGCTTTTGCAGCCAAAAACAGCGCCCAATGCAACGGGACGCGCAAACCGGTGCACCTATGTGCATCATTTCTACAAAGAGGGGATTTGAGTATGTTGTTTAAAAAACTAGCGCTGGCAACGGCCATAGGCCTTGTGTCAACAAACGCCATGGCTGAATGTGAAATTGGCGCAAGGGTAAGCGTTGTAGGCAATGAATTTCCAGCGATTCAAGCCGTTGGTGCAGCCGCGCAAGAATGCACAGGCGCTGAAGTCACCACCAATCTAACGTCTGAACATCAAGAAATTAACGTAGCGGGTATGTCGGGCACACCGGCAGAGTACACGTCTGCAATTATTGCAAATTCATCCATTGTTGCGCTCATGAACGAAGACGTGATTCGGCCGTTAGATGATTTAGTGGCAAAACACGGCGGTGATTTAAAGCCAAATCAGCTCATTACTATCGATGGGAAAGTGATGGCTGTTGCATTTATGGCAAACGCACAACACTTGGTATACCGCGAAGATGTGTTAAAAGAAATTGGCGTTGAACCCCCTGCTACTTATGAAGATATGTTGGCAGCCGCGAAAATGATTCGTGAAAAAGGCATTATGGAAAACCCAATCGGCGGTGCTTATGCAGCGGGTTGGAACTTAGCCCAAGAATTTAACAATATGTACATAGGCATGGGCGGTGAATTCTTCAAACAAGGCACAGCAGAACCAAGCATCAACAATGAAGCAGGTGTTGCCGCACTTGAAATGATGAAATCACTAAGTGAATACATGAACCCTGACTTCTTAACACACGATTCAAACGCCACAAGCGCTGAATGGAAAGCAGGCAATGTTGCCATTATGAACATGTGGGGTTCTCGGGTAGGTCCATTACGTGAAACAGAAGGCTCTTCTCAAGAAGTGGTGGATAACACAGCCATTGCAGGCCCTATGACCGTTGGCGGTAACGAAACTCCAGCAACTACCTTGTGGTGGGATGGATGGACTGTTGCTAAGAACATCTCCGATGAAGAAGCAGAAGCCACATTCATCGCCATGATGAACGGCATTCGCCCTGATATGCTTAATGAAGAAACATCTCCCATGGCGGTTTGGTTAATTGATGGATATGAGCCAACGCCTGCTGCAGAAGGTGTGTTCGATGCAGCAAGCCGCAACTCGGTTCCCTACCCTATGTTGCCTTTCCAAGGCTTGATGCACTCAGCACTGGGTGATGAACTGGGTGACTTCATGCAAGGCAAAGAAGATGCGGCAACAGCCTTGGCTGATGTAGAAGCAGCTTATACCGCAAAAGCGAAAGAAGGCGGCTTTTTATAAGCGCTTTTAAATCACATTGAAAGATAAGCTCATGTGGGGTGAAACCCATCCCACATGGGCTATTCAATGTAATTTAACCGCCCTATTCGACGGCACCTTTTTCTAGCATTCATGAAACACAAAACCTTTTTCTGGTTCATCTTACCGACCGCTTTGGCTATGCTACTGTTCATAGCCCTGCCTATCGTATCGGTTGTGATTCAATCTATTTTCACACCACATGAGCAAGTGCTGAAAGTAGTTGAAAGCTGCGACCCGTTCGGTTGCAAAGAAACCACATCAGTGGATCAAGAAGCCACGCAAAAACTTCGTGATGCAAAACCGCTAGGACAGTTTGCTGGATTAGCCATTTACCGTGACAGAGGTCATTTGGCTGTTGATGAAGTGAAGGCGGCGTGGCAAACGCGTGAAGGGTTAAAAGATTTTTTTAAAACCATCAATAATTTGCCTTTTTATCGAGCCATGGGGTTTACCTTAACGTTTACCTTTGTCGTTACCCCACTTCTCATTGTATTTGGGTTTGTTATAGCACTTGCCGTAAATTCTCTGCATCGACATTTAAAAGGCTTAGCCATTTTCTTCTCGTTGCTACCAATGATCGTAACGCCCTTAATTGGGTCACTTATTTTATTTTGGATGGTGGACAGTCGCGGCATTGTAGGCACCGCCTTGCAATGGTTATTTTCAGATCCTAATTTATCGTTAAAAGCTTCAACCGGTTATACCTGGATAATGTTAATTGTGTACGGCGTGTGGCATGCAGCGCCTTTCGCATTTGTGGTGTTTTATGCAGGCCTTCAAACGTTGCCGCAAGATACCCTAGAGAGTTCAATGATTGATGGTGCCTCTCGCTGGCAACAAATACGCTATGTCGTTATCCCGCACCTTATGCCCTTAGTGACTTTTGTGGCGTTAATGCAATTAATGGATAACTTTCGAGTGTTTGAGCCTATCGTTGGCTTTAACGCACAAGCTCATGCCACCTCACTATCTTGGATAATCTTCAACGATCTTGGTGGGGAAACCCGTGCGTTGTCATCCGCTGCCACCACCTCTGTGCTCACTATTATGGGCGTAGCCATTCTTTTATCTCCGGTGCTGATTCGCACATGGCACGATTTCAAAGTGAAGCATTAACGCATGAAGGCTAAAGCATTTAAGCAGCCTCCCATGCTGCGACTTCTATCGTCAGCATTTATATTGTGCTGGTTGTTTTTAGCAGCGTTCCCTTTCATCTGGACCCTTTGGGGCTCTTTTAAAGTGGAATTAGATTTCTTTTCAAAGGCTGATTGGACTAATGCCGTCACTGGTGCTAGAACCATTGCCGAGCACGGCACCGCGTTTACCAACAACGGCTATCAGGGCGCGTGGGTACAGGAAGAATTTTGGAAAGCGGTTATTAACACAGGTATTGTGTGTTTCTTTGTTGTGACCATATCTCTTACTATCGGAACCTTAGGCGGCTACGCCTTATCCCGATCAGGTTTTCGGTATACATTTTGGTTTTTAATAGCCGCACTCATCTTTCGCGCCATGCCGCATATAACGCTGGTTGCTGGCTATTTATTACCGTTTTTCCAGTGGAATCTATGGGGCATATTGCCCACCACGATTATTGTATTGGTGGCTATAAATCAACCCTTTACACTCTGGATGCTTCATAGCTTCTTTCAAAAAATTCCTAAAGAATTAGATGAAAGCGCAAAAGTGGATGGGTGCTCGCAATTTCAGGCGTTTCGTCACGTCATCATCCCTGTGATGTGGCCAGGTGTAATCACCACTGGGCTATTCAGCTTTTTGTTGGCCTACAACGATTTTACGGTTACCAGCATGTTGCTATCAAAAGAAAATCAAACCATGGTGCCAAAAATTGCTAGCTTTTTAGGCACCACACAAACCGAAGGCAATGTGATGTTTGCCGTAGCGGCTGTGGTATCAGCCACCGCCCCTTTATTTGTGTTGGTGATGTTCTTCCAGCGGCAAATCGTATCGGGTTTAACGCAAGGCGCAGTAAAAGGTTAACAAATAGACTTATGGCTATTACTTATTTAAAACGCGGTATTGCCGAATCGGCCCGAGCCAAGAACGATGCTAAAACGGCTGAGGTGGTTAGCGCAACGCTTTCAGACATTGAACAACGTGGCGATAAGGCCGTGCACGAATTAGCCGTTAAATTCGATAACTACGATCGCCCTTCTTATCGATTAACTCCTGATGAAATACAAACCATCATCGCAAAAGTTAGTGATCGCGATATGGTCGATTTAAAATTTGCCCAAGAGCAGGTAAGAAATTTTGCACAAGCGCAGCGCGATAGCATGCATGACATCGAAGTCGAAACGCTTCCTGGGGTGGTTCTAGGTCATAAGAACATTCCCGTGCAATCGGTGGGGTGTTATGTGCCGGGGGGAAAGTTTCCTATGGTGGCCTCGGCTCATATGTCGGTTGCTACAGCTTCCGTTGCTGGGGTTCCTCGTATCATCGCCTGCACGCCTCCTTTTAATGGTGAGCCAAACCCTGCTGTCATTGCCGCTATGCATTTAGGCGGCGCCCATGAAATTTACGTGCTTGGTGGTATTCAAGCGGTAGGCGCTATGGCCTTAGGCACAGAAACTATCGATCCTGTGCATCTATTAGTGGGCCCAGGCAATGCGTATGTGGCCGAAGCAAAACGCCAATTGTTTGGCCGAGTGGGAATTGATTTATTTGCAGGCCCCACAGAAACCATGATAATTGCTGATGAAACAGTAGATGCCGAACTGTGTGCCACAGACCTTTTAGGCCAAGCAGAGCATGGTTATAACAGCCCAGCCGTGCTACTGACTAACTCCCATCAATTAGCCACCGATACACAAGCGGAAATCGAACGCCTACTTACTGTATTGCCTACTGCCGATACCGCTTCTGTGAGTTGGCGCGATTACGGGGAAGTTATCGTGTGCGACACCTATGACGAGATGTTAGCGGTTGCCGATGATATTGCTTCTGAACACGTGCAAGTGATGACCGATCGAGACGACTGGTTTTTAGAGAACATGACTTGCTACGGTGCGCTTTTTCTTGGTGCTAGAACCAACGTGGCAAATGGCGATAAAGTGATCGGCACCAACCATACCTTGCCCACACGAAAAGCAGGGCGATACACCGGTGGTTTGTGGGTAGGTAAATTTTTAAAAACCCATTCTTATCAAAAAATACTCACCGATGAAGCGGCCACAACCATCGGTGAATACGGATCACGCTTGTGCGTATTAGAAGGCTTTGTAGGCCACGCTGAACAGTGCAACGTGCGAGTGCGACGCTATGGAAAGAAAAACGTTCCCTATGGCGAACCAGCGGTTTGATGTAACACAATGACACTGCCCATAACTCCATCGTTTCGATTAGACGGAAAACGCGCATTAATTACAGGCGCATCTTCTGGTATTGGGCTAGGAGCAGCCGTTGCGCTCTGTGATGCAGGTGCTGAAGTCGTGGTAGCGGCAAGGCGCAAAGCTGAACTTGATACGTTGGTTCAATCATTAACCGACAAAGGCTTAAAAGCATCCGCTTTGCCATTGGATGTGTGCGATTTTTCAGCCACACAAACGGCTGTGGAATCTACCGGACCTTTTGATATTTTAGTGAATTCTGCTGGGTTGGCACGACACAGCTCGGCTGTAAACACTACCGTTGCTGACTACGATGCGGTAACGGATTTAAACGTAAAAGCTGCCTACTTTCTCACCCAAGCGGTTGCTAAAGGGTTAATAGCGGCAAATAAATCGGGCTCGCTAATCAACATTTCATCTCAAATGGCGCACGTAGGCGGCCCTGAACGCGCTGTGTATTGCGCTACTAAGCACGCGGTGGAAGGTTTTACCAAAGCCATGGCAATTGAATGGGGCCCAAACAACATTCGCGTCAATACAATTTGCCCCACGTTTGTATTAACCGAATTATCCAAAGTTACTTTTGATGACCCTAAAAAACGTCAGTGGATACTCGATAAAATTAAACTAAACCGTGCAGCAGACGTTGAAGACATCATGGGCTCTGTGGTGTTTCTTGCCAGTGATGCTGCCGCCATGATTACAGGAACCTCCCTATTAGTCGATGGCGGATGGACAGCCGATTGATGTCGGGCGAGAAAATCACATCGATGGAAGTTGCGCGGCTTGCAGGTGTTAGCCAATCTGCCGTTAGTCGTGTGTTTACACCGGGGGCGTCGGCATCGAGTCAAACCGCTGCCAAGGTTCGAAAAGCTGCAGAAGAATTAGGCTATAGGCCCAACGTATTAGCGCGCGCCATGGTGTCGGGGAAGAGCCGAATCATTGGGTTGGTGGTAGCCTATCTTGATAACCAATTTTACCCTGATGCGCTAGAAAAAATTTCCAGTGCTCTGCAAGAGCGCGGTTATCAATTGCTGGTGTTTATGGCAGGTAAAGATGCTGCCAACATCGACAACGTGGTTGATGACATGTTGGACTATCAAGTGGAAGGAATCATTTCCGCATCGGTTTCAATGTCATCAAAATTTGCCGAGCGATGCCGAAGTGCTGGCGTTCCCATCGTCTTTTTTAACCGCTCGCAAGATAATCAATCAGGCTATTCAGTAACTTCTGATAACGTAGCCGGTGGGTTCAAGGTTGCAGAATATTTAGTTCATTCTGGTTATAAAAAAATTGGCTACATAGCTGGATGGGAACAAGCCTCCACGCAGTTTGATCGTGAAACAGGCTTTAATGCAGGCCTTGCTAAACACAATTTGCGAGTACATTCTCGTGGCGTGGGTAACTTTACAGCCGAAGGGGCAGCTGACGCCACAAGAACTATGTTCACCGATAAAAACCCACCCGATGCAGTATTTGTAGCAAATGATCACATGGCGTTTAGCGTGATAGATACGTTACGTTATGAATTAAATTTATGCGTACCCAACGATGTTGCCGTGGTGGGTTATGACGATGTGCCTATGGCCAGCTGGCCAGCTTATAACTTAACTACGGTTCGGCAACGAGCCAATGCAATGGTGTCAGAAACCGTGGATATTGTTTTAGCTTTGGTTAATAACGAATCTTTACCGCCGAAACAGGTAAAAATTGATGCACCGTTAATTATTCGCGGCTCTACTACTTTGCCCAATTCCGCGACCCGATGCCACGACCCAATACTACAACCCAATACCGCGACCAAATACGACGAAGATGCCCTCAAAGGTTAAAGACACGCTATGACTTCTCTGATTATGGAATCTAGAATCGTTCGATACGGTGATTTACAACCGTGCCGCACCGCGTTCATTGATGCACACACTCCAGGTTCTGATCAAAAAGAGAACTTCACCATACTGGGTGGTGGAGTTTCAGAAAGTGCCGATCAACATGTGCACATAGAAGACACGCCCGGATTTAACATTGGCGCAGCAGGTCAACCCCCTCGATGCAGAAATTCATTACACACGCACACCACCGCCGAAGTGTTCTTTGTTTTAAAGGGTAAATGGCGTTTTTTCTGGGGCCGTAGGGGAAACGCTGGAGAAGTAGTTTTAGAAGAAGGCGATATTTTTAATATTCCAACCGGCATATTCCGCGGTTTTGAAAACATCGGCACCGATTACGGCATGATTATGGCCGTGTTAGGTGGAGATGATGCAGGTGGCGGCGTCACTTGGGCGCCGCAAGTGATAACCGATGCAGCCGAGCACGGATTGGTATTGGCAGAAACCGGCAGGCTCTACGACACCAAACAAGGGGACGCGTTACCTGATGGTGTAAAACCTATGTCTGTGCTCAATGATGCCGAGTTAAACGCCATTCGAGAGCCTTCAATTGATGAAGTAGTGCCACATTATGTGGCCCGCTATTGGGATTTAATGGCGTTGGCGCAGCGAAAACCTGCAGCCGTCATCGGTGAACACGCGCTCATAAAAGACAAACCTGGATTTGATGTTGATTTTTTAACCCGTGGTTCTATCAAGCCCGACATGCAAACATCTGACAAACACGAAATACTGATGCCCATGCGTGGGCATTGGAAATTTTCATGGGAAGGTGGTAGCACTGTGTTAAACCCAGGAGACACATGCGCTGTACCGCCAAACCAAGCTTACTCCTTAGAACCCAGCATGACGGGAGAAGCCAGTTTATACCGTGTCATTTCTAATGCGGATGCCGCGGGCGCCACGTGGAATTTTTAAGAGGCACTGAATAACACTTCATGCTCTTGCATGTTGTCACCATCGAAAACGAAACGCCCGTTAACTTTTTCACCACTCAAGACACGAGGAAGCCATATCTTGTCGTCCTCCCACATTTCATCAAACGGG
>CALHNS010000092.1 GCA_938035125.1 uncultured Granulosicoccaceae bacterium | reverse complement strand
AAACCCAGATTGGCGACCTCATCCGTTGAACCCGATTGTTAGTGATTTGAGTTGTTCGCGTCCTGCTGGGCCTTTATACCGAGAGCAGGGGAAGTTATATCGCCCTTCGCAGAATTGTCGTTACGACTACGGCTATGGGTTCAATATCAGTGAAATTCAAACCCTAACACTGGATGACTACAAAGAAACGATTATTGAACGCATAACACCGAACTGGCAACCCAATATTGTGGCAACCCATTCTATTGCGCACGCTAGTGTTGAAAGTACAACTTTATCGGTTGTCGATGCGTTGAGGGAAACGCCTCGTTTTGGTTTCAAACAACCGCGGTAATTAACATTCACCAAAAAATAGGAAAAGAAACGTTTTCTAATAAAATAAAAAACCCCAGCTACCAAACAATGAGTCGGTAGCTGGGGTCCTTGGTTAATAGCTCATTAGAGTATTAGCATTTACATACTTTCATTCGTACAGTCTATTCACTCGCACAGTTTGTTGCGGTTTCTGCTCGTAGGCATTCATTAATACCTGTACCGCCATCAGCTTCATCAATGCCGCCACCTGGAGTCAGTGTGTCGTCGCCTGCTTCACCTATTAGTATGTCGTTTCCAGGGCCACCGCGAAGAGTGTCGTTACCAGTCGATCCAAATACTGTGTCGTTACCTTGGCCAGCTACCACTATATCTTCTCCGGCTCCTGCAAAGACAATGTCGTCGCCTGCACCACCAGTGATCATGTCGTCACCATCTAAGGAGCAGATTACGTCGTCACCATCGAATGCTGCGATTATCTCGCCTCTATTAGTGCCATAAATAACATCGTCACCAGAAGTACCTCTTAATCGATACACGCCATTGCTGTTAGGTAAATAAGGTCGGCCATTGTTGCGGCCACCGACGACAATTCCGTATTGAACATATACCGTTGCTTCCAAACCATCGCAAATTGGAGGCGGCATAAGCTCGAAAGAACCTACATCACAGTTAGCCAGCGCATTAGGCACTAACATGCCATCTGGTCGTGCCACTCCGCGTTGGTCCGTCATTGCACAGGTTGCCGTGTCAGCATTGTCGATTGCCACTGAGCCGGGGCTGAGTTTTGCAAGAGGGCCAGCTATGGACTGTACATTTTCTAAAAATAATCCATTGATTTCTTGTGGTGTTAATGGCTCAGAACCCCCTAGCGTAAGCGCACCGCCACAGGAATTATCACTCAGCAAGTTTCCTGCACCTGAAAGAGTGGCAGGATTATCTAATAAGCATATATCGCCAGCGGTATCTGCAATGAGCGAGTTGTTCATTGTAAAGCTTGTTTGTGTACCTGCAGCCCTAATCGCGCTTCCTTGTCCAAAGCCGTCCGAACCTGCTGTGTTAGAAGCGAAGGTTACGTGATTAAAATTGATTGAGGTGTTTGCCTGCGTGTAGAAAGCTCCACCAACTACTTGTGCGTTGTTACGTAAAAAGGTGCTATTTTCCACTTCAATCGGATTACCACTGGAAACACCTGCCCAGACTGCACCGCCCAATGAAACCGTGGCCTCATTGTCGGCGAAGAAAGAGTCTTCGATCCTGAGGCCCCTAGTTGAAACATCAGTAAAGATTGCGCCACCGCGGCCAGCTTTATTACCAGTGAAAATTGAATTTTCAATGGTGAGCATGACGCCATTAGCACCTCTTATATCTATAGCACCGCCACGTGTTTCACCAAGATCATTGGCTTCGGCTACGTTATTTCTGAATTCTCCGTTCTTTATGGTTACTTTGGCAGTACTGTTTATCGCACCGCCTGCACCATTACCCATCACTTGATTATCTCTGAAGATTACATTCGTCAGTTCCAATTCTCGAGAGCTGAATATTGCGCCACCACCTCGGCTATCGTTAGTTTCATTGTCACTCGCGGTCGCAAGTCCACCAATAAAGGTCATGTTGTCCATGATGATTATTGCGTCATTCCTACTACCACCAATGTTAACTAGTTGAAAAGGATTGGCAGAAGAAACGCGTTCGAGTGTACCGTTTTGAAAAGTAATAGAGTTTGAATCACCAACAATCGATATCGTGTCATTCAGCCTAATGGTGTTGCCCTGGAGATCGATTACGTCATCAGCGCCATTGCTGTTAACAGTTGCTAATGCTGTGTTCAAGCTGTCAGCATCAGAAACATTGAATACGGCTGCATTCGCAGTTGAAGATAGAGCGGCACAAACCGCTAACCCAACAAGGGATTTGAGCAAGACTGAACGGTTGCTGCATTGAATAGGGTTGTTATTTTTGGCAGCGGTTAGATTATGAATTTTCATTTTTCCTCCACGCGATTTAGGCGCGAAAACGAGTTGGTGTCTTGGTTATGTAAAGACTGAGCGCGAAAATTATCATGGATTAGCCGCTGCTCGTGTGGTTTGAGTCACACTTTCTTCGCATGGAGTTCTCTATCCGTCGTATTCTTAATTAATGTACTCAATATCACGCAGCTTGTGTATTCCAGTGCATGCCGCTTCTACGCATTGAGCTAGGCTGCCAAAATGCATAGATCGATTAACCAATCCTGGGCCGTAGTGTGCATATTTTCCTGAATTAGTCATGAGTGTTGTCGCATCCTCAGGAATAATAGGCTCTTCAATCATGCACCAACAGGTGTCATTAATAATGTTAACCCCAAACGATTCTAATTTTTCAATGGTCCCAGCAGCAGCGGCCTTATCGTAAATATCCCTACCCAACGTAACGATAACGCTTACGTTTGGGTGTTTATGCCTACCTTCGCAAAGCTCAGCCAAATTGGCACACTCAGTAGTCGAAAAATGCGGGTTACCTAAACACACCGCATCGACTTGCTCAGTTTTAGCGCTGTTCAATTCATCCCAACTTGCGCGTAAATCAGCGGGCCCCACATCAATTGTTGCAACTGAAGAAGGCAATGATTTCGCCATAGCGTTAGCTTCGGGTGTAACGTTGTTAATGTGATAAATCGGCACGGAAGAGGTGGTTGCGAATGCTGCACTAAACGCTTTGTGGTTATCTAGTGTGGGCGAGAACTGTTCTAAACCGAATACGATAGGGATGTCATTCTTACTCATCGTGCCAATGTGATAACCCAATAGGGGCCAAAACGAATCATCAATCGATTGTTTGTTGATATCGCTTACTGTAATTTTAAGCGTTGGTGCTCGTCCTGCATCAGAATGAGCACCACCTGCGGGTGCTCTTGCGGTAAGTGCAATGCAAGCATCCAAGAAGTCAGGGTATTTTCGTGTTCTAGCACCTATCACACTGTTGGCGAAGGTAACCGCATTAGATTCTGCCCAAACGATTTGTTGACCCAAAGTGGGCGCTGTATCGAGCAGATAAGGTGCGCAGGTATAGCTTGGTTTTGCGCCGATGGCTAAGTATGCATCTCCTAGTTGGCTTGCCGGTGTACCAAATTCATGGCTTACCCCTTGTTGTTGCCAACGACGCTTATCCACCGAAAGGGAATTGAGCGTAGTGGGAATTTTGACATGCCCACCCAGTGCAACAAGTTTTTGTGCAAACAGCAAACTGGATGGACCGTTGTAAACACAGGCATCAATATGCGCTTGTTCAACATCTATTAACTGTTCCGCACCTTGTATTTCTGCCATGCGAACAACGATTTGCATGGCAAGCTGTGCTGCTTTGCCGCTTGTTCCATCCAGTAATTGTTGATCTTCGTTTGTAAGATTTAAAGCTGATTGAGTGTGCTTGATTGGTTCATCATTCTCATCTGGTGCGAAGTTATGATCTTTGCCAATGATGCCCTTACTTAGTTTAACTGTATCCCCTGTGGTTAATAAGCTGAAATCTTGGGTACTAATGCGGCAAACTGGAATACTTTTATTGAACATAACCTCTGCAACCATGACACCTAAAGTAAGTATGTCTTCGGTTTCTGTAAAAATTAGTGCGGCCGGTGCAATATCATTGAGTAATAATTCTAGTATCACACCGCTACCAGAGCTTGAGCCTCTTCCGCTGGGTAGAGCCAGTATTTTTCCATCTACTGAATGATCAGTTAACGGATGGTGCTTATCAATAATGAGCCCATTATTAGGATTAACCCCGCCCCAAAAACTTAAGCCAGTGTTACACACCAGCAGCTCGCCTTTGGCGGATCCTTCAATGATTGAACGATAGTGGATGTTTTGCATGGCGCTTATATTAAGAATACAGAGCTAGTTAAGCTATCATTATTTGGGGTGAATAACGTGCTGTTAGGGTGAAAAATGGTTTAAACATCAATTTCGTGATAAATGCGTTCTAATTTTTCACCTCGTTGTTTGTTCAGAGATTTAACATACTGAATACGACCATACAAGTGTTCACGAAAATGTGCATGGCCGTTACGATTTTGGCTATCTAATCCATACCTTTTGCAGTTAATTAACGTAGCCTTAAGTGAATCGAAATACTGTCGATCAATATTTGTTTTAGTGTTCACCACTATGCCCACCAAGCGCTGTTTTTGATGGCTTCGTTTAATGCGCGTTTTGTTGTAGTTCAGTGATATACCCTCATCAAGACAAATACTGCCTATCAGTGGTTCTAAAAAACGCCAATCACGGTGGGTATTACTTGATAAGGCAATATCGTCTGCATAGCGTGAATAATCCATGTCCAACTTTTTAGCTAACCCGGCTAACCTGAAATCTAGACGATGCAGTGCTGCATTGGCAAGAGCAGGCGAGGTGGGCGCACCTTGAGGTAAGTGCCGTTGTTTTAAACGCGATTGTTGGGCTGAATTAAACAAGCGCCATGTTTTGTAATTCAACTGAACACGGTGTGTGCACAGCGCTGTTAAATAACTTGCCACCTCGGTTGTATAACCTAGACGTAGGAACACAGCCTTTATTAATGGCCAATTGATGGAGTGAAAGCAGTCCGCAATGTCATACGACATCAAATATCGTTTACCGATATGATTTGATGCGTGCGAAACACAATTTCTACCGATACAAAATCCGTGCGCTGCTGGATGTGTGTTTAATGTGCATAAAATTTCATGGTAAATTTTATGTTGTACCTTTTTCAACTTTGTTTTTGGTTTTTCGATTAAACGCATTCCTCCGCTGCGTTTTTCCAGTAAATCGTATCGGTAGTGCTTAAAGTGCTCAGAAGAGAAGGCATCTTCACGCCAACATTGCGTAAACCAATCAAGTTCGCTTACGGATAACGATAACCATTCAGCTAAATCTCCCACACTATCAATAGTTGGCAGTGGTTTTTCAATCAGTGATGAGGGTTTAGGCTTAAGAGAAAATCGCTTTATTGTGGGGCGATTTATTTTGAATTTGAACCAGTTTGTTATCCGATCGGATTCGAGTAAAAAGTTGGTAATCGAGTTCTGAGTGGGCTTAACAGGATATCGCAGCAACAGCTCGTTAATGAGTTCGTTACCGTCACTTGGGAAATCATTAGTGCACTCGATAGAAATCCCAACCAAGGTGTTGTAATGCCAGTCTACTTCGAAAAGCCATTGAGCAAGGTGCTTTATAAAAAACGTTTGTTTGTTCACTGTTTACATTCGTGGTTGATACGCGGCACTCTGCTCAAGTATTCGCATGAACGCCCATGCACGCAGTGCATTGCCGTTCCTGCAGTGTAATGAAAGCAATACCCTGCCTTGGGGTAACCCCAAAGCCCAGCAAAATATATAGTGCTGACGAATCCAGAGTGCCGCAACGGAACATTATGGGAAATACTGAATAAAATCAATCAACTTTGCAAAAGGAATGAATCGCTCAACTTTGCAAAAGGAATGAATCGCTTTGATCTTTTACATTCTTAGAATGTGGGCATGAAGAGATAGTGGCTAGTTAACTTAAGCTCGGTTTTTATAGTAAGTATCTTTATGAACAATTAAGCCGTCTTCAATGGTCAGAATATCTACGCTTAAAAAATCTTGTTCTTCTCCACTTTTCAATTTCGCAGTGCGGCGATATTCACAAATGACCTTGTTGCCATTGATGTGGCAATCTAGGGTTTCCCAGTGAACTTTCTCTGCGTTGTCAAATAATCCACTGAATACGCTGCGTATGGTTTCCTTGCCTTCAAAGCGCTTGCCGTGAACATCAGGCCCTGCTGCATGATCAAATATTGCATCCTCTGAGAAGTACTGCATAACCGCATCTATATCATTGTTGTTAAACGCATCGCCAATGGCATCAACAAGCTCTTTAGTCACTGTTGTCATTGAATTTGTCCGATTAGGTGTTACTGATTAAAGGTGGTTAAAGAAAGTTAATGGTAACTGAAAGGGTCGTTAGCTCATCAATGCCAATGACTTTTTAAAAAACGGGCTTGATGGATCTGCCAAGACATTGAGTTCGTCAAAATGATCCACGCCTGGAACATGGTAAAGTTCAATTTGCCTCTCGTTGGTATTAAATTTTTCAAAGTACATTTGTGATTGACGATGAAACTCATCAGTTTCGGCACCCCCTACGGCGACCAACTGCGGTGCATTCGTTGCTGGTGGATGATTGAGCATTGGGCTTTCACTTGCCGCCTCAGCCTCATCCATTCTTATGCCAGTATTTAAACCAGCGGTTAGACGCACCGGTTCTAATAAACTCAGTGGTGATATCGGGATGCCAGATACGATTAATTCTTTGGGTAAATCATTCGCGTACTGGCTCCAGTCTGTGCCCATCATCATTTCGGTGATATGACCACCGGCCGAGTGGCCCATGACTGTAATTCGCTTGCCGTTTATACCTAAGTCGGTGGATCGACGGTAAACATAGCTAACGGCTTGTCTGGCTTGTTCTGAAATTTGGGTAAGTGTTACTGCTGGGCAAAGATCGTAACCTGCCACAACGACGTTAACATTAGCGTTTATGAATGGAGTAGCTAAAAAACTGTAAATGGATTTATCTCCGCGCTGCCAGTATCCACCGTGAAAGTACAACAAGGTGGCCGCATTCGCATCGCCACAGGTGAACACATCTAATTTCTGTTTTTCGCCTTCGCCGTAGCGAACGTCTAGTTGGCAACTGATCGTCGCGCGCGCTGCTTCGCTGTTTTTTAACCAATCGGGTATCACTGTCTCTTCGTAGTCGGGCCTGCCAAGTCTTAGGTTGTACTGTGATTCAAATTCTTCAGGACTAAAACGTTCGTGGTAGCTTAAATGATCAATCACTTTGGTTCCTCGTGTGTATAGGTTTGTAACAATAGGCTTCGCATAAAGAAGCGGTTAAGTACTAATCACCTTCCGATGCACTCGCAATTTCCAGCGCTTGCCACTCATCTGGATTAGTGCCGAAAAAGCGCATGACGTGTTTTTGATAGGCATATCGTTCGCATAATCTTTTATACCAAGCTTCCGTATTGGGTAGTGAGGGCCTTTCAATTTCAATATTAAAGTAACGGTAAACAACAGCGCCCAATGGTATATCACCCATTGTGAATTCGTTGCCAGCGACATAGTCATGCTGTTCAAGATGTATCTCGAGTATCTTTAGAACATTCGCTGCATCATTTGCATAAGATTGAATGATTGCCGAGTCTCTTTTTTCAGGGGCAGTTCGAACGGTGGCGAAAAATAATTGAATAACAGGAGGAAAAGCGCGCGTACCACTCCATTCCATCCATTGATCTGCTACGGCACGCTGTTGAATGTTCTCAGGGCATAAACTGCCTGCTGCGAATTTTGCACATAGGTAGCGAACTATTGTATGAGATTCCCATAAACTAAAATCACCGTCACGTAAGGTCGGGATCATTCTGTTGGGATTCATTTTGCCGAATTCTGGGGTATCTAATTGCCCGAAGCTGCCCCCTGCAAGCTTAAGTTTATAGTTGAGGTTGCATTCTTCAGCCGCCCAGATCACAGGGATGACATTAGAGGAATAAGGTCTGCCCCATATTTCAATTGGTGATTCAGGCATTGGTAAGCTCTAGTTTATTGGCGAATAAAGTGAAAATTTTGTGAAGGTGTGTAAGCAACTTAGGTTTTTTGCGTCCGGCGTTGAGCAATGGAAGAAGTACCAAATTGCGGCACTACTTTCTCAAAAAGCCGATCCCAACTTGCCAGTATATTGGCATAGGGCACGCCGGTATATTGCTGCATTAACACCAAATGATCCAGCCCGATGGTTTCTCTTCGTTCTTGGAAGCGCTCAATAACGAATTGCGCATCACCCACCACGATAATGCCTCGTTTATTGAGAAAATCAAACCAGTCAGATTTTTCATCTTCCGCTGTCATCTCTTCACCCACATCAAGGTAGCCGTGTTTTGTCCATTCACCTGCTGGACGTGAACCGCCTAAGAATTCATAGTACGCGTTGATGGCTGGGCGTATGGTGTCAATGGCTTGTTGCATGGTTTCACCAACAAAAAATGGCACGCATACACCAACGCCTTCACCCAGTTCTGCATCGTAACCTTTCAATTTACTCAGTTCTTCCCGGTAGGGTTCCCAACACGCTAAGGTTCTTTTAGGAGCTGTTGCCATTGAAATAACGCCTTGGCCTTGCGACGCTGCAATGCCATGTGCGGGCGGGGCATTTGACATCAACCAAACCGGTGGGTGTGGATCTTGGTACGGGCGAGGGTGCAGGTACATGGCTTTGTATTCACCATCAGCATCGTGATAACGCGGATCAAGTGGTTCGAAAAATCGGTTGGTTTCTTTCCAGCCCGGCACTGGGAATTGGTAAAACTCACCTGTGTGTGTAAACGCATCGTTCGTCCACGCTTTTAAAATCACTTCTAAGGATTCCAAATACAAGCGCATAACTTTATCGTTGTTGCGTCTATCAGCGTCTGTGTTGAATTGAATCGTAGCGCGCTCATTGATGCCTTTTGCCACGCCGAAGTCAACACGACCAAGCGACATGTTATCTAGCATTGCTACATCTTCAGCAACACGCAATGGATGCCAATCAGGTAATACCACGGGGCAGGTGCCCACGCGAATTTTATTAAAATGCGCTGCCATGTGTGTGCACATTTGAATCGGATTAGGTGGCGCGTTCATATACCCGTTGTGAGCAAAATGGTGCTCTGTAAACCAAGCTGTGGTAAAGCCTGCTTGTTCAGCAAGGCCAGTTTGTTCACGCATCATCTCCAATGACTGATCCCAAGGGATGGTTTCACCAGGACTGAAATTTGGTATCAGATCAAATCGCATTTATGCCGTTTCCCAATCTTTTACAGCGCGTCTTGCCTTCACCATTTGGTAGGCCCAAAAGGCTATGTTATCTCTACAAATATTATCATTTCGAATAACTTTTAGCGAAAATGATGATCATAAGTTCAATGGAGTGTATGCAGGTTCCGCTTTGGCAGCAATGAGCCCAATATATGGCCAATAGGCAACCCCTTTGAGCCATTGACGTGCACAATTGGAATAGGCTGTTTAATCGATTTAGAATAAACGATGATGTTTAGGAAAACCTCGCTATACACAATCGCCTTTTTGATGTTGGTTATCGGTGTGTACATTTGGCAAAGCAATAGTAAGCCTCAAGCCACTCAAAACGATGCGCCAATGAGCAATATTGAGGTAGACGATGTTGAGGTTGCTCCCTTTTTAAATGTGCAAACCAATGCCGCCTCGGATGATGTTGCCTCCACTCGTTCCTTGCCAAAGAATTTGGAAGTAGATGTAAAGGGAAAAGTGATTGATTCATTAAGTATAGGTATCAACGGGTTGCTCATCGAACTTAGTTTAATGAACACCGCAGCTGGGCAACAAGATATTTTCTCAGCAACAACCGATACAAACGGTGAGTTTGTGATTCGCGGTGTTGTTCCAAACGATGAATATCGTTTGGAAGTATTTGGTTCAGGCGCTTATGCTGGTTATGTTCTGAACCCATTGCGGGTTGAAAACAACATGGATAGAGTTACCATTACACTAGATTCCATTGATCTGGTGTCGGTCGACGGTATGATCGTTGATGTCGACAATTTACCGGTTTCGGGTTTTGAGATTTTAGTTCGCAATATCGGTATGGCTTTTCCCGGAAGCAAGATAGTGAGTGATTCATCGGGGTTTTTTCAGCTTAACGAATTTCCGGCAGGTGATTTACAACTTTCCACCGATGGAGAAGACCATTTCAAATTAAGTGGTATCTCTTTGCAACCCAATGAATATCAGAACCTAATATTAATGCTTGATAAGGGCGGCTATCATTTATCGGGTTGGGTGAGTGATGACCTTGGTGCTCCCATATTACAAGCTAGGGTGGTCTTGACAGCACAGTTTGTTCATGAAGGTATTGAATCTTATTCTTATCGGTTCAGGCTAACAGATAAAAACGGTGCATTCGAATTTTCCGAATTAGGTGGGCAGGAACACAAACTCGTCATTGATGCAACAGGTTATGAATCCCGTACATGGAGTTATAAGTTCGACAGTTTCTCTGATAATTTACGAATTGAATTACAACGACTTTAAATGCAGCACGGCTTAGTGCAATAATTCAATCTCTTACAGGCTCTCTGAATTCCAGCCTCAACTGGCGCTATGTTAAACAGTGCTGTTGTTTGATTGTTTTTACATTAGTAAACTATTCCGAACAGTGCAATTTATTAGTACTATCTATTCAATCAATAGAAAATTGTTCAATATAACTATCGTCAATAATAGAGAGAGTTATAATGAACACGTTGAAAACTTACTTAGTTGCCGCTAGCTTAGGCTTTATTTTCATGGCAGGCTGTGCCACGGCCAACACAAAATCTGATGAGATGGGAAGTGAAAAGGCTGTAGTGCAAAGTTTTTATGACTTTTTAAGTAATCCTGCATCACAAGAACATGCTCAAGTCTTTAAAAATTCCACGTCGGAGAATTGGGAAAGCATAGGCGACTATTCAGGCGTAAACAAAAAGCGCGAAGAGTTTATTGGGCAGGTCAGTGGGTTTTTCGCAAAGCTGATGCCAGATTTGAATTGGGAAGTGCAAGAGATGGTTCAAGAAGGCAATACGGTTGTGGTTAGAAGTCGCGCAACTGGCACGCCAAAAGGCCCATTATTTGGTGTTGATGGAAAAGGCAAAAGCTTTGATATTCTAACCATTGATATACACACGGTAGAAAATGGTCAAATTGTGCGTTCCTATCACCTAGAAGATTGGGCTGGCGCTTTGCAACAACTTAAAGGCGCTGAGTAAATACTGACGTTTAGCGAATTGGAGGTTTTATGAAACTGCTTAGTACTTTTGGGATGAGTTTATTGTTCTGTTGTTTAGCAAACCCCGTTTTTTCGTCAGAAAAAGAGTCATGCGATTCAAATACTTTGCCCGAAAAAGATGGGCCACGAACTCGAACAACCGGTTCGGTTCCGCACACACAGTTAGACGTTACCCCCAACAATGAACTTAACGAAAAGTTTAAGCAGTTTGCTTTCTCACTTCCAGGAGTTGAGAAGCGCCCAACAATTGTGTCGTTGCCGGGTGCAATGGGTATGTGGCTGGCCAGCGACATACCCGTAGCTTTCCCCAAAGCCATCGTTGCTGGGCGCGAGTTTGCTCACATCCACACCGATGGTAGCTTACACGCTGCGTTTACTTATGAGCGTGCAGTAGAGCTTGATAAGAAAGGTTGGGGTGAACGTCATCCTTGGGCGGATAGATTTGATGGATGGGAAGGCTTAGTAATGCTGTATTCTGTGAATACTGAAGAGGAACTTGATGTTCTTATGCAGCTTGTTACTGAATCCTATAACCACGTAACTGGGCTAAGTGTACCCACCCCGGGTTGTGAGTCACAGTCGAAATAGTACCTTGCAATACGTTGTAGTCGTTTGAAATTCATCATGGATACACGCTTAGAATGAATTATGATTTTAGCGATAGGACTATCATCGTAACGGGCGCCGCTTCTGGCATGGGGCGCGCCACCACTATCGAACTAAAAAAATTAGGCGCACATGTTTATGCGGTTGATCGTAACTATTCTGCGTTAAAAGATACCTGCGAAGAAACAGGTGCTGAATTGTGTGAAATGGACATCGGTTATTCAGATCAATGCGATGCCTTAATTCGAAAAGCGAAAACGGAGCGAGGTAAATTAGACGGAATCGTTAATTTTGCAGGTGTAATAAAGCGAAACGGTTTACTCGAATGTACCGACGAAGAGTTTGATTTTGTTATGAACACCAACGTTAAAGCGTGCTTCTATCTTTGCCGTGCCGCTGCACGAGAAATGAAAGCGCAGGGTTTTGGTTCTATCGTTAACGTCAGTTCTATTTGGAGTGATATCGCGGCCGCGGGTGTGTTTGGCTATTGTGTTTCTAAGGGTGCTGTCAGCCAAATTACAAAGAGTGCTGCGCTGGATCTTGCAGGTACCGGTGTACGTGTTAACGAAATACGTCCGGGGGAGACGAATACGGCGATGTTAGCATCAGAACGTGGTTACAAAATGTCACAGGAAGAGATCGATGCAAAACTTAAAGAGATTGCAAGCTCGATTCCTGAAAAGCGTTTAGCCAATCCAAGTGAGATTGCCGCATCAGCCATCTTCTTACTCTCCGATCAATCCAGTTATATGCAAGGTGCTAGTGTAACGGTTGATGGCGGATATACGATATGTTGAACGAACGATGATTTTCGGCGAATTTAAACGGCGAATTTAAACGGCCAATTTAAACGGCGAATTTAAACGGTAAGCGTGTTCATGTTAGCTCGTCTATTACCCCATTTTTAAGTGTTCCTATGCCCTCGCCGATAATTTCAATATTATCACCTGGTACCAAAAAGCGTGGGGGATCAAAGCGAGCACCAGCCCCGGTGGGTGTTCCGCTGACAATTATATCGCCAGGGGCTAGTGTGGTAAAAGTTGAGATATATTCAATCTGTCGGGCAACAGGGAACAACATGCGCCCCGTTCTATCTGATTGACGCACTTCAGCGTTTACCTTGCTTTCAAGTGCTACATCAAGAATTTGATTATGATCAGTAAATGGCACTAGCCATGGGCCCATCGCGCCAGAACCATCAAAGTTTTTTCCCTGCGTCACATTAAACTTAGCGTGCCGCACCCAATCGCGAAGTGTGCCTTCGTTGCACATAGTTAACGCAGCAATATGATCCAGTGCTTCTGCTTTAGGAATACGTCTGCCACCCTTACCGATAACGACAGCGATTTCACCTTCGTAGTCTAGCTGCTCACTCTCAGGTGGGCGCGTTAATGGCACTTCATGGCCTACAAAAGAGCTTGGAAAACGAATGAACAGTGACATATTCGGTGGCGCTTCATTGCCATCTTTGTATTCTGCATTTCGATCTGGGAAGTTCACACCCACGCATATAATTTTACCTGGGTCAGGAATGGGTATTTCCCAGGTAAAAGATCCTGTTGGGTGTGTCACGCTACGGCCGTTAGCCGCTTGAATGAGTTGATCAAGCGCACCTTCGTGAATAACGTCTCTTAACGTTGGCCACTGTGGAAATTCGTCAGATAGTGCTATAACGCCTTCATCGGTTACAACGCCGTATAAAGACTTGCCGTTGGCAGAAATTGTGGCGATTCGATCTTTAGGTGTATTGGTCATGGCGCAATAATCGGTGAGGCGGTGAGGTCGGCATCTCGAACAGATGCACCTTGAAATAGCGTGCCGTGTTCAAACCAGCTTTTTGGCGCAGCCGCACCCCAAAGGGTTTGGCGCTGCGGGTCTTTTAAATCCCATCGAATTGCTTCATGGTCTGGATCGATGGTTTGATAATCGGAACAATAAATTTCGGTGCGATGCCCATCGGGATCAAGTATATACAGAAAGAAGGCGTTTGAAATCCCGTGGCGACCCGGGCCTCTTTCTATGTTTGCAACATAACCGGTGGTGGACATCAGGTCTAAAAGATCAATGATATTTAATGGTGTTGGAACCCAGAACGCAACATGATGAAGGCGAGGTCCGCGGCCATTGGTAAATGCGATGTCATGTACACCGCCTTTGCGATGCAACCATGCAGCCCAAAGGCTACTGGATTCGTTGTCTTCTGTGTATTCAGTAACTCGAAAACCCATCTCGTTGTAGAACGCTACAGACTCATCTACGTTCGGGCTGAAGCAATTGAAATGATCAATGCGCAGTGGCTTAACTCCGTTATACAGTGCGTATTTTTGGTGAATAGACTCCAACCGATCCATGCGTGCGTAAAATTCCAATGGAATGCCATGTGGGTCGCGTGTGCAAAAAGTTTTAGATTGGTAAGGCCTCTCAACCCATTTCACTGGTAAACCGCGCGCCGAAAACCAATGAGCAGCCTTATCTAGGTGTTCTTCATCAAACACTTTAAAGGCGAGTTCTCCAACTTCTGGCTCATTGCCTTTCTTCAGTACTAGGCAGTGATGGCCGCGTTCTTCCATGGCGCGTAGATATATCCGATCTTTGTCCTCATCGGTCACCTGTAGGCCCAGTGTATCGACATAGAAGGCTCGACTTTTGGCAAGATCAGTGACAACCAACTCAACATGGCTTAACCGAATAATGTTGAACGGTGGGTCGAATATCGGATCAGGTATTGGCATTGAATAAATATCCCTTGGCAGTAGCAGACTGCACTGCAATGAAAATATAGTTTGGCAAATATTACTTAACAAGGCAAGCCATTGGTTAACAAAGCAAGTAATATCTATATTGCTTTGTCAACGCATACCAAAACGGCGATGAATACAGATGTTTAAACGCTGCCGGTATCCCAGTGATATGGTGCTTGGTGGTATTATGGAAGTGAAGCTGCGATCGGCTCTTCCGAGACTGAAAGCGGCGTTAAATATGATCGATTGACCCATCGCGTTTATAGTTTTTATGCTAATTATTTTGTACTGGTGATTTATCTACAAACGTTCTTAAAAGAATTAAGCTCTGTTAAAACCGATGCCGATAGCAACATTCAAGGCACTCATAAACGTTGACCACTATGAATCAATCTGACATCGACTCACTACGTTTGAAAAGCGTTTCTGCACAGAATCATTTCATCGATGGCGGCTCTTATCCCTCTGCCAGCGATGAAACCCTTGAAGTATTGTCGCCAATCGACGGTACTTTACTGTCCACAATTCCTAAAGGGGCAAAAGCCGATGTAGAACATGCTGCGAAAGTAGCGCGCAATGCATTTGGTGATCGTCGATGGGCGGGTAAGTCACCGGCAGAACGTAAGAAGGTACTGCTTAAATGGTCCGCTCTTATAGAAAAGCACGCATTAGAGCTTGCCGTTTTGGGTGTTCAGGATAACGGCACCGAAATCTCGATGGCTATAAAAGCTGAACCGGGTTCAGCTGCCGCCACTATTCGTTATTACGCTGAAGCGCTTGATAAAGTGTATGGGGAAATAGCGCCCACAGCGGACGACGTTCTGGGCATGATTCACAAAGAACCTGTGGGCGTAATTGGTGCCATCATTCCATGGAATTTTCCGATGATGATTGGTGCATGGAAGCTAGGTCCTGCATTAGCAATGGGCAATTCAGTCGTGTTGAAGCCATCGGAGACTGCCTCCTTAAGTTTGGTTCGAATGGTTGAGCTTGCGCATGAAGCAGGGCTTCCTGAAGGCGTACTTAACATTGTATTGGGAGAGGGCGCTATTGTCGGTGAAGCGATGGGGCTTTCAATGGATATCGATGTGCTTGTCTTTACAGGTTCTGCCACGACGGGTCGACGTCTTTTGCAGTATTCAGCCCAGTCTAATTTAAAACGTGTGTACTTAGAGTTAGGCGGCAAGTCCCCTCATATTGTTTTTGCCGATACGCCTGATTTAATGGCGTCAGCTAAAGCTGTGGCGTTTGGAATTTTTAGAAATTCAGGGCAAGTATGCGTGGCAGGCTCTCGCTTATTAGTTGAAGATGCCATACATGATGAGCTAGTCAATGCGGTATCCGATATTGCACAGAAAATGAAAATAGGCGACCCATTACAATTAGACAGCGATGTTGGTGCGGTTAATTCAGAACGACAACTAGAACAAAATTTACATTTTGTCGATACTGCATTGTCAGAAGGCGGAGAATTAGTTACCGGTGGAAAGCGAATTTTGACTGATACTGGCGGTTACTACATGGCACCCACTGTTGTGGCTAAGGTCACACCGTTTGCAACCTTGTCACAACAAGAAGTGTTTGGGCCTGTGTTGGGGGTAAGCTCGTTTAGTAGTGAGGCTGATGCCCTAGAGCAAGCTAATGCCACGGTGTACGGGCTGGCCGCAGGTGTTTGGACATCAAATCTTGCGCGTGCGCACCGTATGGTGCAAGGCATTCGAACGGGTGTTGTTCATGTGAATACCTATGGCGGTGCCGACAACACAGTGCCATTGGGTGGAGTAGGCCAATCTGGTAACGGACACGATAAATCATTGCATGCCCTGAATAAATACACCGAGTTAAAAACCGCTTGGATCAAACTGTAAGCGTTAAACAATTCCTATGATTGATAAAAAAATTCTTCTGATTGGTACCTACGATACCAAAGAACCAGAGATGCGCTTCTTAGAAGAGGTGATCAATGAGCTTGGTGCTGAAGTCGTTACGATGGATGTATCAGTGCTTGGTGATCCGAAAACACCCACAAATATTTCTAAGCACGATGTGGCCGCTGCCGCCAAAATGACTATTGATGAAGTCATCGCGCAAGGTGATGAAAACAAAGCATTTCGCGTCATGTCTGAAGGCGCTGCTAATGTGGTAAGCGTTGCTTACAACGATAAAAAGTTTGATGCGATGCTTGCCATCGGCGGTACCATGGGAACCGATCTTGCGCTCGATTGTGCACAGGCGCTACCGCTAGGTGTGCCCAAGGTTATCGCATCAACAGTAAGCTTTTCCCCCCTCATTCCACCGCATCGTTTCGCACCCGATGTGCAAATGATTTTATGGGCAGGTGGGTTATATGGGCTTAATTCAATTTGCAAATCATCACTGCGGCAAGCGGCAGGTTCGGTTGTCGGTGCTGCTATGGCTGCACGAGTTCCAGACAAAAACAAACCATTGATTGGCATGACATCACTGGGATCATCTTGTCTTCGATATATGAAGCCACTATCGCCAGCGCTTGAAGAACGCGGGTTTGAAGTCGCTGTGTTCCATTCCACTGGTATGGGTGGTATGGCGTTTGAAAAACTCGCGGGTGAAGGTGCGTTTGTGTGTGTGATGGATTTTTGCATGCAAGAGTTTGGCAACATGCTAGCCGATTCGGTTGTATCTAGTGGGTCGGATCGATTAACTAATGCCGGGCGTGCAGGCATACCGCAATTGGTGGCACCCGGTGCGCTCGATTTATTGGATTTTGCAGGTTGGCAAGAGATTCCAGAACAATACGCTGATCGAGCGTTTCATGAACATAACCGACTCATAAAGTCATCAGTATTCAATGCAGCAGAGCGACGCCATTGGATTAAGGCTATGGCAGAGCGTTTGCAAACAGCCAAAGGGCCTGTGCATTTTTTCTTACCGCTTGGTGGTGTTGAGGAGTGGGATAAAGAGGGCGGTGAAACACATGATGCAGAAGGGCTTGCAGCACTCATTGATGAAGCGCGAACAGCGATTCCATCAGTTGCTGATATGACTGAAGTTAACGCCCATATTAATGATCAAGCGTTCAGTGATGCTGTATTGAGTGTCTTTGATGAGTGGGTAGCTACTGGGAAAATTCGCCAATAGTGTGTTATTGATTTTCGTCGGGTTCTAGTAGTGCTAACAAATCAAGTAGTTGCTCATAATTGTCAGCGCCCAATGTTTTCTTAAAACCCTTCACAATTTTAGCGGCAGAATTCTGATTACAATCAACAATATGTTGCCCAGCCTTTGAGATTTCAAGAGTTTGTCGACGCCGATCGTTACTATCACGCGAAACGGTGATCAGCCCTTTTTCGTGCATAGTTTTAGCGATTCGAGTTAGGCTGGATAACAACAAGCAGGAGCGGTGGGCAACCGTTGTTGTGTCTTGTGCACCATACTCGGCCAATACCCGTAAGACCCGCCACTGTTGTTCAGTTATGTCATATTCGGCCAACATTTCCCGAATAGGTGGCATGATTCCCTCACGGGCACGAATGAGTAATATCGGCAGAGACCGTGAGGTGGAAGGAAGTTTAGATGTTTTTGTTTTTTTGATGGACATCGAAGTCATCTAGCCAGCTTTGCCTGCTTTGAAAGATTAAAACAGCCGATATTGGGATTTTATTTTAATTTATTTAAGCCTCTTGTTACTGCATTTTTCCTATATTGAATGATGTTTGAGTTTATAGAAACAGGTGTGCTAACATAGTTTCACCGAACGTTGGAGAAGTAACGATGAAGTCAAACAGAATCTACCCTAACGGCTAGCCAGCCCCAGATTCTGTGTGGGCTGAGCTAGTAAATTCAGCCATTTTCGTTACTTTTAAATTTTGCTCATATAGGAGCGCCCAACGTGTTTCGATTTTTCGAAAACCTAATTAATCCCTTTCAGTCTTTTGAGGAAAAAACTCCTCCTGCTGCATTGTGGCCGTATGTAAAAACCCATCTCATCCCTTTTAAGCGTGTTTTACCGTGGCTAGCTTTGAGTGGGATTGCCGTTGCGTTAATGGAATCAGGGTTAATTTTTTATTCAGGTCGAATAATTGACTTAATGAATTCAACCGGGTCGCAATCGTTCTGGAGTGAATATGCGTGGGAGTTGATACTGGCCGTGGCTTTCATTCTGTTCCTGCGCCCGGTGGTTATCGCTTGTAATCATCTGCTGCTTGAACAAACGCTTGCAGGCAACATGCAAGAACAGGTTAGGTGGAGAGCTCATAAACATTTACTGGGTCAGTCATCGAGTTTCTTTCAAAACGACTTTGCTGGACGTTTGTCGAACCGAGTGATGCAAATGGGCGGCGCTGTTGAGGACGCGGTTTACATGTCCTTTGAAGGTATTTGGTATGCCGTAACCTATGTGTTGGGTGCCATGATATTGATGGGACAAATCGACTGGCGATTGTCATTGCCATTAGGTATTTGGTTAATTTTTTATATCCTTTATGTACGCAACATAGCGTTGCGTGTAGCGCAGGCCTCTGAGAAGTGGTCTGATGCTAGGTCATTGGTTACTGGGCGATTGGTTGATGCATACGCCAACATCGAAAGCGTTAAACTGTTTTCTCATGGGCAGCGTGAGCAGCGATACGCGTTATCGGCATTGCGTCGCTTGCGGCTGCGATTTCAACGGTTCTTACGACTGATGACTGAGCTGAGTTTTGGGCTCAATGTGTTAAATGGCATTTTGATAACCAGTGTCATGTCTTTAGCCATTTGGTTATGGATTCACCAAATCGTCTCCATTGGAGAAGTTGCTGCATCCGCTGCACTAACGATTCGCCTCAATGGCATGAGTGGTTGGATTACCTGGGTGGTTATACGGTTATTTGAACACGCAGGAACCATTCGTGAAGGATTGCGCTCCATTGCTGTTGCTCAAGCCGTTACCGATAGAAGCGATGCACGTGCATTGGTTATCAATAGAGCTCAGATTGAATTTCGAAACGTGTCGCACCACTATGGTAGAGGTGTTGGTGGGCTTGAAGGCGTGTCGCTAACGATAAAGCCTGGTGAAAAAGTAGGGTTGGTAGGACGATCTGGGGCAGGCAAATCAAGTCTTGTTAATTTACTGTTGAGATTTAGCGATGTAGAAAGTGGGCAAATACTGATTGATGGTCAAGACATTAGTTCGCTAACTCAAGACAGTTTGCGAAGTTCGATTGGCATGGTGTCCCAAGACAGCTCCTTATTACACCGTTCGGTTCGAGCTAATATTAATTATGGCAAACCTGATGCCACCGATGCCATGATGATTGCCGCATCAAAACGCGCTGAAGCGCATGAATTCATCATGGATCTTGCCGATCCTAAGGGCCGTCATGGTTATGATGCATTTGTAGGTGAGCGAGGTGTCAAGCTTTCTGGTGGGCAACGGCAACGCGTGGCAATTGCCCGGGTAATATTAAAAGATGCTCCGATTCTTGTATTGGATGAAGCAACATCTGCATTGGATTCAGAAGTTGAGCAAACCATCCAGCAAACACTGTACGGCGTTATGAAAGGCAAGACAGTTATAGCGATTGCACATCGACTATCCACCATTGCGCAAATGGACCGCATAGTCGTACTCGACAAAGGTCGTGTGATTGAACAAGGATCACATGAAGCACTAATGAGAAGTGCAGGTGTTTATGCCAGTTTGTGGTCGCGCCAATCCGGTGGGTTTTTGGGAGTTGAAGAATCGTGATAATCGCTGCATGTAACTAGCGAAAATGTGCCTTTAGCTTGGCTTCCATCGACTGAACAGATAAAAAGCAACGATGATCGATAAGGCCGACAGTAAAAAGGGTGCAGAAGGTAGATACACAGGTGCGTTGCTGTTCGTAAAGTAACTGAACACTTGAGTCATAGCAAATGGGCTGATAATGGTTGCAAGCGCTGTGAGTGAACTCATCGCACCTTGCAATTCACCTTGCGCGTTATCAGAAACGCTGTTGCTCATCAAACCTTGTAGTGCAGGTACGGCGACAGCACTGAACACACTGATGGGCATAAACGCAAAGACATGCCACGTTTCAGTCATCAGTTGATAGGCAAGGAATGACAGTAAGTGCATGCTCATGCCAAACAAGGCGGTTATTTTTTCACCAAAACGGGCGAGGATAGGCCTTATAAGCACACCTTGAACAATCACAATACCCAAGCCATAAGCTGCGAGTGTAAAACCCACCATGCGTGCATCCCAATTGAACTGTGCTCGCCCAAAGAATGCCCAGATAGATGGATAAACGAAAAACGCTATATTCAGTAAAAGGAATACCAACAACATAGGCATAAGGCCTGGCAATGTTTTCATTTGTTTGAAAGCACCGAAAGGATTGGCTCGCCGCCAATCAAATGCACGCCGTTTTTCTTTTTTGAGCGATTCAGGCAATACGAAATAACCAAACAACATATTGGCAAAGGCCAGTGCGGCGGCTGCAAAAAACGGAGCACGAGACCCGTATTCAGCTAATAACCCACCTAACATCGGGCCTAGAATAAACCCGACACCAAACGCAGCACCTAAAAGCCCGAAATTCTTAGCCTTGTCTTCGCTGGTGGAAATGTCAGCCATGTATGCGCCAGCGGTGGAGTGTGTCGCTGCGGTAATGCCGCCAATGAAACGCCCAACAAACAATAGCCAGAGCGATTGCGCAAAAGCCATCACCAAATAGTCGAGCGACATCACTAGTAAGGCAATCAGTAGAACTGGCCTGCGACCGTAAGCATCCGATAAGCCTCCTACCGTTGGGGAGAACAGAAACTGATTAATGGCAAAAACAACGGTTAAGGTGCCGCCCCAAATTGCGGCTTGGCTGAGATCAACGTTTCCAACTTCTTGAATCAAATCGGGCATCACCGGCATAATGATCCCGATTCCCATGGAATCGAGCACCACGGTTATGAATATAAAGATGACCGGTAAACGCATAGCTTTAGAATTCTTGTAGGCAATTTCCTCTAGAGAGGAGTTAAGAGTCTACCGGCCTTTGTTCT
This sequence comes from uncultured Granulosicoccaceae bacterium, assembly GCA_938035125.1. GTDB lineage: Bacteria > Pseudomonadota > Gammaproteobacteria > Granulosicoccales > Granulosicoccaceae > Granulosicoccus. The sequence goes on along the minus strand of CALHNS010000092.1, from coordinate 15,077 downwards.
TTAAATGCAGATAGGATGTGTTTTTTTGGGTATGGTAAAGCCAACAACGAATTCGTAAAATACAACGACTCAGCTTCGGGATTAAACCATGCCTTACCAACCGGCCTCCGCAGTACTCGATAAAGTGCGTGTATTGGACTTAACCCGCGTACGTTCCGGCCCAACAGCGGTAAGGCAATTGGCTGATTGGGGCGCTGATGTTATTCGAATTGAGCAACCTGAAGCCCTAGAACCCGATGGTTCCCTAGGTGCCGCTCGTCATACAGCCGATTTTCAGAATTTGCAGCGCAACAAACGCAGCATAACGTTGAACCTCAAAACAGAGGAAGGCATGGCGATATTTCGCAAGCTGGCGGATACCGCTGATGTGGTGGTTGAAAATTTTCGCCCAGATGTTAAAGAGCGGTTAGGCATTGATTACGACACTTTAGCGAAAACCAATGAACGTCTAATATATGCCAGCATTTCTGGGTTTGGGCAAAGTGGTCCCTATGCTAAACGCCCAGGCTTTGATCAAGTCGCCCAAGGTATGGGCGGGCTAATGTCTATTACAGGTGTGCCAGGTGATGGCCCAATGCGAGTGGGCATTCCTATCGCCGATCTTTGTGCTGGACACTTCTGTGCGCAGGGTATTTTACTTGCGCTGTATGAGCGTGAACAATCTGGTAAAGGACAGTGGCTTCATACTTCATTGTTACAAGCCATGATAGCGATGCTGGATTTTCAGGCGGCCCGTTGGACCGTCAATGAACAAGTTCCAGCACAAGCCGGTAACAATCACCCAACAAGCATACCCACTGGTGTTTTCGAAACTAAAGATGGTCATATCAACATTGCCGTTGCGGGTGAGGCAACGTGGCAGCGGTTCTGTAAATCGGTTAATAAAGAACAGTGGCTCGATCATTCACATTTTAAAGATGCGAAACTGCGTTCTGAACATCGTGATGAGCTAAATGCACTTATTAATGAAATTACCACAACGCGTACCAGTGAAGACTGGATTGAAATTTTTGGTGAAGCGGGCGTACCAAGCGGCCCGATTTATACCATTGATAAAACCTTCAATGACCCACAAGTGAAGCACTTGGATATGTGTTCTACGGTTAGCACACCAGTGATGGGCGACATTTCGTTAATTAATCAGCCAGTTATTCTTGAGCGCACCCCAAGTAGTATTAAGGTAGCCCCGCCTGAGCGCGGAAACGCCACCGAAGAAATTTTGAATGAATTGGGCGTAGAACAAGATCAATTCGATAGGATGCGTGAAGAGCACATTATTTAGCCGATAATTATCGACCTTTAAATTCTGGTTTACGCTTTTCCATAAACGCTGTGCGCCCCTCAACGTAATCTTCCGATGCAAAACAGGCAGCCACCATTTCGTCGCAACGGGCTAAATCACGTTTTGACGGATCAGGTTGCATAACTTGGGTGGCGATGTATTTCATTGCACGAATAGTTAGCGGTGCATTGTCTGCTATGGTGCTTGCTACTTCGTTTACTCGTTCAACTAGAGTTTCTTCACTAACTACTTCTTGCACCAATCCAAGTTGAAGAGCTGTATCAGCATCAATGGACTTAGCCGTGAACATAAGCTTTTTAGTTGCTGATGCGCCCACGGCATTAACCAAACGACGGATAGCATCGAACGGGTAGCCCAGCGCTAATTTGGCGGCTGGCATGGCAAAGCGTGATTTCGCTGATGCAATGCGAAAATCGGTGCAGGCCGCAAGGTTTAAACCACCACCAATACAATGACCGTTAATCATAGCGATGGTAGGTTTGGGGAAATTTTCAATGATCTCGTAGACAACGCTAAGCCTTTCGTTGTAATGCTGCACCGCCTCTTTAGAGCCGCGCTCTTTTTCAAATTTGGAAATATCAGCTCCTGAGACAAACGCCTTGCCGCCCGCACCGGATAAGACCACAACACGCACTTGATCATCCTTAGAAAAGGCTGTTAAAGCTGTTTCAACGGCGTCCCACATTTCTAAAGACACGGCGTTATATCGATCAGGATTATTAAATATTAAATGGCCCACCGCGCCTTCAACGTGTGCAAGCATTTTATCGGTTGGCAAAGCGATTTCAGTCATCATAAGCAGTGTGTTGCGCATTTATAATAAGTACCGGATCCAGTATAGTGTTTTTATTGACGCGTTTCGAGAAGAGATGCGTGAAATTTACAAAGGCCATTAACCCATGATTCATATCGCTATTTTCGGGCTGGGAGAAGCCGGTACTCTGATCGGCTTGGATCTACTGAGCGTTAGTAAAGCCAACGGCAAAGAATTGCAGCTGTTCGGATATGATCCAGCAGAGGTTGCCACACCCGATGGTGTGGTTCGAACTACAACGCCAGAAGAGGCGGTTGAGAACGCTGATTATGTTTTTTCTTTTACAGGATCTGTAGATGCCACAACCGCACTCAATCAAGCAATTAGCTCGGTTCCAACAACAGCCATCTATGCTGACTTTGCTAGCGCCAGTGCTGGATTAAAACGACAACTTCATTCAACCGCAAGTGGTGCGGGTTTTAAATTCTGCGATGTGGCGTTAATGGCTATGGTGCCAGGCAATGGGATAAAAACTCCGGCAATGTTGTCAGGTAATGGCGCGTCTGAATTAAGTGAGTTGCTCGGTGGTTTCGGTATGCCTGTGCAAGTGGTTAGTGACAAGGCAGGCGATGCGGCAGAGCGTAAATTGCTGCGTAGTGTTGTCATAAAAGGGCTTTCAGGTTTGTTAATTGAAGCAATGGAAGGGGCTAACAAAGCCGGTTGTGAGGCGTGGCTTTGGCAGAACTTAGTTGATCAGTTTGCTGTGATGGATAAGAACATGCTGCAACGGCTCGTGACAGGTACAGGCATTCATGCCGAGAGGCGATATCACGAAATGGTCGCATCGGCCGAGCAACTAATCGAACTGGGAGTGGAACCTTTGATGACGCAATCAACGGTTGCAAATTTGGATAAGGTTAAGCGTGAAGGGCTGCCAGATGTGCCTTCGATTTAGTCGCTCGTTTGGCATTATGTATATTACATCTAGCATCTAGCATCGCAAGAGTTCAAGCTTTCAAAAGCCCAATGCAAAATAAATATAGGTGAGCTTAACTAATTTTTTGCCGCCTTATGGGCTTTCAATATTTGCGGTGAGGCTATCTGATCAGAAATATGAATATCCCACACCGTAGGCGTTGGTTTTAATAAAAATTCATCCATACTCTGCGCTAGCTTATCGATTGTTGTAAACGATTTACCCTGCAAGCCAAACCCGCTTGCAATACCTGCAAAGTCGGGTCGGCCAAATACCGAACCGGCATCTGTGACGCCATCGGCACGTAACTTATGCACTTCTGATCCGTATGCACCATCGTTTAACACAATGGTGAGAATATTCATTTTATGTCGATGCATAGTTTCTAGTTCTTGAATATTCATTAAGGCAGAACCGTCGCCATCGATGAGTACGATAAGGCGTTCAGGGTGCGCAGCTGCTATGCCCATTGCAAATGAGGTTCCGTTACCAATTGCGCCAAAATCTCGGATAACGGTATAGTGGCTTTGCGGATGTTTATTCATTTGCGCGGTGTAGTAAGCGCAATGACCAGATGTATTAATGATGTGGCAGTGGGGTGGAATGATATCACTGAGTTGTTTGATGACAGCCATTGGATGCAAGGCGCCATCGGGAGTTTCGTGTGCGGATATGTTGGGTAAAGTTATCGCAGCTTCGGTGCGCTGCAGTAGATCTTTATTACGCCAGCCATTCAAAGGCGCCCCTTCTTTTCTTAAAGCAGAACTTAATGCCTCTGCACCCAAACGCGCATCGGATGCAATCATTACGTCTGATGCTTTTCGGCCTTGAACCGTCTCTTGTGGATCAATATCTATATGGATAACTTTGGCGTGGGGTGTCAGATTCCCTCCATCAAACGTGTGCGCCGCTAAGCGCGCGCCAATAGCAATGACTAGATCGGTTTCAGCGAATAGTTTTTTTGCACCTTCAGATGCATAACCTCCTGCAACGCCTAAGTTAAACGCCTGATCATGAAATAAGCCTTTGGCTGGAAGCGTGGTGGCGAAACATGCGCCGCTGAGTTCAGCAAGCGATATACAGGCAGATGTCGCGCTATCGTCAATGGCGCCTAAGCCTGCCAACACGATGGGGCGTTGCGCGTTTGCAATGAGAGCTGCTGCCGTCTCAATCGCTGCATTATTTGGGCTTAGTGGTAATGATGGTGTGAATAATTTATCTGAAGTTGGGTGCGTCGCATCATCTTTGTAAGGTTGCTGTTGTAAATCAAACGGCACGCCTAAAACAATCGGTTGTTGTGTTTTTTTCGCATCAGCAAAGGCTTGATGTACATCGATAATCATTGAGCTGGGATTATGTAACGCTCGATACTGCGCACCGCAGGCTTCAACAAATGGTCTTTGTGCAATGCCTTGGTTATACCAGGGTTTATTTATTGGAGCTTCGCCAGCGAAGATAAGCAGCGGAATGCGTGCCCTTACGGCAATGGGCAGAATAGTCATTATTTGAGTTAAGCCAGGCCCACAGGTAACGCTTGCAACTCCCACAGAATGGGTTGCGCGTGCGTAAGCTGTAGCACCTGCTACGGCTGCATGCTCATGACGCGTGTAAATCATGCGTATGCCCAAATCGCTTAATGCACCGGCCCAGTGCATATTGGCATCACCGAGTAGCGCAAAGCAAGACTCAATTTGCTCACGATAAAATGCATGAGCAAGTGCTTCGAAAATTTTCAATTTTCAGGCACCAGTTTGAACACGCGACGCGATAGGAAATTACCAAACCCTACCGTCATTAGAATTCGAACCAAATGGTGAATTGCAACTACGATGGGATTAAAGTTAAGTGACAAGGCTATCAAGCTCATTTCAGCAAGACCACCAGCTGCAAAGCTTATAAACATAGCGCCGAAATCTGCAGGTACATACTGCACAAGGATTATTGCAAACGTTGCTGCAAGGCCTAGCATGTAAGTGCCTGAAAGCAAACCCATGCCTAGGCCGCGTATCAACAGTGTTCTAGAAATGCCTGAGAATTGAGCGCCCAGAGCGGAACCGACCATATATTGTGCGGCGTGACTAAGCCAAGGGGGTACGTTGAGGTCAATAACGCCACCAACCGATAATGCTAACGCTAACAGTAACGGGCCTAACATATGAGACACCGGTAGCCTAGCTAATTTACCGAGGAATAGACCAACTAAAGCAATCCCAACGATTGATGCGATATCGGCCATGTTGTAGTCAACGGATGCCATCGATTCGCCAGCGGCCGAGCCAACCGTTTCACCTTGAACAAACAAAAAAAGTAGGGGAACGGATGTCACCACAAGAATGATGCGTATGAAATGCTGTGCGGTCACAATCCTAAGATCAGCGCCTGCCTCTTCCGCTAAAGCCGCAGAATCAATAATGCCTCCAGGCAGCGAAGCAAAATAGGCATCTAATCTTTCGTATCCACCCAAGCCTCGCATGATTGCGTAGCTGCCCGCATGAGCTAATAAAATAAAGGGAATCAGCGCAAGGCCAGAGATCCAAAATTGAGGCAACAGGGTTAAAAATTCAGGGGTAAAGCGTGTGCCGATCATCGCGCCAATGATCGACATAAACACCAAACGCACCCATCGCGATAGTTTGGGTAGCCGTTTGTCTTTGCGCTCGTACCAAAGTACAAAACACGCAGCGCCAAAAATGCCGCCCAACATGAACGGCATTGGAGCACCGATTAAATACGCACAATAGCCACCAATTAAACCGAATAAAAAAATGGGTAGAAAGCGAATGTCCATTTTGGCTACTGGGTTGTTTGTTGATCCTCGGCTTGTTTAGCGCGATAAGTTGACCAAGAGCGGAAGAGGATAACCACGGCGGCGATAATTAAAAATATCGGTGCGTAAGAGAACTTGCCTTGATATTCAAAGCTTGTGAATATAAAAAAGCCCTTGTCGGAGATGATCATGGATTGCCGAAACGCTTCTTCCATACTGGACGTTAAAACAAAGGCGATGATAAAGGCGGCAGCGGAAAAATTTGTTCGTCGCATGGCATAACCGATGACGCCGAACAGTAAAGCAAAGCCTACATCCCAAATGGATGCGCGTGAAGAGTAACTTGCGGCTAGCGCTGTCATAAAAATAAATGGGTAGAGATACTGTGTGGGCAGAATGGCGATCACTCGCCCGATTAATGGGGCGGCAAAGTAACCAATTAATGCATAGCAGGCAATACCAATTAATCCTGCCGCAAAAACGCCAAAAATAAACTCTCTTGGGCTAATAAGCTGGCCGCCCATAAAAAGTGGCGGTTCGGTTGCAAAGATGCTTGGCCCTGGCTGCAATCCGTTAACTAAAAACATACCGATGAGCACAGCAGCGATGGTTGAACCTGGAATGCCCAGCGTTAATAGTGGGATCATGGACGGACCTGACACGGCATTATTTGCCGATTCAGGAGCGGCAATGCCTTCAACGATGCCCGTGCCCCATTCTTTTTTATTTTTGGCTTTGCGTTTCTCTTCGCCGTAGGCCACGAAGCAGGCCACGGATGAACCCAGCCCAGGCATCATGCCAATTAAGGAGCCATAGATAGATGAGCGAAACATAAGTGGAAAGCATCGCTTAAATTCATTCCACGTAAAGTAGTGTGCAGTTGGGTCTTCCACTTTGCGAGCGGCGAGATCAATCATCTTCACCTTGGCCGCTTTCTCCGCTTGGATGATCACTTCTGAAATAACAAACACACCAATTAATAACGGCACCAGTGCCATACCTGATTCCAATTCATCGATGCCCATGGTCATTTTGAATTGCCCTGTGATGATGTCTTCACCGATTAAACCAACGACCGCACCAAACAAGGTGGAAAGAATGCCTTTGATGATGCTGTCACTCACCACAGAGCCGATAACAATAAAGGCCATCAAGTAAATGGCAAAGTTTTCTGGCGGGCCAAATTGGCGCGTAAACGCTGCAATGGATACGGCACCAAAGATTAATACGATTTCACCGAAGTAGTCACCATAGGCTGAGGCAACCGTTGCTGTTTTAAGTGCTTTACCCGCCTTACCGTTTTGAGTCATTGGGTAGCCGTCTTGCATGGTAGCTGCCGATGCTGCGGTGCCGGGGGTGTTGAATAAAATGGCCGCAATAGAGCCGCCGTAGCGTCCGGATTTACCGATGACATATAAAAACGCTAAGCCTGCCAAGCCGCCAATTTCATCATTGTAGGCAATGAGAATGGGGAGCATCATAGCGATAGCTGCAGCGGCAGTAAGCCCTGGTAGTGCACCAAAGACAATGCCTACAAAGGCTGCCAGCACAACAAACATTACCGCATAAGGATCGTTAAATAGGATAACAAAGCCGCAGGTGATATCGAAAAAGATGGATAAAAAACCTAGCGGCTCAAAGAAGGCTTCAACGCCTGCACATTGATTCTGCATGTTATTGCGCTCCTGTTATCCAATTGGTGTAGGGGCGCATATCGACGATGGCACCTTTGGGGTCATTGAGTAACATCACACCCATAAAAACCCATTGGAAAATGAAAGCTAACACGACTGCGCCCACTATCATCGCAAACCAGTTTCGAACGCCGAATGTTAATAACATGGCGAACAAAGTAACGATCACCGCACTGAAATAGCCAAACCCCCAAAACGTGGCGATAAACAAAACACCACAGGCAACGACTAGAAATATCCGTTTACCGTCACTTTCTAAAAAGCCATAGCCTTCCTGTAATTCACCCACTTTGCCGCGAAAGGCTCGCAATGCTAACCAAACACCACCAACGACTAAAGATATCGCCAGAAAAAGTGGCAAGGTTCTTGGGCCAATGGATTCGCGTGATGTTTCAATTGTGAATGCTTGGAAGATAAAAAAGAGACCAACCAAAAGAACAACGGCTGCCACGCCGTATTCCACTTTGATTTTGTACTGCTGGGTGCCCATGGGTGCTCCAATGATCGATCTACGTTCGGTAATTGAACCATCACCGAACGTAAAAAAAGAGGCAAGCCCTAAATAAGGGCTTGCCTCCGTATTGCTACCGAATTTACAAACTTATTGGTTTGCGATGATTTCTTTAACAACCGGACCCATCACGGTGAACATGGTGTCTTGCGCCGCAGTGGCTGTTGCAGAATCTGTGTAGAAAGAGGCTAAATCATTGCCGCGCATGTAACGCTGATAGCCTTCAATACCAGCGATATGCTCAATAGCTGCACCAACGTCGGTTTTTACTTCGTCAGGCAAATCGGATTTACCGAATAAGCACATAAGACCTGTAAAATCGATGCCGTCTGTACCTTGCTCTTTGAAGGTGGCAAGGTTTTCAGCCATTGGGTCGCGTTCTGCACCGGCTGATGCTAGCGCACGGATGTCAGCTTCAAAACCAACGGTTGTGTTCACACCACCGAATACCGCTTCAACCGATTGCGATACCAATGCAGCGCGAGCTTTAGAACCGCCTTGGAAAGGAACTTTCTTATGCTTGATGCCGTGTGTGTCAAAGAAGATGTGGCCGATGGTAGCGTGCATAGTTGCAGCGCCTGAGGTGCCCCATGTAATTTCTTTGTCCGATGCTTTAGCATTTTCAATGAATTCAGCCATGGTTGTAGCTGGGTTTGAGGTATGTACCTGCAGTGATGTAACCAGCTGAGATGCACAACCCAAGTTTACGAAATCGTCAGGGATGTGATACGGACGCTCATCGCCTTTGGCAAGCTCACCAGCGATAAAGGTTCCGATGTTGATCATATATAAGGTGTGACCGTCAGAGTCTTCACCTAACACTTCTTTGGCCGCTTTTTGGCCAGATGCACCGGGCAGGTTCACGATGTAAGCCGGAAAGCCGTTCATACTAGGCGCTTCATGCATATAAGATGCAAACCCACGTGCGGTAGTATCGGTACCACCACCGGCAGAGAAGCCAACCATAATTTTGACAGGCTTTGATGGGTATTCAGCTGAAGCTGCTGCAGTAACAAGCAGTGTTGATGCAGCAACGCTTATCGCGATTTTCTTTGCAAAAGTCATTCTTTCCTCCAAAATGATGCAATCAGCGGTTCATCAATGTGCCAACTGCTTGAGCCCTGATTGTAAACCCGATTACATGCTGTACTCAAACTAAATCTTGCGATAACTGGATTCCTGCGAATCGTGATTTCTCTCAATTCATCAATCAGGCAAAAAACGAGGCTTTATGTCGAAATCTCACCCGTTTGAAGACATTCTGGTCATCGATTTCACTCACGTATTAGCAGGGCCTGCTTGTTCGTATTTTCTTGGCCTGCTGGGGGCGAATGTAATAAAGGTTGAATCGGAATCCAAAGGGGATGCGATTCGACATCGCGGTGGCACTGATGCGGTTGCCGCAAGTGCGGGCATGAGTACCTCGTATTTAACGCAAGCTGCGGGTAAGCGATCCATTGCACTTGATTTGGCAACGGTAAAAGGGATAAACCAATTCCATGCCTTGTTGGCGCGTGCCGATGTGTTAGTTGAGAATCATGTGCCCTGTACGATGCGCAGTTTGCAGTTAGATGAAGAAACGCTTGCAGCTAAGCACCCGCATTTAATTCATTGTGCGATGACAGCGTACGGTCGAGGCGGGCCACAGGAAAATACAGCAGGTTATGACGTCAACATTCAGGCAGCCTGCGGAATGATGGAAGCAACCGGTACTCAAGAGAGTGGGCCTATTAGAACCGGTGCGCCAGTGATGGATTATGGCACCGCGCTAGCTGCTAGCTTTGCCGTATCTGCAGCGCTATATGAACGAGCCTCCACTGGGCAAGGCACTTTTATCGATGTGTCTATGTTAGAAACCGGTTTAACCTTAATGAGTTCTTCGGTTACCGATTATTTGAAAACTGGGAATGAACCCAAACGCCGCGGCAACTTAGCCAATAGCCGATCACCCGGGGCGGGCAGTTTCCCGTGTAAAGAGGGGGTGATGTCGCTTGGTGTAAACGAGGAATCGCATTTTAGTAATTTAGCTAAAGCACTTGGCCGAGAAGATTGGTTGAGTGATAACCGTTATAAAGAACGTGATACACGTAAAGCGCACGCATCTGAATTAGCGATAGAAATTGAAGAAGAATTAGCCAAACGCACAGCGATAGAGTGGGAACCTGTGTTGCAGTCTGCTGGTGTGCCATCCGCTCGATTGCGCAGCATGCCAGAAGCCTTGGAATCTGCACAAATAAAAACGCGCGGGTTTGTACAGACTACTGATGATGGCATTGATGTACCCACCTTGCCATTTAGGTTGGGTGGAATTAAGGCCTACCAACCTTCAAATAATGCACCTAAAAAAGGTGAACACACTGATGAGATTAGTCAGTGGTTAAAGACCCTATAAGTTAGGCGCATCGCAATGCAATCGGGAATAACATTGCTTGGTCAGTTAGATTTTCTGACATTAATACTGGTTGCCTTAGCAGCATTTACAACTGCACTTTTTCATTCGGTAGCAGGGTTTGCAGGTGCGTTGTTGCTATCGGTGTGTCTTGCACCGTTAATTGGTGTGCGTGCTGTTGTGCCCGTTGTTGCACTGGCCATGATTATCAGTAATTGCAATCGAATTATGCTGTTTCGAAATCAAATTGATTGGAAAGCTTATCGGGCTATTATGATCACGGGTTTACCAGGCATTGTGGTTGGCGCCATCATATTTGTATATCTGCCAGTAAATGCCATAGCGATTGTGATGGGTAGTTTCTTGTTGTTGTCAATCCCTTTGCGGCGAGTGTTAAAAAAACGTAACTACCGGGTTGGTTATCGAGGTTTATCTTATGTTTCCATTATCTACGGTGTAATTTCTGGAACCGTTTTTGGTGGTGGCATGATACTGGGGCCTTTCTTGTTGGGTGCTGGCATTGTGGGGCAGGGCTTAGTTGGGTTGGTTGCCGCAATGGGCTTAACGTTAAACGTTACCAAAACACTGGTGTTTGGTTTTGGTGATTTATTAAATAAGGAAATGATTTCTTTAAGTATTGTGGTGGGGGTGTGTACAATCCCTGGTGGTCTTTTAGGAAAATGGATTGTCAAAAATACCGAAATAGAAGTGCATACGGTTATTGTTGAAACACTGATGTTTGTAGGTGGGTGTTACTTTTTATATCAAGGGTTTTAAACACTTTATTCAATCACACTAACTTGAATGTGTTCATCTAGGCCGGCCTCGAAGTTACGGATAACATCGGCATAGCCTGAATTAGTTATAGTGGTTGCCGCTATATCAAGATACATGGAAACTCATTGAACCCGGTTCGAGGCATTACTTTAAAAGTCCTATCCGTGATGATATTTGTCACGATGTTCGGCTTGATCAAAGCAACGTCACAGGAAATTCCCGCAGGTGAAGCCGTATTCTTTCGATCGTTGTTCGCCATACCGGTTCTGCTCATTTGGCTAATAGTACGTGGAGACTTTCCGCAAAAACTGAAAGCTAAAGATCCAATGGGCCATGTGTGGCGTGGGCTAATGGGTACGTTTGCTATGGCATCAGGCTTTCTTGCCATAGGTTTACTACCCTTACCAGAAGTTGTTGCCATCGGTTACGCCGCACCTTTGCTGGTCACCATGCTGGCGGCGATGTTTCTGGGTGAGAAAATTAGACTGGTACGTTTCTCTGCTTTATTACTGGGCATGTTCGGGGTGCTGCTGGTACTGTCACCAAGGCTTACCGTGCTAGATTCTGAAATGACGAATCGGCTGCAAACTATCGGTGCGATGGCGGCCTTAATGGCCGCTGTATTTTCTGCACTGGCGCAAGTATTTGCTCGTAAATTGGTAGCAACAGAAACAACCGGGTCAATCGTATTTTACTTTTCGCTCATGTCGACAACACTTGCGCTACTGACCATGCCTTTCGGCTGGAAGTTTCCCACCTCCTATGAGCTTTCGCTGCTCATTATGGCTGGCTTACTCGGTGGCGTTGGGCAAATATTACTTACTGAAAGCTATCGTTTTGCTGAAGTGGCCGTGATTGCACCCTTTGAATACTGTTCCATCATTCTTGCACTACTGGTGGGCTACTTCATTTTTGATGAACTGCCCACCGGCATAATGATGGCAGGTGTTGCGTTGATTGTTACCGCAGGCATCATCATCATTGAACGAGAGCGCAGGTTGGGTATTAAGCGAACAGGCAAGGCGCGAAGTGCGGTGCCAAATCAAGGCTAGAGATTTCCTTATCATTATCGATGCTTGCATCAAAGCTCTACGCTATACAACCCCGTTCGCGCCGTTATAAAAAGCGTACTTCCATCGGGGCCGCCCAACTCACAATTCGCAGGCCGCTCGGGGATTTCAATTACCCCCCAACGCGTACCATCCGGTGCAAATACTTCAATTCCTGCAACCGATGTAACGAATAAATTGCCATCAGCATCAACCACCATCCCGTCTGGGAAGCCTACAGTTGTGGCAAACGTGCTTACTTCTCCCACGTTACCATCGGCTGCAATTGGCCAACTGAGAATCTGTCCGCCGGAGGAAAAAGTGACGTATAACCTGTCTTGGTTTGGCGATAGCGCAATGCCGTTAGGTCGGGTGTTGATCCCGTTGCACCAAAAACGCGACAATTCGCCTTCCATTGTTAAACGATAAACACCAGCACAGCCAGTTTCGCTTGTTTCGGGACTGATACCAAAAGGCGGGTCGGTGAAGTACACATCGCCATTGGTATGCAGTGCAAGATCATTGGGAGAGTTGAAGATGGCACCTTCGAACCGATCGGCCAACACCGTGGCACTGCCGTTATCCACTACACGACTTAGCGTGCGACCACTTTGAGTTGCAATTAGCAGCCTATCTTGAGAATCGAACACCAGTCCGTTGGTAGGCTGGTTTTCGCGATAAGGCTCTATAGAACCTTCAGCACTTAAACGAAATATTGTGTTGGCAGGGATATCGCTAAAATAAAGTGCGTTATCGCTTGGTCGGTATGCAGGACCTTCCAGAAAACGAAATCCGTTAGCGATGAGTTGTACCGATCCAATGCCCTCCAGTGGATTTGTTAACTCAGTATTAACCTCACCAGGATTGTCTTGTGTGCTACTGCAACCTGTAGAGAAAAAAACGACGAGTATGGTGATTGCCAATATTCGGTTGCGCACTGATTTCCCCCGGAACGTAGTTGTCGAAAAGATAGTTGTTTTCTAAGGCGTAGCCCGCTTTGAACAGCAGGTTTTTCAAATTGTGTTGAGCGCAGGGCAATATTACTACTAGCCGTACCAGCCAGCAACATACCCCACAATAGCCACCGATACCAGTAACACAACCGCACCAACCCAGTTCGCTTGAAATGTTACTGGTGGGATGGCTCTGTCGGACAACCACTTCATGGATCCATGAATCATGGGAGTAATAAGGTTTTGGCGACCATAAAGCAGGTAGGTGAACACCATAATAACGTGCACGATGACAACGATCTGCAGGAGATCTGCATTCATATAGTGTATTCGGTAAAGCAGATCGGTTACAGAGCCAGAAAAGCTTCCATACAACGCGCCTTCAACCAGTTCGTCTTCGTCAGCAATGAAGAAGCCGGTACCTGCTTGAACGGCTAACAAGATAAGCATCAGCAAAACCGCCCAGCCACCGGCGGCATTGTGGCCGCGTTCAACCGGTAAACGACGTTTGAACAAATCCCCCAAATGATTCAAAGCTTTAAGAGGATTTCTACAAAGCGCAAAAAGACGGGCATTACCACTGCCCACAACCCCCCACAACAAGCGAAATACAATTAACATCATTACCACTTCGCCAACGGTGCGATGCCAATCAAAAAACATCCAGCCGGTGTTCCCGCTTACCAGCATAAAGGTAACGCTAATGGCAAGACTCCAATGAAAAACCCGAACCCATAGATCCCAAATTTTTATCAGTTCGGGTTTGTTCATAGAATGACTTACCTTCTTTTAGCTCGATAGTCGTCATGACAAGCTTTACAAGAGGCGCCGACATCACCCATCGCACCTTGCAGAGCTTCTAATCCATTTCCAGCAACAGGAACCAGTGCTGCCACGGCTGTTTTTAACCCTTCCGCTTTTTCAGTGATCGCGGGGAACTCTGTCCAGATCGCTGGAAGCGCACGGGTTCGTGCATTGCCATCGGTGGCGTTGTCAGAGCCCTGTGGCCACATTTGGCTTTGCCCGAAATTAGCAGCCGCGCTTAGGTTATTAGCTGCTTCGGTTGCCACATCTGCATCGTATGGCTTATCGCCTTTGGCCATAGCGCTCAAAATACCCACGTTAAAACTGTAGGTTTGAAACATGGCTTGACGAGCTTTGATGGCCTTATCATGTGGGCCATCAGCTGCAAAAGCCACAGCCGTCATAGCAAGCACTGAGCTGGTTAACGCCGCTGCTGTAATTAGCTTTAGATTTTTCATGGGTAGAATTTTTTATCCGTATGTTGTGAGAGGGTATCTAGGTTATCAAACTAACTGGCGAAACACTAATTACATAGCGGTTGTGCGAATATCTACTCAAACCAGATGATGCTAAACACTATCAGGCAATAGTGAGTTGTTAACTTATGGCAGAACTGTATCTATGGCAGCTGGATATCGACAAAGTCACATAAAAAAAAGGCATCCTCCGGCTCGCTATTAGTAAACGTCAGATTGCTACTTCTGAATATTCGGAGTTCGCGCGCAAAGTATTCGTCTGAATCACTTACTACTCGCCAATATTGATCATCAATCTCTTTACTAAAAGTAAACGTTTGGTTTGAACTTGGGTTGTTGGATTGTATTTCTCTTGTAACCGTTCCTGCAACAGCAGAACACAAAGTGGAGCTTCCTTCAACTAATTCTCCTATCAGGTTAGTGCTGGTGTTGCTGGTGGTAGTGTAAAAAGCAGAACTACGGGATATGACTTCTTCAACAAACCGGCGAGTGGTTGCATCGACAACCGTTACCGTATTGGTAAATTCGACATTGGTACTAACATCGGCATCCACAAATGATCCTCTAGTACCTTCCCAAGTTATCGAATTTTCTGTATGCGTTCGAATTCCACTTAGGTTTAAT
>CALHNS010000091.1 GCA_938035125.1 uncultured Granulosicoccaceae bacterium | reverse complement strand
CCGAAATTTCGAGATATTTGCCTCGCGCTTCTTCTTGTTTGAATACCGTTGCGTGTGCTATTATAGTGTTGTGCGAGGCTACCACCGTGCCTGCCGGTGGATCAAAGGGACACGAAAGACTTTTCAACGCAACGTTTCTTTTCGTTGATCTTGTCGTTTGCGGCTATTTAGTGGTGATATGGGTCACCGCTTTTAATCTACCTGGCTTTCGATTATTGTCTCTCGCGGTTTGCGTCATGTGCTGCGTGTCATACCTCTACTGACTGCTTCGAGGGAAGGTAATGGTGACGAGGGCGCTGGACGGAGATCGAACATTTGCCGGATTTGGGGGCGGGAAAGCGTCTGATTCCTTCGCCGACTGTCAGCACAGGTATTTCTACCTCGCAGAACCGCCTGCCTGCCTGCCTGCCGCATGGCCCAAAAACAGTCTAGAACGGACCGAGCGACGCGCATGTATCCAGAATCCCCCGCAAGCCTGTATTTTCCTTGTTTTATCTGGCCAACAACGATGCGACTCGTTCAAGAGTGATTTGTTTCGCCCTACAGAGTAGTGCGAGGTCGGCTAGGGAAGGCATGCGGCGGCCATATGTTTATACACGCGCGCTCGACACGACCAGGTTACGCGAGATGGAGGACGTGACGAAAGGTCTCCTGAGGCCGGGCTCATGGGTGGTGCAGGGCACCCTCGGGCTCGCCTACCCGGGGTCGTTCGAAAGCCACGTTTGCCTGGCAGAATGGTGGGTAGGTTCAATTGTTCGCATTTGGATGATTAAATGCTTGTGTGCAGGGAGTGCGTTTGTGGCGCTTTCTCGTGGTGTGTGTCGTTTCGGGGGAGCAGCGCGTGCATGGGCTGTAGGTGGGCGTCACGTGATTTGAGTTCGAGAGTGTTTTTGTGCGAAGATGTCCACATCCTAGATTGTGGCGTCGCCCTTGAGCGTCAGCCAGAACCGGTGTTTGTCGCACTGGCCCACACGAGGACGTGCTGCAATGGGCCTTGAGGGTGGGTCCTAAGCTAGCTCCAAGACATCACGCGCGCGTTGTTCACGGTGCGGCAACATCAGCTGGCTCGCGTGAGGCGCTGCCTCCCTTCCCCTACGTGCGTGTACACCATCATCACGGTCTGCGATGGTTGAAAACGTTTTTTCGCAGGGCTAAGGAGGCAGGGGCCGTACGGTTCCTCGACATCAACTGGCGGCCGGTGTTCTGGGAGCTCGCGGGAAAAGAGGGCGGGGTGAGACGTGTTGTTGGCACGTAGCCTACGACAGAACAGAAATGAACAGCACAGAACAGCACAGAACAGGACAGAAAAGAACAGAACAGAACAGAACAGAACAGAGTTTATTAGGCTTTTCTAAAACTAACAATCAACCCTTCATCTGCGGAATGGGAATGATTAGAATCTGCATAGATATTCACCGTATCGGTTTTAAGTTTTTGGATACGTTTATCTTTTATCAGCTGATCAATTGCCCTAGAAAAACCCAGCTTCTCATAGTGCGCCTTATTTATCGTGATCACAAACAAAGCACCTGCACGAGCTACCTTGAGCAAGTCGATAAAAGGCGTGGTACCTAAATGTCCATGGGTGAAAGTACCACTGGACACAACCGCACCATATTGGTTACAGATTACCTCAATAGATTGCGTAAGATCCACATCAAATAGCTTTCTATAACACCCTTTCTTTTCACACACCGCTAACATGGCTGGCGATATATCGGCCCCATCCATTATCACGTTATCGCGAGCCAACAAATCACCTATGACACCTGTGCCACAGCCAACATCCAATATGGGAGAATCGTTTGCTGTAGCCAACGCGCTAAAGACAGCCTGCACTTGAACGGGTAATTGATACGCTAAGCCATTGACGAAATCCTCATCGTAGTGTTTAGCTAATTTATCGTAGTAAGCGCGACTATCTTCAGGCGTTTTCAGTTGATAGGCATTTTCCAACAGCTGCTTACCTGGCGATTCTTTAAAAGAATTTTCTTTCTTGGTGCTCATAAATCGCTTGAACTTCCTTTCCATCCGCACATTCACGACTATCTTTGTATCACTAACGCCTGTTTTAATAAAGCCGCAGCATGAAAATAATTCTTCGCCCTATTGATGATTTCGTCGAAATCAATTTTATCGATTGATAAATAAACGAAATAATGTACTCAATATTCACTTGGCTGTTACTAAAACGCCTATCCGGTGATGGAAAGGCACATCAAAACAGTACAATGACGATATGCAAAATTCTCAATACTTAACGATTGTAGGTGGCTGGATATTCGATGGCCACCAATTGCACAGCAATAAAGCTGCTAGATTCGAGGAAGGATTTTTTGTCTCATTGGTAGATGAAGAGGAAGTGCTCGATGGGGAAAACACCATTGAACTTAATGACGACATTCTCTCACCCGGGCTTATTGATTTACAGGTGAATGGCGGCGATGGCATTCTATTTAATGACGACCCTAGCCTAGACACTCTAGATCGGATCGCAGGTGCTCATTATCAATTGGGCACACACACCTTGTTACCCACGCTAATAACAGACAGTGTAGAGAAAACAAAAACAGCAATTGCTGCAGCCTGCGATGCCATCGAAAATAATTTACCGGGTATTGCGGGTCTTCATTTAGAGGGCCCCCACATCAGCCTTGAAAAAAAAGGTGCTCATAACCCTGAATTTATTCGATCAATGAACGAGGACGATTTGCAGCAACTGCTAGCGGCTAAAATTCATCTTCCGGTGTTAAAGATAACCGTTGCACCAGAAAACGTAACATTAGAGCAAGTGAGTACCATGAATGAGGCAGGCATTCTGGTGGCACTGGGCCATAGCGATGCAGATTACGATACCAGCATGGCTTATATAGAAGCAGGTGCTTGCTGCGTTACGCATTTATTTAATGCAATGAGCCAGCTTGGCAGCCGAAGCCCTGGTTTAGTGGGTGCGGCCTTACAAAGTGATGCCGTTTGCGCAGGAATTATTGCTGATGGAATTCACGTACATCCAGCCATGTTAGATTTTGCATTCCGAGCTAAGCAGGGGCTCGACTCTTTATACTTAGTTAGCGATGCCATGGCCGTGGCAGGAACCGATGAACAAGAATTCACACTGGATGGACGGAAAGTGATTCGAAACGAAGGACGCTTAACTTTAGAAGATGGCACCCTAGCAGGGGCTGATTTAGATCTTATTTCTGCCATCAAAATGTTAACTAACGAAATTGGTATTCCAATGCAATCTGCCTTAAGAGCGGCAACATCCGTACCAGCTGCATTAATCGATATGGATGTTAGTTTAAAGGCAGGTGAAACTGAATTGGAATCCTTGATTCGAATTGCTTGAAAACTGCCCCAGAACACGGGGAATGAAAGCAGTGGCGTACAAGCTTCAGCAGAGTCATTTAGCCCCATTCAACTGGGGCAGCTTCAAAAAGCGAGATCATCCGCTTCACAAACAAATTTCACCAAAGGTGAAACAGCCTTAAAAAGCTTGGCCGTTTGCTTATTAAAATCTTTATCGTATAAATCGTTAAGTTTAAGATTATGAATGGCAATAAAGTCTTTACGCTTAAGGTCCTCCAACAACGGGTGCTCTTTATCAAAACCCTTTGGCGGCCTTTTTAAAGAAGTGCCACCAAATTCAAAACCCGCTTTATTGGTAACTTGCTTAGATAGCTTTTTCCATTCAGCGGGGTACTCATCGATGAGAGTACGAACATTTAATAAAGTGCTACTTTCAGGTCGCCAAATGCCTGCGGCAACAAACACATCGTTGGGCTCTATATGCAGGTAAAACCCCGGTGCGTGAACATCCTTACCTCGTGCGTGCCGAAATTGGATGCCTATATTGGTTTTATACGGAGTTTTATCTTTTGAAAACCGAATGTCTTTATGAACACGCATTAATGACCCGCCCACTTTCTTGGCGCTCACCACAAAAAATGGTGATATTTTCGCCATTGAGGCCGTCATTGATTCAATGTAGTTCAGGGCAGGTGTTCGAACTTCATCTTCATAGCGTTGCTTATTGTCAGCAAACCATTCCCGATTATTATTCTGATCCAGTTCTTTAAGAAATTTTATCGTTTTCCTGCTGAACATATCTGCCCCACCTCTATTATGAGTAGGGGTACTTTAACGCCTGATCAGAAAAATTTCACTCTGTTGATCATTAGACGATACGCCACTGTATGCAATGTGATCACCCGCAGCATCAGCCACCGCTTGATTAACCTGACGATTTGGCGCAAGGCGCTCTACTTCCAAAGTCTCGGTATCTAGCAAAAACGCTTCTGAAATCGGCAAACTACTTTCTGGGGTAAGAATCATCGAAAGCACATTGCCATTGGTGTTTAAGATCAATGGGCGTTCGGCACTTAATTGATAACTGTCGAAAGCACAATCTTCCAGATCGATTGCACTGCAACCTCTGATGGCAGCATCCATATCGATGCGTTCACCCGATTCTAGATTAATAAGAACGGGCGCCCCAGCCGTATTTACAAAAGCGGCCCGAGCTGCTGCACCATCAACCGTCAAAGTGCCTGCAGTAACACCATCGTCTATATCAAGCGCCACCGTTTCATCTGTAGCTCGGTTATAGACAAACAACGTAGATTCAGCATTGACCTGAGTAATTTGATCATCGGAGGGGCGAAGAAAAAGTAATCGCTGCCCATCATCACTAATTTCAACATCATATGCTGATGTGGTTGCACAATTTGCGCAAACAAATTGGCGTGTGAATTGCTGATCGATCGCTGAGTATTCGCCTGAAGCTGCATCAACAATCACAATAAGTGACAGTACTTCAACTAATGCTAATGCATTTTGTACATTCGGTATGAACTGAAGCCTTGCAACTACAGTGCTACCATCTGCGCTGATATCGATATCGGAGGCAAAACTAAAGTTATAAATGTTAGTTAACGTGCCTGGTATAACGATGTTATCCAGAGTCAAGCTGGTAACCACACCGCTAGGCCTATGTAAAATGATTGGCCCCGATTGAGAATTAAGCCCTTCTCCAGCAATCGTAGTTCCGTTTTCACTCACCGCCGATGGGGAAGCGATGAACACAGCAGTCTCACCATTATCTGAAATACTGGCTTGTGTAAAACACACATTGGCTAACGTTAACTGATTGACGACTGTTCCAGCAGAACCGCTGCCAATTCGCCTTGTGAACGCTTGACAATTTTCGCTCAATGCCAGTTCAGAAAAGTCAGCACTCAATGCCCCAGAAGACGCCACATCCGTTTGAAACAACGCATCAATAGACAATGAATTCACATCGACAGCATAGTGATCCACATTAGTGGTTGATACACCATTTGAAGTATTCACCGTAAATTGCTGCACACCCAATACCGTGCTGTTATCACTGGATGAAAAACCAAAAACTTCGGAAACAAACGGACTTGAAACCCCTAATGTTTCCTGCACCCTGACAGACTCTGTATTGGTTATACCTGCACCCGCCGTTGCTGCAACATTCGTAAAGCTTGTCGGTAAAGCAACGACAGCTACATCAGTCTCTTCATTTTCAGAATCATCTCCTACTTCATCCGCATCCGCATCCGCATCGGCATCGGCAATCGTATCTAATGCTTCAAGACCATTTTCGTCCACATCATCAGAACCACTGACATCGACCAACTCATTCTGATCAGTTACGTTGCTATCTTCTAGGTCGTTAACATCGACTGTGTCAACCTCACTATCCAACGCTTCATCGGCTTCATTAGTTACAATTTCATCGGCAATCAGAGAAGATCCGTCTCCAACTTCAATCATCTCATCAGTTGAAATAGCATCGTCATCCAGTGTTGAGTCTGTTACCTGATCAACATCAGTTGATTCCTGGGTAGGAACAACAACGACGGTATCCCCTGAATCAACGGCATCGTTTACATCAGCCGAATTTCCAATGACGCCGCCGCACGCGGTTAACAGCAGTGCGCTTAGAATTGATAGAGGTAGACGCAAAGCATTTAATGAAGATTGTTGGGCTTGCAAGGGTTTGATTCCAATCATTATTATGGGCCGTCCATTGTTGAGACCTTTTGGGTCTTTATATTGCGGACTTATTGCAGTTAGATAGATTTACTCAGGTTACTCCCTAGCCCCCCTCGTGCCAAGCATCCAATGCGCGTCTAAATGTAAAACAATCGAAACTTATTTGAACTGCTTCACTGCCCTGCTCTTTTTAAGCGAATTCGTCGGATATTTCCCGTATCGCTTTAAAAATAAAATCGCGAATCAATCTAGAATGCTAGTGGGGCTATAACCCATTGGCGCACCCCATTCTCAAGCATCCCATTCTCAGGCACCTCGCATTTGAACCCAGTCTGCCTTATTAATTTAAGCAATTTCAAACAACGCAGCAACCCCCATCCCACCACCGATACACATACTCACAACCACATATTTAGCTCCGCGGCGTCTACCTTCGATCAAGGCATGCGCTGCTGTTCGGGCACCGGTCATTCCATAGGGGTGGCCAATGGAAATCGAACCCCCATTAACGTTGTATAACTCAGGGTCAATACCTAGGTGATCACGACAATACAAACACTGCACTGCGAACGCTTCATTGAGTTCCCATAAGCCGATGTCGGATACTTTGAGGCCATGTTGTTTCAACAATTTTGGGATAGCGTAAATAGGCCCAATACCCATCTCTTCAGGTGCACATCCAGCTACTGCCATTCCTCGATAAATTCCCAACGGGTTAAGATTTCTTTGTTCAGCTAACTTAGCATCCATAACCACACAAGCTGATGCTCCGTCTGAGAGCTGACTGGCATTGCCTGCGGTAACCGTTCCACCCTCAATAACTGGATTCAACCCTTGCAAATTCTCTAATTGTGTTTGAGGGCGATTACCTTCATCTTTATCAAGCGTTATTTCTTTTAACGATTCTTCTTTTGTTTCACGATCAACTATTTTCTGAATAGCAGTTATTGGAACAATTTCATCGTTAAATAATCCCGCCTCTTGTGCAGCGGCGGTTCTTTGTTGCGACATCAGTGCGTAGGCGTCTTGCATATCACGATTTACACCGTATTTATCCGCAACGATTTCAGCCGTTTTTAGCATTGGCATATAAGCGTGTTCAGACATTGAAACCACATTTTCGTCTTTATCGCTTGATAACCACTCAAAGTAGTGCTGTTGAACCGATGAGATATTGTCTTGACCACCCGCTACGCACACTTTCATGCCATCCACCATAATTTGGCGTGAAGCGATAGCGATGGCCATTAAGCCTGAGGAACACTGGCGATCAATCGTTTGAGCCGGAACCGTATTGGGAAGCCCAGCTGCGAGTGATGACATTCTAGCGACATTACCGCCGCCAGTACCTGCGGTTAATACACTGCCAATAACCACATCATCCACTTCATCGCCTGAGATTTCGGCGCGCGCTACAGTATGTTTAATAGCGTGAGCTAAAAGTGTAGGAGATTTTATGTTGTTTAAAGAGCCCCGAAAAGCACGACCAATAGGTGTACGAGCGGTGGAGACTATAACGGCATCGACCATAAATACCTTCCCGTTGTTTCGAAGATACTAAGGTAACAGATAAAACATACGAGCGAAAAAAAGGCGGTGAGCCTTATATGCCCACCGCCCTCTATTAACTACAACAAAGCTAATACGATTAGAATTTATGCGAATGGCTTAGATTTCGTTAGTTCGCACAACGACCTGCTGGTATTCACCGGCATCGCCATTAGCATCAATTGCTCGAACGCTGTAAGTGTATTCGGTTCCAGCATCCAAACCTTCTTCAAAAAGACTTAAGCCATCTAGCGCTACCAGTGGCTCACCATCACGTCGAATTTCGTAACCTGTGACGATTGAATCAGAAGACACTGCTGCGTCCCAGAAAATTTCTAACGCAGTACTTGAGTAAGCAATACCTGTTAAGTTCTCAACAGTTGAAGGACCAGCTGCATCACCACCGCCAATCATGCGCACAGAAATTCGTGCTACAGGGCTGTTGAATGTATGGACCGCTGCATTGATGTCACTGTAACCACCTTCAGGGTCTAGATCACCCAACACACCGCGATGGACGGTTACAAAACCTTCGATGCTGGCAGGCACTCCGTGACCACCTGAACCTAAAGTACCGCTCGCCGCGACGGGAGGCGGAACAGGAAAGCCTGCTTCACCCGGCGCGCCACTGCCCACTATTTCATCGTTGGCTTCTGTGCCTGCATCATAACCACGCGCAAAATGATATTCGGTTACACCGGCTGCTGAGGGCAATGCCACTGAATTGATGCCTAGAAAGCCATCATTGGTGGGTAGCAACATACTGGTCACGGATAAACGAGTGTTTGCATCGCTGGTGCTTACCATCAAAGTTTCGCTTTGACCCGGACCTACAATTCCACCGCCTGTGGCAACGCTTGCACCAATGCCTTCCAACAATTCGGCCATTCCTGACACATCGCCACCTTCAGCAATTGCTTGTAACTGAGGTGATGCTTCAGTGGCTAAGCCAAACATAGCTACATCAGCAGGATGAGCACTGGCGATCAATGGCGTAAAATACACACCGGCTGTTAAATTAGTTACTGTGACTTCAAAATCTGCTGCTTGGGCAACCCCAGATGCACCTATTGCTGCGGCAACCAGTACTTGAGTTATCGAACGCTTGGACACTTAATCTATCTCCATAATGTGTTTTTATAAGTAAAGTTTTTAGGGAGGAATTTCAGACCATCCCTTCAGTGACAGCAATTAATTCGCAATTCACCGAAACCACTCGGACTGACTTGCTAAATTTAAGTTCCAGCTCTTGCCTAAACGGTAAGAAATTCGCCGTTGCTTTTCCATATGGAAAGCTTAGGAACTAATTAAAATTAGTATTGACTAAGCCTGCCTTTTTTCCAAATAGCACGAACCGACCACTACACTTAACGAATGGATTCTCTATCACAAATACTGCTAGGCGCTGCTTTGGCAGAAGTCACCATTGGAAAGAAAATTGGACGCTCTGCGCTTGTCGTTGGAGGCGCTTTAGGCACATTGCCTGATCTGGATGTTTTAGTCAGTTACTCTGATGCTGTGGCAAGTTTTACCTACCATCGTAGCTGGAGCCATTCTGTATTTATCTTGTCTTTTTTAAGTATTCCAATTGCCTGGATACTGCAAAAAATTTACGCCACTCACTTTGCAAAAAGAGCCACTTTGCCAAGCTTTCGGCGATGGCTTTGCTGCACGTGGTTAGTATTGGTTACACACCCCTTGTTAGATGGTTTCACCATCTACGGCACTCAACTACTCTGGCCTTTACCGCACAAACCCATAGCCTGGGGTTCGATATTTATTATCGACCCTCTATACACAGCGCCATTACTAGTGGGTGCAATTGTGGCTTGGACGCAAAGACAACGCGCACATAAAGCTATCGTGCTTGCGCTCACTGTCAGCACGCTTTACATCGGGGTATCGTTGGTCTCACAACAACATGCTCGAAAAATTGCGATCAAATCGCTGCACGATCAGCAACTCAATAACCAGCAAGTGCTAATCGCTCCTGCACCTTTTTCAGTGCTTTGGCGCATTGTTTCTCTGGATGATGAAAATTATTATGAGGGCTTTTATTCTCTTTTGGATAAAGACCAAGATATCGTCTTTGATACCTACCCTAGCAATAGAAGTATTATTGAAGCTCATGCCTCCAAATGGACAGTGGCGCGACTAGATTGGTTTACGCAAGGATTTATTTCTGCCTCACCCGAGAATGAGCGCTTACTGATTCACGACCTACGCATGGGAGTAGAGTCTTCTTATGTGTTTCGTTTTGATGTAGGTCCTATAGATGATACCGATGCGACTACACTCAGCACACTCTTGCCCTTACGGCTAAACACACAACGTATGAAGGCTTTGGTAAAGAGAGTGTGGAACGAAAATACACCGATTCCAATTGATGGCTAACC
>CALHNS010000090.1 GCA_938035125.1 uncultured Granulosicoccaceae bacterium | reverse complement strand
CATCAACTGGAGTGATGCATTATGGATAATCAAATCACCTATCAAGACCGAGAGAACTACGGTCGCAACCTTGCCTTAGTCATGGCCCTTAAGCCAGACGATCCTCCTCGCAATACTGGCCGTGCGCTACCAAACGATGCATCAACTATTCGTAAGCGTTTGCGTGTGCTTTCCCAAAAAATTACCTCCAGTCATGCTGATCTCTTAGAGTTACTCGTAAGGTTTGATGAATTGGAAGGGTGGAGATGCAACGGTTCAAAACACTGTGCTGCATGGATGAACTCTGAGATTGGTATTAGTGTTCAAACTGGCTGGGAATACTTAAGAGTGGGCCGAAAGCTAAGAACTTTAACCACGTTACGAGCACTTTTCCGTGTTGGTAAAGTTTCATGGTCAAAGGTGCGCTTAATTTCACGAGTGGCAGATGAAAACAATGAACGCTTGTTGTGTCATGCCGCGCTGGATGCATCCGTTGTTGATGTAAAAAATCTGTGCGACGGGTATCGTTGGAATGACGAGAACACTACTGATACTGAAAATTCGCAAGCAATGAATCAGCAGCTTTCACGTTCACTGACATGGAAAGAAACCAGCGATGGCAGCACAAAGATACAAATCACTTTGCCACCTGAATTAGCGCAAGTGTTCTTGAACAGTGTTGAGCAATCAGTCAATCAAATAGACACCACATCCACTCGTATTTCACAACGTCGTGCCGATGCTGCTGTGTTAATGGCAGAAAAAAGCTTACAAAGTGAAGGGCGGGACATTGCAACGGCTGATCGTTATCAAGTGGTGGTGTCGGTAGATGCTGCTGAACTTGAAAAACCGAGTGCTGTAAATCATGCTCAAGCAACGTGTTCTCAAGCCATACCCAAACGCCCATTCGTTCAAAACGCTGGTCCAATAGCCAAAGAAACTGCACGGCGCATTGCGTGCGATTGCAGTTTTTCTGTAAACCAAACAAAGAAGGGGGAACCCACCAATATTGGGCGCAAATCTCGTGTGTGGCCGTCCGCCATGGTGCGTGCAATTAAAGATCGTGATCAAGTGTGTGTATGGCCTGGGTGCATACAATCTCGTCACTTACAGATTCATCACATAAAGCACTGGGCAGATGGCGGTGAAACATCGGTGAGTAACGGTGCGTGTTTGTGCTCACATCATCACACCTTAGTGCATGAAGGTGGTTATACCCTCGTTAATACGGTTGTCGATGAACAACCAATAGATACTCAATTTTTTGAGCAAGTAAAAACACAAGACACCAATCAATTCGAATTTGAGAAAAACCTACGCCACGATTGGGAGTCGTTCAATTCAATTCGTAAACTAATGCCGTCACTTTATCGATTTCGCATTCTTAACGCTGACGGGAACGACATTGGGGAAACTGATCTGGACATTGCAGGTGAGTCTACACGTGTAGAGTGCCGGCAGGATGTGGGGGACTACCCGTGACAAGTAGCAATCAAACGCGATAACGAGCACAAGAGTGACAAACAAGCACATTTACTTTACTCCTAAAAGGCTGCAATGCCAGTTTTTCAAGCTTTTTTGTTCCTGTAATTCCAAAAAATAAAATCGCTCACCGGAGACGCTTTGACCAAAGCATATCTCCGAATGCATATTTCGAGAATATTCTTTACTTTCGTTTAGTATTTTCGAAACTCAAACGAAACTCTTGTATGTACACAACTCGTCAGAATGAAATTCTAGAAACGGTGAAAATTACAGGATAAGTTTCTGTCAAATCCTTAGTTAAAAAGTTCGATGTTCCCCCCCCATCGATACGCAAAGATCTAGGCGTGTTGAGCCAAGGCCGCCTGCTCGAGAGAATTCACGGCGGTGCGCGTTTAGCCACTATGGTTGACAATGTCAGTTATGAAGCACATAGGGCAATTGCGCACAAAGAGAAGCAGGCCAAAGGCCATGCTGTTGCGAACATCATTCCTAACAACGCATCTCCTTTCATCAATATCGGCACCACGACTGAGGCAGTCGCTCAGGCCTTGGCACACCATAAACGACTTACTATTATCACCAACAATATCAATGTTGCCAGCATTTTAAGCCCAATAAAGGACAATCAAGTGTTCTTTACTTCGGGTATGTTAAGATCGAATGACAGGGGAATTGTTGGTGAATCTACCATTGATTTTATAAACCAATTTCAAGTTGACTACGCTGTTATCGGAGCGTCCGCAATGAATAGCGTTGGTCATTTGCTTGACTTTGATATACGCGAAGTCAAAGTATCTCAAGCCATTGTGTCAAATGCTAATCACGTAGTGTTAGCGTCCGATTCGACAAAGCATGAGCGCACAGCCCCTATACGCATCGGATATATCTCTACCATCAACTCGTACGTAACGTAACAGATCATATCCCTAATGCAGAGTTAAGGAAGCTTCTCGACAGTTTCGATGTCTCTACAACCGAAACCACTGCCTAAAGTAAATATCATCTATGTCGCAAATATTCGATTGACTTTCGTTATGCACATATTTACTGTCAGTAACGAAATAACTCAGTTGAAAAGTTGCAACGCAGATGACATACCCATCTCATTTGGAGATACACCCAGACGCTGAGCTGTTGGAGTACAGCCATGCTTGAGCTAGCAGGTGTAACTAAACAAGTCGGAGCTGAACTTCATATCAACGATGTCTCATTGAAAATGGAGCGCGGCTCGTTAAACATTCTATTAGGGTCCACCCTCTCAGGTAAAACAAGCCTAATGCGTCTGGTTGCAGGGCTTGACAGACCAACAAGTGGAAACATCTTAATTGACGGGAAAAGCGTGGTTGGGGTGCAGGTACGTCGTCGAAATGTAGCGATGGTTTACCAGCAATTTATAAATTATCCAGGCTTTACGGTTTACGAAAATATCGCGTCCCCAATGCGACTAGCTGGTGTAGACGAGAAAACACTGGATAAGAGAGTTAGAGAAGCGGCCGAACTGCTCAAACTCACCGATTATCTGGACCGCACACCGCTCTACCTATCAGGTGGACAACAGCAACGCACTGCTATAGCACGAGCACTGGTTAAAGAAGCAGAGCTGGTGTTACTGGATGAGCCATTGGCGAACCTAGATTACAAATTGCGCGAGGAGTTGCGCGTTGAGTTACCTCGTATATTTAGCGAAACAGGAGCAATCCTTGTTTATGCCACAACCGAACCCTACGAAGCTTTGATGTTGGGTGGTCACACAGCAACATTGTTTGAAGGTCAAGTGACACAATTTGGCCGAACGATTGATGTTTACAAACAACCTGCGGACCTTACCACCGCAAAGATATTTTCAGACCCGCCTTTAAACATAGCCAAGGTTGATAAAACGGAGGCAGGTCTAATTTACGGTACTCAAAAGCTCGGTGAGGCGATGCAAGGCTTACCAAACGATTCATACACCGTCGCTATTCGACCACATCACGTATCGCTCTCTCGAAATGATCGTTACTCGGTGAGAACAATTGCGACCGTTGTCAGTAGTGAAATCTCTGGATCTGAAACATTTATACACGTTGAAACAGAACAAGATCGATGGGTACTACTCACTCATGGCGTTCACCGAGTCACTACTGGGGATGTGATTGAAATGTTCCTAGATCCCTCAAGATACTACGTGTTCAATTCAACTGGCGCTCTTGTGCGGTCGCCTGTACAAATTAGTGAAACTGCATAACCATGGCACAAATAACTCTCGATAACATTGCTCATTCTTTTGATCCGTATCCAACGTCAGAAGCTGATTACGCACTGAAGAGTATCGACTGCCAGTGGGAGGATGGAGGTGCCTATGCACTTCTGGGTCCATCCGGTTGCGGTAAAACAACACTCCTTAATATCATCTCGGGCCTACTTACACCGTCCAATGGCCATGTGCTCTATAACAACAAAGACATGACACTGCTGACACCGGAACAAAGGAATATTGCTCAAGTATTTCAGTTCCCAGTAATTTACGACACGATGACAGTGGCGGAAAATTTAGCATTCCCACTGGTAAATCGCGGTATAGAACGATCTGAGATTCATAATCGCGTCACTGACATGCTGCAAACACTTGAGCTTGCAGATAAAGCCGATAGGAAAGCCCAAGGTCTTTCAGCCGATGAGAAGCAAAAAATATCCTTAGGGAGAGGGCTGGTTCGCTATGACGTCAACGCGATTTTATTCGATGAGCCTTTAACGGTTATTGATCCACATATGAAATGGCAACTTCGTACAAAGTTAAAGTCGCTACATGAACAATTTGAACATACGATGATTTATGTAACTCACGATCAAACTGAAGCGCTTACATTCGCCGATAAAGTGGTGGTTATGTTGAAGGGCAATGTACTTCAAATAGGTACACCTGAAGAATTGTTCGACAATCCTGCGCATACCTTTGTTGGCTATTTTATTGGCTCCCCTGGTATGAATATTTTGCCTGCAAAGATATCAGGAAAGTCGCTTAAGTTAGGTTCGGTCGATATGCAGCTTAACAAAGGGTATGCAGAACTAACTGGAAAAACAGAGATAGGTATCAGGCCAGAGTTTGTAACGGTTACCTCGGCGAGTGAGGCTGGATCGACTGGGATGAAGTTTGATATTGAATCAATTGAAGACGTTGGGCGCCAGAAAATAGTTCGCGGAAAAGTAGAAGGCGAGATCGTTAATGCTCTTATCGATGAGGATAGCGAAATTCCCAGCGAACCTTACGCCGTCTTCAATGCGGATCGCATCTGTGTCTATCAAGATTCATTCCTTGTAAACGGAGAAAGTTAAGATGAATAAGCCGTTTAATAATAAGGCGTGGTTTTTTGTGTTGCCAGTATTTCTATTGGTAGCCATCAGCGCAATCATTCCATTAATGACCGTCGTGAATTATTCCGTCCAAGACACCTTTGGAAACAACGTTTTTTATTGGGCTGGCACTGAATGGTTTAAAGAAGTTCTGCATTCGAGCCGATTTCATGATGCGTTAGGACGAAATTTATTGTTCTCCGCGATCATTCTCGCGATAGAAATTCCACTGGGTATTGCCATCGCACTTACTTTGCCTAAAAAAGGCATTTGGGTGCCTGTTTGTTTGATTCTTATGGCGTTACCACTCTTGATTCCTTGGAATGTTGTTGGGACGATCTGGCAAGTGTTTGGTAGAGCGGATATCGGGCTTTTAGGTTACACCATGCTAAAGCTCGGAGTTGACTACAACTACGCGACAAAAGTTTTTGATGCTTGGGCAACCATCATTGTGATGGACGTTTGGCACTGGACCAGCTTAGTTGTACTTCTATGCTATTCAGGATTGGTTTCGATACCTGAAGCTTATTACCAAGCAGCGCGAATTGATGGCGCTTCTAAATGGAAAGTATTCAAATACATTCAACTACCGAAAATTAAACGAGTGCTACTTATCGCTGTTCTGCTCCGATTTATGGACAGCTTCATGATTTACACAGAACCGTTTGTATTAACAGGAGGCGGGCCAGGTAACTCCACCACATTTCTATCGATCGATTTAGTGAAAACAGCGATCGGGCAGTTTGATTTGGGGCCAGCCGCTGCCATGTCGATAATTTATTTTCTTATTGTTCTTCTACTGTCATGGGTTTTCTACACCGTCATGGAGAACTACGGAGCCGAAAAACCAGATTCAAGAGTGGAGCAAGATTGATGAGTAATACACAGAGCCATTCTGTCTCAGCCAACAACATTGACTTTAAAAACGCAAGGCAAGCGAACAAATCTAAGGTAAATCTGCACTTTAAATGGTTTGTGCCAACGGCATATATTGTGTTTCTCATGTTGCCGATTTATTGGCTAATCAACATGAGTTTCAAAACGAATCAAGAGATTCTAAACACCCTCACGTTGTGGCCACAGAACCCGACACTACAAAACTATATAACGATATTCACCGATTCTTCGTGGTATAGCGGGTATATTAACTCCATAACTTATGTGGTGATGAACACGATCATCTCGCTGTCAGTTGCTTTACCGGCAGCTTATGCCTTCAGTCGATTTCGATTTCTGGGCGATAAGCATATGTTCTTCTGGTTACTGACGAATCGGATGGCACCTCCAGCCGTATTTGCCTTACCTTATTTCCAACTTTATTCCTCCTTCGGGCTTATTGATACACATATTGCTGTCGCATTGGCGCATTGTCTGTTTAACGTACCGTTAGCGGTTTGGATTCTAGAGGGCTTTATGTCAGGAGTGCCCAGAGAGATCGACGAAACCGCTTATATCGACGGTTACTCTTTCCCTAGGTTTTTTGTAAAGATCTTTATGCCGCTAATAGCATCAGGTATCGGAGTCGCAGCTTTCTTCTGCTTCATGTTTTCATGGGTTGAATTGTTAATCGCTAGAACGTTAACCGTGACAGACGCCAAACCCATAACGGCCACGATGACAAGAACAGTATCGGCAGCTGGCATGGACTGGGGCTTATTAGCTGCAGCAGGTGTGTTAACGATCATACCAGGTGCTTTGGTTATTTATTTTGTACGTAATTACATTGCCAAGGGCTTTGCTCTTGGACGTGTCTAAATTGAGATTGAGGCCATGAACCTTTCTTGGATGGCGTGGACTAGTCCCACCGCTTATTTTTTTCTAACAATAGTAGGTTTACTTTCCATGATGTGCGTTTGGGAAGCAATCAAGCCTGGCGGTGGACCTAGAGTCGGCATTCTTCGATTCGAAACCACTAGAGGGGATCGACTATTTCTGTCGCTCCTTGGAAGTGCTTTTATACATCTTGCTTGGCTCGGTTTAATCGGGTCGAACTTGTGGTGGGCCTTAGGAGCGTCTTTGTTGTACGCAGTACTGGTATTCAAATTCGTTTAAAGGCATTAGTAATACGCATAACTACAACCCTAGGAGGAACTCAATGCGTAAGTATAGATTGACACAAACCGCGTTAGCGGTCGCTTTATTAACCAGTGGTATTCCTGCAGTTCAGGCAGATATTAGTGACGCAGAAAATTTTCTCGCTAACGAAATTAATGGAATATCAGTACTCAGTGATGCCGAACAACTGGCAGAAATGCAGTGGTTTATTGATACTGCTAAGCCATTTGTCGGGATGGAAATTAAAGTGGTTTCAGAAACCATTGGCACACATGAATATGAGTCTCAGGTACTTGCGCCCGCTTTTGAAGCCATTACCGGTATCAAAGTAACTCATGATCTTATCGGCGAAGGCGACGTGGTGGAGAAGTTGCAAACCCAAATGCAAACAGGTGAGAACATCTACGACGCTTACGTAAACGATTCAGATTTGATCGGTACCCATTGGCGTTATAAGCAAGTGCGTAACCTTACTGATTGGATGGCAGGTGATGGTAAAGACGTCACCAACCCAGGTTTAGATATTGATGATTTTATCGGCACTTCATTCACTACAGCGCCTGATGGAAAACTTTATCAACTTCCTGATCAGCAGTTTGCAAACCTATATTGGTTCCGATACGACTGGTTCAACGACGAGCAAAACAAAGCCGATTTCAAGGCCAAATATGGCTACGATCTCGGTGTGCCGGTAAATTGGTCAGCGTATGAAGATATTGCTGAGTTCTTTACCGGTCGTGACCTATCACGCCTTGGTGTTGATGGGAAAGTCTATGGCAACATGGACTACGGTAAGAAAGATCCATCACTCGGCTGGCGATATACCGATGCATGGATGTCCATGGCGGGGATGGGGGATGTGGGTGAGCCCAACGGTTTGCCTGTTGACGAGTGGGGCATTCGTGTAAACGAGCAATCCCAACCCACAGGCTCTTGTGTTGCTCGTGGTGGTGCTACCAATTCACCGGCTGCGGTATACGCCGTAACCAAGGCTATTGAGTGGTTAAAAAAGTATTCACCACCAGAAGCTGCCGGAATGACATTTGGCGAAGCGGGCCCAATCCCTGCGCAGGGCAATGTTGCTCAGCAAATGTTCTGGTACACCGCTTTCACGGCCGCAACTGTCGTACCTGATCTTCCGGTGATGAACGCTGATGGCACTCCAAAGTGGCGCATGGCTCCATCTCCACACGGTGCTTACTGGACAGAAGGTACAAAGATCGGCTATCAGGATGCAGGTTCTTGGACTTTAATGGAATCAACACCTGTTGATCGAGCAAAAGCTGCTTGGTTATACGCGCAGTTTGTCACGTCAAAAACGGTCGATTTAAAGAAGTCTGATGTCGGGCTCACTTTTATTCGTGAATCCACCATCGATTCTCAGCACTTCACAGATCGCGCTGACAAGTTGGGTGGTTTGATCGAATTTTATCGATCGCCTGCTCGCGTTCAATGGTCTCCAACGGGTACTAACGTCCCTGACTATCCAAAGCTTGCACAGCTATGGTGGCAGAACATTGGTGATGCAATGTCTGGTGCGAAAACCGCACAAGGCGCATTGGATGGTCTGTGCGAAGCTCAGGAAAAAGTACTAGCCCGAATTGAACGTGCAAATGTTCAAGGCGATCTTGGTCCTAAATTGAATGATGAACGGGACGCAGAATACTGGCTATCACAACCTGGCTCGCCAAAAGCGAAGTTAGAGAACGAAAAGCCTGCTGGTGTAACGGTCGCTTATGACGAGTTAGTGAAAAGCTGGACTCAGTAAGTTATTAGTTAAGTAGTGAAAGGAGGGGTGTTGTTCACACCCTTCCTCTTTCAAACTAATCATTGTCGTTAATTTTAATTCTCCAACAATAGTTAGCAATTCAATTTCAACCTAATTTGCACAGCACACATCCTCAGCGAGTACCAAACTCATTCACGGTGGTTTGCGCTACCTTGAACATTATGATTTCAAACTGGTAAGGCATGCGCTTAAAGAACGCGAAGTGCTATTAAAAGCAGCACCGCATATTATTTGGCCTCTTAGATTCATATTACCTCATCACAAGGCGCTTCGTCCGCGCTGGATGATTCGACTAGGGCTCTTCCTCTACGATCACATCGGCGGACGAAAAATGCTGCCGGCATCCAATTCAGTAAACCTTCGCACGCATGCGGCAGGTAAGTCATTAAAAAGCGAATTCACATCCGGTTTTGAATATTCAGATTGCTGGGTGCAGGATTCTCGTTTGGTGGTGTTAAACGCCATGGATGCGTTGGATATATTAACCCCAGTGTTGAATGTAAAGA
Organism: uncultured Granulosicoccaceae bacterium; assembly: GCA_938035125.1. GTDB lineage: Bacteria > Pseudomonadota > Gammaproteobacteria > Granulosicoccales > Granulosicoccaceae > Granulosicoccus. The sequence goes on along the minus strand of CALHNS010000090.1, from coordinate 17,197 downwards.
ATCCACCGTGGACACATTCGGCTGTGTTACCCGGTGGCGATATCTCAGATGCAAAATTTCGACGTATTTTTAGATCAAATGCGAAAGCAATATCCTTGGTTAGATGATGACATGTTACAAGATTACTGCCGAAACTACGGAACCAGAATGACGATGCATATTGGCACCGCAAACTCAATGTCTGATTTGGGAAAATATTTTAGCGGTGATCTCTTTCAACGCGAAGTGAATTATCTGATACAGAATGAATGGGCAAAACAGGTTGACGATATTCTATGGCGGCGCAGTAAAAAAGGTTTAGTGGTAACCGAACAGGGTGCTACCCAGTTAAAAGAATACGTAGCGATCCAAAATAATGCTTCAACACACAAAAAGTCCTCTGTAGCGAACTGAATAGCCCCCGTTACATCAGAGACTGTTCTAATTATTATGCAACAGACACGATGGAGAAGAATCTGTGCAACCGACGTTCGATGAAATCAAGAACACCTCAGAAGCATAGCTCTTATATGCCACAAACAAGTAAAACATCGCTTTAATCTGTAAATTAGGAGTATGCTGACTCCCTTGGAACCCTGTTCCGGTCCTCTCTCGAGCCTAATCTCTCGCCAGTTTATCGGCAATTCGCAAAGTAAGAACATTTCAACTCTACTATTGGAGATGTTGGGCTGACAGCGCAACATCGCTTTTGTGTACCAAATGAAATGTACATAAATTGGATAGCTATCTATGGCCATTGACGAGCCTGCATTTGATGAAAAGCAGCCTACCATTCTTTCTTTTGTCATAGATGTACCCAACCTGTGCTCCTTAGCGGGCCTAGCTTGCACAGTGTCAGCTATTTATTTCAGCATCATAGGCGTGTTTTATGCCGCAGTGATTGGAATGGTTTGGGCGGTCGCATTTGATTGGGCAGATGGGCTTATTGCTAGAAAGCTACAGAATCGAAACGCAAACGATATGCGTTTCGGCGGGCAACTTGATGTACTCATTGATATTGTAAGTTACGGTGTTACACCAGCGATCTTACTGATGAGTTATGGCCAATTCAATCTAGCTTACCTGATTGCTGCATTTATTATGTTGGCTGCTGGCGTGCTGCGATTAAGTTATTTTTCAATATTTGGCCTTGCTGACGGTTCAAGATATAAAGGGCTTGCTATAGACAACAATAGCCTTGTTATTGTTTTTATTTTTCTCTTTGAAGGATTTTTGAATCAGGGTCTTTTTGCCATAGTATTTTTCCTGACCTGCATGATTCTGGCGATTCTGAATGTGTCAAATATCAGCACGCCTAAATTATCTGGCAACCCAATCAATGTAGTCTTACTTGCTTCATACACGCTAATCACAAGTGGTATATATGGCTGGAAACTGTACGTCTAAATTTCCAACTTATTGAATTAACTAACGCCAGAGAAATAAATATATGCTCGTCTACACAGTCGGTACGTTTGACATGCTGCACGTTGGTCATTTGGCATTATTAGAGCAATGCCGCGCGCATGGTGACGTGGTGGTAGTTGGCGTAGCATCTGACAATGTTGTTGTTTCCTACAAGCCCAATGTGCCTGTTATACCTCTTAATCAACGCATAGAAATGCTAGAAGCTTTGCGCTGTGTTGACAGGGTACGTCCGTATTACGAGCTTGAATATGTTTCAGCCTGCATAGAACTAAATGTGGATGTATTTGTTGTTGGAGAAGATTGGGGTAGAAAACCACATAATATTGCGGTTGAATCCTATTTGGAGTCTAAAGGGAAGAAAATCATTCAAATACTTTACAACCCTCGCACTTCATCAACCACCATTAAAAAGAATGTGATCGCCCAAACAGAACAGGTTGCTCTTCCAACCGGTTCTGAAAACTTTACTTCAGCCACCAGCGGTTAGTATACTTTTGGGGTTTATTACGAAATTTAACTGAACTGGATTAGCATATCAACGCTGGCCGAGTTTGCCGCTACTGCATAATGATAGAGAATAGTCTCCGATGAAACAGCGGCTATTTAAAAACGAAACCCACTGGCAAAAACGCCAGAGGGATTCATTACTTGATATGTAACTAAAAACCTACTGTTCTGTCACACACCTTACACCCGCATTACCTGGTTCTACCATACTAAGCATGCCTGGTGCATTCGAGTTCTCAGTAAATACCCAACCGTCGCTAGCTGTCATGACCGCACACGACGGATTGATAAAGTTAAACGATACGTTTTCATCTGCATCAACCGCTAAAGTAACATCTGACATTTCAGCCGAAGTAGGGATGCGCCAGTCGGTAAATCCTGCCACTGCCATTTCACCTAGCACCTCGCAGTTTGAATCCTCTGGTCGAGTGACCCCAGCGAAACAAAATTGGATGTCGTTTACCCAAACTAACCCAGTATCGGTATCAAGCAATGTTTCAGCGCCATCAATATCTGAGATGTTGGACACGAGACGAGTACGAGTGTCTTCCATATTACTGGCAACACTGCCTGTTGGTGTGAAATCAAAATCACCGTCTTGTCTTAAGTAAAAGATGCACGTCTCTGTCGATGCGCAGTTCATCTCATGTTCAACCATAGCGGGTACTGAAAAATAACCTCCTGGTTGAATAGTGGTCGGATTCGTTTGATTAAAAGGAACAGGAACCTCTACATCGCCCAATAAAACAAAACCACGCGCTTCCAAACTGTGGAAATGCGGTGGAATTCCCATACCGCCTTGTACTCGGACAAGCGTGCCATGCTGAGTGCCATCTTGAACACTGAAATCACCAACCACGGCTCTAAAGTCAACACCAGGCACACCTACATCTACCCAACCTTCAGTTTCACTGAAAGAGACTTCCGTTGCTGCTGGGTTGCGAGGAGATGTTCCATTCTCGATAGCCATATTGCCTGTTGGCGTTACATCGAATGCACCATCTTGGTGGATGAGAAAAATACAATCCTCTGTCGTATTGAGGCACCCCATTAAATGTTCGGTAGATCCTGGGACAAAACTGCTGCTACCTGTGACCATCATCATCGGATTCATTTCATCTATAGGTGTGGGAATCTCCATCGGTCCATCGATTACCAATGAGTAAGTGCCTTCTGTGTGCATATGTGGCGGAATTGCGCCACCAGCGGCTACCCTCACAAAAGTTTCATGTGAGCCTGTTTCGGCATTGCTAAACGCTTGCGCCAGTTGCACACCAGGAAAAGGTGTATCTTGAAATGCAACCCTATCTGGCGTTATGAAAATCGCGTCGGCATTTGCTTCAACGTCAATGTCAGTCCCCATCATACTGACATCAGTCATATCAGTTCCTGACATAACCGCGTCCATCTCTGTCGAATCGTCATCGTCGCTACTACAACCGATAACCGCGATAACGCTACTTGCAATCAATAATTTTTTGAACATGTCTTACTGGTCCTCTGCAACATGAAAACTTCTGAATAGGATTTTATGAATGTAGTGTTGACGAGAATTTGATCCCACAACGCTATAAACTCAAATCGCAAGCGAGGGTACTGATATTTATTACTCGTGTTCAGTAACTTTGTCACCATTACTTCCAGTAAAAACATACAAGCCTACCGACAACGGTTACTGTGCAACTGCATTAAGCACAGGGATTGGGTTGGTAAAAACCAATAGGGAAACGTGGGGAATATTTGGTGATCAACTACTTCTTTTCTATGCAGAGGCTAGGTGACAAAGTCACATACATAACAACATGCGAATATTAAAGTGAAGAATCTACTCATCATTTAAGAAAGCTGAAGTTGAATATGAAATATCTAAGACAAATTGCGCTTGCCATAGCCGTTCTCTCTATCTCTTCAGCTGGCTTCACTGCTGAACTAATACAGAAAGAAAGCCCGCATACTGTACAAAACACCATGGACAAACTTCAGGCTGCAGTAGAAAAAGCCGGTGCAAGAGTGGCTGCTAGGGTAGATCACGCTGCAGCTGCAAAAACTGTTGGCATTGATCTTTCTCCAAACCAAGTATTGATTTTTGGTAATCCCAATATCGGATCTCCTATATTCGTTGAAAATCCTGCCGCTGGCCTTGATCTGCCCATTCGAGTGGTTGTTTTCGAGAATGCTGCTGGTCAAACTATTGTGGCTTATCACGATCCTGCCTCCCTTGCGGAAAGCTTCGGATTACCCGCTGACATGAAATCATTTCAGATGATGGCAGGCGCATTAGGAAAACTCACTGATGCTGCTATAGCAGAGTGAGTTTATTCTCAATGACTGCATCAACTTCTAGTAAGAACAACAAATCATTAATTCAATCTCAGATTCATCAATGGGTGATGTGCGCCTTAGTCGCTCTGATGATGATTACGACGAATATTTTTATAGTCACTGATGCCTTTGCTGAAGAACCGGTCAGTAAATCAAGACGGGGCGTGGCGATTGGGAGTCATGATACGGTCGCGTACCACTCTTTGTCGCGCGATCCTCATGCCAAGGCTGTCGCGGGGAAAAAATCTTGGGTGGTTGAATACCTCGGTGCAAAATGGCGTTTTGCATCAAAAGAGAGCGCCGATCTTTTTAAGGCTAATCCTGAAAAATACAAGCCTGCGTACAACGGTTACTGTGCAAATGCATTAAGCATAGGGAATGGGCTGGTGAAAACCAATGGCAAAACATGGGAAATATTTGGCGAACAATTATTTCTTTTCTATGCAGAGGCAGGTCGTAAACGATGGCTTTCTACCGATGATATTGGTGAGTTTAAAGCCGTTGCAGATGCTGAATGGGAAAGACTGAGTCGATAACGTGAGTGACTTTCTATTGATGTTTTATTAATAGTTTCTTATTTATTCAAGCATTAGGTTACAAATTCTTTTTTTAACCGAATTGACCATACATAGAGAACTATTAACGCGACTACACCTACAACAGCCGATAGAACCAAGACTTTCGAAAGCGCGATCCAGTTTAGGGCGTCTTTTCCGATAACAGTAACAGACAGTGTTGCCAAGACGGCAGAAAATGCCGCTCGCCCTGCAAGGCTTAACATGGAAAGAAAAGTTGCTCTTTGTGCGCTAGGTATATGAGGTGCTATTGCACCGAGCATTGGCCCTCTTGCCATAGACATAGAGAAGTTGCGGAACATCACTAGAACGAGCATGAATGGGTGTAAAAACAAAGACAGGCCGGCAATAGTAATTACTTGAACAGCGATACTGGCGAGCAACAAGGTTCGTAACCCAACTCGGTCGATAAGACGCTGACTGACAGCAGCACCCACCGCACCTCCGAACATGGAAATGCTAATCACAACCGCCGACACCATCGGAGCAGAATTGTCTGCCAACCAACCACTGATACCAGTCTCACCCAGTAGTTTTACATAAGGTTGATAAAATTCAAACGGCACATGCTCTAATGAATAGCCAACGATGAAAAAGACCAATACCCAACTGAGCAAAGGATGAGAAAAGAACCCCACCGATTCTTTTAATTGAATCCAAAATCCTGCGGCCTTAGAATCGCCGTCTAACGGTGGCTCGATAAAATGAATACACAAAACAGTAGCAACCAGAGCTACGAGTAGAGCAGCGAAATAGGCCAGTCGCATATCAATTAATCCGAGTGCACCACCCAGCAAACACGAGCATGCCAAAGCAGTCATGCTCCACTTTTGCGCCACACTTTCTCGTTCTGTGTATTCGTCTTCACGCTTCAGACCTTTCAAAGAGTCGTAAAGTAGGGCACTGTCGCTGCCTGATTGAAATGCAATACCAGTAGCCAACAATATTTGTGCGATGACCAACGTGTATAAGGAATTGGCGAGTATGAAGGTTGTGCAAGCTAATGCAGTTACAACAGAAGCTAAGATCAACGTAGGGCGACGTCCAAATCGATCTGAACAGTAACCTGAAGGCACCTCTAGCAGAAACACAGAAAAGTAGTAGATAGAACCGAGAAGTACGGCTTCACTCAGCGATACTCGTTCGATGAAAAACAGAAAAAACAACGGTAACCAGGGAGACACACTGGCTGCAGCTTTATATCGGGGAAATAAATGCAGATTTTGTTCGAGCGCAGCGTGGTTCTTGTTCGTATTTGCGTGGCTCTTGTGCATGGTATGTAGATACCTTATCTATTTTCCGTAGCGAGAATGTACGACCGTTAGTTTAGAACAATCGCCCGTGTGTAGATTGATAAGCGTTTCGTTACTCAAACGATCTGTAGCGCCAACTGCCGCTTCAAATCGGTGCTTTGATTTCCCCGATAGGCGGTGCATTAAAATCGGTGGCTACCCAATCTTGGCAGCGGCGTGGATATGGGTACGGCGATGACTCAGCTGGAGTCGCTTGCCAAGGAATCATTGCCAGAAACTATGAGTATCACATTCTCTGGCGAGGCCGCAACACTTGAAGCCGGTGAGAGCGGCTTTTATTTGGTCTTTGGTTTGGCATTACTGGTCGTGTTCCAAGCCCACAAAGGTAACTTAAAATCGGCCATCGAAGGCTTGCCCACTATTGATGGCCAAACACCCTTAGCGTTTGAATTGAGTTACTCTGATTAATTAGGCAAACTCAATAGAAGGAAGTCCCATTGGTTTTTTCAGCTGACGGCGTGGTGTTGACCAGTGTCTGACTCTTCCCATAATCAAGAACACCATTTATTTAGCTCTTTGCCTCTCAGACCAGAGCTTTTACAAGCGCTGAGCGGCGCGCACTATGATCGGATGACCGCCATTCAAGCAGGATCAGCGTCTGAGATACTCGCAGGTCGGGATATATTGGCGCAAGCGCAAACAGGCAGTGGAAAAACAGTCGCATTCGCGATTGGTATTCTCAACAAGCTTGAGATTTCATTGTTTGAGACTCAAGCCCTAGTGATTTGCCCAACTCGAGAATTAAGCGATCAAGTGGCCGAGGTAATTCAACGCCTGGCCAGTGGCCTTGCCAACACTCGAGTTTTAACCCTGTGTGGCGGTAAACCCATGCACGATCAGCTAACTTCACTCAAACGCGCCCCCCATGTGGTTGTCGGCACACCTGGGCGACTAAAGAAACATATTGAGAAAGGCACGCTTAAAGTCAGTAGCGTGCAGACGCTCGTTCTTGATGAAGCCGATCGAATGCTCGATATGGGCTTCTATGAAGACATTATGAGCATTCTGGAGAAAACCAGCCAAAATCGTCAAACATTACTGTTCTCTGCCACGTATCCCACCGAGATTACCCAGATCAGTCAATTAATTCAAAACGATCCCGTTAACGTTAAAGTAGCGGCGAATAATCACACAGTACAGATTGAACAATTATTCGTGTTAGCTAGAGAAGAACAAAAGCTTGAAACACTGTATTGCGCACTAGGAAAATTCCAGCCAGAAAACGCTATCATATTCTGCAACCGGAAAAAACACGTACAAGCCTTATGCGACACCTTAACGCAAGCGGGTTATCACACTCGCGCGTTACATGGTGATTTAGACCAAAGGGAACGAGATGAAGCCATCCTTTTGTTTGCCAACAAAAGTATCTCACTGCTTATCGCTACTGATGTGGCTGCACGTGGCCTAGACATCAGCGCGTTGTCTGCTGTTATCAACTACGACATCACACCCGATCCTGAAAATCACGTGCACCGAATTGGTCGAACAGGACGAGCTGGCATGGAAGGGCTGGCCATAACGCTGTTTGAACCAGAAGAGGAATATCGTGTACGAGCCATCGAGGAATTTATGGAAACAACCTTCGAGTTTGATGAACTGCAATCGTCCGACAAAGACTCTGGATCAATTTCAACGCCTCCAACACGCACCTTACAGCTGAGTGCAGGTAAAAAAGATAAGATTCGGCCCGGTGATATTGTCGGTGCCTTAACCGCCAGCGAAGAATTATCGAAAGAAGACATTGGAAAAATCAAAGTTCAGGCAAAAGTTGCCTTTGTTGCGGTGGCGTATGCCAAGGCAAAGACAGCGTTGAAAATACTCTCGGAAGAACGTATCAAGAAGAAAAACGTGCGGGCTCGGATTATTCGGTAATTTTATTGATCCGAAAACAATCACTGGAAGCGGCAACACGCTCCGTATCAAGGTTGTCGTATCTCAGAATCAGGGCATTTAATGCGGTGTCCCAATGGCGTTATCGGTTATCACTTGGGCGCATATACCCGCACATAATCAATTTCCAAAGCTGGGTTGGCGAACTGGTTCAGATCGTTCTCGTTGGGGAAAAAATCGCTGGGTTCCCGACCCAATCCGCCTGCATTAGCCGGGAAGTTCGTCCAGTAGCCGCCAATGGCAAGATTCAGCAGTACATACAGATCTTCGTAATCTGCGTTGTCGTTATACAGCTCGCTGACCACTTCGCCGTCTATCATCCAAGCGATGTATCCCGGTTCCCATTTAACGGCATATACATGGTAGTCCTCGCTGTAGTCTATCCCTGCGTAAAACTGGCCTGATGGCTGCGGTTTCACTGAGTTTGCATCGCCGTTGTAGCTAATGCTGACATTTTCAAAGTAGTGAAACGAATTGTAGATGTACCAAGGTGCGTGGCCGAGGTTCTCCATGATATCGATTTCAGTCTTTCGAGTGCCTTCTGCAACGGTGTTCTGGTGATGCAACCAGAATGCTGGAAACGTACCTACATGAGAGGGAATCTTAATGCGAGCTTCGAACATACCGTAGCGACGTGAGAACTTGTCATAAGTAGTCAGCGCACCTGATAGAAACTCTTGCTGCTTTAGTACATCGGTCAGCGCGCCGTAGCTAATTTTTTGATCGCTGGTTTTGAATGGGTTGCGAATGGCGCGTATGGCAAGCCTGGAACCGTCGAATTCAAAAGGGTCGTATTCGGTCGCAATAGTGTTCATATGTTCTTCGTCTTCACTGAGCGTGTTGACATAAAACTGGTTCTCGCCATTGATAACTCGATACTCATAACGTTCACCATTGAATTCACCATCCCAGCGTAATTGTGCATTCCAGCGCGCAGGATTGAGGCTATTGCCATTGAATTCATCGCTGAACACCAGATCGTAGCCGGGCTTATCCACGACATCTGGCAGTGTCAAGGATATGGGGTCAATCAATCCTTCATCATTGCTTGCTGCGACGGGTGCTGGTGCCGCGGGTGATCTGTCGGAAAGCAGATCATTATTTTCTGAACGCACCACGTGCTGTATCAGTGTGTTGGAAAAGCTAGAAGTGCTGCCATCGAAGCCAATGCTTTTGACCATCAAGGAGTGTTCCCCGACCCAAAGCGAATCACTAAAAAAATGGAGGTTGCTGGTGTCGCTCACTCGGATACCGTCCACGTAAACTTCATAACGGGCGGCATCGTCAGCCGCCTGCCATTCCCATCGGATAGAGGAATCGCCGATAGGAATCGCTCGTAGATTGATGGGGGGCTCGACGGAATAAGCAGCAGTAGGTGTGAGTAAAACTAATGGTAATAAGTAGGTAGGACTGAAACGCATTACTGATGAAACCCTATATTTTTAGATTAGCGTGCGATGGGCATGCTTGAGAACAATTACTGCCACGAATGTTGAGAGACGAGTTTCCTTAATTGACCACTAGCGTTGAGCGATCTTTCATATGGGCTGCGTCGGTTAACCTCGCCGCGGAGACTAACGCTGTTTGAATCGTTTGGGATATTACAAATTGTTGAGCTCATGCACAGCAAGATAATCGGGGTCTTCGGATTATCATTCTGTCGGAATTTTATGTATTCCGCATTAGGTATAGACACACCGTTCTGGCCGACGCAAGGTTGCTAGACGGCGATTTCTGTTTGAATTCCAACCGGTTTTATCGCAGACATTTAAATGCTGGATGTCTTGTAATTCTGGGCATGTTGTAAGAATTGGGTGATGGCCCAGGCTGTACTTAGCGCAGCTCTGGACAATAACCCGAGTCTTAAGGATCGAGGCGTCTGGAAAAATGCGAAATGTACGATTGCTACAAGATTATCTTGATCAAGGTGTTAGTAGGGTGGTAGTCACAGCTCCAATTGATGACCCGTCGATTCTAAGAGAAATCTGGCGCCATGACCCTAGGGGATAAGTTCAAATTCCATCAGAACTTTCACACCTTATTTTAAAAGCTTGTCGAGCAAAGACGATTTTTTCTCTGGCTCGTTCCCAATTTCATTAATTTGCGACCCATTTATTTCATCTTGCCATGATCGTTGTTCATCTGGCCAACTGTTTTTTATATAAGACAGCACTGCTATGATTTCTTCGTCACTTAGAATGTCTTTGTAAACAGGCATTGTGGTTTTATAACTTGAATCATTGATAACCACGCCCGGGCCATATTTGGTTATTTCAAATAGAAGATCATCCGCGTGATGCCAAGTGTGACCCGAGGCATCGTGTGGTGGTGCAGGCAAGTATCCATTACCGTCACGCACTCGCCAATTTTCCTGCCCCTCTAAGTAGGCACCATGGCAAGCTGCGCAATGTGACTGATAAATCTTCTCACCAGCCTGAACGACAACTAGATCATCTGCTTTAAGTGAGACACGAACTCCATCTGTGCCCTCGGCAGAAACAATCGCTGTTGAGAGACATAACAACGCGAAAAACGCGTAGTGTTTTTGATTTGTCGTCATTTAATTAACCTCAGCCTACGATTTAATAGGCTGATCGATTTGTTTCACGCAAAACTAAAATTTCATTTTTACAACAGAGTTTTTCGCAATCTATGGTCTCACTGGTAGCCTAAGATAGACCACCAGTGAGTAGCCGGTTTGATTATTCGCTCTTAATTTCTTCAATGACCATCTTTCCATCCTTGTCGATCGCGAAGAATTTAACCTTATCTCCTTTGGCAATGTTTTCTAGCATGGATTCGTCCTCAACAGTAAAAACCATCGTCATTGGAGGCATTTCAAGGTTTTCAATTGGGCCATGTTTAATGGTGACCTTTCCAGTGGCCGTATTGATTTTCTTAATCACGCCATCAGCCAAGGGATGGTGATTGTCTGCGAACGTCAAGGGTGAAATCGTGGCCAATACAACCAACAATGGTGCTGATATTAGAGAATGTAGTTTCATGATAGGTATGTATCCTTATATTTGTAAGTAAAGCCTTAGCCGTTGTCATCTACGACGATTTTGCCGATCATACCGGCTTGGTAATGACCTGCAATGAGACAAGCAAAATCAAAATTCCCTGCGCGATTAAAGGTCCAAACTATTTCGCCTGATTCCTTGGGATCAACATGTGCCATGAAGGGCTCGTCATGCTCCATACCTGGAAATTTCAACATTAATTCAGCGTGCTCATCGTTAGTCTCTTTCGTGCCTAATACAAATTCATGCAGAATTTGACCATCATTATTAGCTACAAAGCGAATGGTTTCACCGAGTTTGATATTCAATAGCTCTGGAGAGAAACGCATGGTGTCTTGCATTGAGATCTCAATGGTGCGAGAGACATCGGCCGCATCGCCAGCTATACCCCATGGCTTTTGTTCTTTCACCACTTCTTCAGTATCAGAGTGGCCATCATCACTCTTACTACCGTGCGCCCAAACAGAGGCTGTGAGTGCGGACGTGAGTAATAGGATCGGTATAAAAAATCTTTTTTTCATCGTGAAATCTCTAATTGTTTGATTGGTTTAAACTTTTCGTTTATTGGGTTTTTTAGCATTGAACTCAACACCATCAGAAGGCAATTCCACAGACGACACTTCCGACTTGAACCGTGATGGCTCCTCTAACTCTCCTGTGTATTCCCATGCAACGGTGCCTGGAGGATGCTCATACCAACCCGGATCGGAAAAATCTCCTTTGGGTTGATCATCACGCACTTTCAACACAGAGAGCATCCCGCCCATTTCGATCGAACCGAAAGGACCGTCACCGGTCATCATTCGCTCTGTGTTATCAGGTAATGGCATTTCCATCTCCGCCATATCCGCCATCCCACGTTCACCCATCACCATGTATTCAGGAATCACGCTGCCGATTTGCTGAGTCAACCGAGAGTGGTCTACACCGATCAAAGTAGGTAGGTCGTGCCCCATGGCGTTCATGGTGTGGTGGCTTTTATGACAATGGAATGCCCAATCGCCGGGCTCATCTGCGATGAATTCTATTTGTCGCATCTGACCCACTGCGATGTCTGCAGTCACCTCATACTGCCGAGCAGACTCAGGAGTAGGGCCACCGTCGGTACCGGTTACCAAAAACTCATGACCGTGTAAATGAACCGGGTGATTGGTCATGGTCAGATTGCCAAATCGAACCCGTACCCTATCGCCTGTTCTGACGTTAAAAGAATCCGTACCAGGAAATATTCGGCTGTTCCATGCCCATAAATTAAAATCAGTCATGGTCATTATTTTCGGTGTTGCCGCACCGGGCTCGATATCAAATGCATTTAAAAGAACACAAAAGTCTCGATCAACATGGGCTATCGCATCGGTCTCGCGTTTTGGGTGTGTTACCCAAGACCCCATCATGCCCATGGCCATTTGAACCATTTCATCACCGTGTGGGTGATACATAAATGTACCAGGACGGCGTGCAACGAATTCGTACACGAACGTTTTCCCTTTCGGAATAGCCGGTTGGTTCAATCCTGAAACACCATCCATACCATTTGGCAGACGTTGCCCGTGCCAGTGAATACTGGTGTGCTCAGGTAAGTTGTTAGTCACAAAGATACGAACCCTATCGCCTTCAACCACTTCAATCGTAGGTCCAGGGCTTTGTCCGTTATAGCCCCACAAATTTGCATTAAACCCTGGGCTCATTTCACGAACAACGGGTTCTGCGATAAGGTGGAATTCTTTCACGTTATTACGCATTCGAAACGGTAGCGTCCACCCATTAGGGGTGACTACCGGGTGATAGTGCTGACCGCTGTTCGCTTCTAACGGCGGCATTGTCGTGACTTCGGTTTGTATAACGGCTTCAGGTAAAGCAGCCATTAAGTTACTGCTGACACTTGATGCAGCGACGGCACCTCCTGTCATCGTTGCGTATTTTATAAAATCGCGCCGTGTATTCATTTAATTAATCCTACCGTTTAATTTTTGAGTAAGAGCTTGTTCAGTCTGGACTACTGACATCAATGGCCAGCTTCTTCACCGCCGCCAGCTGCGGCCACTGACCCAACAGACACATCCATGGGCTGACCGATCATAGTGGCTTGTAGTGCTGCATCCGCTATCCAAAATTGTTCCGCAGCTCTGATGGCTCCCATCACCGATGCAATCTGGTTTCGAGAATCGGCAAGTAATTCAAATACCCCGAGTAACATGCCGTTATATTGAAGAACGTTTTCTTCAGAAATCAGACTCCGAAGTGGAACTAATTCATCTCGATAAAATGCTGCTATGTCGTAACTGGTTCTATACGCAGAATATGATTCGCGCATGTTTGATGAAACGGTGCCAGCAATGGTGTTGTACTCACTTACGGCAGCAAGGGTATTGGCATCCATTGCATCCCGTTTCAAACCACCCCAATCAAAGAGGGGCAGGGAAACTTCAAGTTCATAACCGCTGAGCGATTCACTGTCACCGTCTTCGGTCTCCTCGACTTGTCGATAACCTAGCTCCACATCAGTAAATGAGGTTATTTTCGAACCTAAACCTTGTGATCTTATCGCTGCATCTAAAGCCGCCTTGGCCATACGTACATCCAATCGTCGATCGTTCAAAATTTCGGCAACTTCATCGGGTTGAACGGGCGTTTCAGGTATATCAGGCAGCGTTTCTGGCAGTTTAAGTTGCCTAGCTTGGCCATCGTCTAAACCAAGCGCTCGAATGAGCTGCTCGCGCGCGGCGATTGCTTCATGTTGCGCAGCAGCTAACGCAAGCGTTGCATCCGCATAAAAAACCTGTTGTCGGGCGCGCTGCAGTCGACTGAAGTTGCCCACTGATTCAAGTCGGCTTCCTAACTCCGCAGAAGCATCAGCACTCACGTGCGCTTGTCTAGCGAAGTCTTCAAACTGTTGGGCCGCGACCGCTTTTGTCCATGCGTTTCTAACCTCAGTGATTTCTGAGATGATATTGGCAGTAAGCTGTGTTCTTGCTAAATCAACTCGACGTTGAGCAAAATCTTGCTTCCACGGTACTAGTAATACATCCAATAAGCCGAATGCAAAGAACGCTTCCACGTCAGTAACATCCCCGTCACTTGATACCAGTCGCTCGAAAGAAAGCACCGGATTGGGTATACGCCCAGTTTGAGCTGCTTTAGCCCCAGTAGCCCAACCTCGGGCAATGATTGATTGAACAGTAGGGCTATTCACCAACGCAAGCTGCACAGCCGCATCACGAGTTAATGGCTTGGCTAATAACTGGTCAGCCGTTTCTCGGTGTCTTTCTCTGTCTTTTTCGGTAATTGCTAGTTCTAAGTTACCGCCAGTGAATACCGAAGCTTCTTCATTAGTCAGTGCCACGCTGTCTTTAATATCAAAGCTTGCGCAGCCAGTTAACGTCGTCGCCGTCAACAGCATAAGAATCAACTGAGTACGAACTCTGCGTCTAGTTACCTTCATTGGTTCGCCTCAGCTTCTTCAGCCAATCTCTTGTTAGCCAGAAAGGCCTCTCTCGCATAAGCTCGCCAACCGCCTATTTCACCCACACGATCATTAGCCGCTTTCCAATCCTGCAAAGTAACTTCTTCATAGTTTCGATAAAGCTCGATTGCTGAATTATGTTTTAACCCAAAGTCAATCTTGCCTGATGTAGGATTACGCATTGACACTACGTTTTCATCTGTAGTCGAACCTGAAATGTCTTCACTTGTCGTACTGGCAAATGACTCATCCAGCTCTCCACTTTTCTCAATGGATTCCTCGACCGAACCGTCCAAGCTCAATTGCTCTTCCTCCAAACGCTTATTGGCGAGAAAAGCTTCCCTTGCATACGTTCGCCAACCTCCAATTTCACCAACCTTTTCATTGGCTTGTTTCCAATCATTTTTATTGTCTTCATTCAGCGTGCGATACCCCGACATAGCTGAGATATAGGTGATATCTATCTCGGAATTTGTTTGCACAATATTCGTATCCGCAAGGCTTGATGTCGAAACGCCAACACATGTGAGGCTAATCAAAAAAAGAGAATATGCTGTAAACCGTGTACAGCGTCGGGTATTGTAAATACTCATTGGTGTCTCTATTGACTCTATCCAGAATGACAAGGAACAGACCGCAGCATTGGCACGCAGCCAATCCAATTAGCTGCAAGATTCTTTCTACTATGGACACGAGACGTTACATTTCCCAAGCACTGAGATTACAAATAGATGACATCTCTACTAAACCAAATTGAAGAGCTTTCGGTGGTGTGTTGATCGCAATTGGACTGCAGAAAGCGTTGATGCATAACTAGAGTATTTAATTATTTTCTGCCTATCTCTGCTTATACCAGCTATTGGATAACAAAAATGTAATCCAGCTGATCGGAAGAAGTAATCTAAGAGAGAGTAGGTCGCTGCAATGGAAACGACAAAGGGTCTTTGGGAATCAAATTGGATAAGCTGTCGTTTAGTATCGTGCTTATAAACTGAACAAATCAAAATAGGGCATACGGAACACTACACCAATCACAGTCAACACTATCTGGACGTACAGACTTACCGAAATAAATACTATAAGGATGCTGCTGTACAATTTGTGTAGAAACAGGAAAGTATATTATGAAACTGTTAGTTGTTGAGGACGAGATTAAACTCGCTGAATACCTCAGAAAGGGGCTCACGGGAGAAGGCTATACCGTCGATGTATCCAATGATGGCTTGGATGGCCTGCATCTAGCGGTGGAAGGAAGTTACGATGCAATAGTGCTCGATAGAATGTTGCCAGGACTAGATGGAATGGCACTGTTAACAGCACTTCGGAGTAAGAAAGCGACACCGGTTTTGATGCTAACGGCAGTTACTGGTGTTGACGATCGCGTTGATGGGTTGAAATCGGGTGCAGATGACTATCTTGTTAAGCCGTTTGCCTTTAGCGAGTTAGTTGCTCGTTTGGGTGTCATTACGAGACGGCAGAACAGTGGTAGTGGTGATAATTCAGAGGCAACAAAGCTAGCCTTGGCCGACTTGGAAGTAGATTTGGTTCGGCGCAAAGCTACACGTGGTGGTGAGATTTTAGAATTAACGGCGAAGGAGTTTAGTTTGATAACGTTATTGTTGCGTCGTCAAGGTGCTGTGCTTTCAAGAGCACTGATCGCGGAACAGGTTTGGGATATGAATTTCGACAGCGGCACTAATGTAGTGGAAGTGGCCATACGTAGGCTTAGAACAAAATTAGATGTACCCTTCGAAAACCCTCTTTTACACACTGAACGCGGTATGGGCTACGTACTTGAAGATCGATCTATAAAGTGAAACACAATTCTCCTCCGGCACTACGAGCAAGGCTCTCCAAGTGGATTTCATTCCAAGTTTTCCTTAGTTTTGCAGCCGTCTCTTTAGTAGTATTTGTAGTAATCAACAATCATCTCTCAACTAGACAATCAGAGGGACTTGAAGAAAGAAGAATACACGTCGAACATATGTTTGAAGAGACTTCGGTTGAGAATGCGGTTGCAGAACTTCGGCACAAATTGGATGACTTTCTTGCAACTCACCATGAATTGCAATTGGAAATTGTTGATCGCAACGGCAATATATTTTACGAGGGAGACAATCTATTCAAGAAAGTAGACGGTGGAGAGAACACAACACTAACGTTCGCCACCCCGCCGATTTCTGATGCTATACCTGCTGGCTTTGCTTCGATTTATTTTGACAACCATGCCGATCGAGAGCTATTACGATGGTTAGCGATAGCGTTATCCCTGTCATCCATCCTAGCCGCAATAGCCGTTGCCTGTGGAGCTAGGTGGTTAGTAAAACGAGAAATGGAATCAGTAAATACGCTTGTTCAACAACTTCACCAAATCAGTGCAAGTACATTGGGATCTCGGCTGGATGGAACACAACAACCTCAGGAACTACAACCGATCGTATCTCAATTTAACGAATTGCTTGACCGGCTATACAGTTCTTACGGGCAGCTAGAAAATTTCAATGCCGACGTAGCACACGAGCTCAATACGCCACTAACCACTCTGATAACCAGTTGTGAGTTGGAATTGCGAAACGCTAATCCGAATAGCAATCTATATGAAATCTTAGGCTCTAATCTGGAAGAGCTACACAGGATGTCGGAAATCATCAAGAGCATGTTATTTCTGTCTCGAGCAGAACAAGGTTCGAAGCC
>CALHNS010000089.1 GCA_938035125.1 uncultured Granulosicoccaceae bacterium | reverse complement strand
CACCCAACGCTAAGAATTTTGCCGAAGCTCAACCCGACGTATTTTTCCAGAGATCGTTTTAGGCAAACTATCAACAAACTCAATAATTCGCGGATACTTGTAAGGCGCGGTTAGCTCTTTACAAAATTGTTGAATTTCGGTGGACAATTCATCGGATGGATTAGCCTCTTCGGTTAACACAATAAAGGCCTTAACCAATTGCCCTCTTGTTTCGTCAGGTACACCAATTACCGCACTTTCCACAATCGCTTTATGTTCAAGCAACGCGCTTTCTACTTCAAAAGGACTAATTCGATAACCTGCTGAAGAAATTAAATCATCTGATCGTCCAACAAACCATAAGTAACCGTCCTTATCACGTGATGCTGTATCACCTGTGTAGTACCAGCCGTGTCTGAATGCATCTGTGACAAGTTCTCCGTCTCTTAGATAGCCCTTAAACAAACCGGCAGGCCAACCGTTGTCAGTGCGAATGGCGATGTGCCCCACTTCATCATCAGCAAGTACTTCGCCGTTATCGTTAACAACGTTCACATCAAACCCTGGAACTGGTTTTCCCATAGAACCAAACCGAGTGTCAACATTAGGAAAATTTCCAACAATGTTGATGGTTTCGGTTTGCCCATAACCGTCCGCAATCGTTGTGCCTGTGTGTTTTTCCCAATAACGGATAACTTCTGGATTGAGCGGTTCACCCGCACCTAGGCAGCGTCGCAGCGATTTCAAATCATAGGCCGACAAATCTTCTTGAGCAAACAAACGGTACACCGTGGGCGGTGCACAAAACGTGGTGACACCCAGTTCTTTAATGAGCTCTAAATGGTCTTTAACATTCATGCCTGGTGCGTCATAAAGTACCGTGGTTACGCCAAGTAACATTTGAGGGAACAACATACCCCATGCAGCCTTTGCCCATCCGGTATCGGTTAGCGTCCAGTGAATATCGGATTCTTGTAAGTCCATCCAAAACAAACCTGTTGCGGCGTGCGCAAGCCCGTATCCAAAATTACGCGGCACCATTTTAGGCATGGCCGTTGTGCCAGACGTAAAGTAAATCAGCATGGTGTCTTCAGAGGAAAACGGCGGCAGATCGGCGGCGTTTAATTCTGTGCTCTGTTCATCACTGAGCTTATCCAATGACAACCACTTATCACCGGCGGGCGCACCTACAACAATCAAATGCTTAAGCGTTGGGCAGGATGCGGCAATACCATCAAGCTTTTCACAATGCTCAGGTGAGACGATAACCGCTTTAGCTCCTGCTTGATTAACTCGGTATTCAATATCTTTAGCGGTAAGAAGGTTTGTGCCCGGCATGGAAACTACGCCTGCCTTCATACACCCTAATAGCACTTGATGCCATTCTGGTCGACGCCCAATAACGACACACGCAGCATCACCACGCTCCATACCCAAAGCACTCAAAGCATTAGCGATCTGCGCCGATCGATTCGACAGATCAGCGTAAGTTATACGGGTGGTTTTATCACTTGCTGTATCAACCCAAATCAATGCATCCTTGTTCGCTTCGCGCGCGCGCACATCCACTACATCAAAAGCGAAGTTAAAATTTTCCGGGATGTCGAGCGTATAGGATGCGCAAGCGTCATCGTAGTTTCTATTAATATGAGAAAAATCGATCAAGTTAGCACCCTATAGTTAAGTTCAAATAAAGTTATTTTTTACTGGCGACCCGTTTACGAATCTCATTATAAACCAGCGCTCACTCTTTCTCGGTGAATCATATATAACCCAGCACCAATAATAATGGCAATCCCCATAAGACTTAGCGAGTTGGGGAAATCTTGAAAAACTAAGTAGCCAAACAACGTGGCCACCGGTAACTCAAAATACTGTAAGGGGGCCAGCGTAGCCGAGGGAGCTAAAGACAACGCGTAAGTCATCATCATGTGGCTCAATGTGGCGAAGAATCCAGCCCCAAAAAGCCACAACCACGCTATTCCCTCAGGCCAAACAGGGTCTAGTAATTCAAAACCAGAGCCTTGAGCCAAAAGAATAACGGGTGTGCAAAACAAACTGGCAATCAGTCCCGTATGGAACTGCATGACGACAGGATGCATCTGCCGTGACAAACCTCTTGTTACAAGAATGTAGAAAGCAAATGCAACTGCAGTACCTAGCGGAATCAGCGCCACTGCACCAAAAGCTGCGAAGCTGGGTTGGATAACAAATAAGACACCGACAAATCCGACAAAGCATGCGCCAATTCGGCGGGGGCCAACATCTTCCCCTAGATAGAATTTACCGAACAACAAGACAATGAAAGGCGCTATGAAAACAATCGCCAGTGCATCGGCAAGCGGCATTACACGAATCGCTGTGATAAAACAAAAGGTTGCAAAAAGTAACAATAACGCACGAGATATAAGTGGTAGCCATTGCTTATGCGCCACCTGTAAGGATAATCGCATGATTCCAATAAACGGCGCCATCAATGCGCACTGCACACCAAAGCGCGCCGCTGTAATCTGCCCAACGGGTACGCTGGACGATGCAAGCTTTGCAGCCACATCTAACAAAGGCGCTGTTAAGCAAAAACCCAGCATCAGTACAACACCGGTCAGAACTTTGTCCGTAGATGGGGCATCCATTCTCTATGGTTCTTCAATTAGGTCTAAAACGGCCTCCATCGTATCAATAACTACCTCATCACCCATCATCTGCTTACAAAAAAGACGAGGCTACTGTTGCAAAAGCCCTATCGAACCCAGTGCATATAGGACACGATGAGTAAAATAAAAAAAACAACGTTAAGCAAGTTTAGTATTAACGGATCTTTGTGCGCTGAGTGAGCAACCATCGCTGTTATTAAATACAAAGCGACCCCAGCGTAGGCCCACTCTTTAATCGGTATTGGGAATGCAGAAATTAAAAGAACCGGTACCGCTATAATTTTCAGTACGGCCAATTGAATACGAAAAAAATCTGGAAACCCTAATTGGCGGATACCGATGATCGTGGGTGGGTGCAATAAATAGCTGGCAGCGCTTGCAGAAAGCATTATACAAATGATGCCTGTGGATAGCCAATAGATCATCGTTGCCTCTGTTAACTCAGAAACTGTTCAATCACAGCTGCCTGTTGCTTCAAGCCAGTTGGGTCCAGCTCTGTTTTCAAACGAGTAAACTGTTCACCCCATTCAGACGTTCGGGTGCGTATAGGCGGGTTTTCCGATTCTATGCAATTCATAATTACACCAGCCACCTGCTCCGCTGTTTGGTAGATATCAGAACCGTCCTGCCTACTTTCCGCTCCCCCTATATATTGCTGGAGAATGGGTAAATATTCATCATCAAGCATTCCGCCAGTGGCTGCCACTTGCTTCAATACACTGGCAGCAAATTCAGATTGGATACCACCAGGTTCAACCAACGTAAAATTAATACCGAAACTTGGAGTGACATAGCAAGCGAGCGCCTCACTGAATCCTTCAACGGCATATTTAGCTGCACAATAGATTTCATTGAATGGTTGACCCACTAAGCCGCCAACCGACGAAACCGTGATGATGTGCCCTGCTCTAGCAACTCGCATATGCGGTATCACGGCCTTGGTACAACGCACAACGCCCATAAGGTTTACATCCATCACCCATTTTATTTCTTCCTCAGTAGCTTGCTCCGTGGTGCGAACAAACCCTGCGCCAGCATTATTAATCAGTACATCAATACGACCTTCTTTTTCGATGATGGCATCGACAGCCGCGTTAATGGACGCGGTATCTTGTACGTCCAGTTGCACCACACTTAAATCCACTTTTTCTTGTGCGGCTAAGTCGTCTAAAGCGCTTCGTTTTTCAAGGTTGCGCATGCTCGCGTACACCGTATGCCCTGATTTAGCCGCTTGTACTGCTACGCTGCTGCCAAGACCTGACGATGTTCCGGTAATGAGAATAATTTTTGACACAAATACCTTGAAAATTTGTCATGATTAATTAATGAGTATATGCTCATTAATTAAATTTCACAAGGTCTTCTTGCATGCTCCTATCTAACAACCAAAATCCACTGGCTCAACCGTATAGCTTAAACTAACAAAATGGCTCGAAATAAAACTGGAGATAAACCTAACGAATTACGTGCATCCGTTGTCAATGAAGTAGCTGCCGTAGGATCCACAGGAATTTCGGTTAACAAAGTTGCAAAACGAGCGAAGCTATCAGTTGGCACTGTTTATCGATACTACAAATCCAAGGAAGATTTGTTGGCGTGGGTGTTTCTACAAGTGAAGCAAGACATCCATCAAGCCATGATGAATGCAGCGAATGAACACTCAGGTGCAGCCAATCGCATTCGCGCTATGTGGTTTGCATTGGTTAATTATGGCTTTGAATCACCAAAAGATTTTGTACTAGTCGAATTAATGAGTGCCGCTCCAAGCGTCTTGGTTAAAGATAACCCGCAATTAGTGCAAATTGAAACCGAAGTGCATGAGGAACTGCACGCTGGTATTGATGAAAAGGTACTGCGCGATCTGCCAGTAATGACGATTGAAACAGTCTTGGCATCACCAGCCATAATACTGGCACGACGAGCCTACCTAAACGGCACACGAACTGAAATGGAAGAACTGATGATAGTCTTCGATATTCTTTGGCGAGGAATCGCTCGTGAAAAAAATTAATACTCATCCATCAATCTGCTTACAAAAAAGATGGTCGAGCCCCAAAAACCAACAACATTGAAACGCTATGAATTTCTCTAAACAACCCGTTGGCTATTCCCTTCGTCTTCCGGCACTCTTGCTTTTAATAGCATGGGCCGTTTCAGCTTGCACAGGATCCAGTGACTCAGTTACTGGTGACATCACTTCTGAAAATAATGTCGCTCCGACAGGTTCCATATCTTCTGCGTCCCAAGATTCTGCGCCCGACACATCCTCTGAGAACAATGCGGATGATATAGAGCAAACTGAAGAGGTGTCAGAAGATGAAAACAATACAGGCACCGCAGCAAATGATCCTGTCGTTGAAGACCCACTAATACAAAACACAATACTTGTTAGCTTTGAAATCACAGTGCCTGCTTATCAATCCAACGAGCTGCAAATTGTATTGGAATGGGGTGACTTGAATTTCACCGCTTTTTGGATCGGCGACGAGAGTTGGGGGGCAACTGCAGAATTTCCTACTAACACGCAAAACCAACTCACTGTTACATTTTCTGACTTTAACGGTGGCCTTGAAATAGCTCAATTTACACAAGAGTATGAAACAGGTTCTAACGTTTCAGAGGCTTTACAAATTTCAGCAGAACAGTTCGACACAAGTCAGTTTGACTTTGATAGCGATGGCGTGAGTAACCTAGATGAATTAATTGCAGGCACTGACCCACGGCTTGATGAGGATTCACTTCTACGTATCGTAGATTTTGTTCATCTCAGTGGCTCTCTGTCTGTTTCACGACATTTTGAATCTCGTATATCGCAGACCAGACCGTTGATAATTGATACGTCAAATTCAGATTCTAGTGGTAGGAATACAACTAACGTGAACGCAAATATCGACGCAGAGGGTAACGGAACACTCACGGTTGCCATCCAGCGTGGCATTGATTCATTAAACCTAAGTGGAATTCGAACGCATACAGAAAATTCGATAACTTGGGAAGGTACTAGAGGATCATTTGTGGATGCCGATGTTAGTACCAATGTCGAATTTACCAATACGGTAACGGTTGTCGATGCAACCACTCGCCG
>CALHNS010000088.1 GCA_938035125.1 uncultured Granulosicoccaceae bacterium | reverse complement strand
CTGGTTCGAATAATGACCAGTAAAAAAGAACAGATTCTTTGGGGTTTGAATGGTGCTGAAAAATGGAATGTGGCGCACGGGGCATGGGATTCTTTGCCACCGTTAATTGCACCAGCTTGTGAGTTAGCGCGTGCAGAAGGTGTTACCTTAGTGGTTGAAACCGGTAACGGCACAATGGTGAATTCGAACTACACGGCGCGCAAGCTGATTGATGATCTGAATGCGAAAGATGTGCTTAAAGTATTATGGGATCCTGCCAACAATTGTTGGTGTCACGAACAGGCATACCCTGATGGGTATGAAGAGGTGCGTATGGGTTATCTTGGGCACATTCATATCAAAGATGTTCAAGTGAATACACCGCGTGCTTTACTGGAAGTTCGCCCGATGGGGCAAGGGCAGCTTGCTGATCAATTTGCGCCCTTGGCTAAAGCGTTAATTGCTGACAACTACTCAGGTGTGATCTCTTTTGAAAGCGTGTATCACAACGGTGATGGTGATTTTGAAAATGGATTTCGGCAATGCGTGGGGCGGTTTAAAGAGCTGTTTGGTTAATTATTGAGGTTGTAATGACTAATTCGTATCCTCCATTATCTGAAGTACGAAAAACACTACGAATTAAATGGTATCGCTGCCCGATTGATCACAGCCGGCTAAAAGCCTTATCGGTTCGTACCGATAAACAAGGTTGGGTTCAGGCTGGTGGTCATGTGGGTTTGTATTTGCTTTTTGTTGCCATAACCATCACCTTATGGACGCAACAGGCATGGCCTGCATTCATCGTATCTTTATGGTTGCTCGGCTTTATTGCCACTTTCTTCAAAGGTACAGCAGCCCATGAGCTGGGCCATGGCACCGTTTTTAAAACCAAATATCTGAATGCATGGTTTTTAAAATTCGTTTGTCTTATCAGTTGGTGGGACCCATACGATTACAGTGCCAGCCACACCTATCATCATCGCTACACAACCCACCCTGTGGCTGATAGGGAAAACTTACTGCCATTAACGCCATCTCTTGCGCCTTCTTTAATATTCCAGCTGTGCACGTTTAATCTTTTTTCAAAGCCCAGTCGGAATTTTAATAAAGGTGGTTTTATATGGGCAGTCTATTTTACGGCTCTTACCGCATTAGGAAAGCCTTCAAACCATACGGACATCCCAAGCCAGGAATGGTTGGAAGCTTTACATGAAGATCAACCCGAAGCCTTTAAAGAGTCTGTTCAGTGGTCGCGCACGTTAATTATTTTCCACGCCGCTGTATTACTGGTTTCTCTTTACACTGGATGGTGGGTGTTGCCATTAGTAATCACTTGTCCTGCTTTTATCGCCAACATTGGAAATTATCTCGTGGGCACCACGCAACATTGCGGTTTAATGGAAAATAGCTCTGATTTTCGTAAGAACACTCGATCAATAAAAGTTAACCCCCTATTAGGTTTTCTTTACTGGCATATGAATTGGCATGCTGAGCACCATATGTACGCAGGGGTTCCTTGTTATAACTTAAAAGCACTGGCGAAAGAAATAGAATCCGATATGCCGAAGCCTAAGTCCATATATGGGGCATGGCGAGAGATGCGCGATACTTGGCATAGGCAGAAAACAGATGCAAACTTTGAATACGACACCCCGGTTCCACAGAAAAACCACGCTGTGGCCGTGTCGGGCGATAGCGATATTGCAAATTCTATTGGTGATTTAGCGCATAAACACTCTGAGCTAACATAATCGTCTCCATTGGTGAACTCAACTAGGCAGCCTATATGAGCGAAGCAACTGACCCTCTAATGGTGGATGCGCAAAGCGGTAAACAGCGCAATAAACATCCATGGCACTACGTACCTGCGTTGCCGATAAAAAGTTCGCCTTATTTTGCGTGGCCACCTAATTTTCAAGCCATTGCTCGGTGGATGATCAATGGCTGGTTCCCGATTTCAGAGCGACTCATTATTTTGTTGTTGGCTATTGCGTCAGCGGTTTTTTTTCACCCTGAGCTTAGTCAAACCGTTGATCTATCTTTCGGGTGGATTGCGCAAATCTATCTTCGAAACATGGCTTTAATGTGCCTGGTTGCAGGCGGGCTGCATTGGTATTTTTATATTGCTCGTAAACAAGGTGATGATTTTCGTTTTGACGCTAGGCCGCTTGTTAAGAAGGGTCGTGCTTTTACATTCAATTCTCAAATTCGAGACAACATGTTCTGGACGCTTGCCAGTGGGGTAACGGTTTGGACAGCGTATGAAGTCTTGATGATGTGGGCTTTGGCGAACGGTTATGCGCCCTCATTGTCAATGCCAGGTGATGTGCTTTGGTTGGCTTTGCTGGTGTTTCTTTTACCTATGTGGGAAACCACACACTTCTTTTTAATTCACCGGCTTATTCATAACACCGCTCTTTATCAACGTATTCATGCGTTGCATCATCGAAACACAAACGTGGGGCCATGGTCTGGTTTATCGATGCACCCTTTAGAGCACGTAATTTATTTAAGCACGGTGCTCATTCATTTCGTTATCCCTTCAAATCTGTTCTTAATCATCTTCCACCTCAGTTACTTTACGTTATCGGCGGCAACCACTCATACGGGTTATCAGGGGTTGGCAAGACGAGGTAAGGTGGTGTTATCGCTGGGCACTTTCCATCACCAATTGCACCATCGTTACTTTGACTGCAATTACGGGGGTTTGGAAACCCCTTGGGATCAGTGGACAGGCTCATTTCATGATGGCACAGAAGAATCACACCAAGAATTTTTGGCTAAACGCCGAAGCAAGTTAAAAAAATCCTAGGCATAAAAAAAGCCGGAAGCTTTTAAATTTAGCTTCCGGCTTTTGAACCGCTTAAGTGCTTTTCGTCTTAAGACGATACAGCGCTTAGATTGGCATGTAACTTAACGCTTAGTTAAAGATCACTCGTGTGCCATCAAAGATAACTTCAACACGACGGTTTTCTAAGCGACCTTCAGGCGTATCGTTTGTAGCGATGGGCATCGTTTCACCCAAACCAACAACCTTCATGTCAGTGTCGCCGAAACGAGTGGCCAGTAAATCGGCAACCGTTTGTGCGCGACGCTCAGAAAGGCCTTGGTTGTAAGCATCTGAACCACGGCTATCGGTGTGGCCGATAACAGTTAGTGAACCGATGTTCTCTAAGCCTGCTAATTCGCTCATAACACCAATAATTGTGTTGCGGCCTTCATCAGTCAATGTTGATGAATCGGTTTCAAAGTTTGCATTGCGAACAACAGCGATGGTTTCGATTGTGCGCTCAGGCTCTGGTGGTGCTTCGGCTACTTCTTCAACGGGTGCTTCTTCTTCCACAACTTCTTCAGCCACTTCTTCAATGCCTTCACAAGCATTGATTTGGCCATCTTCTGACCAAGTGCCGCTGCGTAAGCAGGTGTCGAGGCCTGTGGTGATGACGTTGCCGCCAGAACCTACGTAACCGTCTCCGTTAGATTCAACATGGCCCTCATCTTTGTGGGCTAATGCGCTGCCTGCTGCGATCAGAAGGCTGGCGCCAAACACTGTAGAACGAATAAACATGATTGTGTGCTCCAGAAATATTTGTCTTAGGACTTTCAAAAGGGCCATTCAACAGACCGCAGTATAGTGACATTGTACGACTTTTTTACCACAAAAAAAAAGACCCAGCTAAAAACTGAGTCTTTTTTGTTCATTACACCGAGGTCATTCAGAGATACTTTTGGCGGTGACTTCAATATCTACACGTCGGTTAGCTTGACGACCGGCTGCTGTGTCATTCGAATCAATGGGGCTAGATTCGCCTGCACCACTGCTGGACACGCTAACACCGGGGTAGGCCGACTCTAAAAAGCTTGCCACGGTTTGTGCTCGTTGCTCTGATAAGGCTTGGTTGTAAGCTTCTGAGCCGCGTGAATCGGTATGACCGGTAACACTAATTGATTCCACTTCTTGGAAATTGGAAAGTCGAGACACCAAATCCGACAGTGCCGCTTCTCCAGCGCTGTTCAATTCCGATGAATTCGTATCAAACAGTGCTTCACCGCCAAGAGTGGCTAGCGTGATCGTGGGTTCTTTAGGTGCTGGTTCTGGCTCAGGAGCAGGTTCTGGCTCAGCTTCTGGTTCCGGTTCAGGCTCAGCAACGGTTTCTTCTATGCCCTCACACGCATTGATCTGCTCATCTTCTGACCAAGTGCCAGAACGTAAACAGGTATCTAGGCCTGTACTAATAACGGTTCCACCAGAGGACACATAACCACCTCCGTTAGACTCAATATGGCCATCGTCCTTATGAGCCATTGCTGTACCAGAGGCGGCCAATAGTATCGCTGCCGAGCTCAGCGTGATAACTGTCTTATTCATTATGTTGTTCCCACAAAATAAAGTGTTCTTGGTAAATCGATTACAAATTAAACGGACAGAAATTAAAAAATTCCTGCTCAGTGCTTGTGACGCCACCTTCGGCAGATCTCCCACTGCCGACCGCATTTTTTGTTGTATTTTTATCAGTTATAGCTGCACTCAGGGCAATTGTAAACCGCTGTTACCGAGCATATGTATTAAAAAAACAACATCGAAATCAAGGCAAAAACTCCTTGCCTATGAAATAAGGTAGCCTAAATGAGACGAATTACTACGCAAGGATGCGTTATGTTGAATCAATTTTTTCGCACTCGGCTGCCCGCTCGGTTGCCTGAGTCGTTCACCCCGTCTTGTTGCATCGTCTGCAAAAGGCTTTGCGCCAAGGAACCGGCACTGTGTGAGGGGTGCCTAGCCATATTGCCCTGGCTGAATCCATCGGTGTGTTTACAATGCGGCGCGGTTGCTGGCGGCCATTGTTTGCGATGTGAAAATCGAGCAGAGCCGCTGAAACATCGATTGGCGGTGTTTGAGTATGCGTTTCCGGTAGATGCGTTACTGAAAAAATTTAAATACAAAGAGAAACGAGCAATTGGGCGTTGCATGGGCCAGATTCTTGGGCATGCGGCGTTGGCTTCCGGATTGTCCCATGAGGTAGATTATTTGTTGCCGGTACCAATAGCGCTGCCACGACTGAAGTCACGTGGTTTTAATCAAGCAGCCGATATCGCAGAAGCGTGCAGCGAGATTGTTAAGGTTCCTTGGACTAATCACTGGTTACACCGTCAAGCCGATACGCCAATGCTTGCGGGTTTAACACCTGCTGAGCGACGTTTTGCCCTACTAGGTGCGTTCGCTGCCACCAACGATGTAGCCGGTAAGCACATCGTTTTAATTGATGATGTGATGACCAGTGGGGCCACCACATTAGAATTGAATCGGGAGCTGATCGATCGAGGGGCTATGGCTGTAAGTGTTTGGACTGTGGCTCGAACGGTTGAGCCAACGAAAAGATTCAGCCACTAATTCACTAACAGTCGTTTTACAGCCTGTGACATCGCGGGGCGATGTCCTTCCACAACGGATGCCTCGTTCAGTTGTTGAATTTCTTTTACAAGTTCGTCCCGAACTTCGCCCGCTTGATTGATGCCTGCGGCAATGTGCTGCTCGGCATCGTCTAGCGCATCTTGTAGGCCTTGTTGCAACCCGCGCTGCGCAGCCTTTACCCGAGAGGGTTTGGTTTTACTGTGCAGCACTTTAGGCACCGCCCAAGCAAGCGCTACGAGCATAGCGGTGTGCACGGCAAAATTTACCCCTAAATAATCTAAACCTGTGGCTGTGCCTTGTGCAAACCCATT
>CALHNS010000087.1 GCA_938035125.1 uncultured Granulosicoccaceae bacterium | reverse complement strand
ACTGACAGTGTGTTTATATTTGCAAGAGCCACAACAGGTCCGCCAATGCCGCTTGCCGTGGTTCGATTAACGGTTGCCGATCTTCCAACAACGGTTACCTTAGATGATACGCAAGCCATGATCCCCAACATGACTTTATCTACTTTCCCATCGATAACCGTGGGTGTACGTGTATCCCCTTCGGGTAATGCTATTGGCCAATCAGGCGATTGGTTTGGTGAAACAACAGACATACCAACAGGCGAACCCGGTGAATTAACGGTAGTTGTCGATCAGCAAACGCCCTAGTGATATGCGGCCTAAGCCATGAGAGAAGAACAAACTGGCATCGACACACCCACCCACACCTTGGCTACATCCATCGCATTTGCCGATGAAACGGTTAACGACGGTGTTGCGCGTGGTGTGATTGTGATGTTCGCTGGCAGTGGGCCTATTGATCGTAACGAGAATTTGCCACGATTTTCACTGAATATATTTAACGAATTAGCAAGTCAATTTTCTGATGCTGGGTACGCAAGCGTTCGCTATGACAAACGTGGCTGTGGAGCCAGCGGTGGCGACTACATAACCGCAGGCCATAGCGACTTAGTGAGCGATGCAGCGGTTGTTACCCGCTTTACTCACCAACATGAATCGTTCAAACACTTGCCGATTTTCTTATTAGGGCACAGCGAAGGGTCTGTGATTGCTGCGCAAGTGGCCAAGCGTTTGGGTAATGAAGTGAACATCAAAGGAATGCTACTGCTGTGCCCGTTTACGCGCCCAATGCGCGAAGTACTGCTGCAACAGGCACACAATCGAACCGAAGAGCTTAACGCCATGACAGGATTTTCAGGCGCACTCTCGCGAGCATTTGTCAATTTGCGTGGGGGTTATCACGGCATACAACAAAAATTTCTAAAACGCATTGATCAGTCAACAACCGATACCGTCAATGTTGGCAAAGCCACACTGAACGCAAAATGGTATCGAGAAATGTTAGCGATGAACCCTACCGCCATTTGGCAAAGCGTGGCCGTGCCCACTTATGCATTGGGGGGCGGCAAAGATTTACAGTGCGACCCTGAGGACACCCGCACGTTGGCCACACTAATTACCCATGCGCCAGTAGAGTGTTATGTGGAAGAGAATCTTACGCATATTTTGCGCTGCGATGATGAGTCGCCCGCTATGGGGCGTTACCCTAAACTCATTGAACAACCTATTGATCCGCTGGTTGGCGAACGCTGCTGTGCTTGGTTAAACAAGCAATAAAATTACTGAGCCAATGCTTTCAATGTTTTCAGTTGTGTTAACAAAACCGATCGATCAAACTCATTCAGCGGTTTACCTTCTTCGTTTTTTCTAGTGTCATCATGCGTCATGGCTTTGTACGCCAACATATGA
Organism: uncultured Granulosicoccaceae bacterium; assembly: GCA_938035125.1. GTDB lineage: Bacteria > Pseudomonadota > Gammaproteobacteria > Granulosicoccales > Granulosicoccaceae > Granulosicoccus. Next base: position 18,359 of record CALHNS010000087.1, on the reverse strand, counting down.
TCAACGTATTTACCTTGTGAGTTCAGTGAAAAAATAAACGGGTAAAACTTCACATCGTTTTCATCAAAACCCAACGCGCTGATCGTAGCAGGACCATCAGGTGAATGATCACCTTCTATGTGGGCAATAACAAAATTTTCTGACACAAATTGGTTTAATTTTGCTGCTTGTTCTTTAACGCCCACATTCTCAAATGGCTGCATTAACCACTTATCGGTATCCTCATCACGTGCCCATTTAAAATACTCAGGCGCATAATGACCCTTGGCAAAGTCATCGAAAATATGACACCACACGCACCATTCGGCCCCGTACACAACTAAAGTGGTTTTACCGGTTTCTAACGCAAGCGACTGCGCTGCTTTAACGATATCTATTTGCAAACCACATTCATCATAAACTCGTGCATCGCCCTCTCGGCAGGCACTGGATAACGTTTTAGGATACGACTCTACCGGGTAAGGCGTTTCATTGGCGAGCGCTGCACAACACAGCACGATAAAACCACCAGCCACTAGCATTAACAGTGTGTATCGAATTTTAGATTTTCGTTGTTCGGTTGCGTTCAATGTTGTTCTTTCACGTTGTGCGTAATGATGTTCTGTTTCGTTCTTTGTTGTTCTTTCAGGTTTAGCGTAATTTTGTTCTGTTTCGTTCAATGATGATTCGAATTTAAATACAGTTCATGTGCTTTAACCGCTTCCACCGCTTTTTCAACAATGGCATCCACTGAGTTATCAATATCTAGGGTTACCGCCCACTCATCTGTATGTAAAGCTTCTAAGGTGTCGAACTGACTTTTGAGTAGTTCAGGGGGCATAAAATGATTCTCTCGTGCTTTAGCGCGCGATTCTATCAGTTCAAAACTACCCGTTAAATGCACAAAAAATACAGGGATGGATTCAGTCAAAATTTGACGATACGATCGTTTCAACGCCGAGCAAGCCACTACATTAGCTCCATCGCTAGCATCCGCGGTTCTAAGAAACGCGTTAATGGTTGATAGCCACGGCAAGCGATCTTCATCGGTTAACGGGATTCCGTTGGCCATGTTGTCAATGTTTTGTGGGGTATGGAAGTCGTCACCATCAGCGAAGCTGCCACCCAATGCACCCGCCAGTGCTTGGCCCACTGAGGATTTACCACAACCACTAACCCCCATAACGATGACGCTAAGCGGGGTGACGCTGGAATTCATGTAAGCCACCTTTTATAAGCCACTTTGAAAGGGATTCTGACAAGCCTGATCGGCACACACAAAGGCTTTCAGGCACATCACCAGTTTAATTCAATTTATGCCGTTGAAATGGATTATCCTTAGCTATCAGTCACAAAACCACCCCCTAACAACCTAGGTTTTTATCGTGAGCACACCCAACAGCACCACACCAATCGCTCTTATAACCGGCGCAGGCTCAGGCATTGGCCGAGTGGTTGCCCACACTTTGGTTGATCGGGGCTTCCATGTGGTGATTTGTGGCAGGCGACAAGAGGCGCTGGATGAGACCAAATCCTTGTGTAAAACCCCTGAGGCAATAACAGCATTAAGTTGCGATGTTACCGATGAAACCGCTGTGGATAAGCTGATGAAAAAAATCAGTGCTGAGCACGGGCAGCTGGATGTTGTCTTTAATAATGCCGGCACCAACGTACCTGCAATGCCTATTGATGAATTAACCATTGATCAATGGAAAACGGTTATTGATGTGAATTTAACGGGTGCGTTTATCATTGCACAAGCGGCGTTTCGCACCATGCGCCATCAATCCCCTCAGGGTGGGCGCATTATTAATAACGGCTCTATTTCTGCGCACGTACCGCGCCCAGGTTCTGTGCCGTACACCGTATCTAAACACGCCATTACCGGGTTAACTCGAACGTTATCTTTAGATGGTCGCGCTTTTAATATCGCCTGCGGGCAAATTGATATTGGCAATGCCGCCTCGGCTATGACTGAAGTGATCAGTAAAGGCATACCACAAGCGGACGGTTCATTAAAAGCTGAACCCACCATGGATGCAGCTGATGTTGCCGATGCAGTAGCGTACATGGCAGGCCTTCCGTTATCAGCCAATGTACAGTTCATGACAGTGATGGCATCTCACATGCCATACATCGGCCGAGGCTAAGTCATCGCCATGAAAGCCATTGTTATCCATGCTGCCAAAGATCTTCGCATTGAAGAGCATCCGTTAAAACCTTTAGCTGATGACGAGGTGCAAATTCAAACAGCGACTGGTGGCGTGTGCGGATCCGATTTACATTACTTTCACCAAGGCGGCTTCGGCCCAGTAAAACTTAAAGAACCGATGGTGTTAGGTCATGAAGTGGCGGGGCATGTTCGCGCTTTGGGAAAATCGGTTACCGGTTTAAAAGAAGGCGATTTGGTAGCCGTATCACCGTCTCGTCCTTGCGGCCTGTGTCAATACTGCGCCAAAGGCCAGCGCAATCATTGTTTGAACATGCGTTTCTATGGTTCTGCCATGCCTTACCCTCATATTCAAGGGGCGTTTCGAGAAACGTTAAACGCAAACGTTAGCCAGTGCGTTGTGGCTAATGGGTTAACGCCTACAGAAGCTGCCATGGCTGAACCTTTATCGGTCGTGCTTCACGCTATGCGACAAGCTGGTGAATTGTTAGGTAAGCGAGTATTGATAACTGGCAGCGGCCCCATCGGGGTTCTGTGTGTTCTTGCAGCGCGTCGCGCAGGCGCTGTGGAAATCGTTATAACCGATTTATCAGACAACGCATTAAGCTTTGCCAAGAACGCAGGAGCCGATACCTGCATAAACACCGCGGCCACACCTGATGCACTAGAAGCCTACAGCGCCGATAAAGGCTATTTTGATGTACTGTTTGAATGCTCTGGTGCGGCAGCAGCGTTAACCTCTGGCATTCACGCCTTGGCACCTCGCGGTGTGGTGGTGCAACTGGGTTTAGGCGGTGATATGTTGCTGCCCATGATGGCCATCACGGCCAAAGAGTTGCAATTACGTGGCTCGTTCCGTTTTCATGAGGAGTTTGCCCTTGCCATAGAGCTTATGGCAAATGGTTTAATCGATGTTAAACCGCTGGTTACGCACACGGTAGATTTTAATAATGCTCTTCAGGCGTTTGAATTAGCCAGTGATCGCAATGTGGCAATGAAGGCTCAAATACGTTTCAATTAATCTCTACACATACCGAACAACGAGATGCTGCACATAGCTGTGGCATCGACACGTACAATAATCGCTTACAGAAATAACTAAAACACTATGAACAACCTTCCAAACAACACCTGCGACTTATTCAACTTAAGCGGTAAAACTGCGCTTATTACCGGATCTTCTCAAGGAATTGGCTTAACGCTGGCAGAAGGTTTGGCGCGCGCAGGCGCAAACGTTGTGTTAAATGGGCGTGATGAAATTAAGCTTGCTAATGCCGCCAAAGCGCTTAGTGGAATTGAAGGCATTAGCGTACATACCCTACCCTTTGATGTCACCGATCACAGTGCCTGTGCAACAGCCGTTGATCAATTTGAATCCAAACACGGTGCTATTGATATTTTGGTGAATAACGCGGGCATGCAGCATCGCACACCGCTGGAAGATTTTGACCCAGCAATGTTCGATAAGCTTTTACAAACCAATGTAGCATCCGTTTTTCATGTTGGCCAAGCGGTGGCAAAACACATGATAAAACGAGGTGCAGGCAAGATGATAAACATCGCCTCCATTCAAACCTCTTTAGCACGGCCAGGTATCGCACCGTACACCGCCACCAAAGGCGCGGTTGCCAATTTAACTAAAGGTATGGCCACCGATTGGGCTCAACACGGCTTGCAAGTGAACGCGATTGCACCCGGGTATTTCGATACGCCACTGAATGCAGCCCTTGTGGCCGATGCAGAATTCACCGCGTGGGTTTCTAAGCGCACACCCACCGGGCGTTGGGGGAATTTGCCAGAACTTGTGGGTGCTTGTGTGTTTTTATCGTCGGCAGGTTCTAGCTTTGTTAATGGCCATACCTTATTTGTTGATGGGGGTATGTCGTCTTGCCTTTAACGCACCAAAACAACCGGAATCTGACAAGATCGCAGCATCTCTGTGGTGGTTGAACCAATCAGCAAGCTGCGAATTCTGGAATGTCCATAAGCACCCATTAATAATAAATCGATGTTGCGTTCCGCCACTTGCTCGGCAATGACACGCTCAGGCACACCCGGTAATTGGTCGGTGCTAACCGATGAGGCTACATCTCTTAACCGATTGGCAGCCTGTTCAAGTTTAGATGCGATGGAGGCAGATTCTGCGCCCACGGTAAGTAGATGGCATTCAAGACTTTGTAAGGCTGGAATTTGCGTCATGACGTCGATAATTTTATCCACACTCTTGCCACCATCGAAGGCCACCATCATGCGTTGAATAGGGTTAAACATGCGCGAGGCGACCATTACTGGGCGATTACTTTGGCGCGCCACGCGTTCAAGGTTTGAACCTAAGTGAAGCGATTCAAAATCGGCAGACTCACCGCGTTTACCTATCACAATCACGTTAGCTTCAGATTCTAATGCGCTAACCGTTTCGGCGATTTCTCCATGACGAAGACGCGTGGTTACTCGGCGCACATCGGCTGCCAGTAAACGCTCTTTCGCATCTTCTAATATGGCGCGCCCGTGTTCTTGTGCAAGTCGGGCACGTTGCGCATCCAGTTCACTTAATTCTTCTAGCAAACTGCTGCGAGCACCTAGCCCAATGCTGCCGCTTAAATCACCCATATCGGCCGCACCATCACGCCGCGTGAGCACGTGCACAACATCAACGGCTGCATTCAAACGATTGGCTATCCATGCGGCATGATCACACACACTTTCTGCGTATAGAGAACCATCTATTACGCACAGCACGCGTGTGTTGATTACATCATCTTGTTGTTCGTTGTCTGTCATGCTTTTTAATGTTCTAACAATTTATCTAAGGCACCCGGCTTATCGTGCTCGCCCAAGTCGTCCACAATCGTTTTACTGGCCTCGTTCATGCCGATGATTTCCACCTCAGCACCTTCTCGACGATACTTTAAAACGACGGTATCTACCATAGCTACGCTGGAAATATCCCAAATGTGTGCATCACTTACGTCTATGACCACCTTATCTAAGGCTTCTTTAAAGTCAAACGATTCGGCAAATTCATCAACGGAGGCAAAAAACAGTTGACCTTCGACAATGTAGGTGCGAACGCGATTGTCATCAGATAAGGTTGATGTGACGCGGAATAGCTGCGAGATTTTCCACGCGAAGAAAATACCCGATAGCAGCACACCCACGCCCACGCCGATCGCTAAGTTGTGGGTGTATAACACCACGCCCACGGTGGCAAGCATCACAATGGATGAGCTTCTAGGGTGGGTGCGTAAATTTAAAATAGATGTCCAGCTGAAGGTGCCGATGGACACCATGATCATGATAGCCACTAGGGCCGCCATGGGAATTCTGCTAACCAATGGCGATAAAAACACGATCATAATTAATAGAAAAATACCGGCACAAAATGTAGACAATCGCCCGCGCCCGCCAGATTTTACGTTAATGATGGATTGACCAATCATGGCGCAACCTGCCATGCCGCCAATAAAACCTGTGCAAAAGTTCGCAATGCCTTGGCCCACACATTCACGGTTCTTATCACTTTTCGTATCGGTCAATTCATCAACGATGGAAGCTGTCATTAATGATTCTAATAATCCAACAGCAGCAACAGCTACCGAATACGGGAAGATGATTTTTAAGGTTTCAAAGTTCAGCGGAATATCAGGGATTAGGAATATCGGTAAGGTGTCGGGCAGTTCTCCCATATCACCTACTGTGCGTAAATCCATTCCCAGCAATAGAGAGATGATGGTTAACACAATGATGCACACTAACGGTGAAGGCACGGCATTGGTGACTCTGGGAAAGAGATAAATGATGCCAAGACCTGCGGCTACCATGACGTAAGTTAAGTACGGCACATTGGTCAGTTCAGGTAACTGCGCCAAGAAGATCAGTATGGCAAGCGCATTCACAAAGCCTGTCATTACCGAACGCGAGATAAATCGCATGAAGTAACCCATCTTTAAAAAGCCTGCGATTACCTGCAACACTCCGGCAAGCACCGTGGCGGCTAATAGGTACTGCAGCCCGTGATCTTTTACCAGCGTTACCATGAGCACGGCGGTGGCCGCTGTAGCGGCTGAAATCATGCCGGGCCTGCCGCCTGTGATGGCAACAATAACCGCGATGGAGAACGAGGCGTATAGGCCGATTTTAGGATCGACCCCTGCGATGATACTGAACGCAATAGCTTCAGGTATGAGCGCAAGCGCCACAACAAGACCTGCTAGAACATCGGCGCGAATGTTGCCGAACCATTCTCGACGTAGCCGGGATAAGGATGTTGGATTCATAATGAATAGAACTCTTGCATTGACCACGCCATGGCGGACACGCAGGATGGGGTCAGCAGAAATTTTGAAGCTGAATTGGTGCTTAAAGGTAGGATTCTAGGAGAACTTTACCCAATTCGTGGGCTTGGGTTATTGCTTGGGGTCACTAAATGTTATTCGCTGCATTTCTGCAGGCAAAAATGGTACCCGCTGCAATGCAGCGACAAACACTACTCGCCCAACAAATGATCTCTGGCGGCGTTGATCTTAGTGGCCAAATAGGTACTGCCGCCTTTATCTGGATGCATCTTGCCTATTAAAGACCGATGCGCTTTCATGATGTCGTCTTTGGCAGCGCCAGGCTCAAGGCCTAGAATATCCAACGCTTCTTGATCACTCATACCACTGGTCATGTTGCCCGATTGCGAGCCAGCTCCCGCACCATTGGCACCGCCAGCATGACCTCTTGAGGCGCCACCAAAATGCTTAGGATGATAACGCTCTAAATACACGTTCAACAAACCGGCGGCTTCTGAGTCGGTGGCAGCGCAGTGTTTTAATAGCTCTTTCAGTTCGCCAACTGACAACTCACTTAAACTGTAACCTTCAAACTGCCCGCGCTTAACCGTGCCGTTCATCTCTCCTGAAGCGTGGTCAAACAGCATCACCAAGGTGGCCGTTTGTACTCTGGATCGACCCGTGCTTGAACCCTGTTGTTGATTTGCCCCGCCTAAATTTACACCGTCTTCACCAAAGAAACCTTTGATTTGTGGGAAGTAGCGGGCAAGAAATGGTGCAAAACGTTTAAAGCGCGTAATGAGTGTCATCGCAGCGCCTAGTGGTGCCATCAACACGTTGGCGCGCCCTGTGGCTACGGCCAATAAAATAATCAGCCCCACTACGATCACGGCAATTTTGATGTGACCTTTACGACCTTCAGCCAGTAATTGTTTACCGTAAGTGAGATAAATTAAATACCCCACGCCAAGAATCACAATCAGCATGATGCCGTTCATGAGTGAACCTCTACACTGCTTGAAGGCGACACAAGTGGGTGAACCACATGAGGATGCGCCACACTAGGTTCGTAAATCGTCAAAGAACTTCTTCACACCACCTAGCCAATTATGGGCTTGTGGGCTGTGCTTTTGCGCGTTTTCACCACTGATGGTTTCATGAAACTGCATCAGTAATTCACGCTGTGATTTTGATAAATTCACAGGAGTTTCAACGCGTACTTTGCACAGTAAGTCACCTACTGGGCCGCCGCGCACCGGCTTAACGCCTTTACCGCGCAAACGAAATGTTTTCTCACTTTGCGTGCCCGCAGGAATTTTCAATTTTACTTTGCCATCAAGCGTAGGCACTTCCAGTTCACCGCCCACAGTTGCTGTGGCAAAGTTTATTGGCACTGTGCACTGAAGGTCAGCGTTGTCGCGATTAAAGATGGCGTGTTTTGCCACGTTGATGGCCACGTATAAGTCACCGGCTGGACCGCCGCTGTCACTCATCTCCCCTTCACCCGATAATCGAATTTTATCGCCGTTATCCACACCAGGCGGAATTTTCACCGATAGGGTTTTATCTTTTTGTGATCGGCCAACACCGCGACATTTAGGGCACGGATCGGTGATAACTTTGCCTTTACCGCGACACGCAGGACAAGGCTGCTGCACTGAGAAAAAGCCTTGCTGCATGCGCACTTGACCATTGCCATGGCAAGTTGGGCAGTTACTGGGGGAGGTGCCGCGTTTCGCGCCATTGCCATCGCAGGCATCGCAGGGAACGTGGGTTGGAATTTTAAGTTCTGTTGTGGTGCCAGAAACCGCATCTTCTAAGCTAATTTCTAAGTTGTATTGGAGATCATCGCCTCGATACACACGAGGGCCACGGCTTCTGCCACCGCCTCCGCCGCCACCAAAGATGTCACCGAATACATCACCGAAAATATCGTTGATATCGGCGCCACCAAACCCGCCGTGACCACCACCGGGTTGATGATTCACCGCATCGTGACCGAACTGATCGTAGGCTTGACGTTTGGCAGGATCTTTTAATACTTCAAACGCTTCTTTGGCTTCTTTAAACTTCTCAGCCGCCTCTTCATCGTCAGCGTTACGATCGGGGTGGTACTTCATCGCCAGACGGCGATAGGCTTTTTTAAGCTCAGGTTCGTCAGCGTTCTTTTGAACGCCAAGAATCTCGTAGTAATCCCGTTTTGACATGAGGCTTTTTTGATACCGAATTTTTTTCTTAAAAAAGCCCGGAAGATGTTTCTTCCGGGCCTAGTCAATACAGCTAGTACATCTTAAAGACCAAACCCGATTAACCGGCCTTGTCTTCTTTCACCTCTTCAAACTCAGCATCAACCGCATCATCAGCGGCAGCGCTTTGCTCTCCACCTGGGGCCGCACCGTCACCACCACCAGGCATATCATCGCCACCGGATTGCTGTGCGTAAGCACGCTCAGCTAACTTAGCGGTGGATTCAGATAAGGCGATGCTCTTCTGTTCAATGATTTCACGATCATCTGTACCGATCGCTTCTTTTAAATCCGCTAACTTAGATTCAATTTCAGCTTGCTCGCCATCTTCCATTTGATCGGCTAAGTCAGCCATTGATTTTTCAGTGGCGTGAATTAACTGCTCTGCCTGATTGCGTGAATCAATCAGTTCGCGTGCTTTGGCATCTTCAGCCGCATGCTCTTCAGCGTCTTGCACCATGCGATCGATCTCATCATCAGATAATCCACTGGAGGCTTTAATCACGATGGATTGCTGCTTACCGGTGGCCTTATCTTTTGCCGATACGTTCATGATGCCATTCGCATCGATGTCAAAGGTAACTTCAATTTGCGGCACACCGCGTGGTGCTGGTGGGATATCCGCTAAATCAAAGCGACCTAACGATTTATTGCCTTGGGCAATTTCTCGCTCACCTTGCAATACGTGAACAGTAACCGCGGTTTGATTGTCGTCAGCGGTACTGAAAACTTGCTGCGCTTTGGTTGGAATGGTGGTGTTCTTGTCGATGAGTTTCGTCATGACACCGCCAAGCGTTTCAATACCTACCGACAAAGGCGTTACATCAAGCAGCAGTACGTCTTTAACTTGGCCGCCCAGCACACCACCTTGAATGGCCGCACCCACAGCAACTGCTTCATCGGGGTTAACGTCTTTACGAGGCTCTTTGCCAAAGAAATCTTTAACCGTTTCTTGCACCTTAGGCATGCGGGTTTGACCACCCACCATGATGACATCGGCAATTTCAGATGCGGACATGCCAGCATCTTTCAATGCCATTTTGCACGGATCGATGGTTCGAGAGACTAAGTCTTCAACTAGAGATTCTAACTTTGCACGAGTCACTTTGATGTTTAAGTGTTTCGGGCCAGAAGAATCGGCTGTGATGTACGGTAAGTTCACATCGGTTTGTTGAGTGGTGGATAACTCAATCTTCGCTTTTTCAGCGCCTTCTTTCAAACGTTGAAGGGCTAAAGGATCGCTGTGTAAATCAATACCCGACTCTTTCTTAAATTCATCGGCTAAGTATTCAATTAAGCGATTATCAAAATCTTCACCGCCTAAGAAGGTATCACCGTTGGTGGATAACACCTCAAACTGGTGCTCGCCATCGACTTCCGCGATTTCGATAATGGAGATATCAAACGTACCACCGCCTAAGTCGTATACGGCAATGGTTTTGTTACCACGTTGCTTATCCATGCCGTAGGCAAGGGCTGCAGCGGTTGGCTCGTTGATGATTCGCTTAACATCAAGACCTGCGATGCGCCCTGCATCTTTAGTGGCTTGACGCTGAGAGTCGTTAAAGTAGGCAGGAACGGTGATCACCGCTTCGCTGACTTCTTGACCTAAGTATTCTTCAGCCGTTGATTTCATCTTCATTAAGACACGAGCAGCCACCTCGGGTGGTGCCATTTTCTTACCGGCAGCTTCTACCCACGCATCGCCGTTGTCGGCTTTGATGATGTCGTATGGCACAAGATTGATGTCTTTTTGTACCGCTTCTTCATCAAAGCGGCGACCAATAAGGCGCTTTACGCCATAAAGGGTGTTCTTCGGGTTGGTGACAGCTTGTCGTTTCGCAGGCTGGCCCACAACCACTTCATCGTCATCACTGAATGCAACGATGGAGGGGGTGGTGCGATCGCCTTCGGCGTTCTCTATAACGCGGGGTTTGCCCCCTTCCATGACCGCAACACACGAATTCGTCGTGCCGAGGTCGATACCGATGATGGTTCCCATGTTTTAAAACCTGTATTAAACGTGTCAATTAATAAGACCCGACGGGCGGCGTCTCTTTCGGATGACCAAAACGTGTGGCTGTCCGGTTTATTTTCAATAGCTACTGTCGGGCTTTTTTGCTCGATAGAGGCTAATGCGGCGAAGTTTGAACAAATTCCTACTTTGAGACCGTGACCAAAGCCGGACGAATAAGCCGATCGTTCAAGGTATATCCCTTCTGCATGACGCCAATCACGGTATTGGCCTCTTTACCTTCGACTTCCTGCATGGACATGGCCTGATGGACGTTCGGATCGAACTTATCGTCCAAAGGGTCAACCTCCACAATCTGGTTCTTTTCAAACGCTTGGGACAGCAATTTAAGCGTTAATTCCGAACCTTCTACAATTTTTCCTAAATCCGCATCCTCTGCCTTAGCAGCTTCTAGGCCCATTTCCAAACTATCTTTGATGGGCAGAAGCTCTTCAGCAAACTTCTCGATGGCGAATTTGTGAGCAGATGAGACCTGTTTTTGAGCCCGTTTGCGCTCATTTTCTAGATCGGCCTGCATACGAAGAATGCGCGCCCAGTGATCATCGACCTTTGCGTTGGCTGCCGCCAGCTGGGCTTCTAAGTCGGGTTCGGCGTCGTCTTTATCCGCATCGGCTTTATCGTCTGAATCAGCGCTCTCAGAGCCTTCATCTTTAGAATCATCCGAATCGGTTTCGTTATCTTCTCCCGAATCAGCTTCGGATTCGGTGCCCTCAACCGTGGATAAATCGGGCTGATCCAGACCAGAATCTGGCATACGCGCATCGTCAAAACCTAGAGGGTCTGACTCTGTATCGTCACCAGAATCGGCCATTTCAGCATCCTTAGCGCTGGCCTGAGCTGAATTTATGGCAGCAGCCGCTACCGCTTCTGGGGTTTGATTTTCATCCGATGAGGAGTTTTCGGGTTCGCTATCCGGCGTTTGCTCATCGCCGGGTTTATTGGACGTCATGCCGTTTTCGCTTTAAATTGATTTTAATAGATGATAGTCGCGACCGAAGTATGGCGCCTAACGCAAGGACTTCAAGACCCTATCCGTCAAAAACCCTAGTCTTCAGCTGTTGGATTTGCTATTCAACGCAGCACTGAGTAATCGCGAGGTGACATCCACAATGGGAATCACTCGGGCATATTCCATGCGCTTGGGGCCCACAACCCCTAAAACGCCCAGCACTTTACCATTCATCTCATAAGGGGCTGTTACTAAGCTGCACTCATCAAGCGCATCGTAGCCCGATTCGCGGCCAATGAAGATTTGCACGCCCTCAGCGGATACACAGCGTTCAAGCAACGCGTAGATATCGCGCTTTTGCTGAAAGGCCTCGAATAAGCCGTGCAGCTTTTGCACATCGCCAAGATCAGCGTGGGTCATTAAGTTGGTTTCACCTGACACCACCATATCTTCTTGATCGGATTCGTCATCCTCGGTGAAGACTTTTCCCGCCACATCGACCATCAGCTCCATCAGTTTGCTCATGTCTTGACGTGTTTGGTTAAGATCTGAATGGACACGGTCTCGAACCTCATTAAGCGGGCGCCCCAGATAATGATCGTTTAAATAGCGCGAGAAGCCATCCAGCTCCTCTTTGGTGTAATCGCGCTCAACTTCGATGATGCGGTTTTGCACATCCTCGTTATTGATGATGAGAATAGCCAACACACGCCGCTCAGATAATGGAACAAATTCAATTCGGCGTATGTCGTTACCGTCGCGGCGCGGAACAGTCACCATGCCAGCCATCCGTGTAAAACCTGATAAATGCTGCGTTGCCGCCGTTACCAGCGTTTGATGCGATGTGCTCATGGCCAGCTCAGATTTTAGCGCTTGCAAGGAAGAATCATCGGGTTCCTGCACCTCAAGCAAGCTGTCAACAAACACGCGATAGGCTTTGGATGTGGGTATGCGCCCAGCGGATGTGTGAGGCGACTTCAACAACCCCATCTCTTCTAAGTCGCCCATAACGTTGCGCACAGACGCTGCACTGATATCGATACCCGGCAACTTCGATAAGGTTCTGGACCCCACAGGTGTGCCCTGCTCGATGTAGTGATCGACTAACAGCTTCAGAACCTGTTGCTCACGGTCCTTTATGTCTTTTTTGGCCTTATCGCTCATAGCTCTATGGTGGGCAGATTCGCGCGAGGATCATAATACAAGGATAAACTAAGGGCGACCCTCGAAACGATCAACCTTGTTATGCCAAGATTACAAACCACGTCAGTATCTGTTGGAAATGTGACGATTGGCGGCGGTGCGCCCATTGTGGTGCAGTCCATGACCAATACCGATACCGAGGATGCGGTTCGCACCGCGAATCAAGTAGCCGATTTAGCCCGCGCCGGATCTGAATTGGTTCGCATAACGGTGAATACCGAGGCTGCAGCCCGCGCGGTGCCTGAGATCAAAAATCGTTTGGAGCAAATGAACGTGGATGTACCCCTGGTGGGCGACTTCCATTTCAATGGCCATAAATTATTGTCCAGCGTGCCTGAATGCGCACAAGCCTTAGCCAAATACCGTATAAACCCCGGTAACGTGGGCCGAGGCAAAAAGCGCGATGAGCAGTTCGCGCAAATGATCGAGACAGCCATCAAGTACGACAAACCGGTGCGCATTGGCGCAAATTGGGGCAGCTTAGATCAAGATTTACTGGCTCGCCTGTTAGATGAAAACGCAGCCTCTTCCACACCACTTCCCCTTGATGCCATTAACCGAAGTGCGGTCATTGCATCGGCCTTAGACAGTGCAGCTAAAGCCACCGAGATTGGCTTACCTAAAAATCGCATCATCATCAGTTGCAAAATGAGCCGCGTGCAAGACTTGATCGATGTGTACGACACCTTATCGAAAAAAAGTGATTACGCCTTACACCTTGGTTTAACTGAAGCGGGCATGGGCTCTAAAGGGATTGTGGCATCAACCGCTGCCTTAGCTGTGTTGTTACAACAGGGCATCGGCGACACCATTCGTATTTCACTAACGCCTGAACCCAACGGCGATAGAACCAAAGAAGTGATAGTGGGTCAAGAAATTTTACAAACCATGGGGCTTCGATCGTTCACACCGATGGTAACCGCTTGCCCAGGTTGTGGTAGAACCAGCAGCACCTACTTTCAAGAATTAGCCGATCGTATTCAAACCTATTTACGCGACAGCATGCCTGAATGGAAAGATCAATACAGTGGTGTAGAAGATATGTCGGTGGCGGTGATGGGTTGTGTGGTGAATGGTCCTGGCGAAAGTAAACACGCCAACATTGGTATCAGTTTACCCGGCACTGGCGAGCGCCCGATTGCGCCTGTGTACATTGATGGAGAGAAAGCCATGACGTTAAAGGGTGATCATATTGCCGAAGAGTTTCAGCAAATTGTTGCTGATTACGTGCAATCGCATTACGCCTAAATGACGCCTAAATGACGCCTTGGTTTCTATTGCCCAGTGCTAATGAATGCGGCTGGGGAATAACACCAGAAAATAAAGCCGAGCCAGATCATTCCACGGCAATCATCGGTGCAGGGCTTGCCGGTTTATGCACCGCCCGCGCCCTTTTACAGCGCGGAATCCCTGTTACATTGTACGAAAGGGCCAATACCTGTGCAGCCGGCGCATCCGCAAGCCCTGCAGGTATTGTTAAACCCTATGTCACACGGCAGCCTTCAGATGCGATGCGCTTCCACGCCAGAGCCTACGAAACACTTTTTCAATGGCTTCCCGAACTGGATAAACAAGGCGGCTTCATTCCATGCGGGGCACTGCAAGTAACCGACAAACACTATCCTGAAGAATCTGATCTTTACGAGAACATAACCGCAGCCGCCGGCAAAGCGATAAGCGGTGTAGATTTAAATAAGAACGCATTACATTTTAAGCGTGCAGGATGGTTGCCCGTTGTTGAACTGTGTAACGCGTTACTAAACGATGTGCAAAACAGAGGCGCAAATTTTCTGCCCTCTTTCAACTTAGAAAACTTACAGCGCAACACACAAACTAACGCATGGGATTTAACCTTTACACACCGAAAAGATTCCCCAAGTGATGCACCTTCTGTTATTCATTCGCACCCTTGCGTTGTTTTAACCTCTGGCGAATCGTTAAGCCAAAGCCCGCTGTTAGCCAAAAAAACGTTAATACCGGCACGTGGTCAATTAACAGAATTTTCTCGTACATTTGCGCTGAACACCGTGGTGTCAGGAAATCAATACGCCATACCCACAACCGATTCACACAGCGAACCGTCTCTATGGGTTGGTGCCACATTTCAACGCGGCAATCGAGATGCAGCACCTACCGATGCAGACGATGCTGCCAATTGTGCTGGTGCGAATAATTTACTTCCCAACCTTACTCAACCATTACACCAAGCAATAAACCGATTCTCAGCCGTGCGCTGCACGACGCTAGATCGATTACCCATCGTTGGGCCAATGCCAGAACTAAAAGCGGCGCAATCTAGTTATCACGACCTTCGGCATGGAAAAGATGCATCACACTATTCAGCCCCCCAATTTCACCCAGGGCTTGCGGTGATAGGCGGTTTAGGTTCACGAGGTATTGCTATGGCGCCACATGCCGCTGAGCTTTTTGCTGATTGGCTAGCCGGTGGCGAAAGATTGCGTGAACAAAATCGATTAGTTAGCCCGTTACGGTTTCTCATTCGCGAATTAAAACGACAAAAATAACATGGTGCCATTAACCGACATAGGCTCC
This sequence comes from uncultured Granulosicoccaceae bacterium, assembly GCA_938035125.1. GTDB lineage: Bacteria > Pseudomonadota > Gammaproteobacteria > Granulosicoccales > Granulosicoccaceae > Granulosicoccus. The sequence goes on along the minus strand of CALHNS010000087.1, from coordinate 2,950 downwards.
TACGCGCTAGCTTTGCTGGTTGCAGCCGCCGTACCAGGCCCTGGAATCACCGCGTTAGTTGCACGCAGTGCGACGCAGGGAACATTATCTGGGGCTGCAATGACTATGGGTCTGATTGTGGGCGACTTGGTGTATCTGACATTAGCTGTGTTCGGTTTAACATTACTCGCCAACCACTTCAGCATCGTATTCCTCATTGTGCGAATATTCTCCGTAACCTATTTGGTGTACTTAGCATGGCAATTCTGGCACTCTGCTCCACAAATGATGCGCACTGAACCGATTACTCGCAAAAACTTAGTATCGGCGGCCTTTTCAGGGTTGGCTATCACCCTGAGCAATCCCAAACCCATTGCGTTTTACCTAGCGCTAATGCCACTGGTGTTAGATTTAAACGAAGTGACTGTCGGCATTTGGGCAGGCGTGCTGGTTCCAGTAACTATTTGTGTGCTGGCACTGGTTGGCGGTGTGTATGTGATTGGAGCCAACGCACTGCGTTATTGGTTAACGCAAACACACGCACAGCGATGGTTAAACCGTGGCGCTTCTGTGGCCATGCTAGGTGCCGCAGGCTCATTGTTTTTCAAAGTGAATGAATAATGGAAAACAGTGCATCATCTAAAAATTTGTACAGCGCATTACTTAATAGGTCTAAAACATCTAGTACATTGGAAAACGCGCATGAAAAATTATTATCGTTAATTTTTCAACAAACTGTTCGCGCCGCTCTGCCCACATGCGTTGTGATTGTAATGATTACTATTTTGTTGTATCGCGCGCAACCAATGCCTAGCGTTTTAGTGTGGACTTTTATCGCAACGCTGCACACCGTGGTTCATATTCTGGTATTTGGTTTCATACAGAATAATCAACGACTATCTGTTGAGAAAAAAACGTTATACATTTGCGCTTTAACCTGCCTTAACGGTGTTGTTTTATCATCCTGCCTAGTATTTTTCAATGCGCTACCCATTGCTGATCGCACCATTCTAACCATCATTTTTTTAGCGCTTGCAGCAGGTTCAATCGGTGCTTTTGCCGGCTACAAACCGATGTACTTATGTTTTGTGGCACCGATAATATTGCCGCTTACCCTGTTATGGCTAGCCTACATTACCTCAGAAATCGACCCAATGATATCGACTTGGATTGCGTCTTTATTGTTGGTTATCACAGGTTTATTGGCCGCCATTGGGCAAGATACGTTTGATTTTTTCTCAACCTCGATAACAAGCAATCAAGAAAAAAACAAACTCAACGAGGAATTGATTGCAGCATTAGAGCAACAAGAAATCTCTAAGCGCAATGCCGAAAGAAGCAATCAATCAAAAACACGATTATTGGCATCCGTTAGCCATGATTTACGACAGCCTGTTCACGTATTGAATTTATTCGGCACCGCGTTAAAACACGCAAACCTTGAAGACGATGCCAAAAAAATCGTCGAAGATATGAATAAAGCGATATTCGATTTATCAAGTCAGATTAATGTATTGCTGGATATCACTAAATTTGATGGAATATCCTACGAACCCACCATCAGAAAATTATGTGTCACCGATGTGATGAAAATGATTGCGCACACACATCGTGTAGAAATCACTAATCGGGGGTTAAGTCTGAACATCGAATGGGAAGAGAACCTGTGTGTGAAGTCAGATCAACAATTGCTGGCGCAAATTATAAGAAATTTAGTGGGCAATGCGATCAAATACACACCCGATGGGCACATCACACTGCGCGCTCATTCCGATGGTGAAGAGGTGTTGTTATCGATCATAGATACGGGCATAGGCATCAATCAGAGTGAGCTTAATTCAATATTTGAAGAGTACTACCAGATCGATAACCCGGAACGGAATCTACAAAAAGGCTTAGGGCTTGGGTTGTTCATCGTTAAGCGAGCTGTAGATATTTTAAATCATTCCATTGAAGCTAAATCTGTTCCCGGCGTGGGTTCTACGTTTACCATAAGAATGAAACGAAGTCATGGAACTGTTGATTCACTAGTTCCAACTACAGAACCCATAGCCAATCTTTCATCGAACCCAACGAATTTGCGAGTTCATGTGATAGATGATGATGTCATGGTATGTAAAAGCATGCGTTCTGCATTAGAAGCATTAGGCTGTGAAGTGAGCACCACGCAATCTACCGAAGCCACATCGGAATATTTTAGCAATCATAATTCTCCTGATCTTTTCATCATTGATATTCGATTGCAGGGTGATGATTCTGGTTTCATCACTCATCGTTACGTAAGTAAGTTTCACCCGAATTCAAAATCTGTTTTTATGTCGGGTGAACTGGGGGCATTGCATCGGCCAGAATATAATCATGATATTCCGATGATTCGTAAGCCCGTTAATGAAGAGCAGCTGGCTAAGTTGTTAAGTGATGTCGCCGCTAAAGCACCAGGCTTAGCCCATAATTCTAGCGAGGGTGGCATGAACGTAGATTCGGCAAATCGTTCAGTTGCTGGGCGTGAAAAGGCGGCTTCTGTTGCTAAAAGAACGGCGAAAGTTGCTGCCAGTACAACAACCGAAGATTCTGAAAAATGCCCCAGTTGACTGGGGCTAGACGATTCAACCGAAGCTCTTAAGCTACCGCTTTCATCCAATCGCCTTCCGGCGTTCTAAGTTTTTGCGTTGACGCTCCAACCGATCACAGAGCACATCAATGTAGATGTCGATGTGATCGGACAAACGCTTGGGCAATTTTGTTGTGCACCAGGTGCGTCGGTTCAATCGATTGATCTTGGCACGAGCATTAGCAAAGGAATGATTGATGGTGAACAACGGATCAAAACGGATTTTCTTTAATTCGCCTTGCCCGACCACGCATCCTCTGTCACTGATGTGGACGCTGTGCGTAGCTTTGGGAAAATACTGTCTGATCAGCACGGGATAGTGTTTATGCCCATCGGTTTTGATGTGAACATCTTCAGGCA
>CALHNS010000086.1 GCA_938035125.1 uncultured Granulosicoccaceae bacterium | reverse complement strand
AAATCGGCCATACGTCCGCCCCACCCGCTGGCAACAAACGAGGTTGGCTGACTGCTCAAACCTTTTAACCATTGCTCTTGCTGGTGATTGTGCGCAAATAGATCCGAAGGAATATTAACTGAATCGGCAAGGTAGTCTGACTTGGTTACGGGCGTGATTAAGTTACCCACATTACTCACCACCGCCAAACGACCCGATTCGAACATGGCATGTGTTCTTGGCATGTTCGGATTAAAACCAATCCCAGCTCCCGTGCTAGTTGCCAGAAGTGATTCGCTACCGATCGCTAGACTACCGCGACTGGCGACGTAGTTATCGTACAAACCTTGTTCGGTGGGTACGAACATATTGAATGAATCGCTACCTCCGTATAAAAATACACACACTAGAGCTTTATAATCATTTAAGCCTGCGAAATCACTAGATTGTGCAAGCGCTGAGCCCATCAGGCTCAACTTACCGTTCATGGATTCCATGCCCGAGCCCAAAACACTGGCTGCGGCCACTTGCTGTAAAAATCGACGTCGCGATTTCTGTTTACGTAGATTCACTCGATTAATAGATTTATTCATTATCGTTGTACCAAGTATTCAGGCGACGCAACAATCAATGACACCGCATCTTGCACACGGCGAACATAACCGCGTTCGTTATCAGGCAATGTCACTAAATAATTAAAAAGCAATGCATTCAATTCATCAGACATTGATCCACTGAGCAGCAGCACATTTAAATGATCAAGCAATGCCTGAGGATCTTCAGCTAAAGCAATCTCATCTTCAAAATCAATATACGAAGGGTTCAATTCAGAAGGTGTGGGGTTCTGCTTGTAATGCCGATAAATTTGATTATTAATTCTACTGGCCGTACTCAACATATTAGTATCAGTAAAAATGTCGAACTCAGGCGACACTAAGCCTGCCGATCGCACAGGGCCAGAAGGTGTAAAACTTGGGTTAAAGAAATTAAATACCGAAGGTGAACGTAGAACCGCCTGCCCCGTTATGGTTTCTAAATCTCTAAGCGCCGGTGATGCGGTGTTGTATTCACCCCGCACACTTAAATTGCCTTGCGTAACCGAGAATGCACGCCACAAGTGACTAAGGCGAAGCACAGGTTCTCGCAGCTTTCCATAGCGTTGAGTGTTACTAGGGTTTCTGGCCTCTTCATCCATCAGTATGGCTTTCACAGTGGCTGCTAAATCGCCTTTAACACCATTACCGTTGTCGTTAAACACGCCAGCAACGCGATTAATGTATGCAGGTGTTGGATTACTGGTGACCAGCTGCTTGATCAAATGTGTACTAACAAATGGCGCCACATTTTGATGCGCAAATATTCGATCTAATGCGATATCCAAATCGGCTTGAGCGGTTTGGCCTGCAGGTATGATCGTGCCATCAAACAGTACTTTAGCGCCGGTATCGTGATGATCCTCGAACGCTTCCATCGGGCTGATTAAATCTTGCCCCGTGAACAGTGGCCTATCCCAACGACCTGCATTCTTATAGTTCCAACCGGTAAAAACTCGGGCCAAACTTTCTATATCGTCCTGGGTATAGGTGTTACCACCTGAACGAGTGCCGTCTTGATTTAAGTTATACAGACCAATAGAGAATAACTGCAGCACCTCTCGCGCGAAATTCTCATCAGCTCGCGTGTTGTCTATTTCTGAGGCTTTATCGTTTTGAAGCATGCTCAAATAGATACCCATCACTGGGTTGAGCGTGACGTCCTCTAATAGATCACGGTAATTACCAAACGCTGAATTCCGTAACATATCGTAGTAGTTGGTTACGCCGAATTGAGCATTGGACAATGTAAAACCCGTATCGGAGATAACAAACAACTGACTTAACGCAAACGCAACACGCTGCCGTAATTGGTCATCACCTTCTACGGCATCTATCCAAAATATTTCATGTCGCGCATCGCGATTACTGCCGTTTGAATAGAGCCTTACATAGTCAAGATGGTTAGAGCCTGGCAAAGACAGCTGTTCATCAATCCAACCTTCCAAGCCAAGCCGTCGAACCTGTGTGATAGCAAGGGATGATGCACCAAACGAGGCTTGCGCTAATAACCGCGCCGCCTCTTCTTCTGATGGCGCATCCGCAGGAATTCCTTCCGTGACGGTAACATCAATTGAAAAACTATCGGTATTGCCAAGAGCGTTAGTTACCGTTAATACAACAGCGAATGTACCCGCCTCAGTGAAAACATGGCTGGCGGATTGCGCGCCGTCGCCACTGACAACACTTTCTCCACCAAAATCCCAAGAATAATCGGTTATCGCAACCGCATCAAAAGAAGTGGATGCATCAGTGACAATTTCTAATGGTGCCATCCCGAAAACACTAGACAGTGAAAATTGAGCCACCGGGTCTTCACTGGCTGCATCACGAGTGGTAAACGATGAACGTGACCAATCTGATGTGCCATCCGCATTAACGGATCGAACTCGCCAAGCATGACCTAACGCAACCGTTGCCATGATGTCGGTTTCGTACTCACATTCTGTTTCGGTACAGATGCTGCCAGCATCTAGTCCCAAAACAAACGGCAGCTCACCTTCAACAGCATCAAAGAGATGAAAATCGTAAGTGAGCGCTTCGGCCACCGGCTCCCAAGTGAATAGTTGAGTGCTTGATGTAAGCAGTATTGAATCAACCGCAGGCGAGATGTTCACAGGAACAGCCGGCGTAAAATCAGGTTTAGGAATGACATCAAAAGTAGAGCGAGACCATTCTGATCTGCCCACGGAATTGACGCCTCTAACACGCCAAGCGTGACGATCAAATACCGGTAAATCCACAAGCGTTGTTAATTGACACACGCCGCTGTCGCACACCTCTTGTGGGTCCAACCCATTGGTGAACGTTAAGCCTTTAGATAAGTTGTCGAAAAAATGGAAATCGTAGGTTTCAGCGTTTTCCACCGCACTCCATAAAAAGGTAACCAAGCTGCCCTCTTCTATTTGTACATCGACTTCTGGCGTCAAGTTAGTCGGGGTAACAGGAGCAGCCTGTGTTGGCTCTGGCTCTGGCTCTGGCTCTGGCTCTGGCTCTGGCTCTGGCTCTGGTTCTGGCTCTGGCTCTGGCTCTGGTTCTGGTTCTGGTTCTGGTTCTGGTTCTGGTTCTGGTTCTGGTTCTGGTTCTGGTTCTGGTTCTGGAATTTGTAGCTCTTCGCCGAATACTTGAACCTCGGCTAAGGATAAAAA
>CALHNS010000085.1 GCA_938035125.1 uncultured Granulosicoccaceae bacterium | reverse complement strand
CACCGCCGCTGCAAACGCTAAAATCGATTCAAGCAATACTTCTGAAGAAGATAATCGCGAGCCGCGCAGACGCCGTGGACCAGGTCGTCGTCGTCAACGTGTAGACAGCAAGAAAGATTCAGTTGCAACTGCAAACGATTCGTCGAACACCAGTAATGAATCGAATAAGCAGCAGGATGCCCCTTCTGGTTCTGGTTCTGGTTCTGGTTCTGGTTCTGGTTCTGGCTCAACTACGTCTTCTGGTTCTGCAGAATCTGCCAGCACGACAAAAGGTTCTGATAACGCTAAAACAACGGCCAGTTCAGATACGCCAAAACCTGAAGCTGTCGCGCCTGTTGCCCCAAAACCTGCAGCTTCAACGCCTGTTGCGCCAAAACTAGCCTCTAAGGTTGAAACGGGGAAGTCAGCCTCTTCAAAAGTTGATAGTGGTGCTGACGCTACCAAAAAACCCGCGCAATCAAAATCTGCTCCTAGCAATGAAGCAGCCGCATCTGATTCTGCTTCGCCAGCTGCAAAGTCACAGGTGTCACCAAGACAACCTAGCCAGTTGAAAAGCTCTGTGCGTTCATTAGCTTCTCAATCAGAATCTAGCGAATCGGCCACTAGCAAGCCAGCTGCGAAGCCGCGTCGAGGCTTTGCATCGAAAAAAGTGCCCGATATTGCACCTGCACAAGGAGTAACCAGTAACACAAAGTCGAGTTCTGACGACACTTCTGGTTAAAAATGCATCGAATGAACCTAGACAATTGACACGACTAGGTTCAGATAAGACCATACGAATAATTATTAAAGTTAAGCGAGAAAAGCAATGGGTTGGATTTGGTTAATGGCGTTGATCTGCATCTTTTTATTGGGATGGTTCGCGTTCAAATTATTTTCTGGTGGAACACCAAAACTGGAAGTATCTGGCGGCGACCACGGCCATGGGCACGGCGATGATGGGGCTGGCACCGGTTCAGACACAGAGCATTCAAACAGCGTTGCGTCAAAATCATCTTCTGCCTCTTCTACCACGGGTGAACATGCGAGCGCGTCAGCTGACGGCAGTGCGTCTAGCAACTCAACAAGTGCAGCGAGTGAATCAGCAACAAGTAGCTCAGCGACAGCAGCTGGCTCGGCTGGCTCGGCTGGTTCAACTGGTTCAACTGGTGCAACTGGCTCGGCTGGTGCAACTGGTTCAGCAGGTTCAGCAGGTTCAGCAGCAACCTTAGGTGCTGCGGCTATTGCTGGCGCAGCCACAGCTGGTGCGATGGGGTCACGAGCTGGCAGTAAGCCAGGACCACAAAGCACGACCAATCCCATCGTTTATGACAATGTAACCAGCGGCGCTGACATCACGAATTCAGGTAATGGCTCAAGCGGCCATGCCAACGGGGTAACCGCAGCTTTATCATCTGAAGATGCATCCAGTGTGCGAGAGATGATCAAGATTCTAAATTTGCGCGATTCCGATGCGTCTCGACTGGGCATTGATAAAGCGCAGTTCGAGAACTTATGGCAAGGCGGTACCGAAGGTGTAGATGCCACAGTATTGGCATCGGTTCGATCACGTCTTATGCACATGATGAGCTAACGCGTTTGTTACAGCTTCACGGCAACAACCATGCTAACCAGCGACAGTAATGCCCACACTATAAAACGAGACGCAAAATGGATCGTTTTGTTTGTGGGCTTTATTTGGCTGGTTTTCTTTGCCGATCGGGTGTTGCCTCTGGAGCAGTTTGGATTAGTACCCAGAACCGCTGATGGGCTTTTTGGCATCATCGCTATGCCATTCTTGCACGGTAATCTCGCTCATATTATTGGCAACACCATACCTTTGGTGGCCATGTTAGTGCTGCTCGCAGGCTCGCGAGCCAATAGCGCACAGATTGTATTTCTCATTGCCCTACTAGCTGGTATCGCATTATGGGTGTTCGGGCGGGAAGCCAGACACATCGGTGCCAGCGGATTAGTGTTTGGGTTAATCGCGTTTCATGTTTTCGCGGGTATTTTTGAACGCCGATTTATCTCGATTGTTATTTCCATCGTTGTCGCTTTTTTCTATGCTGGCACATTACTGCGGGGCATTCTGCCAACACAGCCCGGTGTGTCGTGGGATGGCCATTTACTTGGAGCTGCGGCTGGAACGCTTGTAGCTTTAGGCATCTCACGCCTATTAATTAATCCTGGGCCTAGTTCGAATAAAGACCCGTTAGACGACGTATTCAATCGCCGCAGCTAATCAGTTTGGGTGAAACCACCTAAACTCATTCTTTCAATCTAACGTGCTTTGTTGAAATAGGCATACCTTATGGTAGATCAACTCATCGTAGACACCGACGCACCGCCACCGCTTGAAGACTCATCGGTGGAACCGCTGGTGTCCTTATCGAACGTTAGCAAACGTTATGGCAAGTTATCGGTTTTAGAAAATCTAAATTTACAAGTAAAGCCAGGCGAAATTTACGGCTTTCTTGGCCGTAACGGCGCGGGAAAATCTACCGCTATTCGTTTAATGATGGGAATTTCACCTCCCACATCGGGCACAGTGACTGTCTTTGACAAACCCATGCGCGGGTCGCGTGGTGCAAAAGCCAGACGACACATTGGCTTTGTTGCCCAAGAACAAACGTTCTATCCGTGGATGACACCTAAGCGCTTGGGTAAATTCATGCGCGGTTTATACCCCGATTGGAGTGACGAGCGCTATCGCGCATTATTACAACGCTTTCAATTACCCTTCGATCGAAAATCGGGAAGTTTTTCTGGTGGAATGAAAGCAAGGCTTGCTCTGTCTATGGCATTGGCGTCTAATCCGCGCTTATTAATTTTAGATGAACCCACCGCCGGAATGGATCCTGTAGCAAGGCGCGAGTTTTTGTCATTAATAAAGGGTGAAGTTCAAAACAGCGACACCACCGTGTTTTTCTCTACACATTTAATTGGTGACATTGAAAGTTTAGCTGATCGCATTGGGATTTTAGACGGCGGGCGTTTAGTGTACGAAGGCTCTTTACAAGAGCTCTCTAATCGCACAGCTCGTTTCTTTGCAACCATTACGACCGATACCGATGCATTTCCGCTAGATGAACTGCAAGGACATCCGTTTGAGGTTATTCATGCAGGCGGCGACACCACACAACAGTCGGTTATTTTGCGATGGCTTTCCGCTGATCGCCCGAACATTGATGTGTCGAACTTACCCTTGGGTTGGCAGGAAACCCCCATGTCGTTAGAAGATATTTTCGTTGCCATGATTTTGCAGAAACACTAAGTGTTAGGAGCTACTCAATGGTAACGCTTACGTTTCTGCGCAAAGAGCTGGCTGAACATTGGCTTGCAATTTCTGCGTTGACAATAGCTGTGATGTACGCGTTGTTTATTACGCTTACTCGCTATCAAAATCAAGAATTCAGTATCTCGCCTTTAGAAATTTTAAGTTTTTCCTTATACACATTTATTCCTCTATCGGCCTTTGTTCTCAGCAACTTACTCATAGTAAGAGATTACAAATCGCGAGCTCAGCAGTACACAGAATCTTTACCTACTCGGCGAATCACTCCTGTACTAGTAAAATATCTATTAGGTGGGTTCATTGTGTGTGGCCTAATGTTAATTACCTTATTAATGGCTTCGCGCTACGCAAGTGTTGTTGACAGCATCACATCAGAATATTTTTCACTATTGGCATTAAAAACTTTGTCGGTGGCCGCATTATATTGGGCTGTGATGTTCACCATCAGTTTGTCTGGGCATTTACGTTTATTGTTATATGTGTTGCTCATTGGCTCAATTTATTACTTACTGACATCAGCATCGATAGACATCACAGAGTTTGGTCCGTTCGCGTTATTAATGGATGGCACCTTAGCGTATGAACGAGTTGATGTACCGGTTCGCGCCTTACAAGAAACGTGGGCGTTAACCTTAGCTTTTACCCTTGTCGGATTTATCATAGCGTTGTGGCAAGAAGGCTCAATGGCAGAAGTACTGGCCCGCCCCATGGCGCGTCGAGACTATATCGTGGCAGGTTTTATCGTGGCAGCTTTCTTAACAGTGTTATCGGTATTAGAAAAAGAACCCTTACCTGAACCACTGGAAGTCTCCACACGTTTTCAATTAAACAGTGATCGTCACAACATCACTGTGGCCTATCTAGATCCTGATATAGCAAATACTGCTCAACCGCTACTGGATGGTTTAGACAATGACATTGATACCATACAGGCCAAAATAGGCCCACTGCCCTTAGCCCCTGCTTATGTGGTGCACGATACCGATTTAGCTAGCTGGGAATTTGTTGCGCACAGCGCCGATGGGCCATTGGTGTACGGCAACTTCACCGAGGCCGATCACTATGATCGCGTGGTGTTTAGAACCACGGTTATGCACCAATTATTACTGGGCACCAGCGGCGGACGATCTGTATTTGAGCACTACCATTGGTTTTTAGATGGCTATACACGCCGAGTAACAGAAGCCAGCACGGCCGCTAGCACACAGGATGAGCGTGATGCCAATCATGAAGAATTACTGGCAAGAGCGCTTATTTCACTTGAAGTGTTAGGCGATAAAACAGATTTAATCAATGATTGGCAAATCATTGCCGATCGCGTGGGCTATGCCTCGGCAGAATCCATGGCTTACAGTGCACTGGTTTATTTAGAACAGCAGCAAAGCAGCGACGTTATTGATGAACTTGCTAAACGTTGGCTGGCAACTCGTTCTGTCCGCGACACCCGTGCCTCTTTCCAACGATGGAAACAAGGTGCAGAGATTGAATTTCGTAACGTCACATCTTTTAACTGGGCCGAATTTATGGCAGGTTGGCAAGATTGGTTAAA
>CALHNS010000084.1 GCA_938035125.1 uncultured Granulosicoccaceae bacterium | reverse complement strand
CCGCCTTTCTCAACCATGCGAACAATATTCGCAACACCTTTCAGATGGCCCTCGGGGTCGATAGGGTCGCCATAACGACCTAAACCAAAATGCTCAATGGCATGTAAACAAGACACCGAATCACTGATTTCTGTTTCGTTGTGGTCCATTAGATCTTTCTGAACAAACTTGATATTGGTATGTCGGCTTTCATCAAGTGCACGAATATCAAAGACTTCGATCTCACGATAAGACGCCACATGCGCAACAAACCCATCGATACGGGAACCGATATCGACATGTCGACGTGGCTTGCTTTGAGCTATAAGACCCGCCACCAGTAAATCCTGATGATAGTAATGCCCCTTCGCCGCCCCAGCCGTATCCGAGTAGTCGGTCAGAATGCGATAAGACCGAGAAATTTTGCCACCTTTACTCAACCACTCCTTACGCTGCGATAAAAATCGAGGCAAGTTCAGAAGAGGCAACTTCTTCCGCAAATAAGCCTTCGAAAGCTTTTTTCGCGGCCGATGCGTTGGCGGCTTGGTACCGGTTGCTGGGGTGGTCATGCTGGGATGTTGTCCAAATCTGAATGAGGACATTTTATATTACTAACGATCGACATGCGTAGATCGGGGAGTGGTGGAGCTAAGCGGGATCGAACCGGCCGGCGTACCGGGGGCCGGCCATCCGGCGCTCGACCGTAGGTCGGCGGTTCGATCTGCCTGATGCTAATTGAATTGAATAACGGCGATCCGCCAGATAACTTTTTTAAATGGTGGAGCTAGGCGGGATCGAACCGCCGACCTCTTGCGTGCCACGCAAGCGCTCTCCCAGCTGAGCTATAGCCCCACGAATTCCGCATAGGTTACGGATGCCACCCTAACCTGTCAAGCACTGACGTTACAAAGACCGGCAGTATTGAACAGCGGCCACTAATCTTGCCAGCACAGCCTCTTTGCCCATGAAAGACAAGGTCTGATCTAACGCGGGGGAGGCCGTATTGCCTGTAACGGCTACGCGCAATGGCAGACCGATTTTTCCAAAGCCTACCTCAAGCTCTGCAACCGTTGATTGCAGGGTTGCATCGATGGCTTCAGGTGAAAAATCCTCTAACGCTGCGAGATTATCGTGCACTGTTTGTAAGCGCTCTCCGGCTTCTTGTGAAAATTGTTTTTTCGCAGCCTTCTCATCGTATTCGGTTGGCGCTTGATAAAAAGGCTTGGCGCCTTCGGCCATTTCAGAAAACGTTTTGGCACGATCACGTAATAGCTCAGCCACTGTTGCAACGGCAGGGCCTGATTGGAAATCGATGCCAGCTTTTTTTAAGTGCGTTGTTAATCCGTTAGCCAAAGTCTCTGTTGATGCAGATTGCATATATTGTTGATTTAACCAATCTAGCTTTTTCACATCGAACACAGCACCAGAATTATTCACATGATCAAGCCCGAATAGCTTCATCATTTCATCCATTGAAAAAACTTCTTGATCGCCATGTGACCAACCCAATCGAACTAAATGATTCATAAGCGCATCGCGCAAATATCCATCTTCAGCGTACTGCATAACACTGACCGCACCGTGGCGTTTAGACATACGCTTGCCGTCTTCGCCCAATATCATCGGTAAGTGAGCAAATACAGGCAGCTTAGCGCCTAAGGCGTTAAATATATTGATTTGTCTTGGTGTGTTATTCACATGATCATCACCTCGAATAACGTGGGTAATATCCATATCCATATCATCGACAACAACACATAAGTTGTATGTCGGTGTGCCATCCGAACGCATAATGACTAAATCATCTAGCTCACTATTCTCAACACGGATGGGGCCTTTAACTGCATCATCAATAACAACAGCGCCTGTGGTTGGGTTCTTAAAACGAATAACCGGCTCAACACCTGCAGGGGGCGTATCGGTTCTGTCGCGCCAGTAACCGTTGTAACGTGGTTTTTCTTTTTTCTCCATGGCAAGCTCGCGCATTTTCGTAAGCTCTTCTGGGGTGCAATAACATTTATAAGCCTTACCCTCTTCCAACAGCTGATTCACCACCTCTCGGTATCGATCAAAGCGTTGGGTTTGAAAGAACGGGCCCTCATCGTAATCTAGGCCCATCCACTCCATGCTGTCCATGATCACTTGCACGGCTTCATCGGTTGAGCGTTCGCGATCAGTATCTTCAATACGCAGCACAAATTCCCCGCCGTGCTGGCGAGCGAATAGATAGTTAAATAACGCCGTTCGGGCACTGCCAATATGCAGATACCCAGTTGGGCTGGGGGGAAATCGAGTGCGCACTTTAGTCATGCCAAGAAGTGTATCACTGGAACGCCGAACAGCTATACTTAGCCGGTATAAGTACAGTATTGAAGATCTGACATGAGCGCAGCTGGCACACAAGCACGGTCCGACCGCACGCGATGGTTCTCCAGCGCGCGCACCAACGTGGGCCACGTAAGAAAAGCGAATGAAGACTCGTTTTTAGACGCCAGAGAACAAGGGTTATGGGTAGTTGCTGATGGCATGGGCGGGCACAGTCGAGGCGATAAAGCCAGCCAGTCCATCATCGAAAAATTGCATGAATTCAAAGCCACCAAAAATCAAGAACAAGATTTAGACGACATCCTTAACCGGCTGAAAAGCGCTAATCGTTTATGCCGTGAAGAATCCGTGGGCCGAGGTGTCATGGGCAGCACTGTTGCCGCTCTCTATATTTACGGAACGCAAGCTTATGTTATTTGGGCTGGTGATAGCCGTATCTATCGTTACCGCGATTCAAATTTTGTTCAACTCACCGATGATCACTCCTTGGTGCAAGAACTGTATCGCTTAGGTGAACTGGAAGCGAACGACGATTTAGACAACCACCCATCATCGAATGTTATCACCCGCGCCGTTGGGGTTCACGACACACTAGAAACTCAGGTAAGGCGCATAAAAGTAAAACCAGGAGACCGTTACCTTTTATGCAGTGATGGTTTATTTAAAGATGTGTCGGCCGATGAATTAAAAGAACGTTTAATTCAATCAGGCCCAGAGCAAGCCATCGATTCATTGATGTCATTAGCATTAAAGCGAGGCGGCACCGACAACATCACCGCCATTGTTGTGCAAATTCCAGTGCCAGCAGCCGGTCCTTGGCCGCCTATTTAATTGTTCATTGAAACAATTAATGAAGAATTAGTTGCACTGGTTAGTTGTTACACGGCGCATTCAATCGCTTCAATAGAAAAAAGGCATGCGCTTAATGAACGGCAACGGCATCTTCCTTAATCAGTGTTTTGGTAAACACCAACGCATCGTCTTTCACCGATAAATAGATGGTATCTCCTGGTTGGAAATCTCCAGCTAAAAGATGCTGCGCTAATGGGTTTTCGACTTGACTCTGAATTTCTCGCTTCAATGGGCGCGCGCCGTACACAGGATCAAAGCCTGCAGCGCCAATTCGATCTAACGCCGCATCACTCACCACAAGCTCTAATTCCTTGGAATAAAGCCTGCGTCCAACCCGATTCATTTGAATAGCGCATATTTTTCGAATATGTTCGGCCGCCAATGGGCGAAACACAACGGTTTCATCAATACGGTTAATAAATTCAGGGCGAAAGTGTGTGCCCACTATCTCCATTACCGAGTCTTTCATTTGCGCGTATTGATCAACCCCAGACATCTCTTGAATAACGTGGCTACCTAAATTGGATGTCATCACAATCACAGCGTTTCGAAAATCAACCGTGCGCCCTTGCCCATCTGTTAAACGGCCATCGTCTAGCACTTGCAGCAAAATGTTAAACACATCCGGGTGAGCTTTTTCAACTTCATCCAGTAAAATCACAGAATACGGTTTACGCCGAATGCTCTCGGTTAAATAGCCCCCTTCTTCGTAACCCACATAACCCGGTGGCGCACCGATCAAGCGAGCAACAGAGTGTTTTTCCATAAATTCAGACATATCCACGCGAACTAAAGAATCCTCATCATCGAACAGAAAATTTGCTAATGCTTTAGTAAGTTCGGTTTTACCAACACCCGTTGGCCCTAAAAATAAAAATGAACCGATGGGGCGATTAGGATCGCTTAACCCAGCCCTTGATCGGCGCACCGCATCAGACACAGCTTCCAAAGCCTCACCTTGACCAATTACGCGCGCGGACAACTCATCTTCCATTCGAAGCAGTTTATCGCGCTCACCTTCAAGCATTTTACTAACGGGAATACCGGTGGTTTTGGACACCACTTCAGCAATTTCATCACTGGTGACGTTATTTCTAAGCAATTGCATATCAGAATCATCGGCATGTTCTAACGCATCGGCTAACTGTTTTTCAAGCTCAGGGATTTTGCCGTATTGCAGCTCCGACATTCTGGCTAAGTCGCCTGCACGCTTTGCGGTTTCAAAATCCAAGCGCACACGTTCTAATTCCTCTTTGACTGACGTAGCACCTTGCACAGATGCTTTCTCAGACAACCAAATTTCTTCTAGATCGGCATACTGCTTTTCAACGACAGCAATGCTTTCATCTAAATCTTCAAGCCTTCGCTTTGACGCATCATCGGTTTCTTTTGCCAAGGCTTCACGTTCAATTTTTAATTGAATAACGCGGCGCTCTAACTTATCTAATTCCTCAGGCTTGGAATCAATTTCCATACGAATATGAGAGGCGGCCTCATCGATTAAGTCAATCGCCTTATCAGGCAATTGACGATCGCTTATATAACGATGAGATAGCGTGGCTGCTGCAACGATAGCCGGGTCGGTTATTTCAACCCCATGATGCACTTCATAGCGCTCTTTTAAGCCTCGTAATATAGCGATAGTGTGTTCAACACTGGGTTCATCAACAATGATTTTTTGAAAACGCCTTTCAAGCGCTGCATCTTTTTCAACGTATTGCCGGTATTCATCTAACGTGGTGGCACCAATGCAATGCAATTCTCCACGAGCAAGCGCAGGCTTTAACATATTGCCAGCATCCATCGCACCATCAGCCTTACCGGCGCCCACCATCGTATGAATTTCATCAATGAATAAAATGATTTGACCTTCCTGTTTAGCCAAATCGTTTAACACCGCTTTTAATCGCTCTTCGAATTCACCACGAAATTTTGCACCTGCGATTAACGCACCCATATCTAAAGACAACACGCGCTTATTGCGCACCCCTTCTGGCACCTCGTTGTCCACAATACGTTGAGCCAACCCCTCAACGATAGCGGTTTTACCCACACCAGGCTCACCGATAATGACAGGGTTATTTTTAGTTCTTCGCTGCAGTACTTGAATGGCCCGTCGAATTTCATCATCGCGCCCAATAACTGGATCTATCTTCCCTTGTTCGGCACGCGTGGTTAAATCAATGGTGTACTTTTCTAATGCCTGACGCTGATCTTCTGCATTGGGATCGTTGACAGGTTCATTGCCATGCACATCGGTAATGGTTTTTTGCACCGCTGCTAAATTAGCACCGTGCTTTACTAACGCCTTACCTACGGCGCTTTTGCCTTCTTCCAACAAAGCCAATACAAATGTTTCAGAAGAGATGTACTGATCACCGCGTTTTTGCGATAGTTTATCGGTTAGATTGAGTAAGCCATTCAGCCCGTTTGATACGTGCAGCTGCCCACCATTTCCATGCACAGCCGCTATAGAATCTAACTGTGCAGCCAGCTCCACCCGCAAGCCATTTATATTCACACCCGACTGAGCAAGTAATGGCCTTACGCCACTACCGTCTTGGTCTAAAAACGCCAACATTAAATGGGCGGGTTCTATGAACTGGTGATCGCGGCCCACCGCGATAGATTGTGCATCCTGCAAGGCCAGTTGGAACTTACTGGTGAGTTTGTCCATTCTCATAAAGGGGTCCTCCGGTTAAGGACTAATACGTTTGATGCATCAAAATTAATGCTTTGTTTGGTTAATTCAAGAGTTACCCGCAGGCTATTCAACGCCAGTGGTTCAAAAAAAAACGCTTTTTAGGAGGTTAGCCAAGCCACCAACGCCATTCGCCCGCTAGCGGCACCATCACGCCGATAGGAATGAAAGTACTTACTTTCACTAAAAGTGCATCGATCACCACCACTGACTGTTGCTGTTGCTGTTGCTGTTGCTGTTGCTGTTGCTGAACTTAACGCACGATTTATGGTTTGGCGAGCCAGCGTATAAATATTGGCAAATTGTTTTTCATCGCCAGCGCGGCTGGCAGTAAACGCCGATGCATGTGCGGCATTTTTAGAAACGAACGCCTCTTTCACCTCTGGCCCAACCTCAAATTTTTCAGAACCAATCGCAGGGCCTAACCAAACATGAAAGTGTGAAGTGGCAGAAAATTTATCAAGACTTGCCTCAATCACACCGTTTAACAATCCTTTCCAACCCGCATGAGCCACAGCAAGCTCGGTACCTTCTTGATTGGTGATGAGCACCGGTAAACAATCGGCTGTTAACACACAAAGCACCGTATCTTTCTGATCAGTAAATGCTGCATCAGCTTCTACCGGTTCGGCTTGCATCGGTGAAGCATCACTGGTTTCCTTGAAAGGAGACTCAGAGAGGGATAACACATCACAGCCATGCACTTGGTTTAACCATTTGGGCTCCATCGGCAGAGCCATCGCATCACGCATACGAGCGCGATTCTCCTTTACCGCGACAGGGTTATCGTTAACGTGCAAACCCAGATTCAAGCCATCATAAGGCGCTTTACTGACACCGCCCAAGCGAGTGGTATTGAACGCACGCACGTTCGGGGGCGCATCCCACTCAGGGGTTAAGAGATGAATATCATCAACTGACATAACTGATGCGCGTGTTGTCATCATCGGGCCCATCCACAAGCTCTGAGAGCTGGGTAACCAATCGTTGCATATCTTCAGGCATGGGGCATTCAAAACGCACAGGCTCATTAGTTTCAGGGTGAATAAATCCTAACTCGCCTGCGTGCAACGCCTGACGTTGAAAACGATCGGTGATATCACGCACAGGTTCAGGTAAGCGTTGCAGAGCACGACCTTGTTGGTATACCGCATCACCAATTAACGGATAACCCTCGTGCGTCATGTGCACCCTTATTTGATGAGTGCGGCCCGTTTCTAATTGCACACGAACCAGCGCACACGATGGGTAACGTTGCAACACACTAAAGTGCGTGATGGCGCGTTTGCCGTTGCCCACCACCGCCATCCGTTGCCGGTTTTTTGGGTGGCGCCCTATGGGCTCATCAATCGTATCCTCTTGAGGCGGATCGCCAGCCACCACCGCGTAATAAACCCTAGAGACCGACCGACTTTGTAATTGACGCACCAAGTGGGTGTGTGACTCTAACGTGCGCGCCACTACGCAAAGGCCCGTGGTGTCTTTATCCAATCGATGAACCACGCCAGCGCGCGGCACACCAGCTAATGCCTCATCCCGATGCAGTAGCCCGTTCATCACGGTGCCGTGTCGATTACCCGGAGCAGGATGCATCACCAAATCAGCCCGTTTATTCAAAATAAACACAGCTGAGTCTTGATGCAGCACATCCAAAGGCACCGCTTCGGGCTCAACAATTAGCTCTCCAGCGGCCATAGACTCTTCCAGTGTCTTTTGTAATAAGCCCTCAGGCAAGACCACGTTCACTTGCTCTTGGCCCATAACTTTGGATTTTCCAGGCTTTTTCACACCATTGACTTCGATGTACCCAGCTTTTAGCCAAGTGGACAGGCGAGAGCGAGAATATTGAGGGAAAAGCTGGGCAAGGACCGCATCCAACCTCTGGCCCGCCCAATCGGGTGGAATTATGGCGCAAAGGTCATTTGGATCGGCTGAATCATTCGCTATACTCATGGTGTCATGATACGTCTTAATCACAAACAGAACTCTTGCTGGCTTGCGATGCTTTGCCTCGTTATGCCGCTTATTTTCTCAGGCTGTGCCACCAGTGCAGGTTCAGGTAGCTCAGATATTCAAACCCCAGAAGGCATGTACAACATTGCCAAAAGGGCGATGAACCGGGGGGACTTTCTTACCGCCATCGATGTATACGAAGCATTGGGCGCGCAATTTCCCTTCGGCACCTTCACCCAAAATGCTCAGCTTGACGTCATTTTCGCCTATTTCAAACAAGACGAATACGACAACGCCATCTCTGCAGCCGAACGCTACATCAAGCTGTACCCACGCGACGATTCGGTGGATTACGCCATGTATATGAAGGCTTTGGCCAATTTTGGCCGCGGTGGCTCCCCTATGGAAAGGCTATTCCCTCGCCAATTAGCGCATCTTGATCAAAACTGGCTGCGCAATGCGTATGTCGATTTCGACTCTTTAGTTAGGCGCTACCCCGACAGTGATTTCACAGAAGACGCCATTGAGCGCATGGCGTTTTTACGCGATGAAATGGCCAGACACGAACTAACCACGGCGCGCTATTACTACAACCGAGGCGCCATGGTGGCAAGTGTCAATCGAGTGACGTATTTATTAGAGCACTTTCGAGATTCCAAACACACACCGAACGCTTTAGCTTTGATGGCATCGGCTCAACGCTCGATGGGTCAGACCGATCTAGCCCAAGATACGCTCAGGGTTTTAGCCGAAACCGATCCAGAGCACCCCGCGCTAGCCCGGCTGTAATTGCGATATAGTTCACAGATTAGATCCACCCTGCACAGCAGATTTACCTCGATCTCTCACGATTAAGAGATGGGGAGCAGATCTTGCTCCTGCGCTTACGCTATGCGTAATGCAGAAATCAACAACTCGGGCGCTGTAAACGAGCCAGACTGGCCTGTGATGCGGCTACTAAACAGCTACCGTTTAGTCGTTGTGTTTGCCCTGTCAGCCGTTTACTTCCTAATACCTAGCCAGGAAGCACTGGGCAGCCGAGCTCCTGCGTTTTTTGAAACCACTTTGCTGGTGTACTTTGCCAGCATTTTAGGTTTCATTATGTTGGAGCGGCGTCGGTGGTTACACATTACCACGCAATTTTTTCTGCAAAATTACATCGACATTCTTTGCACGGTGGCCTTGATTTACGCCAGTGGTGGCGTGAACAGTGGCGTTGGCCCGTTGCTGTTAATCAATATCGCCCTTCTCAGCCAGCTGTCCACCACTCGACACGCATTACTGTTCGCAGCCATTGCAACTTCTGCACTGCTATCTGCTGAACTGCTTGCCAGCTCCCTTTATGGCCGCTGGGCAACTGATTTTGAAAGAACCGCATTACTCGGCATTTTGATGTTCACTACCGCATGGCTTATGACCGTGCCACTGCGGCGCTTGTTACAACGAGAGCTTGCTCGAACTACTAAAAACCGAGCGGCCTTAGAAGCCCATGAAATTGCCACATTAAATGAGGAAATCATTCGCGAACTGGATTCTGGTGTGTTGGTGTTAAACGCGCAATACCAGGTGGTGGTGATTAATGACATGGCAAGAACAATGTTAGGTACTGAATTTACTCAACTGCCGGTTCATCTTGGCCGATTATGCCCAGCGCTTATGGATAGCCTTGAAACCAGCCACACACAACCTAGTGCTGGCGATCAATCATTTACCGTTGATGAAACGGGTCAAGACGTCTTACCGTATTTCTCGCGCTTATCCACAGGCGGTTATTTAATACGCATTGATGATCACTCCGCTATCAGGCAACAGTTTCAGCAATTAAAAATGGCGTCTTTAGGGCGGTTATCAGCCAGCATCGCACATGAAATTCGAAACCCACTAAGCGCTGTATCCCATGCCACTGAATTGCTGCAAGAGTCAGCGCAGTTGGATGAGGTCGATCAACAGTTGCTTGAAATTGCTCAAAATAACACTCGAAGAATAAATCGTATTATTGAAGATGTACTGCAGCTATCGAACCGGCAGCGCGTTCGCCGAGATAAATTAGATTTATCATCGGCTCTTCAGGATTTTAAAAACAGGTTTGAAAACGAATCGTTAAGACCAGGGTCAAGCATCAAACTTAACGTTGAAGAAAACCTTATTGCTGTGTTCGACCCCGACCATCTTGACCAAGTGCTTTGGAATATGTGCACAAACGCCCTTATTCATAACCAAAGCCTTGATATTCAATTATCTATCGTTGCGTTTCAAGACACACCAAGCACCACCATAATAGATATCATAGATAATGGCGGCGGCATCGCTGATATAGATCGCCAAAAGCTATTCGAACCTTTTTATTCCACGCATCATGACGGCTGCGGCTTGGGCTTATACATCATCCGTGAGCTGTGCGAATTGAATAAGGCCGATATCCTTTGTTTGGACGCCGAACAGGGTGCACACTTTCGAATCACCATGATCAACGCTTTTCAAATGGCAGCATAACCTATGGCCGCCACAGCGTTAATCATTGATGACGAGGCCGATATTCGCGAATTAATCGCGATTACGCTTACGCGTATGGGTTGGGATTTTCATGCAGCCGCAAACTTAGAAGAGGCTCGTAATTTATTAGGGCTACACGCTTTCGATCTTTGCTTAACCGATATGCGCCTGCCCGATGGAAACGGCGTGGATTTTGTTAAGTATGCGCAAAAATCAAAACCCCATGTTCCTATCGCTGTTATAACCGCGCACGGTAACATGGAGGCAGCGGTTGATGCCATGAAGAATGGCGCCTATGATTTTGTTTCTAAACCTGTTGAGATAAGTCAACTAAGGCAGTTGGTTACGCAAGCTATAGAATTAAAGTCGGCTCTAAATCATTCTGCTAATGATGAACATATAGCTAGATCAACCTCATCCAATTCTTCAACTAAGCAAAAAACATCCAATCAACACACTCAACCAATTTCATTACAGCCGAAGAATGAGAGAAATTTTGATTCACATACCGGCACGCAGCTTATTGGCAATTCAAAGTCAATACAAGAGCTACACGGGCTTATTGATAAGGTGGCGCGCACTAACGCCCCTATTTGGATAATGGGCGAATCCGGCACTGGCAAAGAACTGATCGCTCGTTTAATACACGAACGAGGCCCACGAAAAAAAGAACCCTTCGTGGCGTTTAATTGTGGAGCCATTCCAGCAAACCTTATAGAAAGCGAGCTGTTCGGACAAAAGAAAAGCCACATTACTGGAACCGCGCTAGATCAGATCGGATTATTTTCCCAAGCCCATGGTGGCACCTTGTTTCTAGACGAGGTATCTGAATTGCCATTACAGATGCAAGTAAAGCTATTACGCGCTATACAAGAGCGAAGTTTTCGCCCCGTCGGCGGGCGTGAAGAAGAATCAGTTAATGTTCGAATACTCAGTGCAAGCCAAAAAGACTTAGCATCAGAAGTTGAGGCTGGAAAATTCAGGCATGATTTGTACTATCGATTAAACGTAATATCATTGCACGCACCGAATTTACGTGACAGGCTCAATGATATCGATTTACTGGTTGATCACCTATTAAAAAAGCTAGAGCAAACTCATGGCGTGGACTCTATCAACATAGACAGTGAAGCTTTATCGCTATTAAATGAATACCATTACCCAGGAAACGTTCGCGAACTTGAAAACATTTTAGAACGCGCTAGCACTTTAATGGATTTTGGGGTGATTAAAGCTTGTGATATTAACTTACCGAACGACAAACACCTGCCTAATCAAAAAAAGGTAACAGGTTCCATCTCTATTCAAGTACCCAATACCGAATATCAACGTATTGTTGATGCACTTGATAAGACGCATTGGAATAGAAAAGCGGCTGCTGAATTACTCGGATTAACCTATCGCCAGCTTAGATATCGTATAAAACAACTAAAAATAGATAAATCCTAGTAAAAGGTTCCGTTACTTAGCGTGTCACATCGAACACTTTGTCATTAATGTGACAATTTGATTGTCACTTAGTGACAAAGTGACACGATAAACCTGTGAACTAGCGCAATTTTAGTGGTGTAGGGGTTACCACACAAGCTCCTAAGCCATTGTTTTAAAAAACAATAACCAACAATGAATTAAATACCACCAATGGCACACGCCCTGCACTTAACCCTGAGTTGCAGCGGACGATAACTACA
>CALHNS010000083.1 GCA_938035125.1 uncultured Granulosicoccaceae bacterium | reverse complement strand
AGCCTTTACCCGAGAGGGTTTGGTTTTACTGTGCAGCACTTTAGGCACCGCCCAAGCAAGCGCTACGAGCATAGCGGTGTGCACGGCAAAATTTACCCCTAAATAATCTAAACCTGTGGCTGTGCCTTGTGCAAACCCATTCACTAATTTATATCCCGCCCACCCCATCGCCGCTAAGGGCAGTAACGTCGTTAAAACCCCCAGTGATTTGTGCAGAATGCGTTGCCAAGCTTCTCCAGGCTTATGCAAAGAGGCATGCAGCGCTTGGTTTGCCGTTTGGCTTAACCGTGCCGGTAATTCGTTACGTCGGCGAGATAGAACATCGTGTAAACCTTGGGTGTGTACGTCTTCTGCTCGTGCATCATGAACAAACGCTGCAATGCCATCATCAATGCGTTGCAATGCAACTGAGTCTAAAAGCTGTGAGACAGATTGTTGCGCCAAGTTTTTTGTGCTGGCGTTGTTAGGCTCAGTAGTTGAGTTACTGCGGCTTGATGCACCTGGCATCCAGCGCAACCAAAAGGGTGCATTGGCTTCAGCGTAGTGTTCGGCTAAGTTAGGAATTTGCCATTGCACAGCTTGGCTTAATTCATCACGGTGTTGCTGCCACTGGTTTTTCCATAAGCTTTGCCAGCGATCAATAAGGTGTTCATCGCCAAGAGAGGTTTTTAAAGAAGAAGCGGTTTGTTGAATTTCACCTAAGCGCTGAAATACCCCGTGCTTTTCTAGCTCATCAATCAGCTGTTGATCGGCTAAGGCTTGAATGGTTTCATCAAACTGTTGGAAGTCATCTGTGGCAGAAGGTTTGTCTGGGTTACAGTCGGTGCAAAAAAGTAAAGGGTTGTCTAGCCCTGCGGTTTTCAGTAGTTGTTGGAAATCATCTTTTTGCACTGGGTCGCCTCTATCCCAATGATTCATGACGAATAACCACGCGTGCCTCTGCCCATGTTGTTGCAACAAGCGCCAGCCTTCATCATCGCGATAACGCTCCGGGCTAACCACATAAACCAGAACATCAATAAACGGCAGCCATTGTTCAACCAGATCGCGGTGAGTGGTTTCAACGCTGTCGAAATCGGGCATATCCAGCCAGAGCACCGATGCGTAATCGGCATTGTGGTGCATGGCGGTGCGCAGCTTGTCCATGGGAAATTGTGGCGGCAACCGATCCACTCGCACTGAAGTGTGTACGTAGGCGGTAATATCGGTTGATGTGGGGCGTTGTGCGCTGGCGCGAGCAATCGCATCGCCTGCCAATCGATTCATTAATGAGCTTTTACCCACACCGGTTCCACCGAAAAAACCAACCACCAAGGGCCGATCGGTGCCTGAAAAAAGCTCTGATGGGGTGGACGCTTGAACCGCATTCACCTGCGCCAACGCTTCTGGTGCTAGCCAGCCGCTATTGATGGCTTTCGATGTCCAGTCCACTAGGGCGGTTTGAGTCGTATTAAGAAGTTCGGTCATGGGGATTTATTAGACCATGACTGAAAAACTTCCGCTCACGTTACACTGTGCATTAAATGTTAAACGTTATATTTCCAACCCTAATTGCTCAAGGACAACTCAATGATTAAAGCAGGCGATGCGATTCCCGATGTCACTCTGAAACAGATGACAGGTGACGGCCCGAAAGATGTCAACTTAAAAGACTACTGTGCCGATCGAAAAGTGGTGTTGTTCGGTGTGCCCGGTGCCTTTACCCCCACTTGTTCAGAAACGCACTTGCCAGGATTTGTTCAGTCGGAAAACATCTTGAAAGAGAAAGGCGTTGCTGCTGTTGCTTGCATCTCAGTGGCTGACTTTTTTGTCATGGGTGCTTGGGGTCAATCGGTCAACGTGGGTAATTCGGTTGATCTACTCGCCGACGGCAATTCAGAATTTACTAAAGCAGCTGGCTTGGATCTGGATTTAAGTGCGTTTGGTTTAGGCACGCGCTGCCATCGTTTTGCCATGGTGGTTGATAACGGTGTGGTGGCATCCATTGCCGTGGAAGACAATTCATCAGAAGCCACTGTGTCGTCAGCTGAATCGGTATTGGCGAATTTAGCGTAGCGTTAAATCCACACCAAGTAGTTCGGTTTGATCCATGGTGTTTGGTAGCTTTAGCAAGGCATCGCCCAGTGCGCCTTCCAGTACTTGTTGGCGCACTACGGTGCTTTGCTGCTGCTTCAATTCAGCCTTTACGGTTGTCATGTAACGGCCCAGTGCCGATTCGGTAAGTAAAGTGGTTACCGACAGCATGGCGGGTGCTACTAATAAATCTGTGGCCGCTAAACCGCCAGATTTAACCGCTAAGGCAACCGCTGCTGCATCGGTGGTAACACGAGCGGCTCGCAGTGAATTTAATAAGGCAGGCTGCGTTTCTAACTGCTGATAAAGTTTTTTAGCCGCAGCTTCTATACGAGGGTTAAAGTCTTTTTGATATTGCTCAGCCCTTGCATTGAATTCTGTGCCAATGTCGTCTCGTTGTTGGCGAAGTTCTTGGGTTAGTGAATTCCACCAAGCGGCCTGTTCGGGAAAGTCGTGTTGAGCATCAACCGCCACCCCTTGTAACGAGGTAAGAACATGCGTTTGAATGCTGGTTAGCACATCTTTTTCTAAGTCTGCAGGTGGTGCTTGAACAGCGTTGCCTTTCACCGCGCTAATCCCTAAGCCAAACAACTTTCTGGCAGGCCATGTAACCACTTCACGTGTTTTTTGCAAAGTAGCCGCAATGCCCGGTATTTCTAATAAATCTAAAAGCTCTGCTAAAGCTCGATTAAACACATCGTTTCTAGAATCGTCATTGATATAACGCAATTCATACTGAGAGACCGCCTCAGTAATCGCCTGGTTAACTGATGTGTCCCAATGGTTTTTTGCGTCTTGTTCATGTTCAGCTGGTTTTATCCATTGATCCCAATGCTCATCAATAAAATGGGTAACCGCAGGCTTTAGTGACTGACGTGACAAATGTTGTGTTGCAGCGGTTAAGCCTGTGTGTATGTCTTGAAGTTCTGCTGAATTAAAGGCTCTTTTTTCTTCAATGTATGGCAGGGCAACAACAGGCAGTAAGTCAATGTTGGGGTGGTATTTTTCGAAACGTTCGGTAAATGACTGCTTAACGCTTAGTGTGTCGCGTTCACTTAATTTGTTAATGACCACTACAATGGGTTTATTTAATGGCACCATCAAGTTCAGCATGTCCCAAACTGATTTATCCCCGTACTTATCTTTACTGACCATTAGAATCAGCACATCAGCCAAGGCTAAGGTATGCAACACCGCGCCGCGATACCCTCGTGCTTCAATCGAATCGAAGTCGGGGGAATCCCACACCACGCATTCATTGACCAGTGCTGCTGGCCCTGAGCTAATTGGGTCTAGTACGTATGTGTTGAGATTTGAAAAATCTAATTCATCCGATCTTACTCGTGTCATGGGTGCCATTACGCCATGCACAGGGGTTAAATCGGCTTCGGTTAAATTCAGCCCGAATCCTTGAGCATGAACGGTGTAGCCTGCGCGCGCGCTAATTCCTGCAGCAGTGGAATCGGTAAGCACATTAACTAAGGTGCTCTTGCCAGCTTGCGTTGGCCCAACAATACCGATTTGTAATGGGTGTTGTGGGTGTTCATCATTTAACGATATTTTGTTTAAACAGGCCTTCACCAAACGAAGGTCGTTGTAATGACTTACCCACGTAGCATCTGGGTTATCGGTGCGTTCAACCCATTGCTGGTATCGGTTGAGCAGCGTATGAACGTCTTTAGTCATCAGTGCGCCGCAGGTGAAAGTAAATAGTCGATGGCTAACCCTATAAATATGGCCATGCCAACATAGTGATTGTTAATGAAGGCTTTAAAGCATTCTTTTGGGTCTCTATCGCGACAATCGTGAAGTTGTTTTGCCACCAGCAGAGCGGCCAAACATAAGCCTGCAAAGAACACCCAGCCTCGCTGGTTTGAAAAGCCAACCCACATCACTAAGAGTAGCATCATCGTTTGCGCGGCCCCCACAAAGACTAGGTCGTATTTGCCCCAGAATATGGCGGTCGACTTGATACCTACCTTCACATCATCTTCGCGATCTACCATGGCGTACAACGTATCGTAAGCACTGGCCCATATAACAGCCGCTGCGAAGAGCCACCAAGCTGATGCGGGTGTGTGGCCGCTTTGGGCTGCAAACGCCATGGGAACTGCCCACGCAAATGCTAGTCCTAGAAAAAGCTGTGGCCAATGCGTGATGCGTTTTGTGAATGGGTAAAGCACCGCAAGAAACAAAGCAACAAACGACAGCTTAATGGTGAGTGCATTAGTGAATAAAACCAACACGAATGCCGCTAGCATTAAGATAGCCGTAGTGACTAGTGCATCGTTTGGCGATAAGTCGCCAGTAGCAAGGGGTCTGTTCTGAGTTCTAGTCACTTTGCCATCCCAATGCCGGTCGGCGTAGTCGTTAATGGCACAGCCCGCTGATCGGGTAAGCACAGTGCCTAAAATAAAGATGACTAGCACTGATAATGAGGGAACGCCACTTGCGGCAATCCATAACGCCCATAGCATGGGCCATAGCAGCAGTAGGATGCCAATAGGCCGGTTGATTCTGGTTAAACTAACCAGATGTGGCCACTTGGTTTGCAGTTCAGCGATGTTCAAGAGCACCTGTCGTTCTGTAGAGCGTGGTGTATATATTAACGGGTTTACGTTTTTTGGAATGAAGGCATATGGCGTTTGATTACGATTTAATTTCCATCGGTGGCGGTAGTGGTGGCATAGGCACGTTAAATCGTGCAGGAATGTACGGCGCCAAAGGATTAGTGATTGAGCGCGATTCGGTTTTAGGCGGAACCTGTGTAAATCGAGGCTGCGTTCCTAAGAAGGCGATGTGGTACGGGGCAAGTTTGTCGCACGCGTTACACGATGCCGTTGATTACGGTTTTGACGTTACCGTGGGAGACTTTAACTGGGGTGCGTTTGTAGAAAAGCGTGAGGCTTATATTTCTAACATTAACAATGCGTACGCCACCTATTTGGGTAAGAACAATGTTGAATTCACCCATGGGCACGCAACCTTTGATGGCCCGAATACCATACTGATCGATGGTGATCGAAAAGTAACGGCTGAGCGCATCATCATCGCTCCAGGTGGCGTGCCTGTGATGCCCGATATACCCGGCATTGAACATGCGATGGATTCAGATGGCTTTTTTGAATTGACTGAGCAACCTGGTAAGGCTTTGGTGGTAGGTGCAGGTTACATCGCCGTTGAATTGGCAGGGCTTTTACAAGCGCTTGGAACCGACACCACATTGGCCATTCGTCACGATATGTTTTTGCGTGATTTTGATGACATGTTATCCAGTCAATTGATGGATGCGATGACACAAGACGATGTCACTATGGCAAAGCAATTCACCACCGCATCGCTTGAAAAGAAATCCGATGGCATTTATGCCACTAGCGAATCAGGTCAAACCATTGGGCCATTCGATACGGTACTGATGGCGATTGGTAGAAAGCCAGCTACAGAAGGGCTTGGTCTTGAAAACATTGGTTTGGAAACCGATGCAAAAGGTTATATCGCAGTAGATGAATGGCAAGAAACTAAAGTTAAAAACGTATTCGCATTAGGCGATGTTACCGGTCAAGCCGAATTGACGCCTGTTGCCATTGCGGCAGGGAGGCGTTTATCCGATCGTATTTATAACGGACAAACT
The DNA here is from genome assembly GCA_938035125.1 of uncultured Granulosicoccaceae bacterium. Classification (GTDB taxonomy): domain Bacteria; phylum Pseudomonadota; class Gammaproteobacteria; order Granulosicoccales; family Granulosicoccaceae; genus Granulosicoccus. The sequence continues at coordinate 4,820 of CALHNS010000083.1, read as the reverse complement.
GGGCGAAAGATGGATTACAGCAACATCGCAACCGTTGTATTCAGTCACCCTCCCATTGGCACCGTGGGCATGAGCGAGCAAGAGGCGCGAAAAGAATATGGGGACGACGTTAAGATTTATTCAAGTACCTTTACCCCCATGTACGAAGCGTTTACCCAGCATAAAGTGAAAACGTCAATGAAACTAATCGTGGTGGGAAAGGATGAGCGCATTGTGGGTTGTCATATGATTGGCCGAGATTCTGATGAGATGCTGCAAGGGTTCGCTGTCGCCATTCGTATGGGCGCTAATAAGAGTGATTTTGACGACACGATCGCCATTCACCCCACCAGTGGCGAAGAATTGGTGACCATGCGTTGATTCCAACTGTGTCGCTTGTATAGGTTCGTGATGGGCTGCTCAATTCTTTTAAAGCTGTGAGCTGCGTCGCGTAAGCAACGTGATTTGAACAGCATAATTTGTTAGAGCGAGTACGCTAAACCCGAACAGTTGTCTTGTGTTTCACAAACTGTAGCCACCAATGCTTACGTATTGGTGGCTTTTTTGTGTCTAGAAATGCACAGCGCTTAAATAGCAGCGTTGTCCGGCCGCTATCAGGGATACCACTAACCGAATACTCCAACAAGGTTTCCACATGCAGGCTTTACAGCGGCGAACACCGATAAGTTCGATGCGCAGGTGTCAATCTGGGTTCACGTTTCTTGAACTGATAATCACCATTGCTATTGGTTCGATTCTGCTTGCGGTTGCAGTGCCTTCTTTTCAAGCTCTTATTACCAGCAACAAACTCACAGCGACAACGAATACTTTGGTGTTCAGCTTGCAAACGGCCCGATCTGAAGCGATTAAAAGAGCGCTGCCAGCTGGGGTTTGCACAAGTAACATACCTTTAAGCGATGATGCCATGTGCACGCCAGGCAGCGGTTATGTAGAGGGTTGGATTGCTTATGTGGATAGCAACGGCAACGGCGATCGTGATTCGGATGAAGAGATCGTTATGGCAGTGGAAGATCGTGGCGAGGCTTTTAAATTCATTCCTGCGGATGCTTTTGAAGACCAAGTGTATTTTGATGAATCCGGTGGCAGCGTTAACGTCACAGGTGTGCCGCTATCGGGTGGTATCGACATCAGCTTCGGTGACAGTGCTGAGAAACGCACAGTGCGAATTCTTGCCACTGGAAAAATTACAACGGTAGTGAATTAGTCACTATGCATTTACTCAATAAAAAACACACATTCGCTCATCGACAGCGCGGCGTTGGCATCATTGAGGTGCTGATTGCTTTGTTAGTGGTGTCGATCGGCGTACTAGGAATGGCAGGACTGCAACTTACGGGTTTGCAGCACAGTGCCGGTACATTCAATAGAGCGAAAGCGCTGATGTACGCAGAAAACATGGCCACCCGAATGCGCGGTAATCCACCGGCAGTGCAAAGGGCTTTGTTTGATAACTACAACTCTGCTAGTGAATCATGTGCTGCACGGCCAGCGCCTTATTGCCAAGCTTCTGCTAATGGAGCCGGTGCTTCATGCACTGTTGATGAATTGGCCCGATTTGACATGGCGATTGTGTCCTGTGGTGATTGGGGATCAGGTGAACCAACACAAGGCGTTGTTAATTCATTGCCAAACGGCACATTAGACATAGCCTGTGATGATCCTTGTAGGCCCAACTCCACCTATACGGTGAATGTCAGTTGGACAGAAGGTCAGCGTATTACATCGGATAGAGATGATGTGCTTGTGCGTCAAGTGCAAGTGAGGATGCGTCCATGATGCCTGTAAAGAAACAAATTCTTGTTAAGAACAAAGCGGGTGAGAAACAAGCAAGTTTTGCACTCCAGGCAGGTTTCACACTTGTTGAATTGATGATCGCCATGGTATTAGGTTTAATCATCATCGCAGCGGTTATTAATATGTACGTTGGGTCATCACGATCTTCTGCGTACACCCAAGGCTTACAAACCATGCAAGAAAATGGACGCTACGGTGTTTCTGTTTTGCGTCGTGGCCTTCAGTTGGCTGGGTATTCCCCTGCTGAACGAATAGATCCAGTAGATGTAGCTGCCAGCGGTGAAGATTTTATAACTGTGCGAATGCGCAGGCCTTATGACTGCAACGGAGCTGATACAGCAAGTTCGCCTGATGTTGGTTTTGCCGTAAATACGTATGCCTTTGACGCGGCAAGTAGCACCATTACTTGTAAAGGTGACCAAGCGGGTGCGCCAGCAATGCCAATTGTTGAAGGCGTTGAACAGTTTCGAGTACTGTACGGTTTAGACACCGATGATGATGATACCCCTGAGCAATTCATGGCATTTAATTCAGACATGCCGCCGCGGCAAATTGTTGCCGTGCGATTTGCTATGTTGGTGAATTCAGGCCGTGAGATTCGTAACGAAAACACCCGAGAAGAACACGTGGTGTTGGATTCTGTAAATCCTACTAATGATCGGTTCGCGCGTAGCGTATTTGGCAGTACTGTTTTGTTTAGGAACCGACTGTGAATAGGGTACTTAGCATGAATGCATCAGCTTATCAGCGCCAACAAGGGGCTGCGTTAGCGGTTAGTTTGATCTTGTTAGTTGCTCTAACCATTTTAGGTGTTGCAACGCTAACATCCACTCGTTTTCAAGAGCAAATTACCAGTAACGCACAGCAAAAATCGGTTGCCTTTGAAGCAGCTGAATCGGCAATTGCTAAAGGAAGCAGCGACAGGGATGTCGTGTTTGATGCTATTAAAAATCCACCACGAGGTCAGTACAATAACCCCGACCCTGTGTTTCCTGAAAATTTTGCAACAGAGCTGTCAGAAGAATTTGACCAACAAAACGCGTTTGGGAAAAACGTTGATATTTCATCGTCCGTGTCTATTCAATATTGCGGTGAAAATACCCTGCCTGTGGGTTCCGAGCTAACAAGCGATTTATCCAAAGCGCGCGTTGTTTGGATGTTGGTCGATTTCAATGGTACAGCGGATATTACTAATTCAAACGCGCGAGCAGAACATACCGAGCGCAGAGCCTATGAGGTTCCTGAAACCATGCGCTCAGGTAATTGCGTTCCACCCGGCCTTTAATACCATCATCGAACAGGTAAGCAAGAGATGAAGCATCAAAGAGGTTTTACCTTTATCGAAGTGATGATTGCTGTGGCGATTATCGGTATCTTGGCTGCGATCGCTATTCCAAGCTATTCAAGCTATGTAACCAAGACGCGGCGCGGTGATGCAACAGCTATGTTGGTTGATGTTGCTAATGAGCAGCAGCGTTTTCGCTCTGAACAAAATCGCTACGCTCGTTCAATGACAGAGCTGGGTTACGACAATGACCCCATGCCCAGTAAAGAAGGCCTTTATAGGATAACGGTTAACAATCCAACGGCCAGCACTTATGTATTAACGGCTGAACCTACAGCGGGAGAGGCGCAAGAGTCTGATACTGAATGTGGTGCTTTTACGCTTCGATCTAATGGGGTTAAGGGGTCTGACGGCGGTATTGAGTGTTGGTAAAACTGCCCCAGAACACTACCGTATAGCCCCGCTCAACTGGGGCAGTTTCTTTCGGTTATAGTGTTGAGGTGTGCCCATTCGAATTTTCAAGCCATGTCCCAATCAGTACCGCTAAATACCTTTGATACTGTGTTGTCTCGCCTTGATACAGACTCCTTGAAGTGGGATAAGTACAAGGGCCAAGACATATTGCCTTTCTGGGTGGCGGATATGGATTTTGCCATGGCCCAGCCTATTCAAGATGCACTAAAGCAGCGGCTCGAACATCCTATTCAAGGATATACCTTAACGCCAGACGCATTACCGGGTGCTATCAAGGCTTTTCTCAGTAATGAATACAACTGGGATATCGATCCTGAATGGTTAGTGTGGATACCCGGTGTTGTTTGCGGCCTGTCTGCAAGCTGCAGAGCGTTTGCAAAGCCGGGGGATCATATTGTGGTGAATCCACCCATCTACCACCACTTTTTTGATTCGCACGAATCATCACAAACGATTGATCGTCTACCTTTACGCTGTGGCAACGATCATCGCTGGACCTGGAATTTAACAGCCCTGGAAGAGCGCCTGCAACAAGGTGGTGTGTCGCTGTTGTTATTGTGTTCACCGCATAACCCAACAGGCACTGTTTTTACACAGCAAGAAGTTCAAAGCTTAATGAAGCTTGCTGATGCATATGATGTGACCGTTGTGTCCGATGAGATTCATTGTGATTTAGTGATTAACCCCAAGGCAACTCACTACCCCACAGCTGTTGCCGCGCCAGAATTTAACGAACGTACAGTCACTTTGATGAGTGGCAGTAAAACGTGGAACTTGGCAGGCTTAAATTGTTCTTTTGCCATTATCCCAGATGCTGAAAAAAGGGATGCTTATAAAAATGCACTGCACTCCACGGTGCCAGCAGTGCCTCCATTAGCCTTCGCCGCAACTGAAGCCGCCTATACACAGGGTGGCCCCTGGCGCGAATCACTTTTAACGTACTTATGGCAAAACTATGAGCACATCGTGCAACGCTTTGCCGATGTGGCTGAAATAACTGTGCATCCTCTCGATGCCACCTACCTTGCCTGGATAGATGCAAATAATCTGAATGTAGAAAACCCGCAAGTGTTCTTTGAAAGCTTTGGTGTTGGTCTATCAGATGGTGATCAGTTCGGGCAGCCTGGATTTGTTCGATTAAATTTTGCATGCCCTCGTGCCACTTTAGAGGAAGGATTGAATCGAATGATGACGGCTGTTGAATCCTTGCGAGTTCAATGAACTTTAGCGATTTATGTCCTGAACTCATTGTGAGTGATATCGCTCG
>CALHNS010000082.1 GCA_938035125.1 uncultured Granulosicoccaceae bacterium | reverse complement strand
TTTTCAAACGGCGTTACTTCATCTGCAGACCAGCGACGCTGTGTGTCCCAAGCATCCGGAAATCCTTTAGGGGCTGCCAGTTTAAAAGTTGTGTGCGTCCAACTGTGGCGTGCTGCTGGTAACCAGGGTTTAAGGCTAGTGAACGCATCTCGACTTAAATGGAAACTATGCTGATCCGTTAATGCGATCGTATAACCACCGTCATCGCGTCGCCGTAGTGCCAGTTCCTCATCAGCGCAGTTGTTTTTAGAAAAATCAGGCAAGGGCATTGTTTGAGCTGCAGTTGCCAGTACTGATAGCTGCGGAATCTTTACATCATGTGCGCCGAGAAAAAGTCGTGACCAAGCACCTGCTGCAAGCAGTACCTGTTGGCAGGCAACGGTTCCATATTCTGTGACAACGCCTGTAATTTGCCCTGCTTGTATATCCAAACACCGCACGGCGCAGTTTTCAATGATAGATGCTCCAAAGGAATGTACGTAATCGGCAACGGCAGGGACAGCTTGCCAAGGTTCGCCTTTGCCATCACTGGGTGTTCGAACTCCTCCCACCCACTGTTCGTTTGATTGCCCTGAGAAGCTTGCGCTAATTTTATCGGGTGTAAGCATTTCAGAATGCAGCCCGTGACTCTTTGCGATCTCAACCCATTTCTCGAACTCAACTAGTGCGGATGAATTTGAAGCTAAGTAGGCAACCCCTGAAGTTCTAACACCGCATTTTCCTTGTAGAGTTTGATCGATATCTTTCCAAAGCTGTACAGACTGCATGGCAATGGGTAGCTCATCTTCGTCACGTCCTTGCTGTCGTATCCAACCCCAATTTCGAGAGGATTGTTCGCCCGCAATTCGGCCCTTTTCGCAAAGTAAAACCTTCTTACCAGCTTCAACCAAATTAAGAGCTGTAAACACACCAATCACGCCACCACCAATGATAACTACATCGACCGACTCAGGAAGAGGATCGTTGAATTTAACTTCGGTGTTTATGGTTATGCGCTGAGTGCTTTTCATCATGTTTGTAGCAATGAGTTTTGTAACAGTCTATTCGATAAATAAGACAGATACATGGAAGGCAATGTAGCCATATCTCGATGCTTAGCGGTATCGCTGGGGTTTTTTTGCTGTTCTCTCTTTGGATGCTGAGTCAGCGCAGGGGAATCGCCTATTGGTTCGCAAACTGAATTTATGGAAGTGCCCATCGTGTTAGAGTTTCTAAGTGAACCTTCGGTTCAATCGAGTTGGAATAACGCGTCTAAACAATTGCCAGTGCACTCTGGCGCCGAATTGCTAGATGATGCGTTCATAGCTGAGGCGTCAGAGACAGTGCTAAATGCAACGGCTGTTATACAGTTTTTTGATCGAGAAAGACCGCGTGATGTTGCAGAATTTGCATTAGGAAAGTTTCAAGAGTTTATGTTGGATACTACGAAAATGGATGCTGTGTTAGTTGAATTGGACCAGACTCAATAACTGTATATAGCGATTTGGTAGATGTAGCTAAACAAATTAGCGATACTGTAATAACGAATAAGTATGCATAATCTTAGTAGCACGAATAAAAAAGGCCATCCGTTGATAGATGGCCTTTTTTGTTTTCAGTATGTTTAGAGAAAACTAGATCAATTCGATAACCAGCACATAGGCATCTTCACTATCTAAGTATTCTGGTAAATCTTCCATTCCTTCTTCGAAGATGATTTGTATTTTGTCGCCAATTTTCCTACCCAGTAGAGAATGGCTTAAATACTCTGGCACACCTTCAGTGATGCCTGCACGAATAGTAACGGGTTCATCAAAGTCATTAGTGTTTTCAACAAGTTCGCCGGTGTTCCAGCTGTACATTTGATACTTCACAACAACCGGGTCGCTGAATTCAATGGTGGCGCCGGAGCCTGCTTCCACGGTTCTACGCGCAGAGAAGCGTGGGGCTTCGCCTTCAGGGTTTGAAATTACAAAGGTTCCGTTAGTTTCGTTAACTGTTGGGAAAGAGAAATCATTGTTAGCAATAGTATTATCTATATTTCCACTGCTGTCACTTGTGTCATCGCTACTACAAGCGCTCAATAGGACAAGTAAACATGCACTGATTAATACGGTAACTCGGTTTGAAAAATGGTTTTTCATGTGTATTACTCCATTGTTTGGTTAGGTAAGGGCAGGCCTCAAGGCCTGCCATACGCTGATTGTTAAGTTACGTATTAACGATTCTCGGCAGTGATCATTGAAGCTATTGGTAACCAAACGTCTTCCATAAGGATCTGTTTTCCGTTTGATTTAGTAGCTCGCGCCATGAACTTGTAGTGTTCAACGGCAAGAGAATTGATTTGATGGCTCTTTAAACTACTGATTTCGCCATCGTCAACAATCGTGTTGCTGTTAGAATCTGTCCATATAGCTAATGTATCAAGCTCGTTTTCTGTTAGTTGTCCATCATGGTCTTTGTCAAGGGTAGCTAATTCAGCAAATCCGTCAGCGTAAACTCCTGGCACGTTTCCAAATAAGTGCTCCCCGCTGATTTTGCCTTTTGCATCAGACGTTACTAGTACGCCTGCTGTTGGTGCAAACCATTGGCTCAATGATTCTTTGATTCCATCACCATCGATATCCACGTTAAATTCACCGTTTATTCGTTGAATTCTTCCTTCGTTATTTAAATCAATAGCGATAGGAGATATTGCTGAACGAACACATTTAGTCAATTCAGATTCAATACCGTTTTCGACAGCACTTATAAAGAAAATTGAAACTTGATTGAATCCGAATCGAGTACCGTTCCATTCAGTTTCGTAATTGCCAATATAAGGTTGTTCAGCTACAGCAACATCGTTACCTAGTAACCTTTGATGAGTGAATCGAGTTGAATCTACTGTAATTACTAAATTTCGATTACGGTCATAAAGGTTATAGTTTGAGGCGAATCCAGCTAAGGTAGGGCTGAATACATCTACACCACCGTATGTTGAACTACCGTTAGTTTCGATACGACAAACTGGCGCATCAGGTGCGTTTACAGGAGCAACAACCACCGCTTCTTCGATCTCAATGTTGACCGTAGCCGTATCGTAGGACCCACAGGCTCCTCGTATGCCATATTCAATCGAATAGTTGCCGGAAGCCGTTGTATTAGAAATGATAAATTGTTGAATGCTTGCGTTATAAGTTACGCGGCCTGCGACATTGTGACCAAGGATATCAACTTCATGTGCTGTGCCATCACATGCCATATCATTGGCTAGGAAGTCCACAGTAATTTGCTCACCAACAATGCCTGAAACATTGTCATTGTTTGCAACCGTTGGCTCTAGAGCAACAGGTAGTGGGTGATAACCAGCGTTTATGTGCTGAATGGTGCAGGCTGAATCAGCTGCCGTGTTGCTCTGTGAAGGTAAGTTGAATGGTAGTGTAAAACCATCGGCATTAATAACGCTCAAACCTGAGGCTGGTGCTGCGATTACTGTTGGCTCATGCCCATCAGGCGTTGCGAACATAACTTGATAGTCGCCATCAACCAGTTGATCGAATACATAATGCCCACGAGCATCACTTTGGATCGTGGAAATTTGAGTTCCCGCGCTGTCCATCAGCTTGACCGTTATATTAGGTAAAGTCATGTCCACGCCGTCGAAAATTCCGTTACCGTCTGCATCCACCCAAGTTACTCCACAGATTGTGTTATCCGCTGGTGGAACAGGTGGTGGTACCGCAACGAAGGCAGCATCGATTTCTACAACTATCGGTGCTGCTTCTGTTAAACAAATTTCATTTGACATACCATTTGAAAGTGCGTCGTTCAAGCCACCAGTTGCTCCCAATTCAAGCGTTGCGTCGGTGGGAGAAAATGATACTGTGTAACAAGCATCTACATCTAGGTTACCAAAATAGTAGTTGCCATCAAGACCGGTTTGGCTCTGTTGCAGTAGATTGTTATCTTGGAATAAGGAAACTGGAGAGCTACTGATTATGCTTTCATCGTCATCAAACACATTGTCTGAATCAGAATCAAACCATGTTAATCCGGTTATTGATCCCTTAGTAGGCTCGGGGGCAGGTGTAACGTCAATCAGTACACAGTCTTGAAAACCAGATCCGGGTTCACCGTAGATGCCGATAGCGGCTGTGGCCGTACCCGCAGGTGATACTGAAGTAACTGAATAAGCACCAGATTGATGTTCGTTGACTTCGGTGCTACGAGTGGACAAGGTATTGTCATCAGCATCCAGGAATGCCAAAGTAATACTTGCAAACTTTGCAACCGTTACTCCGCAACTCATTCGAAACGTAATCCCTGCTTCAGCTGGAGTGGTTCTAAAGGCACATCCGCCCGCATCAAGTGCGGATACATCAACTGCTGGAGAATCGGTATCACATACCAGCCAAGGCGTGCTTTGGTTGGAATTTGTGATTAAGTCATCGGCAACGATGGACTGAGAAAAAACTTGCGATGTAGCGATTAGGCCTAATGCCAAGACCATCGCTTTCGGATGCATATTCATTTGGTATCCTTTGTCTTTAAAAGAAGTGGAGATTGCTGGAGCTTCTTGCTTGAGCAAACGCAACGTCTGTGTAAAGTGTGGGAATGCAAAATTGATACCACCGAGAGTTTGTGCGACGCCTCAGACTGTAAACACTTGTGATAGTTTAGATTTGTAGTGCTATTAGGCGTTTAATAAGCCGAGGTCGTATTTTCTAAACTCATCTATTAGGGTTCATTTGTTCTCTAAATGTTTTTTAACATTGTTATATGACTAAGGCTTTCTATTGGCTTTTTTTAATCTCTTTCTTGCAATGAAAATAGCGATGAATATGATAAAAAAAGCTAAATTCATTGATCCGCGATTTGATCTGTCTTGAACTTCCCAATTGAAGTGAGTGGTCGTAGTATTGGTGCCATCGCTAGTTCGAAGAGAAGTATGGAAATGACCTGCTTGTGTTATTTCGCCTTCAATTAATCCATCTTCAAGCATTATTAGCCCTGGAGGTAACCCCGTGTGGGCATAGCTTAGAGCATCACTTTCTGCATCGAATGCCGATAGCTTAAGATTTATTGAATCCCCTTTTTCATTGAACTGATCACTGATACTTTCGATGGATGGAGCGGAGTTTGTATTCATTCCGCTGTGCTTAGGCGTACTTGGTGATAGGTTGCGAGCCTGCATAAGAAATCCATCCCAATGAGAATGCATATGCCGCTTGTCTTCATTTCTTGGAACATGATGAAAAGAGATTCGATGCCACACCACTATATCTTGATTCAATAATGATTCGTTATTCGTATATTCCAGAATATCGTCGCCACATTCAGGGTTGAATTTGGTGTTCTCACTGATAAATCGCTCACAATCGTTTTGGCGGGTAACAAAGAAATCAAAATCAGTAAAAGGCTCATGATTTTGACGAACCAATTTGTGTCCATAGTGTAGAGGCTCTATCAGATAACCAGGGGCCTCCATCACATCATCAGAATCGTTGGTTACATACCATGAAGTTAATTTTTCAGGGTTAATTTTGCGTGCTATTTCATTAAGTAAGCGCTCTTCATTTTTAGGCCGTCTGCCTAATTCATCTAACGGGTAAGATACTTCTGTTACCACATCGTCAAGAGCATCTTCGCCAATGTCGAAGTCTATTCGCCAATAATAATTATGGGTATGTGAAAGCCAAACCTTATCAGGATTTCCTTCCAGTTCACGGCCGTAATTTTCGTGCTCATGGTCTGAGCTACGCTGCAGTGCGCCCGCAGCTCCGATGCTGGGTTCTATAGAACCATCGTCATAGAACTTCCAGGTAACCAAGTAGGAATAAGAACCAACCTGCGACACAGAAAATAAAGTTAGTACTTCTTTGATGTCTGTTTCATCGCCACTATGAAAGGCCGCATGATCAGTGTTAGTCTGCTTACAGAGCCCAGCTCGTTCTGAGATATCAATTAAGTCCCCGTTTGGGCAATCAGAATTTAATAAGGTGCTTACATAGCCTCCACCCAATCCGAATTGAGTAACGTCATTGTAGGTTACTCGGCTATCGTCGTAAGTGACGTGCAGCTGTGCCAACCTTATCGAGCTGACTACCTTAGTCAGCTTCTGGTTACTTGAGCGATAGTGAATTTCACTAAGAACGATATTTTCTTGTCGTGTGGATGTCCAACACATCTCCCAACCCGAACCATCACTGAAATCATGAGTTATTTGATGCTCGGAATCGCAGCTAAGCGTAGCACTGAATGCGTTAGGAGCACTCATCAAGCTAAGCGCGCAAAACAGAAAACCGACTAACCACTTAACCGTGATACTGGTTTGTGCTTTAAGAATAAATGGCTGTGCGCTCATTGTGATTGCACCTTTTGTGATTGCCCTGCAGAATTATTAACTGGAATGGCTAAGTCACTAAAAGGTGAGCTTTTTGACCAATCAAAAGGGATGAGGGAAAACCCGATTCGATTCGAACGAATGGCAGGAAAGTCTTCCTTGCTGGGTGTGAAGTGTCGAGTTAAAGAGAACCAAAGCACCGGATCTTCAATTATTTCATCATTAACAAATTCATATAAGTGAGTGCCACAATCCTGATTGATGGATTGGTTTCCTGATGCTAATTTTTCGCACCGTTTTTGATTGGTAACCGCAATATCAAAATCAGTCCACCTTTTGTCGTTTTGGGTAAATTGGTAACCTGAGGGTTGTGGGTCAAGGAAATAGCCAATTCGAGTGGGGGAGGATTCTCCGTTGTCGCCACTAGACAAATCTTGATCACTGATTCGCCAGCCACGAAAATTCGTATTATTTATTTTTCGAAATGACTCATTGGTGATTTCGGTTATAGATATCTTTCGAGTTAAATCTGTAGGATTTTCTGCAATAAAATTAAATTCATCCACACGATCGTTGGTAGGGCTGTTGTCAATATTAAAATCTAAACGCCAGTTAACTAAAAGCGTAGCGTTTGATGCATACAATCCTGAATCATCAACCTTTACACCAAAGCTTGAATTATCAGTGAATCTTGATACTTGACCCGAATACGTCAATGAAGGGTTGAGTTCCCCATCTTCTGTTAATTGCCAAACTTGTTGAAATCGATTTAAGCCAATTTTTGATACGGCGTGCAAAGTAATTTCGTTTCTAGGTAACGATCGGTAATGTCGAGCCCTTGCCAGTAAATTTAATTCTCGACGTTGTTGACATATTCTGTGTTGCGTTCCAGCAACCCATTCGCCATGTTTGCATAACTGTGCACCGTCTACCCAATTTTCACCGCCAAAACCCTGCTCACTGATCAGATGGCTTGCGTGTGTATCTTCATCGTATTGAAATATAACTTGAGCAATGGAGGCCGATTCCATGATTTTCCGAAGTGGCATGCCAGGGCCACCGTAGTGAATATTACTAAGCACTAAGCCAGATGCGTTATCTACATGCCAGCACAATTCCCATCTTGCGCCGCTGTCGAACGCTAATGTTATTGGGTTTGCTGTGGGGGATGTCAGCGTTTCAATTGAATTGTCAGATGGTGTAGAAAAGGGTTCGGTTTCGCAAACCGACGCGTAAACAGCACTGTGCGCTAACAACAATATCAACAATGCAATTTTAGTGAGCGTTTTCATCAAATAGCATCGAGCAGAACTTCACTCGTTTTTAACTTTACTACAGGTTCTATGGCGTAACTTACGTTATGTTTATCAAAAATTGAAATGAGCGCACAGCGTTCATGAATACAACCGCTTACGCCTTCATGTTCTGCTGATAGGGGAACCCAGATCGAAACGCGAAGTTGCAAATCAGACATCACATCATCAGTTTCGGTATGCCCTTGTGCGGCGTGCTCTTTTTGTAATTTGGCGTACACATTCAAGTCATTCCGTACTGCGTTTATCGCAAATTCGATCTCTTCATCGGACAATGGCAAATGAATGCCATTGATTGTTTGACTATGAGAGATTGTCCCCATTGTAAGATTCACTAACGTACGTTCGGCTGCATGGGTGTTGTGGTCAAACGTGAAAACTTCAACCATTTTTGCGTTGCTGTTGGTTGTTTTTTTCTGCTCCTTTGGTTCAATTAAAAGTACTTGAATGCCCAATGGATGTGCAGGTGTTGGCGAGCTACTTCGCAGGCCCGTTATTTCATCAGTCTGGGGCGGTAATGCAATTGATTGAGCAATGTTTCTTTCGTTTTCAGATAGAGGCGCTTGCCAGGCGCTTTGAACCGTTGTTGAAATAGCCCACACCACAGCCACTATGCCGAGCAAGTGATTTTTGCGCCTTCGATGGCAAAGCGTAGCGTTTAGGGGCCGCATTCTTAGATTCGTTTGTAACTATAGGTACGTGATCAACGGATGTGAGGTCTTTAAATCAAGATTAAGCTCAGCAAAAATCATGCAATTTGATGTTCTGGCTTTAAAATGGGTGCATCTAAAAATCTGTCGATAAAGATCGAAAATGGCCGCAAAGGTATTGATGTTCCAAGGCACTGGCTCAGATGTGGGTAAGTCAACTTTGGTGGCCGGAATCTGCCGAGCAGCCCTGAAACGAGGGCTGTCGGTTGCCCCGTTTAAGCCTCAGAATATGTCGAACAATGCGGCGGCCTGTGCGGATGGAGGCGAAATAGGCCGTGCTCAGGCTCTGCAAGCTCGAGCTTGTGGTTTAGAGCCGCACATTGATTTCAACCCTGTTTTATTAAAACCGCAAAGTGATATGAGCGCGCAGGTGGTCGTACAGGGAAAACTCTACTCAACCACGTCAGCGGCCGATTATATGTTGAAAAAACGGGCTTCTCTGATGGATGCTGTAGTGGAAAGCTACCGGCGCGTACAGGCCCAATACGATTTGGTGTTGGTAGAAGGTGCGGGCAGTGCGTCTGAGGTCAATTTACGTAAAAACGATATAGCCAACATGGGGTTTGCACGTCAGATCAATTCACCGGTATGTTTAATTGGTGATATTGATCGTGGTGGGGTTATAGCATCAATCGTTGGTACACAAACAGTGATAGACCCAAAAGATGCTGAATTAATTTGCTCTTTTCTCATCAATCGATTTCGTGGTGACCCCACCTTATTCAACAATGGAATAACGGCGATTGAAAATGGAACTTCGTGGCCATGTCGCGGGGTAGTTCCTTGGTTGCCTGAAGCGTTGCGATTACCTCAGGAAGATGCGGTTGTGTTAGAAACACCTCAAACAGTGAACGAAAATTCAAGTAGCGATAAATTGCGCATCAGTGTGCCAATGTTATCTCGCATTGCGAATTTTGATGATTTAGATCCACTTCGAGCAGAAGAGAGTGTTGTCGTTGAATTCATACCGCCAGGAAATGCGATTCCGTTAGATACGGATGTTGTCATCATCCCGGGTACGAAATCTACGATTGCCGATTTAGCATTCATTCAGCAACAGGGTTGGGATCACGATATTTTGGCATTGTCTAGAAATGGGGTTCGAGTGCTGGGAATTTGTGGAGGCTATCAGCTACTTGGGAAAACCATTGCCGATCCTGATGGCATAGAGGGCACGCCAAAAACGGTGCGTGGGTTGGGTTTATTAGATGTTACTACCGAAATGTCGGCTCGAAAAACGGTTGTTCAAGTGCAAACTCGATGTACTCGAAGTGGTGAACGAGTAGAAGGATATGAGATTCATATTGGCGCAACAATCGGCAAGGATACGGATAAACCCGTATTAAATTGTAATGGTAAACCAGATGGTGCCATCAGTAAAAATGGATTAACCGAAGGCACCTATTTACATGGTCTTTTCACAAGTGATGCGTTTCGTTCTTGGTGGCTTGAATCTATTCGTGCAGGAACATCTTCAAGTGTTGATTATAACGCGCAAGTGGAAAGCGATCTGGATCAGTTAGCCGAATCTATGGAACGTTCTATCGATATTGATGCTTTACTAAAGGACGCTAGGGTAAGTGCTTTAGGATAAGCAGATAAAGCAATTAATTTTTAAGTTGTTCTTCGCAACCGATCATCCAACGTACACCGAATTTATCGTGCACGGCTCCAAAACCTGCGCTCCAGAATGTGGGTTTCCATTCCATAGTGATGGTTCCACCATCGGCAAGTTTGTCAAAAATTATTTTTGCATCAGCCGCCTTTTCATAGTTAATTTGTACTGAACATCCGGCCATGGCTTCAGCTTCGCTAAAAAGATTATCAGATACTAGTAACTGATCACTGCCAATATCGATGTGACCATGCATAACCCAGGTTTTTTTCTCTTCAGGTAATCCGTATTCGTCTGGCATGCCAGAGGCATCCATGATGACGGGTTCGGTATCGAAAATTGAGCCATAAAAATGTAAGGCCTCTCGAGCATTGCCACTGAAGAATACGTAGGGTGATACTTTCACTTAGTAATCCTTTTTTTTTCAGATATCAATTAGCTTAAACACTGTTGGTGTGTTCAGCTTTAGCAAAATATATCATGCTTATGCAACAGTCTTTGACAAGGTATGAGTTGTTAATTTCACTTTGAGTGCCCATGCTGAAAGTAAGGGTGCATGCGCACCAGTGAATGGATAAATAATGAAAGGTAAAAACTCTCACAGTAAAACGCTTGTAAATAAGCAGCGCCGTAGGTTAGTTCAAGGTGTAGGCGTGGCCGCTGCAGCCACTGTTGTTGGGCCTGCGATCAGTAAAACTATTAATGATGCCAGTGGTTCAGGAGATATCACAGGTAAGCTGGTTAGTAAGCTTGGAGACCCCGTAAAATCTGTCATTCTTCGAAACAACACGCCAAATGCTATAACCGTAAATCACTTCCATAATGGCAGTGTAGTATTTGATGGCGAGTTCGTTGATTGTAACGGGCTTTGTGATAACAGCTCTGTTACGCTTTCTTCCGGTGAAGAAAAAATATTTCAGTTTGATAAACGTGAGTTATTTAATAGCCAATCTAGATCTGAATCTTGGGTTAACTTGCAAAGTAACGTTAAGCGAATGTCAGAAGGTACCCGTGTTGTGGATATTTCAGGTGATGTGAAAAACGGGGTAGTGACTTTGCATGATCAGAGTGTTTCCATGTTCAGTTAAAGGAAAATACTTTAGGGCTCTCTAAACTTCAAGGCTTCAAGGCTTCAAGGGCGCTAAAAGTACCCAAATTTGCAGATAATCAAAGCCACCTCAGTTATTCGAGGTGGCTTTTTTATTAAATAGCGGCAAAAAGTAAAACAAGGTGCGTTATTGAAAATAAGCCCGTTTAGTTTTTAGCTATCTGCAAAGGAAAAACATGAAACCAATCTACAGAACCTCTTTACTCTCATT
>CALHNS010000081.1 GCA_938035125.1 uncultured Granulosicoccaceae bacterium | reverse complement strand
AATTCCTTAGCTTTTTCTAACGCCTCGCGTTGTGATTCATTAAGAATGGGGATCTCTCTTTCACGCCCCCCTTTGCACCAACTGGGCTGCAGACAAAGCGTGTCACCTTGATCCGCTTTACTGGGAATAATCTTCATCGCCTCTTCTCGACGCAGCCCAAACTCACGTTGCAATTCAGCGGACATTCGAACGTGTGCATCTTTAATTGTGCTGAGCTGTGCGGCTGTAAAATTCACGGACTTATCTTCGTTGGTGCTGTATTTTCGATCGGGGATTCCGTAGTGCGAATTGCTCTTTGCCACCAGTGAGGTGTGGTTGGTTTTCTCCGCTACCCAGCGCAGATTCGACATCCGGTTTTTGATCGCACCTGGGGAGAGTTCAGCCTTCTGCCACTTCTCGACTAAGCGCCAAACGTGCTTTGGTTTGAGCTGATCCACCGAGTGCACATCTTTGAATCCCAGCCCCCGAATTTCGTTCGCAATTTGATTCAATTGCTGTGCTCGATTACTTTGCGTGCCCATCGATCCATCGCGGTTTCGATCGCACAGTTTCTTCAACGAATAGTTTAAATCTCTCATGTGTTTTGCCTCGATTCTCTTGGTTAACCTTTTCAATTATCAGAGCCACTCAACGATGCTTGCGCACATGTTGAGCCGCAGCCCTGTTACCAACGCCCTCTATAGAATCCATCCCATAGACGGCTTCGAAACCCCTCCCCCAATTCCGGTGATGACGCATGCCCTGGAGCGTGCGCTGATCAGTCGGATCAGGTTCGGGCGAGAATGGCTCAACACATGCGCAAGCAACGCCAAATGGTTAGTGTTAATGCCTACCGTTTTCGTCAGAGAAAACGGTTTCCGCTTCCGCGGCAAAGGCAACTACAGGTTGAGCTGTCCCATCTGGGATCCTGAGCCATTTCCACGACTGTTGTCGCTATAGGCCAGTTAGGTTTTCTCGTGTCCTCCTTAGGTTGTGATCAATGGATCCATACCCGAAGAACAGCCTCATCCCACACGGGATAAAGTGTCCCGGTATGGGTGATGTACACAGCCAACGAATTGCTCGGCTGCAGTATTGAAACGCAATGAATAAACATTGCTGGGTGCATCCAATGTGAGGGGTTACCTCAGTGGTCTTGCACCAGGTCGATATCAAAGAATCATCGGCACGCACAATGCGTTGCAGCTTGATTCATAGCCGCCCATTTCATTTATGGCGGCCTGTGTAAGAAAAGCAATGTCAGAGTCATTGCTTTGGTGCATCAAACCTGACGGTTTGCGCTCAGTTACTTGCACCAAGCTGAGCTTGTGACACTTTGCCGAAGTGCCCACGGTGTAAGCGGTTATTGTATCAAAACGGTGCTCGTCATGCTTGGATCATGCTCCTTTTACCAACGCAAAGCGTTGGTATCCCTTTGTTGCAGTCCTGCGTCACTGCTTTGCTGCGCATGCAGTGACGCAGGATACGTTGCCTACGGCTTGCTTCAAAAACCTCGCTGTTTACAGACTTTACGCCTGTTGATCCAATGCGTTGTTCGTTGACGACTTGGCGGCAGCTGACTCAATCATTGCATCAATCGCCTTGCGCCATTGTTGATCGCTGTAGTGTTGTTCGACATAATTCGTTTGCTCCAGAATTCTTCGAATTCGTTTTAAATCCGTCTCCCAAAGCTTATCTATTTTTGCGTTGTTTGCCGCCTGCTCTTTTGAGATTTGTTTGGATTCAGAGGCTTTGATTTTTTCAATTTTTGCGTTCGCAATCGCTCGCGCTTTCTCGCAAACCTGATCGTTTTTTCGGCTCAGTTCAGCAATGGTTGCCATGCGACTATTCTCCTTCGTTGGTGAATATTTACGTTGGCATATCCGAAATAATAAATCGCCCGAAAAAGTGACATCCACACAGCGATTTTTTTCTGTGGTAAGGAAAAACGATTCTCTGGAATTCGTTGTGTGAGGCGATCAACCAATGAGCCATAGCCAGACATGGCTGAAAATTTAGCGGCCCACAAATGAGTTTGAAAATGCGTAACGCGCGAAGCGCATAAGCCGCGCAATGTGTTGATCAAACCTAGAATCGGTCACGGAGGAACCACAAAAACGCCCATTACCTATGAGAAGCCGAGAGCCGTTTAGAGAGCTGCTTAAAGATGTGATGCATACTTCCCGGTAGATATTGACGTTGAACGTCGCCTGGAGAGCCTTACAGGCGACCTAAGAACTATGCTCGAAGCCATAACCCCCCCTTCCCGTAATCAACCGTTGTTCGATCCACCTTGTGTGGATCGTTTTGATTGCCAGCAAAGCTGGCTCCTTTTAGTCGGAGGGGGAGCCGATGTGGAACGCGTTGGGGGAACCCCGCATGGGGTGCCCCAAATCTCTGCTTAATCGAAAAGTTGAATGCCCTGTCGAGTTATCCACAGGGCAAAACGTTAAAAGATTATTAAGTTAAAAAGCGCGCGCGCGCGTTACGGTTTTTGAGAGGCTGCCAGATAAACCTATGAAGGTGGTTTTGGTCACTGATACCCCAATGGCTTGGTCACTGATACCCCAATGAAAAACCCGATTTTGGTCACTGATACCCCAAATGAATTCACAGGCTGACGCGACTTATACAGTCACTGATAACCCAAGGAATTGAGGCTTGCTTGGTCACTGATAACCCAAGTAAGATAACAATAGATCGGTCATTGATACCCCAAATGAAAACCCTACTCCCAGAGCGCTACCCAAACCAGGATTTCTTTATCGCAGACATCCTGGATGCAGCGCCAAAATCAGACATCGGGAGCATGGAGCACCCCATATTTTCCCTATCCAAAAAACCCGATTTTGAGATTCGAAAATACGCCCACAAGAACATCACAGTCGAGGTTCAACCGTCAGCGAAAGGTATCGCGAACATCTGGGATAAAGACGTTCTGATTTACTGCTGCAGCCAGCTCCGAGAAGGCATCAATCGAGGCCGAGAGCCCAGCCCTATTATTCATATCCGAGCACACGATCTCTTTGTCGCCACGAATAAAAAACTGGTTGGTGGCACGGACTACCGACAGCTGCTCGACTCATTGGAGCGATTGGCCGGAACCCGAATCAAAACCAACATCTCCACCGGTAAAGAAACCGATCGATACAATTTCGGTTTGGTTGTTCAGTACAGAGTGCACGAAGAATCCGTCAAGGGACAAATTAAAATGTCTTCTATCGCGATAGAGATTCCTAGCTGGCTTTATCGCGCGGTCGTTAGTGGTGAGGTGCTGACACTGAACAGAGATTACTTCCGTCTCAGAGGTGGAATTGAGCGCCGGATATACGAACTGGCCCGTAAACATTGCGGAACCCAATCCAAATGGACCGTCAACATCAGGTTGTTGCATAAAAAAACCGGATCCCAGTCCCCTCTTAAAGCTTTCAAACACCAAGTGTTAAAACTGGTCGGTAGTGACCATTTGCCAGATTATTCGATGCTCTACGATAAGGACAAAGATCAGCTGTCATTTTTCAATCGTAAGGGCGGCAAAGCGGCTAAAGCGAAATTTGATGAGCAAATTAAACAGATCTTTTCCACTCAATAATCACAAGACAGCTGGACAGGCTACCGCCCTCTTTTGGACAACATATGACACCGTCTAAACCCTTAAACATACCTGTCTAATACTGTCCAAAATCGTACAAGACACTGTCACTGCTAGACAGTGTCTTACTGGGCAACCATTAGGCTAAAGGCCGGCAGATCGGCTTTTATTGCTGTCCAAACCTGTCTTACTTTCATAATCGACAACTGCCTCACCCTGTCCAAATCCGCTAGACATCGTCCAACTCAATCCACTCGACAGCTAGACACCAATACAGACAAACCAAGACAGATTTAGACAGGCTAGCGAGCAGTGTCTTAGATCGCCCAAGGAACTGTCCCAGACCGTCCAAACTTGACAGGACAGTGTCTAAAACGCCGTTCTCTAATCGTTCTGATTGTCTTATACAGATCCCTGTCTATTCTCATACAGAGACAAGACACTATTGGACAGACGCGCTATGGCTATTGTGAGTATTTCTCGTGCCGCTAAATTGGTTCGTAAAGGGAGGCAGACCCTGTACAACCACAACGAAAAAGGCAAGCTCAGCTTCACCACGACAGTCGATGGGAAGCCTGGCGTGGATACAGCAGAACTCGCTCGGGTTTACCATAAGCTGTACTTACCCGTCGAAGAGGTTGAGACATTGGGGCAGGGAAGCGAGGACACTTCTGTACAAGCCAAGACAGCTCGAGACACACAACAAAGTGTCCAAGGCGGAGCGTCTAAAGACGTCTCATTAGACGGCGACACTGCCTCAACACTGTCTTGGTTCATGGAGCAGGTGGATGAAGCTAAGCAAGAGCTTGAAGACACCCGGGCAGAGCTCGAAGATCGCGAAAACCGTTTGGCTGAATTACGCGAAGCGATGAACAAATTGCCTTCGCCTGAGTCCGTTGAGCGTCGCTTGAATGAACAAGCCGAACAGCTGAAGCAGCAACATAAGAAAGTGCTCGAATCCGAACGCGCTCAGCAAACCAAACTTCTAGCCAAACAAAAGCAGCGCGAGGCTGAAAAAGTCGAAGAGTGGCAAGCCGCCATTCAGCAACGTCAAAAAGAAATTGAGGCCGCTAAAGCCGAAGCGACAAAAATCCGAGAGCGAGAACAGCAGCAAGCCCAGGCTCTGAAGGCAGAGCGGGCTAGGGTGGCTGCTTTGGAATCAAGAGGTTTCATTGCTCGATTGTTGAACAAAAAACCTGAGCCAGCTGGATAGAGCGTTTATTAAAAACAGTTATCGCGGCGAAGCAATATCAAATCGATTAATTTTATTCGTTTCGATCGACGGATCGATCGTTTTTGCGTATTCTTGTACTTTTAATCGATTAGGAAATTTACACGCTATGGCACGACCAATAGCAATTGACCTATTTGCTGGGGCAGGGGGGCTGAGCCTCGGATTTGAATGGGCTGGGTTTGATGTTAAAGCTGCTGTCGAGCTGGATCCAATTCACTGCGCCACTCACGAATTCAACTTTCCTGAATGCAAAACTATTTGTGCCAGTGTCGCTGATGTTTCCGGTGCCGAAATTCTGAAGCAAGCAAAAATCAAAAGGCAGGCCGATGTCGTTTGTGGTGGTGCTCCGTGTCAAGGATTCTCGTTAATAGGAAAACGAGCAATGGACGACCCAAGGAATAGTTTAGTTTTCCATTTTGTTCGGTTAGTGAAAGAGATCAATCCAAAATATTTTGTTTTCGAAAACGTTAAAGGGCTGACGATTGGAAAACATAAGCAATTCCTAACTGAAATCATCGATGCATTTGAAGAAATTGGTTACAAAGTAAAGGTTCCGTACCAGGTATACAACGCTGCTGACTACGGAGTTCCACAAAATAGACATCGTTTATTTCTTATGGGCTGCAAGAAGAACCGAAAGGTTCCAGGGGAGCCTGTTACTCGACCACCAGTAACTGTCCAAGAAGCCATCGGTGATTTGCCAGAGTTAGATAAATTCGATGCTTTACTAAAAGACGATGAGGTTAAAGCCAAATACAAAAAAGCGTCAGAGTACGCAAGGCATTTGAGAGAGCAGGGTAACCGGTCTGAGAATCATTTTGGTTATCGACGCAACTACAATCCGAATATGCTGACATCAAGCATGCGTACGATTCACACAGACCTTTCACGCGAACGCTTCGCGGCAACCAAACACGGTGATACTGAGCCAGTTAGCCGTTTCCACAAACTTGACCCAAAGGGTGTTTGTAATACGCTTCGAGCTGGTACCGCCAGTGATAGGGGGGCTTTTACGTCACCTAGGCCTATTCACCCACATACACCACGTTGTATCAGCGTACGTGAAGCCGCACGGCTCCATTCATACCCTGACTGGTTTCGTTTTCATAAAACTAAGTGGCACGGTATGCGACAAATTGGCAACTCTGTTCCCCCATATCTCGGGCAGGCCATTGCCATTACCGTTATTGATGCATTAAAAATCAAGCCAAAACGCCCAGAAAGGACACTCGATACTGGAAACCCTATTCTTATATCTTCGAATATGGCTCAAGCGTCTGCGTATTACGGTGTTGATCGCAACACTATTCCTCAACGCACACGCAAAAAACTAACGACTTAAGAGAATCAGCACGAATGGCTGCGAAGAAATCGAAATTGAGTCGGTACGCTAAAATTATTGAAAAGATATTTTTTGATCGATACGAGCTAGGCGATACGGCCATACCTTTCAAACGCGAAGACCTTGAAAAAGCGTCAAAATCGCTCGATATTGCCTTACCAAAAAACCTAGGTGATGTCCTGTATTCGATGCGTTTTAGGACGCCTATGCCAGAGAGTGTTATTGCAACACAACCTCAAGGTTTGAGCTGGTTAATATCACTTGATGGCAAAGGTAAATATGAATTCCGGCTACGTAAGATCAGTCGTATTCTTCCTAACAAAAGTCTCGTTGCGATAAAAATTCCAGATAGCACTCCTGAAATCATTTCGGTGTATGCCCTTGATGATGAACAGGCACTTTTAGCAAAAGTTCGTTATAACCGCTTAATTGATATTTTTCTTGGCATCACAACCTATTCATTACAAAACCATCTACGCACAACCGTTGAGGGAGTAGGGCAGATAGAAATCGATGAGCTTTACGTAGGCCTTGATACACATGGCTGTCACTATACGATTCCTGTGCAAGCTAAGGGAGGGCGTGATCAAATAGGTATCGTTCAAACTGAACAGGATATTGCTTGGTGCATGCAAAAACATCCATTGCTTCGCTGTAGACCTATATCAGCGCAATTCATGGAAAACGACGTGATTGCCATGTTTGAGTTAACCATTGACAATGATGAATTAAAGATTGTCGAAGAAAGGCACTATAAGCTCACACCATCAGAAGAATTGAGCATTAAAGATATCTCTAAGTACAGATAAAGTATGTTTACATCTATTAATAACCAACTCATGAAACTATATCGATGGTTTTACAAAAAAATATCGAATAAATTTCACCGACTATTTGTAGACCTTACTACTTATTCTATTGCAGCGTATTTTGCTTTAAAAAAGTTTTATGGGTTTTCAGCAACTAATTATCTAAAATATATATTTACTGAAGATTCTGGTGATTTTCTAGCCAGCTCAGCTTTATGGATTGTTGCTTATGCAATCTTTATGAAGGGCATACTTTTAGTATGTGACAAATTCCCTGGTGATAGAGTGCGCTCACTTCATGCAAGCGGCTTGAACCATTGTTGCTTAAGAATCAATGATGAAATTAAAGAACATTTAAAGTACGTTGAAACAAACCCTGAAAGTGCACATACAACGTTTCCAGAAAAACATAATTTCTCTGCGAATATAACCATAGTAGCTAAGTACCTACACGAACATATTGTAAATTCATTAGAGGGCGCCAAATCTAGAGATGTATTCCTCTCTCTATACACTAGCGATGCTACTCCTGGTCAAAGCCTAGCCAAACTAAACTATGTTCTTCACGAGCCGATAAAACGCGACGTCATAACCAGTAAAATTATTGACGTCAATGACAGTAATTATCAGTATTACGAGTGTGTGAAATGTATACATGATTCGAAAAGCACTCAAATTCTGTCGAACTGCGACGGATATCACCGATCCAACAGTAAGCGGAACAAAAAGGTCAAGCACTATATTGGTATGAAAATCATAGCCAATGATATAGTTGTAGGATTCTTGAATATCGAGTTATATAACACTGTTTTCTTTACAACTGAAGACGAGATAATTGATTACGTTGAAGATCAACTACTTCCATATAAGTACTTGTTAGAATATCAATTCTTGAAACGCGAATTTTTCAACTATATCAATACGAAATTAGTCTAGAAACTATAGGAAAGAGAAAATGAGCAAAAAAACAAACAACCCATACGAACACCAAAAAGAGATACATAAACAGGTTGAAAAAATAATACAAAACCAAGAGAAAACCATATCTGTAGATAGCGGCAGGGTATCTCAAAGAACAGAAGTCAAAACAAGTACTAGTAATCACACAACTCTAAAGAAAAATTTGATTTGATTTTCACGTGTCGTGAAACTCTGCCTCTAGCTACTTACACATCGAACCAACATATTCACCTTCAGACTGAGCAGCATGATTGGTCGTGAGTACAATCTCTTCAGTTATTCGGCTCGAATAATTAATAAAATAACGTCATGTGTACGATTTGTATTCCTAATGCCCCACAATG
>CALHNS010000080.1 GCA_938035125.1 uncultured Granulosicoccaceae bacterium | reverse complement strand
TCTGTTGCAAACCCACCATGCGTTCTAATCGAGTGATAATTGATAGCATGCTGAATTCTGGGCCTAATGAATCGTCTCGTTCATACGGCAGGTAGCAATCTTGACGGCTGCCGGTGTCGCTTAGTGTTTTGCATGTCATTTCCATCATAAAACCCTCAAATGTTTTAAATACTGTTTGCCGAAAGAGTGGTTTCTTTCGCTGTTAAATTCAGTATTGTCCTTGGGGTTTTCCCTCGCTTTTCGTTCGGTTTACAGCTCTGTAAAGCAGATTACCGATTCGACACTCATGGATAGGAACGCAGATTTTCACGCGATATTTAAGACCATTCAAAAAAAAGCCGCTCGCCTCAAAGGAGACGAACGGCTTTCGATACGCTCAAACTAGAACGTGGTATTACGCAGGCGTATCCCCACCATCCGTTGCTGGCGGTGGTGTTTCTTCACCGCCTCCCACTGGAGCTGGGGCCGGGGCTGGTGCCAATTCAGCACCTAACGGAGAACCGTCAAGCAAACTGGTGAGTTCTGCGTTCATGCCATCAGCTGCTGGTGCGGATAAATCAGCGCCTGGAAG
Organism: uncultured Granulosicoccaceae bacterium; assembly: GCA_938035125.1. Taxonomy (GTDB): domain Bacteria; phylum Pseudomonadota; class Gammaproteobacteria; order Granulosicoccales; family Granulosicoccaceae; genus Granulosicoccus. Next base: position 12,205 of record CALHNS010000080.1, on the reverse strand, counting down.
TGGTGCTTCACCTGGTAGAGCAGGATCGGGCCCGCCAAACTGATCAAACGCATCATCAATACCAACCGCTGAGCGGCGAGCTCGTCGCTCGTTGTGGAAGGCAAGGCCGGTACCTGCTGGAACCAGTCGACCAACAATCACGTTCTCTTTCAAGCCGCGTAAGTCATCGCGCGCACCACGAACGGCTGCTTCTGTCAGTACCCGTGTGGTTTCTTGGAACGATGCGGCTGAAATGAACGATTCGGTAACCAGTGACGCTTTAGTAATACCTAGCAACAAGTTATCAAACGTTGCTGGTGCTGCATCGGCGTTCTCTTCTGCTAACGCCTCGTTGGTTTCCTTCACCCGACTGTAGTCAATCTGTTCGCCACGTAATAAGCGGGTATCACCGGCGTCTGAGATTTCAACTTTACGCAACATCTGACGAATAATGACTTCGATGTGCTTATCGTTGATTCCTACACCCTGCAGGCGGTAAACGTCTTGAATCTCTTGCACTAAATAGGCAGCCAGTTCTTCAATGCCTTTCAAACGCAAGATATCTTGAGGGTTCGGTTCACCGTCAGCGATTTGTTCACCGCGTTGTACGGTTTCCCCTTCAAACACGTTAATTTGACGCCACTTAGGTATCAATTCTTCATAGTGTTCTGCGTTCGGGCCAGTGATAACCAAACGCTGCTTACCCTTGGTTTCTTTACCGAAACTAACCGTTCCCGACGTTTCAGCCAAAATGGCAGGCTCTTTCGGTTTACGCGCTTCGAATAAATCGGCAACACGCGGTAAACCACCGGTTATGTCACGAGTTTTCGAAGATTCTTGCGGAATACGCGCAATGATGTCACCGGCTTCAACGGTTGCACCGTCGGCCAAGTTAACGATAGCGCCTTCGGGTAAGAAATAGTTCGCAGGGATTTGTGTGCCTACGTAGAACTTATCGTTACCCTCGTCATCAACCAGTTTCACCGCAGGCCGTAAATCTTTACCAGCACCACCACGTTGTTTGTGGTCACTAATAACGATATCGGTTAAGCCGGTAAATTCATCGGTTTCTGCACGAACCGTTTGCCCGTCAACAAAATCAGAGAACGTTGCCACACCACCCACTTCTGTGATGATGGGGTGAGTGTGTGGATCCCAAGTGGCGAGTATGGTACCTGGCTCAATTGCGCCGCCATCTTTTACGTTGATGGTTGCACCATAAGGAATCTTATAACGTTCCTTCTCACGACCGTGCTCATCAATTACAACGATTTCACCAGAGCGTGAGACCGCCAACAACTTACCTTCTTTGTTGGTAATGTCTTTGATGTTATCCAAGCGAGCCGAACCTTTCGATTTCGACTGCACGTTACTTGCTGCCGCTGATCGACTGGCCGCCCCACCAATGTGGAAGGTACGCATGGTGAGCTGAGTACCCGGCTCACCGATTGATTGCGCCGCCATAACACCCACTGCTTCACCAATGTTAATGATGTGCCCACGTGCCAAATCACGGCCATAACACATGGCGCAAACGCCGTGATCCGCTTCGCAGGTAATGGCTGAACGAACCAGCACTTCATCCACACCGGCGGTTTCCATACGATCAACCGCAGCTTCATCCAATAACACATTGGCTTCCATAACCACTTCGGTGTCATCACCAGGTCGGAAAGCAGGTTTTGCAAGCACTCGGCCCAATACGCGCTCACCCAGCGCTTGCACCACATCACCACCTTCAATGATGGGCTTCATGGTTAAGCCCTGCTCGGTTCCGCAATCATGATCAATAACCACCATGTCTTGCGCTACATCAACCAAGCGACGAGTTAAATAACCAGAGTTCGCGGTTTTCAGTGCCGTATCGGCCAAACCTTTTCGAGCACCGTGAGTGGAGATGAAGTACTGCTGCGAATTCAAGCCTTCGCGGAAGTTCGCTGTAATCGGTGTTTCAATGATGGAGCCATCCGGCTTTGCCATCAAACCACGCATACCGGCAAGCTGACGGATCTGGGCAGCAGAACCACGAGCGCCCGAGTCGGCCATCATGAAGATGGAGTTAAAGGAATCTTGCTTAACGGTGGCGCCTTCTTTATCCACCACACTTTCAGAACCCAGCTTATCCATCATCGCTTTCGCAACGGCGTCATTCGCTGAAGACCAAATATCGATGACTTTGTTGTATCGTTCACCGTGGGTTACTAAACCTGAGGAATACTGGCTTTCGATTTCTCGCACCTTCTCATCGGCAGAACCAATGATGTCGTGCTTATCGTCTGGAATAACCATGTCTTCCACACCGATAGAAACACCAGCAAGCGTTGCATAACGAAAGCCCATGTACATTAGCTGGTCAGCAAAGATAACTGTCTCTTTCAATCCTAACGTGCGGTAACACATGTTGATTAAACGAGAGATGTTCTTCTTAGTAAGGTTCACATCAACGTTTTCAAAGCCCAAACCTTTTGGCAAAATTTCAGAAACGATGGAGCGACCTACGGTGGTTTCAACACGCTTAATAACCGGTGCGTATTCGCCTGTTTCGTCTTTTTCGAATAGGTTCACTCGCACAGTAATTTTGGTGTGTAACTCAACTTGTTTTGCTTCGTAAGCGCGACGCACTTCCGCCACATCACAAAAGCTCATGCCTTCGCCTTTGGCATTGATGCGCTCACGCGTCATGTAATACAAGCCAAGAACGATATCCTGAGACGGCACGATAATCGGTTCACCGTTTGCAGGAGATAGCACGTTGTTGGTTGACATCATCAGCGCTCGTGCTTCCAACTGCGCTTCAATTGACAGCGGTACGTGAACCGCCATTTGGTCACCGTCAAAGTCGGCGTTGAACGCTGCACACACTAACGGATGAAGCTGTATCGCTTTACCTTCAATAAGCACGGGTTCAAACGCTTGAATACCCAAACGGTGAAGGGTTGGTGCACGGTTAAGTAGCACAGGGTGTTCGCGGATAACTTCTTCTAAGATATCCCACACTTCTGCGCCTTCGCGCTCCACTAACTTCTTGGCAGCCTTGATGGTGGTTGCCATGCCGCGAAGTTGAAGCTTACTGAAAATGAACGGCTTAAAAAGCTCAAGTGCCATCTTCTTAGGCAAACCACATTGGTGCAATCGAAGCGTTGGACCCACCACGATAACCGAACGACCTGAGTAATCGACACGCTTACCCAGTAGGTTCTGACGGAAACGACCTTGCTTACCCTTGATCATGTCGGCAAGTGATTTCAATGGGCGCTTGTTTGAACCTGTGATAGCTCGGCCACGTCGACCGTTATCCAGTAGCGCATCCACTGACTCTTGCAGCATGCGCTTTTCGTTACGTACGATGATGTCAGGGGCGTTCAGCTCTAATAAACGACGCAAACGGTTATTACGGTTAATAACACGACGATACAAATCGTTTAAATCAGAGGTTGCAAATCGACCACCATCCAGCGGTACTAACGGACGTAAATCAGGTGGTAATACCGGCAAGATGGTCATAACCATCCACTCAGGACGGTTGCCTGATGCAATGAACGACTCAATTAACTTTAAACGCTTGGTTAAGCGCTTTAATTTAGTTTCGGATTTGGTTGCAGCGATTTCTTCGCGAAGGTTCGATGCTTCTTGTTCCATGTTGATATTTTTAAGGATGTCATGAACGGCTTCTGCCCCCATGCGCGCGGTGAATTCATCACCATGCTCTTCCATCGCTTCAAGGTACTGTTCATCGTTTAACAGCTGACCCGATTCTAAGGTGGTCATACCCGGATCGATAACAACAAACGCCTCAAAATACAGCACGCGTTCAATTTCACGCAGCGTCATATCCAGCAACAAACCGATGCGCGAAGGCAACGATTTCAAGAACCAGATGTGAGCTACGGGGCTGGCTAAATCGATGTGCCCCATACGATCACGTCGTACTTTAGTTTGTGTTACTTCAACGTGGCATTTTTCACACACCACACCACGGTGCTTTAAGCGTTTGTACTTACCGCATAGGCATTCATAATCTTTGACCGGGCCAAAGATTTTTGAACAAAACAATCCATCACGTTCCGGCTTGAACGTTCGGTAGTTAATGGTTTCCGGTTTTTTAACTTCACCGTAAGACCAAGACCGAATGGTGTCAGGTGACGCCAACTTGATGCGGATCGCGTCAAAGTCTTCGGTTTGACCCTGCATTTTGTACAGATTCAACAAGTCTTTCATTTTGTGATCCCCCTGCTCAGTCCGATTCGAGTTCGATGTTAATGCCCAATGAACGGATTTCTTTCAACAATACGTTGAATGATTCCGGCATGCCGGCATCCATTCTGTGGTCACCATCAACGATGTTTTTGTACATGGTGTTTCGACCCTTAACGTCATCTGACTTAACGGTCAACATTTCTTGCAACGTATAAGCTGCGCCATAAGCTTCCAGTGCCCACACTTCCATTTCTCCGAAGCGCTGACCACCGAATTGCGCCTTACCGCCCAATGGTTGCTGCGTAACCAAGCTGTAAGGACCGGTTGAACGGGCGTGCATCTTGTCATCAACCAAGTGGTTTAACTTCAACATGTGCATGTAACCCACCGAGACCGGACGCTCAAAGTATTCACCGGTTCGACCATCAATCAAGTTCGCTTGACCACTTTCAGGCAATTTCGCAAGTTTTAACATCTCACGAATTTCTTCTTCGGACGCACCATCAAACACCGGCGTTGCCATAGGCACACCCGCCACAAGGTTCTTGGCCATCGCCAGAATTTCTTCATCGTTTAATGAATCAATGGCTGTTTTTCGCGTGGCTTGTGGATGGTTATAGATTTTTTCCAAGTAAGCTCGGATTTCATCCACCGCTTTTTGCGCTTTTAGCATCTCTCCAATTTGATGCCCCAAGCCTTTAGCAGCCCAACCTAAGTGAAGCTCTAGCACCTGCCCAACGTTCATTCGCGATGGAACGCCCAATGGGTTCAAGCAGATATCAACAGGTTTTCCATCTTCGCTGTACGGCATATCTTCTGCCGGCACGATCATGGAAATAACACCCTTGTTACCGTGACGACCAGCCATCTTGTCACCTGGTTGCAAGCGGCGCTTAACGGCTAAGTAAACTTTCACCATCTTTAAAACACCTGGCGCTAAATCATCGCCTGATGTGATCTTCTCTTTCTGCTCAAGAAAACGTTGTTCAAACGCTTCTTTCGCTTCCGCGATTTGGCCTGCTAACTTTTCAATTTGAACGTTCAGCGCCTCATCTTTCATCGAGATTTGGAACCACTGATCGGCATTTTCTAAACGATCTAGGTAGTCGGCCGTTACGCTTGTGCCTTTACTTAATCCGTTCGGGCCTTTATCGGCTTCTTTACCCAACACCATGGTGCGAATACGTTGCTGCGCATCGTTTTCGATAATTCGGGTTTCATCTTGTATGTCTTTACGAACCTGCTTCAGCTCTTCACTTTCGATTTGCTGAGCACGTGCATCTTTATCCACACCATCACGTGTGAACACGCGAACGTCGATAACGGTACCCGCGGTGCCTGGAGACACTCGTAAAGAGGTGTCTTTAACATCCGAGGCTTTTTCACCAAATATGGCACGCAGAAGTTTTTCTTCCGGCGTTAGCTGGGTTTCGCCTTTAGGCGTAACTTTGCCCACCAGAATGTCTGAAGGATTCACTTCTGCACCTACGTACACGATGCCCGACTCATCGAGCTTGGATAGAAGCCCTTCACTCACATTAGGAATATCGGCTGTGATGTCTTCAGGCCCAAGCTTTGTATCTCGCGCCACACAGGTCAATTCTTCAATGTGAATGGTGGTAAAGCGATCTTCTTGAACCACTCGCTCAGAGATTAAAATCGAATCTTCGAAGTTGTAACCATTCCAAGGCATGAACGCGACCAGCATGTTCTGACCTAACGCCAATTCACCCATATCGGTTGATGGGCCATCAGCAAGAACATCACCACGAGCGATGATATCGCCCACGTTAACCAGTGGTCGCTGATTGATGCAGGTGTTCTGGTTTGAACGGGTGTACTTAGTAAGAGGGTAGATATCAACACCACCCTGCCCTTCAGCCGTCTCGGCTTCATCGGCGCGAACGACGATACGGCCCGCATCAACAGAATCAACGATACCGCCACGAAGGGCTGTTACCGCTGAACCTGAATCCATGGCAACGATTCGCTCAATGCCTGTGCCCACTAATGGCTTTTCAGCACGTAGCGTTGGCACCGCTTGGCGTTGCATGTTCGAACCCATCAATGCACGGTTCGCATCATCGTGCTCTAGGAACGGGATGAGTGCGGCGGCTACCGATACGATCTGTTTCGGTGATACATCCATGTACTCAATTTTGTCGCTAGAAGACAAGGTGAATTCGTTGTTTGCTCGAACTGAAATTAGTTCTTTGGTAAATTCACCGTTATCTGAAATTTCAGCGTTCGCTTGCGCGATAGTGTGATTACCTTCTTCAATTGCTGACAAATAAACAATTTCATCCGTTACTCGACTGTTCTCAACTTTTCGATACGGCGTTTCTAAAAACCCAAAATCGTTGGTGCGTGCATACACCGCTAACGAGTTGATCAAGCCGATGTTTGGACCTTCCGGCGTTTCAATCGGGCAAACTCGACCGTAGTGTGTGGGGTGTACATCACGGACTTCAAAGCCAGCACGTTCACGCGTTAAACCACCAGGGCCAAGTGCAGAAATTCGACGCTTATGCGTTACTTCTGACAATGGATTATTTTGATCCATGAACTGAGACAACTGGCTAGAACCAAAAAATTCTTTAACCGCTGCGGCCACAGGTTTAGCATTGATGATGTCTTGCGGCATTAAGCCTTCAGATTCCACCATACCCAAACGTTCTCGAACCGCTCGTTCAACTCGAACCAAACCGACGCGGAAAACGTTTTCGGCCATCTCACCCACACTTCGAATGCGTCGATTACCTAAGTGATCGATGTCATCAACTGTGCCGTTACCGTTACGGATATCGATTAACACCTTCATAACATCAAGGATGTCATCTTTATCGAGAGTGCCTGGACCTTCGGAGGTATCACGTTGTAAGCGGCGGTTGAACTTCATACGCCCAACCGGTGATAAGTCGTAGCGCTCGCTTTCAAAAAACAGGTTGTTGAATAGGTTCTGCGCAGCTTCTTTGGTGGGTGGCTCACCTGGGCGCATCATTCGATAAATTTCAACTTGCGCTTCTAATTGAGTGCGAGTTGGATCGATACGAAGAGTGCTAGAAATATAAGGGCCACGATCTAAATCGTTAACGTAAAGCACATCGAATTTCTTCGTACCTACTTCAATAATGCGCTCAATTAATTCAGGCGTTAATTCTGAGTTGGCTTCTGCAACCAGTTCACCTGTTTCTTTATCAGGGATGTCGTCATACAGAATCTTGCCCACAAGATACTCAGGTGGGATTTCTAATTTCTTTACATTGGCTTCTGTTAGGGCTTTAACGTGACGAGGGGTGATACGACGACCCGCTTCAACGATAACTTTGCTACCCACTTTAATATCGAACGCTGCCAATTCACCTCTTAGGCGCTCAGGAACCAGTTCCATTTCCACTTTGGTTTTGGTTACGCTGATTTTGTTAGTTTCGAAAAACGTATCGAGAATGTCGTGAGTTTCGTAACCCAAGGCGCGCAGCACGATAGTGGCCGGTAATTTTCGACGTCGATCGATTCGAGCGAACAGGCAGTCTTTTGGATCGAATTCAAAATCGAGCCAAGAACCACGGTAAGGGATAACGCGCGCTGAAAATAACAGCTTGCCCGAAGAGTGAGTTTTGCCCCGATCGTGATCGAAGAACACACCCGGAGAACGGTGCAACTGAGATACGATAACTCGCTCAGTACCGTTAATGATGAAGGTACCGTTGCCAGTCATCAATGGCAGCTCACCCATGAACACTTCTTGTTCACGGATATCTTTTACGGCACGATTTGACGCCGTGCTCTTATCATAAATGATCAAGCGAGCCAGTACGCGCAAGGGTGCAGCGTAAGTTAGGCCACGAATTTTACATTCACGCTCATCAAACGCAGGCTTACCTAGCCTATAACTTACGTAGTGCAGCTCTACCGTGCCAGAGTAACTGACGATAGGCATAACGCTTTTAAACGCGCCATGCAATCCGACTTCACGTCGTTCCTCAATATCGCCCGTTTCTTGCAAGAAGTTACGGTAGGAATCGATTTGAGTTTGCAACAAAAACGGCACTTCTAGTATTTGTTGGCGCTTGCCGAAATCCTTTCGGATACGTTTTTTCTCGGTAAACGAAAAAGCCATTACGATTCCCCAGTCATTGTCACGGTATGTGCAGCAGCACACAAAAAATTTTAGCCGTTAGAAACGGCAATGGGCCAGCAGTCAAATATAAGACTGCCAGCCCGAACACTCGTTAAAGTGTGTACAACCGAATCGGTGCGACTTGCGCACCCATTTGAATCATCAAGGTTTTACTTGAGTTCGACAGTTGCGCCTGCTTCTTCCAACGCTTTCTTAAGCTCTTCAGCTTCTTCTTTCGATGCGCCTTCTTTGATTGGGGCTGGAGCGCCTTCAACCAAATCTTTCGCTTCTTTCAAGCCAAGGCCTGTTGCGCCGCGAACTGCTTTGATAACGCCAACTTTGTTGTCGCCGAAACCAGCTAATACAACATCAAATTCGCTCTTCTCTTCAGCACCGCCGCCAGCATCGCCAGCAGGACCTGCAGCAACTGCAACAGCAGCAGCGGCCGATACGCCGAATTTTTCTTCCATTGCAGACACTAGGTCAACAACTTCCATTACCGACATGTTTGAGATTGCTTCTAGCATCTCGTCTTGTGAAATCGCCATTTAAAACTCTCCGGATGTTGATACCACTTGGCAGCGATATCCCGATTTAGGTGAAATAGATTACTTAAGCTTGTTACTTAGCTTGGCCGACGGCGTTAACCGCGCGAACCAACTTCGAAGGCACTTCGTTGAATGTGCGAACCAGCTTAGTTACCGGAGCGTTCAAGACAGACATCAGCTGAGCGATGGCTTCGTCACGCGTTGGCAAGTTGGCTAGTTTGCCGATGTCAGCTGCATCGATGGTTTCGCCAGCGACGGCGCCTAGAGTGATCTTTAACTGATCATTCTCTTTAGCGAAATCACGAAACAATCGTGCTGCTGCACCTGGGTCTTCTTTGGAAAAACCCAGCATCAGCGGACCACTTAAATGGTCTTGCATACATTCGAACTCGGTACCCTTTACAGCTAACTTTGCGAGGGAATTCTTGACCACACGAACGTACACACCGCTCTCGCGTGCTTTACCACGCAGTTCGGTGAGTTGTCCTACACTCAAGCCTCGATACTCAGCTGCAACGGCAGACAGCGCAGAACCCGCTACATCAGCGACTTCGGCTACTACCTCTTGCTTCTCTGCATATGTCAGAGCCATGGAGCACCTCTTTAACTTCCGACCCAGTAATGGGCCAAACCCAATGAGCTAACGATTTACGCGCTTGCTCATCACTTTGAGTTCTCCGCAGAACAACAAATTAGTGCTGCGGACTACTCATCTACGTAGGCAATTAAGTTTCACATTCAAACAATCTGAACAGTTAAAACACCTACGGTCTTCGATGAGCCGGGTCAAAGTGTTCACCTAAATGGGCGACAATTTTCTTCAGCTCAACCAAAGTTCTTACAATCTAGATTCCTGCCAAAACAGGCTCAGCACGGCAGTTTACCGTGTTAAGCCATTGAAAATCAGAGGAAACTGGAGTGATCGATAGTCACACCTGGGCCCATCGTCGTTGATAAGGTAATTTTCTTCATATAGATACCTTTCGCAGACGCTGGTTTCGCCTTCACTAAATCAGTGATCAAGCTACCCAAATTCTCTTGCAATGCTTCGGGTGTGAACGATGTTTTACCCAATGATGCGTGGATGATGCCGCCTTTATCAGCGCGATATCGCACCTGACCAGCTTTTGCATTCTTCACAGCCTCAACAACATTTGGCGTTACCGTTCCCACTTTCGGGTTAGGCATCAGCCCTTTAGGACCAAGAATGGTACCCAAGGCACCCACAACACGCATACCATCAGGCGCGGCAATAACCACGTCGAAATCTAAGTTGCCGCCTTTGATGGATTCAGCCAGATCTTCAAAACCTACCTGATCAGCACCAGCCGCTTTTGCAGCTTCTGCCTGCTCACCCTGTGCGAAAACCGCAACACGAACTGTTTTTCCTGTGCCATTAGGCAGAACCGTTGAACCACGAACCACTTGATCAGACTTACGAGGGTCGATGCCCAAGTTCACACAGACATCAACTGATTCATCGAATTTCACTGAAGATAGCTCTTTTAACAAGCCCAGCGCTTCAATGGGGTCGTACTGCTTTTCAGCGTCGACTTTTTCGCGAATTGCTTTGGTGCGCTTACCTAGCTTAGCCATTTACACACCCTCCGTTTCTAAACCCATGCTGCGGGCCGTGCCTGCGATGGTGCGAACCGCTGCGTCCATATCGGCCGCCGTTAAGTCAGGATCTTTAGTGGTAGCAATTTCTTCCAATTGCGCTCGCGTTACTTTGCCCACTTTTTCTGTATTCGGGCGCCCACTACCTTTAGCAATGCCTGCTGATTTTCTTAACAGTACAGATGCCGGAGGCGTTTTCTGTACATAAGTAAAACTGCGGTCACTGTAAACCGTAATAACCACAGGAATCGGCAAGCCCTGCTCTACACTTTGTGTAGAGGCATTGAACGCCTTACAAAATTCCATGATATTCAAACCGTGTTGACCCAACGCAGGGCCTACCGGTGGAGAAGGGTTTGCCTGACCCGCAGGCACTTGAAGCTTGATATAAGCTTCTACTTTCTTAGCCATCTTTATATCCTCATCGGGTGCAAACGCCAGCACATCCTATGAAAGGTGGCTTAGCTCCCCGAGTTAAAATGTGTAGCCCTAAGGCTACGAAAACTAGGCCTTTTCGACCTGACCAAATTCAAGCTCCACTGGAGTGGAACGTCCAAAAATCTGCACCGCCACTAACAGGCGATTTTTCTCGAAATTCACCTCTTCCACAACGCCATTGAAGTCGTTGAAAGGACCTTCGATAACACGCACCACCTCGCCCACATCGAACAGCACTTTCGGGCGCGGCTTCTCGACACCGTCTTGCACTTTTTGCAAAATGGAATCAGCTTCTTTGTCGGAAATTGGCGCAGGACGGTCGGCCGTACCACCGATAAAACCCAGCACTTTGGGCACATCTTTTACCAAGTGCCATGCCTCATCGTCCATTTCCATTCGCACCAGCACATAGCCTGGAAAGAATTTTCGCTCAGAACGGCGTTTTTGCCCATTTCGAATTTCTACCACCTCTTCTGTGGGCACCAGAATTTCGTCGAACTTATCTTCTAAGCCAGCGCGCTCAATTCTCTCTTCAAGAGAACGCTTTACGGTGTTCTCAAACCCTGAGAACGCTTGAACTACAAACCAACGCATGCTCATGGCGTTTTACCCTATGCCCGTAACCCAGCGAAACAGCGACGCTAACAATGAGTCGAACAACCACAGCAAAATACCCACGATAAGCACAATAATAAATACCGTTAAGGTGGTTTGAGTGGTTTCAGCACGGCTTGGCCAAACCACTTTGCGCACTTCAGTTCGCGCATCGCGGAAGAAACTAACGGTGCGTTTACCTACATCGGTTTGGTAAATAAGAAAACAGCAGACACCGACCACGCCAAGCAGCCCGATAACTCGGAACAACAGTGACGAATCAGCGAACACATAGAAAAGCACTAAACCAGCAAACAGGAGGACCCCTGCTGCGATCAGCTTAATATTGTCAGCGCCGCTAGACGACCCTTCAACTTTGGCGTTCATTTATAGACGGTATCCAATCGTTACAACTCTAGGTTTTCGGTTGAATGGCAGGCCAGGAGGGAATCGAACCCCCAACCTGCGGTTTTGGAGACCGCCGCTCTGCCAATTGAGCTACTGGCCTTCAACCGAGAAAAGCTACGAACAATCTAACTACTTAAGACGGTTCGCAGCTATTGTACCCGCCTTTACTCGTGAATCTTCGCAACAACACCCGCACCTACGGTACGGCCGCCCTCACGAATCGCAAAGCGCAGTCCTTCTTCCATCGCGATTGGGTTGATCAGCTCGACCTGGATCTTCACGTTATCGCCTGGCATTACCATCT